>NZ_JAIQDF010000003.1:0-872122 GCF_020037055.1 Myxococcus sp. AS-1-15 | reverse complement strand
CAGTCCGTGACCAGGTCCAGCACCGGCCCCGGCGCCTCGGGGTGCGTGTACGCGCAGAGCAGCGCGTAGTCCATGCCATCGAAGCGGCGCTCGGACCAGACCTCCCGGTCCGTCCCATCCCTCGGCGGCCCCAGGATGCCCATCTGGTAGGACCACGCCTTGGTGTGCACGCGGGCGGCTTCCAGGCTCGGGTTCAGCCGCGCCGGCCACGGCACGTAGAACTCAGGCAGCTGGAATGGTTGCTTCTGACGCGCCTTGGACATGCTCACCCCTCGTTGAGTGCCAGGGCTTGTACTGTCGTCTTGTTGGCACTTCCACGGATGTCATCGTTGACTCGGTAAGATGTTTTATCCGCGAGATAAGACATGGCGGGATGAGCGATGACTCACCTTCTTCACAGGATGAGAAGAAGGGAGTTTCTCTCTCGGGAGTGCAACGGGAGCGTTTCATTGTCGTGACGGCGGATGCGTCTGTCTTTGCGAACTTCTCAAAGGCTGGCAGCGGCCGAGACGGCGAGGGCCTCTTCCGCCAGGCCGCCTCCGCCGTGCGTGCGGGGGCGCGCGTCCCCAGCGTTACCCGGACCTGCACGCGGCGCGGCGGATGGCCGGGCCGCCTCGGAGGAGTCCGCTCATGGCCAGCAATCGCGGCGTCGTCTATCTCGGTCCCGGCAAAGTGGAAGTCCGCTCCATTGACTATCCCAAGATGGTCAACCCGGAAGGGAAGTCCATCGAGCACGGCGTCATCCTCAAGGTGGTCACCACCAACATCTGCGGCTCGGACCAGCACATGGTGCGCGGGCGCACCACGGCGCCCAAGGGGCTGGTGCTCGGGCATGAAATCACCGGGGAGATCGTCGAGAAGGGCAAGGACGTCGAGTACCTCTCCGTGGGCGACCTCGTCACGGTGCCCTTCAACGTCGCCTGTGGCCGCTGCCGCACGTGCCGCGAGCAGCAGACGGGCGTGTGCCTCAACGTGAACAAGGGGCGCGCTGGCGGCGCCTACGGCTACGTGGACATGGGCGGCTGGGTGGGCGGACAGGCCGAGTACGTCATGGTCCCCTACGCGGACTTCAACCTCATCCGGTTCCCCGACAAGGCGCAGGCGCTGGAGAAGATCCTCGATTTGACGATGCTCTCGGACATCCTGCCCACGGGCTTCCACGGCGCCGTCACGGCGGGCGTCGGCGTGGGCTCCACGGTGTACGTCGCGGGCGCGGGGCCGGTGGGGCTCGCGGCGGCGGCCTCGGCGCAGGTGCTGGGCGCGGCGGTGGTGATGGTGG
This sequence comes from Myxococcus sp. AS-1-15, assembly GCF_020037055.1. Taxonomy (NCBI): domain Bacteria; kingdom Pseudomonadati; phylum Myxococcota; class Myxococcia; order Myxococcales; family Myxococcaceae; genus Myxococcus; species Myxococcus sp. AS-1-15. The sequence continues at coordinate 870,843 of NZ_JAIQDF010000003.1, read as the reverse complement.
GCGACATGAACGCGGACCGGCTCGCGCACGCGAAGTCGGTGGGCTTCGTGCCCATCGACCTGAAGAAGAGCGACAAGCTGGAGGACCTCATCGCCGCCGTCATCAAGGAGCCGGAGGTGGACGCGTCCATCGACGCGGTGGGCTTCGAGGCGCACGGCCATGGCGCGCAGGCCTCGTCGGAGGCGCCCGCCACGGTGCTCAACTCACTGATGGCCATCACCCGCGCGGCGGGGGCCATCGGCATCCCCGGCCTCTACGTCACCGAGGACCCGGGCTCCAAGGACGAGTCGGCGCGCCAGGGCAACCTGCGCATGCGCTTCGGTCTGGGCTGGGCCAAGTCCCACCGCTTCTACACGGGGCAGACGCCGGTGCTGCGCTACAACCGCCAGCTCATGCAGGCCATCCTCCACGGCCGGCTGAACATCGCGAAGGTGGTCAACGCCACCGTCATCTCATTGGATGACGCGCCCCGGGGCTACCAGGAGTTCGACGCGGGCGTGGCGCGCAAGTTCGTCATCGACCCGCACGGGACGCTCAAGAAGAAGTAGGCCCGGAAGAGACGACGCCACCGCGCCCGACACGGCTGGACGGGCGCGGTGGGGCCTTCACCTCAGCTCACCCTTCCGGGACCTGCGGGCAGGTGGACGGGTCCTGCTGGCAGCCGGGCACGCAGTCCACGTAGCACCACGTGGCCTCGTTGCCCTGGCACAAGCCGTCACCGCACGACGCGGCGCAGTCGGCCGGGCAGCTCCCCGCCCACTCACCGCCGTTGCAGATGCCATCGCCGCACCAGGTGCTCGGGGCGGTGCAGTCCTGCGGGCACGTCACCCACGTCTCGCTCCCGTTGCAGATGCCGTCGCCGCACACCGGAGCCGCGACGCAGTCCTCGGGGCAGTTGGAGGCGCTCTCGCCGTTGGCGCTGTCGCAGGAGTTGTCGCCGCAGAGATAGGTGCACGGCAGACACGCGCCGCCTCCGGCGGAGCCGCACGGACACGGGTCGCCCATCGCGGACACGGTCGTCTCCGTCGTCTCCGGGGCGGCCTCGGTGGTGCCACACGCGGCGAAGAACCCCAGCGACACTCCCGCCACGAGAACCAGCAGATGCGACTTCATCGGTGACTCCTTTGAAAGGGAAACCCGGATGCTAGTGCATCCCAGGGACGACGTGACATGTCCGTGGCGAAGGGATGTTTCACGAGGCTCCGCCCGAGCAGGACTGCCCGGTCGGCCGTGACTCATGGCGCCGCGGTGTCTTGGTGGTTGTCAGTGTGCGCGGGCGCGGGCACAAGGCGCGTGGCGGCGCTCCTCGGGCGATGGCCGTCCGGAGGCGCCGCTCGTCGGAGGGCAGATGTCCCGTACGTGGTGGAGCATGGTGGCGGCCGTGGGTTTCATGGCCTGTGGCACGCAGGAGCCCGTCCCGGAGGCGCCGGAGCCGGTGTCCCGCGAGCAGGCATGGGAGGGCGAGCTGGAGGTCCGGGTGGTGGACTCGCCCTCGCTCGAGCACGCGTATCAGGAGTACTTCCTCGTGGCCGGCCGCGAGCGTCGCCCGGTGGTGTTCGCGGACACCGCGCCCCAGGGGCTGGTGAGCGGGCAGCGGGTGAGGCTGCGAGGCCGTGACTCGGACGGCGCCCTCGTGGCGCACGCGGTGGAGCTGGACCCGGAGCACCGCTCCGCGAGCGTCACCCCGGCCTGTGGGGTCACGGGTGTGCAGCGCACCCTGGTCATCCTCGCGGAGTTCCCGGGGCAACCCACGCCGTCGCTTCCGTTGTCCAGGGTGGAAGATGCGTTCTTCTCCACCACGCGCCGCTCGCTCGCGGGCTACTGGAGCGAGGTCTCCGAGGGGCGCACCACGACGACGGGCGCCGTGGTGGGTTGGTACACCCTGGACCGCGCGTACTCGTGCTCGGAGACGAACGAGATGCGGGACGCGGCGATTGCCGCGGTGGGCGACGACGTGGACTTCACCGCGTATGACCGCATCTTCGTCATCCACCCGCGTCCGCTCGCGGGCTGTTTCTACGGAGGGCTCGCCACGCTGTCGTGTGGACAGGTGCCGACGCCGTCGGGCACCGTGACGGCGTCCACCGCGTGGCTGGTCGCGGAGTCCATGGACACCTATGACCGCGCCGTGCACCTCATCACCCACGAGGCCGGGCACAACCTGTCGCTCAACCACTCGCAGTCGCGCGACTTCGGCGCGGAGCCGCTGGGACTGTTGAACGAGCTCGGCACGCTGGACGAGTACGGGGACATGTTCTCGACCATGGGCCGCTGGAACCTGGGGCACTACGCGGCGCCGCACAAGGCGCGCATCGGCTGGTTGGCCTCGACCTCGGTGACGCAGGTGGACGGCGTGGGCGGCACCTTCACGCTCGCGCCGGTGGTGTCCTCCACCGGGGTGAAGGCCCTCAAGGTGCGCCGGGGACAGGGCAACGGCGCGTGGCTGTGGCTGGAGTACCGCCAGCCGACGGGTGGCTACGAGCCGACGCTGCCCGCGCAGGTGTTCGGCGGCGCGCTGGTCCACTATCAGGACGGGGACACGCGCGATGGGACGCACCTGCTGGACTTCACGCCGGGGACGGCGTCCTGGAGCGACCCGGCGCTGCTGCCGGGCATCACCTGGGAGGACCCGTACAGCAACCTGTCGCTGCGCGTGGTGTCCGCGACCCCCGCCGGGCTCACCGTGGAGGTCCAGTACCGTCAGGGCTCCTGTGTCCGCGCGGCGCCTGAGATCGAGGTGACGCCGTTCGAGCCGACCGTCTACCCGGGCGCGCGCCCGGAGGTGGAGCTGTTCATCGTCAACCGCGACAGCCCGGCCTGTGGCCCCAGCACCTTCCAGCTCGCGTCCATCATCCCCACGGGCTGGAGCGCGGACCCGCTCTCCCCGCAGCGCACCATCGCCGCGTCCGGCTCCGTCTCCCTGACGCTGCAGCTCTACACGCCGTATTCGATGGCGCCGGGAACGTACACCACGGGCGTGGACGTCACCCGCTCCGGCCACACCGTGCGCGGCACCGCCACCCTCGACGTCCTCGCGCCCTGCGTGACGGCCGCGCCCACGCTGACGCTCTCGCCGACGACAGTGACGGCGGCGCCCGGCTCGCAGGTGACGTGGACCGTCCACGTGGCGAACCACGACGCGGCGTCGTGCCATTGGGTCTGGTACGACTTCTGGAACAACGACACCACGGGCTGGGACACGGAGTTCTCCGACTGGGGAGTGAACCTCCCGCCGGGCGGTGACTTCACCTTCACGATGACGAAGCACATCCCGTCGAGCGCCCGAGGGACTCACACCGTGGGCCTGGAGTTGTTCCAGGACGAGGTGGGCACCGTGGGCACGGCGATGGCCACGGTGAACGTCGTCCCCTAGCCTGTCTCACGGGAGGGGCGCCGCGGCCCCAGGCTCTCCTCCCGCCCGTGCGGACGGGCGACCCGTCGTCCGCGCGAGGGCCCCCGGGTCGCACCGCCGGGCCGCCCGCTTCGAGTCTGTGCAGCTTTGCCTTCACACACCCCACGGAGGGAACCCGCCATGTCCCAGAAGCTCCAGCGCATCACCCAGTGCCTCTGGTTCCAGAGCCACGAGCAGACGGAGGCCGCCGTCGCGCTCTACACGTCCGTCTTCCCCAACTCCCGCGTCATCACGCGCACGAAGTACACCGAGCAGAGCGCGGGACCGAGCGGTCAGCCGCCCGGCGCGGTGATGACCCTCCTCTTCTCGCTCGACGGCCAGGAGCTGCTCGCGCTCAACGGCGGGCCCCACTACAAGTTCACCGAGGCGATGTCGCTCATCGTCAACTGCGAGACCCAGGCGGAGGTGGACCACTACTGGTCCCGCCTGTCCGAGGGCGGCGACGAGAAGGCCCAGCAGTGTGGTTGGCTCAAGGACCGCTTCGGCGTGTCGTGGCAGGTGGTGCCAACCGAGCTGCCCCAGCTGCTGGCCAGCTCGTCCCCCGAGAAGGGCGCCCGGGTGACACAGGCCCTGTTCAAGATGAAGAAGCTGGACCTGGACGCCCTGCGCCGCGCAGCCGGCTGAACGCGGCCGCGGTGTCTCAGGGCTCCGTGAGACACTCGCGCACAAGAGTCCTGGATGACTCAGTTTGTCGATGATGTCTCGTTTTGCTGGGTGGTGTTAGGGTATCGCCACCGGGGCGGAAGACAGCCCCGGTGGAGGATACACACGTGCGGAGCAGGAACATCCTGGGTGCGTTGCTGATGGCGGCGGGCTTCATGGTGGGCTGTGGCGGCGCGGAGCCGCTGGAGGAGACGCAGGCGGAGCTCGACACGCGCGAGGACGCGCTGCCCTTCTGCGGAAACCAGTCCTACTGGATTGATTACTACTCCGACGCGACGCTGACGAAGTGGGTCGGCTACATGAGCTGCTCCTGCTACGAGACGGCGTACATCGGTGGCCGCCGCACGTCGTTCGCGGTGACCGAGTACTCCAGCACCTGCGGCTGAGCCGTCTTCGTGCGGGAGGTGTCCGCCCGGTGCTCACGATGGAGCGCCGGGCGGTCCTCGTCGCTCACGGACAGATGTTGTAGCAACTGCCCGCGTTGCGGGCCCTGCACTCCGCGGTGGTGGCGCAGGACGAGCAATCCCACGAACAGTAGCCGAGCGCACCCGAGGGCTCCTGGACCAGGAGCGACGGCTCCACGTCCTGGGCGCCCGACATGAGCCGCTGCTGGCGCGCGGCCTCACATGCGGTGGAGGCCGGTGGCCGTTCGTCCCCAGGTCGCTCCTCCTGCGAGAGGGTGGTGACGACCATTCCCACGGCGACGGTCAACGCCAACACGAACCCCGAGGCGGGCTTCAGCATCATGCGCGGCTCCTTGTGGAAGGACTCGAGGGCATGATGCCGAGGACTCCCGCATTGCCCGCATGCGTCACCGCGCATGCCTGTGTTGTGTTGAACAGCGCTCGACGGGTCCGTTCCGCCCCCGCGCTCACGGCGCGCTCTTCGCTCCGCGCCTCGAGCCCTGACGCTGCTGGATGCTCCGGCGCAGCTTGGCGATGAGCACCTCGGGGCTGGCCGAGCGCACGATGACGTCGTCGGCGCCGGCCTCCAGGCCCGCGGTGAAGACGACGGGGTCGTCCTTGTCGACGATGAGGAAGACGGGCAGGTCCTCGGTGGCAGGCGCCTTGCGCAGCGCCTGGAGCAGCGAGTGGAGGTCTCCGTCCGGCAGCGGGTCCGCGAGCACCGCCGCGTGTGCTCCGGCGCCCAGCGCCTTCTCCACCTCCGCCCGGGTCCGCGCGCGCACCGCGGCCATGCCCTCCGCCATCAGGCGGATCTGGAGCGTCAGCGCGTTGGTGCCGTCCGTCTCCGCCACCACGACGCGGAGCGCCGCCTTGTCCGTCTGCGCGGTGGACTCCAGCTCCGCGGTGAGCGCCTCCAGCGCGGGCGCGGGGAGTCGTGGGTCCTGACGCAGCGCCTGGAGCGCCTGGGCCGCGCGCGCCGGCGGAGCCTGGGGGCTCTGGACCTCCTGGACGAAGCGCGCCGCGCACAGCAGGGCGCCGGCGGTGCGGCTCGCGGGCGGCGTGCGGTCCTCGCCCTCCGGCAGTACGGAGACGAGCAGCTCGTTCACCTCGGGCGTGGTGCTGCCCACGAGCGCGAGCGCCCGGGCGCGCGAGGGCAGGGCGAAGCGACGCGGCTCCTCCAGCCGCGCGGCCAGGGCCAGCGCGCTGGCCGCGGTGGTGACCAGGACCTCCTCCACGCGCCCCGCGCCCATCCGCGTCGCCAGCCGCCGCGCCAGCTTCGTCAGGGCGGGCGCCAGCGTCCCGCTGCCCCCCAGCATCGACAGCACGCCGTCGAGCAGTCGGGACTGGACCTCGCCCAGCTTCGCCAGCGGGCCGCCCTCGCCTGTCAGCGCCGCGCTGTACGAGGGCAACAGCCGCACCTCGACCTTGGGGTGCGCGGCGCGCAGCTTCTGCGCCAGGGCTCCCGGCTCCGCGACTGTGTCCTCGAGCACCAGCACCAGGTCATAGCCCCCGAGCGCCAGCGCGCGAGCCGCGTCCGCCGCCGGGCTGGTGGCCGCCGCGAGCCCCTGGGACAGGAGCAGCTTCACCGCGGCCTCGCGCGGCTCGGAGGGCTCGGCCACCACCAGCACCATGCGCGCGCGCACGTCGCTCTTCACGGGCGTGGCGCGGCTGACGGGCTCTACGGGCGCGGGCTTGGGGCCCTCCAGCGTCTGTCCGTCGAGCACCCGGCGTCCGGTGAACTGCTCCGCGAACTGGAGCACGCGGGTGTCGCGCTCCTTCGCCTCGGCCGGCTCCTCCAGCTCGATGGGCGAGCGGTCCCGCACCTTCGGTATCTCGTTGTCATAGAAGCGGAGGATGGCCTTGCGGATGGCCTGCTCGGAGGCGAACAGCCCCTGCACCGACACGACGCCCGCCTTGAACTTCAGGTTGTTGGTGACCTCCACGTCGCGCGGGTCCAGCACCGCGCAGAGCAGCTCGCGGCCCTTGAGCCCGACGGGCAGGGCGCACAGCCGGTCGCACAGCTCGCGCGGCACCAGGCGCAAGAGCTCCTCCGGCACCGGCATCGTCATCAGCTGCTGCTCGGTGATGTGCGGCAGCCCGAACTGCTCGGACAGCGCGAGCACCAGGTTGTCGGGCTCCAGCCAGCGCTCGTGGACGAGCACCTGGCCCAGCCTGCCGCCGTGCTTCCTCTGAATCGTGAGCGCCTCGTTCAGGATGTGCGGCGTCACCATGCCGCGCGTCAGCAGGATGGCGCCCAATTGCTGTCGCGCCCGCACAACGCGGGTGCCGAGCAGCGGAGGCGAGCCCAGGCGCGTGGCCGGCTCGGCGCCCTGCACGGGCTGCCGGACCACGGACGTGGCCTGGGGGCCCGAGGGTGGCGGCGTCACCGGACGCAGCGTGGGCGGCGCGAGCGTGGCGGCCCCGGGGCGGCGCGCCTCCCGGGGCGGCAAAGGCGCGGGCGTCCGCATGCGCGCGAGGTCCTCGTCCACCAGGCGGATCTCCTCGCCCGGCGCGCCGGCCAGGTCCGCCAGCGGCGAGCGCCACTCGGGGAGCGCGCGGGCGAAGAGGCTGGCGATGTCGGCGGCGCCCACGCGCAGCCGGTGGTCGAAGAGGAAGCTCTGGATGCCCTCGGAGAACTCGCGGGCGGCGGGGCAGCGCGCGTCCGGGTTGGCCGCCAGCGCGCGCAGGAGCAAATCCCACAGCGGCGCGGGCACGCCCGGCAGCGGCTCCAGGGCGCGCTCGTCGAAGCTGCCCAGCGCGTGGATGATTTGCGGCGTGCTGCCCTCGAAGAGCCGCTTGCCCGCGAGCATCTCGTAGAGCAGCAGACCCAACAGGAAGATGTCGCTGCGCTGGTTCACGGGGCGCCCGTGCACCTGCTCGGGGGAGAGGTAGTTGATCTTCCCCTTGAGGATGCCGGCCTGCGTCTCCTGCCGCTCCTCGTCGGCCACCTTGGCGATGCCGAAGTCGGCCAGCTTCACGCCGCCGTTGCTGGCCACCATGACGTTGGCGGGGTTGATGTCGCGGTGGACGATGTCGAGCGGCGCGCCGGACGGGTCCGTGCGCCCATGGGCATACGCGAGCCCGTCGGCGACCTGCTGGGCGATGAAGCAGATTTCGCGCAGGCCCAGGGGCACCTGTCGCTTGCGCGCCGCCTTGATGAGCGCGCTCAGGTTCTCCCCGTCCACGAACTCCATCACCATGTAGTACTGGCCCGCGCTCGTGCCCAGGTCCAGCACCTGCAAGACATTGCCGTGCTGCAGCGTGACGGCCAGCTTGGCCTCGCGCAGGAACAGCTCCACGAAGGACGTGTCCTGCACGAACGACGGCAGGATGCGCTTGACGGCGACAGGCTTCTCGAAGCCCTCCGCGCCCACCACCTTGCCGAGATAGACCTCGGCCATGCCTCCCGCGGCGAGCTTCTTGACGATCCGGTAGGTCCCCACGCTGTCTCCGGAAGTTGCAATGGCAGTGCAAGTGTTCCGAAGAGAGGAAAAGCCAGAATCCGGCAGGCGTACGGAGGCCCCCGCCGAAAAGCTGTCGGACTGTCGGCTGCTCAACCCTTGGGAGTGGAGGGGTGTCTGATATTGGAAGACGGGGTCGGTTGACGGATGCCGACGGTGAGGTAGGCATTGAACTGGACGACCTGTGCGCCGGGCCCCAGGTCCTGGGTGACCTTGTCCACGACAGTCTTCTCGATGTCTGGCCATTGCGCGCCCAGGGCGCGGCGGGCGAGGGCGACGGGGGCGGCGGCGCGCATCATGGCGTCGACCATGGCGGCGGTGGAGGGGTAGTGGGCGGGGACGGAGACCTGGTGGACGTGGACGTCGTCGAAGCCGGCGGCGCCCATCTCCTGCTGGCAGGTGTCGGGGTCGGACAGGGGCATGACGCCGCCGCGGGGAGCGCCCTGGCCGGGCAGCTGTTCGGCGAAGCGCTGGTAGACCAGGTTCATGGCGGGGGAGTGCTCCATGGGGCGCCAGCTGGAGACGACGGCGCGGCCGCCGGGGCGCAGCACGCGGTACAGCTCGCGGAAGCCCCGGGGGCGGTCGGGGAAGAACATGAGGCCGAAGAGGGAGAAGGCGGCGTCGAAGGTCTGCTCGGACAGCTCCAGGGCCATGCCGTCGCCGACCTGCGCGTCGATGTCGAGCCCGGCGGAGGTGGCGCGCTCACGCAGGGCGGCGAGCATCTTGGGGGCGAAGTCGATGGCGGTGACGCGCAGGCCCTGACGGGCGGCGAGCAGGGCGAGGGTGCCGGGCCCGGCGGCGACATCCAGGACGTGGGCGCCGGAGGGGGCGGCCACGCGGGTCAGCGCGTCCTTCGCGAAGTGCTCGAACACCGGGAGCAGCTCGCGCACGTACTCGGGGGCGACGAGGTTCCAGGCTTCGGGCGCGGCGAGGGGCGATGCGGTCGACGACATGGTGCGGCCTCCGGGATGGGGCGCGGATTCCACCCGAAACGGAGCGCGAGCGGGAGGTGAAATGCACGCGGACGAGGCGGTCCACGACGCGGTGCGTGCATGCGGAGGCGCGCCTTGACCCAGGAGACGTGTCACCGGAGGCTGGGAGGCCATGCGACTGCGATGGGTGGTCTGGGGCGCGCTCCTGGGGGTGCAGCTCCTCGTGACGGTGTTCCCGGTCGAGGCCTTGGGGCCGGTGGTGGCGGGCTCGGTCTATCTGCCGTTGATGTTGTTGAGTGGCCTGGGATTGCGTGTGTACGGACCTGGCGAGTCGGGAGGCTGGGCGCCGCCGTCGTTGGAGGGGTGGCTGTTGCTCGCGCTCTTCTGGGGCCTGGTGTGGTGGGCCGTGGTGTCCCTGGGCGCGCGGCTGATGCGGCCCAGGGCGGGCCTGTCGACGTAGGCCCCCGCGCTCAGGGGGGCGCGACAGCGGCGCTCTGGCCGAAGTCCGCGCCGCGCAGCTTCGTCACGCAGTCCAGGGGCAGGGGCGCTTCGGGGGCACGCAAGAAGGCGAGCGTGATTTCTCCGCCGCAGCGATTGAAGGACGCGCCGTGGCTCTGTCCCGGCATCTCGACGTAGCGCGCGTGAGGCATCGACTCGAGCAGCTGTCGCCCCCAATCCGGAGGCGTGTCCGGGTCGAACTCGCCGGCGAACACCAGCGTGGGGACGTCGCTCGTCACCGGCGTGTTCTCCTCGGCCGGAGCGCGCGCCACGTTCCAGGCGCGGCAGGTCTCCACCGACGCCGTGCCCTGGTCCACCCCCCCGAGCCCCACTGAGGGCGCCCGCTGCGCGGCGATGCGCTGGGTGTCCTCGAAAGGAAGCTCCTCCGAGCACCAGACCGACAGCCTCAAGCCCCACGTCATCGTCGAGGGCCCCAGGCTGTCCTCCACCAGCGGCGTCAGCTCCGAGTAATCCCCCGCCGCCGCTCGCGAGATGATGCGAGGCACCAGCGGGATGCGCTTCGGGTCGTGCAGTGCCGCGTCGATGGCCCGGACGACCTCCGCGCCCCGGACCTCCACCGGCTTGCCCTCTGTCTTCGATGGATTCAGCACCAGCACCAGCGGCTTCCGGTCCGCCGCCGCGACGAGCTGGGCGAAGCGCTTGCGCAGCTCCGGGTGGGCGGCGCCACACTCCCGGTCGAGGGCGCAGCCATCGAACACCCCGTTGAGCACGCGCTGGAAGTTCGCGGCGGACACCTCGTCGAAGTTCACCTCGGGCGGCAGCACCGAATCGAGGATGAGCGAGCGCACCGTCCCCGGGTGCCGGCGCGCCACCGTGAGCATCAGCCGCGTGCCGTACGAGAGGCCCTGCAGGTTCAGCGTCTTGTACCCGAGCACCTGCCGGAGCGCGTCGATGTCATCCGCCGTGGCGGCCGTCGTGTAGCCATCCAGGTCCACGCCCTCGGAGGCCCACTTCGCGCGGCAGCGCCCGGCCTCCTTCGTCAGCGCGTCCTGCGCCTTCTGGCCCCGCAGCCGGCCCGCGGCAATCTCCCCCTTGAGCGCGTTGATGCCCGGGCACTCGAGCGCGGGCTGCGCCAGCTTCCCGCCACGAGGCTCCAGGACCAGGAAGTCGCGCTCATCGAGCAGCGGGTTGCGCTTGCCGGAACGCACGTTGGAGACGGCGCTGACACCGGGCCCGCCGGGCATGAAGAGCAGGGGATCCGGGGCCGGCTTCTGGGCGCGGCTGCGCAGGCGCATCGCGGGAAGCTTGATGAGTCGGCTGTCCGCCTTCTGTCGGTTCTCCGGGACGACGAGCAGGCCGCAGTCGATGGCCTCGTCGGACGCGACGGTGGCAGGGCAGGGCGTCGGCTCGAAGCGGGGGACGGCCTCCGGGGCCGAGGCATGGGCGGTGAATCCGAGGAACAGCCCCGTCACGAGGACGAAGAAGCGCGAGGACATGGGGGACTCTAGACCCGGCGTTCGAAGCGGCGTCCAATACGGAAAAACCACCCTGTGATAACGCAGTGAAATCACCGCCCCTCGACACCCGTCGCCTCAGTTGTTTCATCGCGGTCGCGGAGACGCTGCACTTCCGCAAGGCCGCCGAGCGGCTCCACCTCGCGCAGCCGGCGCTCAGTCAGCAGATTCGCCGGCTGGAGGAGGAGCTCGGCTGCCAGTTGCTGCGCCGGGACCGACGGCGCGTGGAGCTGACCCCCGCGGGACAGGCCCTGTTGGACGCGGGGCGGCGCGTGCTCGTGCACCTCTCCCATGCGACGGAGGCCGCGCAGCGCACGGCGGCGGGGCAGCAGACGTTGCTGCGCGTCGGCTTCCTGAGTCCGGCCTCGTTCTCGCTCGTGCCCGAGGTGCTCCGTCGACTGCGCGCCGCGCACCCGGAGGTCCACCTGATGTTGCGTGAGGCGGACAGCACGACGTTGTTGGAGGAGGTGCGACTGGGAGGGCTCGACGTGGCCTTCGTGCGAGGCCCCGTGACGGCGTCGGGAGTGCGCATCGACACGCTCCGTCGCGAGCCGCTCGTCGTCGTGCTGCCCTCGGGGCATCGACTGGCACGCAAGACGCGAGTGCCCCTGGAGCAGCTCGCCGACGAACCGTTCATCGGCTTTCCGCGGGACACGGCGCCCTCGCTGCATGACGCGGTGACGGGGATGTGCCTGGAGGCGGGCTTCGCGCCGACCTTCGTGGCGGAGGCGGGGGAGTGGTTCACCATCGTCAGCCTGGTCGCAGCGGGGCTCGGCTGCGCCCTGTTGCCGGAGTCCGTGCGCACCTTCACGCGCGAGGGCGCCGTCTATCGCTCCATCGCCGGACACGCACGACACGTGGAGCTCGCCATCGCGAGAGGCCCCACGCCACCGGGCCCCTCCCTGCGCGCCTGTCTGCGAATCGTCTCCGCGCTGACGGACGTGGACCTGCTCTGAAGCGACGCATCCAAGGGGCTCGACGAGGAGTCCCCGGGCTCACGTCCGGGGACTCCTCCGCGACCGAGCCGAGAGCTCAGTTGACGAGCAGCACCTTGCCAGTGCCGCCCTTCTCCGCGTGCTTCTGGGCGTCCTTCGCCTCATCCAGCTTGAACGTCTTGCCAATCGGGATGGTCAACTCGCCCTTGGCCACGCTCTCTCCCAGCTGCGCGAGCCGGCGTCCATCCGGGTGCGAGAAGAAGCTGCTCACCTGGAGGCCCTTCTCCTTCGCCCCCTTCGGCTCCCCCACCACGCTGCACACCCGCCCGCCGCGCTTCACCTTGTCCAACACCGCCGCCACGGCCTTGCCGCCCACCGTGTCCGCCACGGCGTCCAGCGTCGGCAGCTTCGCGATGTCGCTCGCATCCTCCAGCGCGACCACCCCGTCCACGCCGAGCTTCCGGGCCTCCTCCACCTGCGTGGCCCGTACGCCCGCCCAGACCTTCGCCCCCCGCGCCTTCGCCGCGAACAGGGCCGCGCGTCCCACCGCCCCCACCGCGCCGGTGACGAGCACCGTGTCGCCTTGGGCCGGCTTCATCTGCTCCTCGATCAACTGCACGCCCGTCAGGGTCACCAGCGGCAGCGCGGCCGCGTCCTTCAGCTCCAGCGAGTCCGGCACCCGGGCCCAGACCTCCTCGGGGGCGACCACCGTCTCCGCATAGCCCGAGGACACCACGCCCATCACCCGGTCGCCCTTCATGAAGCCCTTCACGCCCTGCCCCACCTCGACGACCTCTCCCGAGACGTCCCGTCCGAGGATGGCGGGGAACGTCACCGGCATCACTTCCTTCATGTCGCCTCGACGAATCTTCCAGTCGACCGGGTTGATGCTCGCGGCGATGACGCGCACCTTCACGTCTCCCGGGCCCACCTTCGGCTCGGGCATCTCCGTCACGACGAGGTTGTCCGCATCTCCATAGGCCTTCAGCACGACGGCTTTCATGGGGTGGCTCCCGGAATGAAGTGGCTCGAAGCGCGCTCCAACGACGGACCAACGATAAGTACCGACGAAGCGGTCGCCATCGTCCGCGGGCGCCTGACTCCCTGGCCACCCCTCACGAGGACTCCTGGAGGCGCTGCGTGCCTCCGCCTGCTTGACCGCCTTCGGTTCCCCACGTCGCGGTGAAACGAAGAGGAGGGGCGCGCTGACTTGTGTCGCCTGCGCACGACAACCCCCCGAAGTCCGTCCAGGACGCTCGACTCGGCCCCGGTGACTCGTCACTGTACGCGGCGCCTGGCGGCCTGGGCCGGACCGCCGTGGCGCGCTGGAGTCCCTCGGCCGCGAAGGAGTCGCCATGCAGTACACGAACCTGGGTCGCTCGGGGCTCTCCGTCAGTCGGCTGTGTCTGGGCACGATGAACTTCGGCTGGAACACCGAGGAGCCCGAGTCCCACGCCATCATGGACACCGCGCTGGAGCGCGGCATCAACTTCTTCGACACCGCCAACGTCTACGGCTTCGGCGACAACAAGGGCCGCACCGAGCAGGTCATCGGCAACTGGTTCGCCCAGGGCGGACGGCGCCGCGAGCGCACCGTGCTCGCCACCAAGGTCTACGGCCCCATGGGCGACTGGCCCAACGAGGGCAAGCTGTCCGCCCTCAACATCCGCCGCGCCCTCGACGCCAGCCTCAAGCGCCTGCGCACCGACTACATCGACCTCTACCAGTTCCACCACGTCGACCGCGCCACCCCGTGGGAGGAGATCTGGCAGGCCCTCGAGGTCGCCGTCACCCAGGGCAAGGTGCTCTACGTCGGCAGCAGCAACTTCGCCGGCTGGCACATCGCCCAGGCCCAGGCCGCCGCCACACGGCGCGACTTCCTGGGCCTCATCAGCGAGCAATCCCTCTACAACCTGCTGGCGCGCACCGTGGAACTCGAAGTGCTCCCCGCCGCCCGCCACTACGGCCTGGGCGTGCTGCCCTGGTCCCCCCTCCACGGCGGCCTGCTCGGCGGCGTGCTCAAGAAGGAGCGCGAGGGCAAGCGCCGCCTGGAGGGCCGCGCGCGAGAGGCCCTCCAGAAGAACCAGGAGAAGATCGAACGCTACGAAGCCCTCGCCGCCGAGCTGGGCCACGAGCCCGGAGACGTCGCGCTCGCGTGGCTTTTGCACCAGCCCGCCGTCACCGCGCCCATCATCGGACCGCGCGTGGCGGGCCAGCTCGACGCCGCCCTGCGCGCGCTCGACGTGAAGCTCGATGAGAAGACGCTGGCCCGGCTGGACGAAATCTTCCCGGGCCACAAACCCGCGCCCGAGGACTACGCCTGGTAATGCCTCACACCGCCGTCCAGCCACCGTCGACGTCCAGCACCATGCCGGTGGCATAGGCACACGTCGCCAGGAAGAACGCCGCGTCGGCCATGTCCCGGGGAGCGCCCGCGCGCTTCATCGGGACGTGGGCGGCGAGCGTGTCCAGGAACGCCCCCACCTGCGTCACCGGCACGCCCCAGTCGATGGCCGTGTCCTTCGTGAGCCCGGGTGACAGCACGTTCACCCGGAGGCCCCGGGGCGCCAGCTCCACCGCGAGCGAGCGCCCCATGGCGTTGATGCCGCCACACAGCCCCGCCCCGCCCGCGTAGTTCGCCAGCGCCGCGTGCCCGGCGATGCCCGAGCACAACAGGATGGCGCCCCCTTCCCGCATCTTCGGCACCGCGTGACGCACCGCGGAGAGCTGTCCGAAGAAGCGGTCCTTGAACAGCGCCTCCCAGGCGCTCATCGGCACCGTCTCCACCGGCCCGAACACCGCGCCGCCCGCGCACGTCACCAGCAGGTCCACCCGGGGCACCGACTCCATCAGCCGCACCACCTGGGCCTCGTCTCCCACATCCGTCACCACGCCGCGCGCGCCATGGCCAATCCGCGCCACCGCCTCGTCCAGCCGCCCCTGACGCCGGCCGGCGATGACCACCTCCGCGCCCTCGCTCGCGAAGCGCTCGGCGATGGCCAGCCCGATGCCCGTGGCCCCGCCCGTGATGACCGCGATTCGTCCATCCAATGCACCCATGGTTTGCCTCCTCGTGTCTGGGTATCCATCGCCGCTGACTGCATACGGCGCGAAGGCGTGGGCCTGGCGCTCACGATTCATGCGCCACCCGGCGCCCACGTGTGTCCTGGAGTCGAACTAGACAGTCCAGACAACCGTGGGGCAAGGTCGAGTTCCCCTCCGAGGGTGGGCCACCCTCCTTGCGCCGGAGTACACACCATGCGTCGCTTTGTCGTGTTGGTTTCGCTGCTGGGGCTGTCCGCGTGCGGTGGAGGAGTCGAAGCCGAGCCGCAGCCCGAGTCCCCCGCACAGACGGAGCAGGGGCTCTGTACTGGCAATGCCTGGGAGTGTTTCTGCGCGCAGTACAAGACGCAGGCGACGTGCAACCAGGCCTCGTCGGGAGCCCGGCACTGCGTCTGGCAGAACAAGTGCCTGCCGACCTACGAGTGAGCTGACCTCAAGGGGTGTCCATGAGGGGCGGCCCGGCGCGAGGCAGGTGGACGATGAAGGTGGAGCCCTCGCCCGGGCGGCTCTCCAGGAGGATGCGGCCCCCATGGGCCTCCACGAGCTGGCGGGTGATGAACAAGCCCAACCCCAGCCCGCCGTAGTGCCGGCTGGACACCGCGCGCTCGAAGCGGTCGAAGACGCGCGCGGCGTCCTCGGGGGCGATGCCGATGCCCCTGTCTTGCACCTCCACGCGCGCCAGCTCCGCGTCGCCGCGCACGCGCACGTCCACCGGCGCGCCGTGCCCGTACTTGAGCGCGTTGGACATCAGGTTGGTGAGGACCTGCTCCAGGCGCAGCCGGTCCCACCGGCCCGTCATCGGCTCGGGCGCGTCCACCTCCAGCCGCACACCCGCGGCCTGGGCCTCCGCCTCGAAGCGACGCGCCAGCTCCCGCACCAGCTCCCCCAGCTCCACGTCCTCCAGCTGCAGCTCCATCCGCCCGCTCGACAGGCGCGCCACGTCCAGCAGGCTGTCCACCAGCTTGGTGAGTCGGGTGGTCTGCCGCTCGCACGTCTCCACTCCGCGCTCCAGCCGCTCCGCGTCCAGCGGCCCCGGCTGCCTCAGCTGCCGGAAGAGCAGCTGCAGCTGGAGCTTGAGCGAGGTGAGCGGCGTGCGCAGCTCGTGCGCGGCCACGCTGAGGAACTCGTCGCGCACGCGCACCGCGGCCTGGGCCTCATCGGCCAGCCGTCGATGCTCGGCGCTGGCCTGCTCCGCCAGGGCGCGCGCGTTCACCTGCGCGCGGGTGACGAGGAAGAGCAGCAGCGACATCAGCAGGCCGCCGCCCGCCACCGTGAAGGGATGGCTGGAGCGCGTGCCCCTCATGAAGGCCTCGCGGGTGGTGAACACCAACGTCCACGGCACCCCGGCCACCTGCACGGTGAGCTGCTGCCGGAGCCCCCCCGCGTCCGGCGCGCCGGGGTGCGAGGTGTAGAGCCGCGCCGGCTCGCTCACGGTGGCGCCGTCGTAGATGGTCAGGTCGATGGTGGACTGGAAGCCCTGGAAGCGCAGGCCCTCCACGAAGTCCTTCATGCGGAAGGCGCCGAAGACGAACCCCTCCAGCCGCTCGCCGCGGGCCTGGGGCGTGGTGGGCTCCACCATCCCCGCGTAGAGCGGGACGTAGATGACGAAGCCCGCCTGGGCCACCTGGTCCACGGGCTCGGAGACCAGCTGCACCTTGCCGGTGGCCGCGGGCAGGCCGCTTCGCATCGCGCGCTCCAGCGCCGCCCTGCGCGCCGGCTCGGACATGATGTCGAACCCGAGCACCCGGAGGTTGTTCACGTCGAACGGCTCCACCAGGTCGACGACGGCGTGGTGCTCGCGCGCGTCCTCGGGCCACACCCGGTACTGGGGGAAGCCCTCCTGGCGCATCCGGGCCTCGTGCCGCGCCAGCTCGTCCCGGCTCAGCCACCGCGCCAGGCCGACGGCCTGGATGCCGGGGTAGCGCTGGCGCACCTCCAGGCTCTCAGTGTACGCGCGGAACTCGCGCCGCTCCACCGCCTCGCTGCCGGTGAAGACGCCGCGCGTGCCCAGGAGCATGGCCTGGTAGACGTCCAGGCGCTGCTGGAGGGCCACGGAGCCGTCCGCGGTGGCGTCATCGAAGAGCTGCTGCCTGCGCAGGCTCACCCCCCGCCGGATGTACGTGGTCGCCCCCGCCGTGACGAGCAGCCCCATCAGCAGGGCGAGGAGGGCGGCCGCGTTGCGGCGCACGTGGGAGGCGAGGGAGGTCGACACGAGTGTCCTCCAGGAGAAACGCCCGGGCCTGAAACACAATCCCCGTCCATCCGTCCGCGTGAGCGACACTGCAACGGCTGCTCGCTCGGGGCATTCTAGGAGCCATGGTGCGTCACGTCATCGTCGTGGGAGCAGGACCGGGCGGGCTGTCCGCCGCCATCAACCTGGCCGGGCAGGGCTTTCGCGTCACCGTGGTGGAGAAGGACCCGGTGCCCGGAGGGCGGATGAAGGGGCTGACGCTCGGAGCCCAAGGCGAGTA
This sequence comes from Myxococcus sp. AS-1-15, assembly GCF_020037055.1. Lineage (NCBI taxonomy): Bacteria > Pseudomonadati > Myxococcota > Myxococcia > Myxococcales > Myxococcaceae > Myxococcus > Myxococcus sp. AS-1-15. The sequence goes on along the minus strand of NZ_JAIQDF010000003.1, from coordinate 853,529 downwards.
CACACTCGACACGGGGCCCTCCATCCTCCAACTCCCGGGGGTGCTGGAGCGCATCTTCGAGCGCTCCGGACGTCGGCTGGCGGACTACGTGAAGCTGGTCCCGCTGGACGTCAACACGCGGCTGCACTTCTGGGATGGCTCCCAGCTGGACACCAGCCGGGACCCCGCGCGGATGGAGGCGGAGGTGGCGCGCTTCGGTCCCCAGCAGGTGGAGGGCCTCAGGCGCTGGCTCGCCGAGGGGAAGGACAAGTACGGCATCGCGTACGAGAAGTTCATCTGCACGCACGCGGGCAGCCTCGCCTACTACGCCCCCTGGCGGCTGGCCTCCACGCTGCGCTTCAAGCCCTGGCAGACGCTCTACAAGCACCTGGACTCGTTCTTCCACGACGACCGGCTGACGTACGCGCTGGCGTACCCGTCGAAGTACCTGGGCCTGCACCCGACGACGTGCTCGTCGGTGTTCAGCGTGATTCCCTTCATCGAGCTGGCCTTCGGGGTGTGGCACGTGGACGGCGGCTTCCGGGAGCTGGCGCGCGGGATGATGCGGTGCGCGCAGGACCTGGGCGCCACGTTCCGGATGGGCGCGCCCGTCAAGCGCGTGCGCGTGGAGGCAGGGCGCGTGGCGGGCGTGGAGCTGGAGGGCGGCGAGGTGCTGGAGGCGGACGCGGTGGTGCTGAACGCGGATTTGCCCTACGCGGCGACGAAGCTCTTGTCGGCCGAGGCGCGTGAGGGCTCGCGGCTGACGGACGCGGCGCTGGAGAAGGCGAAGTATTCGTGCAGCACGTTCATGGCGTACTACGGCCTGGACACGCGCTACGACGATTTGCCGCACCACCTCATCTACCTCTCGGAGTCGGCGCGGCGCACGGACCGGGACGCGCTGGAGGACCGGGAGCTGGACGTGGACGACCCGCCCTTCTACGTGTGCAACGCGTCGGTGACGGACCCGAAGGGGGCGCCGGAGGGACACTCGACGCTCTACGTGCTGGTGCCCACGCCGAACACGGCGCGGCCGGTGGACTGGGCGAAGACGGAGGCGACGCTGCGCGAGCGCATCCCGGCGATGCTGGAGAAGGTGGGGCTCAAGGGCGTGCGTCAGCACATCCGCGCGGAGCGCTACTTCACGGCCCAGACGTGGCGGGACGAGTTCAACGTGTTCCGGGGCGCGGTCTTCAATCTCTCGCACACGTGGATGCAATTGGGCCCGCTGCGGCCGCGGGTGAAGAGTCCGGACGTGGAGGGGTTGTATTGGGTGGGCGGAGGCACGCACCCGGGCAGCGGACTGCTCACCATCATGGAGAGCGCGAACATCGCGGCGGACTACCTGACGCGCGAGACGGGCAAGGGGCCGCTGCCGGGCTGGCCGTACGTGCCGCCGCTGGAGGATGAGGCGCGGTCGGCGCCCCAGGCGCGCGCAGGCTGACGCGGCACTGCGCCGCGTCACTCCGGCCGCGCCTCCTCTCCAGCCATGCAGGCCAAGGGGGCCCGGCTCGCAACGAGGCCCCACGGATGCGAAGCTGTCTCCCATGCCGTTCTTCATCCCATTCGCGGTGGGAGGCCTGGTGCTGACGGCGCTGGGGCTCGGTGCGAAGAAGGTCTGGGACCAGGGCCGCGTCGTCGAGTCCCCCGCGCTCGCCCAGGCCCGTGAGCGACACGCCGCCGCGCTCGGCGCGCTCAAGTCCGCCCGGCTGCGCGTGCGCACGGGCCTCGCCTCCTACGGTGAGCGTCAGGCCCGTGCCCGAGCGGAGGTCGTCGAGCCCCTGCGAGGACTGCTCGCGCGACTGGAGCGCTGGGAGCACGCGAAGCGGGAGGACGTGCTCCCGCCCGAGGCCCTCGCGGCCCTGGAGGCGCTGCCCTCCGAGCCCGTCTCCCGCGCCGCGCGCCGGGCATGGCCCCTCTTGGGCGCGGGCGCGCCCGTGCCCCCCGGCTGGGAGCCCGTGCTCACGTGGATGGAGCGAGGCTGGCTGCAGGAGGACGCGGCCCCGGTGGTCGTCGATGGGGTCTCCCTGTTCGAGGCCGCGGCGCCATGGGCCTCGGCGAGCACCGTGGAGGACACCGACGAGGCCCGCGTGCGTCAGCTGGACGCCTGCGCGGCGACGCTCCGACAGGCCACGGAGTTCCTCGACGCCCTGCTCGGAAGGCTCACCTCGCTGGAGACCCGCGTGGGCGCGCTCCAGTCGAGGGCCGAGGTCCAGCTTGCGTACCTGGACGCGGCGAGCTTCGAGCAGGACGGCCCCGAGCCCCGCGAGCGCCTCGGCCGCCTGGGCCTGCTCGTGGGCCGGCTGGTGGTGCTGCTCCGCGCCCCGGTGCTGGGGCCCGACGGGCGACTCGAACCCGAGCCGCCCGTGTCCCCCGAGGAGGCCGCGCTCGCTCAGACGTAGCGCTGGGCCAGCTGCGACACCTGTCCGGTGGCGTGGGTGACGGCGACGGCCGCCTGCTGCGTGGTGTCCAGGTGGCGCAGCGTGTCCGTGGTCAGCTCATCCAGCTCGCGCACCGCGGCGAACAGCTGGTCCACGCCCTGGTGCTGCTGGGCCACGGCCTCGGCGATCTGCCGCACCGCGGACGCGGACTCGCGCGACAGCGTGGCCAATTCGCGCAGCCGCTCGCCGCTGGTGCGAAGCGGCGCCAGCGCCGTCTCCACCCCCGCCGCGCTCCGGTCCGTCATCTCCGTGGCCTGGGTGGCCGCCGAGGCCATCGTCTCCAACAGCCCGCGCACCTGGTTGGTCGCCTGGACGGACTGGTCCGCCAGCTCGCGCATCTGCCGCGCCACCACGCCGAAGCCCTTGCCGTGCTCACCCGCGCGCGTGGCCTCGATGGCCGCGTTGATGGCCAGCATGTGCGACTGGTCCGCCAGCGCCTTCACCACCTCCGACACGCGGCCGACCTCCCGCGCGCGCTGCTCCAGGTCCTGCATCTGCCCGTGCAGCCCGTCGGCGATGTCGCGGATGGACGCGAGGCCCTTCTCGGTGCCCTGCAGCGACTCCTCGCCCAGCCGGCCCACCGCGGCGGCGCGCTCGGCCACCTGGAGGATGCTGGTGGCGCGAGAGGCCGCCACGTGCGACGCCTGCTGGATCTCCTGCGCCGTGGCGCGCGCCTGGTGCAGCGCCGCCGCCTGCCGCGACAGCGTCTGGTTCTGCTGGTTGCTCGCCTCCGACAGCCGCGTGCCCGCCTGCGCCAGGTCCCCCGCAGACGTGCGCAGCGAGCGCGGCAGCTCCTGCAGCCGCTGGTACAGCTGCCATGTGGTCGCGGCCAGGTCGCCCAGCTCGTCCGTGGACACCCACCGCGGCGGCGCCGCGCGGCCCTCCACCAGCGCCTCCAGCGACGCGCCCACCGCGCGCGAGCCCTTGGCCAGCCGCCGCGCCGCCCACGCCGCCGTGAGGATGGAGCCCAGCGCCGCGTAGCCGCCGAACATGACGACCGGCAGCACCAGGTCCTTCTGCAGCGGCGCCACCGTGGCGCGCACCTGCGCCGCCGACGCGGCCTGGCCCTTCGACTCGATGTCCTTCGCCAGCGCCCCCAGCTCCCGCTCGATGCGCAGGTTCAGCGTCACGACGCTCGTCAGACACGTGACCAGCAGCGCGGAGACGACGGTGGCGGGCAGCAGCCACAGCTGTCGGGGCGCGAAGCCCTCTCCGGCGGGCCGCGCGCTGGGCGCCTTCTGGTAGGCGTCCAGCACCGTGGGCATCAGCACCTGCTCATAGAGCATGTACAGCAGCGGGCTGCTGAACAGCCCCGCGCTCATCGACACCGCCACGCCCACCGGCACCACCGACATCGGCCGGTCCAACAGGAACGCCACGCCCCCGTTGAACAGCACCCCGCCGATGAACCACGACACCATCGACTCGCCGAACGCCAGCTGCGACGGGATGCGGATCAACCGCTCCACCCGCAGCCGCCCTTGCGTCGCCATGGCCCGCTTCAGGAGCCACGGCAACACCACCATCGGCTGCGCCACCGCGCACAGCCCCAGCACCAGCGGCGTGATGACTCCCAGCAGGATGCGCGTCGCCTTCGGCCCCTCCAGTGACAGCAATTGCATGTCCACGTACAGGGCCGGGCAGAAGGCCACCGTCGTGATGAGGGAGCGCAACAGGTACATCCGCCGGAACAGCGCGCCAGGGGTCGGAAGCGGAGGAGTGGACATCGGGAAGCAGTGACTCCGGGGTGGCAGTGACTTCAGCGTGCGGGGCAGCGCGCCTTGCGTCAATGTCCCGTTTCAGCAGGGGGGAAGGATTCCAACCAGGGAGCGTCTCGGGCTCCCCCCATTCCACTGGGGCCACCGGACCTCCGCAAGTCCGTGGCCGCGCTTCGCTCGCCTGAATGTCTGGGTATTTTCCTTGAATTGCGGGACTGCTTCTGGAAGGGGCCGGCCCCCGCCACCCGAGCAGGCGAGCGGCCTGGCCCTCCTGCACGACTCCAGGGCCATGCCCACACTCACTCCACAACGGCTCTCACGAGCTCACAGCCACAGGAGAGTGACATGGGTGAGTTGATCGACAAGGCCAAGGGCAAGATCAAGGAGACCGTGGGCGCGGCCACCGGCGACCGTTCGCTGGAAGCGGAGGGCAAGGTCGACACGGCCAAGGGCCACGCCAAGGAGAAGCTGGAGGACGCCAAGCGCGCCGTCCGGGACGCGGTGGACGACGACAAGCCGCGCCGCGACGAGTTCTGATTCTCGGCGACGAGCAAACCAGCACACGGCCGGGTCGCGGGGAGGCTCTCCTCGCGGCCCGTCGCCGTGGCTAGCGCTTCACCTCGGGCGGACACGCCACCTCGAGGAACGTCGTGGTCTTCCCGCTGAGCATCACCCACAAGCAGCGCAGCACACAGCCCGCGCCGAACTCTCGGTAGATGAGACCCAGATTGGTGACCACCTCTCTTCCGGTGATGACGCCGCGCATTGGTCCTCCCCCTTCTTCAGCTTCCCGTCCGTCCCGCCACCACCCACCGCGCTGTCGTCGGAGCCCTTCTGCAAAGCTCCGGCCGCTTCCCGCGCGGCCCGCTGAAGACGCTCTGTTGCTCCGCGAACGTGCCAAGCGCGCCAATCTCCAGGCAGGAATGCGCGCGTGGAACTCCCGTGAGGGATACGGATGCGGCGCGCCTGGAGTTTTTTCAGGGGGACACCCCACGGTGTGAGGCGGCCGTCCGCCCCCACTCCGCACGGCCCCGCGGGACGGGAGTCGTGCTCCACCCTCACTCGAGGACGAGTCGTGTGACGCTGGCCGCCAGTCGTGTGACGTGGGCCGCCACACGCGAGGACCGAAGGGCTCCTCCGCCCGCTCGTGCACACGGCGTCCCCGGGGCGAGGGTGGCATCCCGGCGCGGCCGCCTGAATCTTCGAGGTGAGGGCCTCACGGGGCCTGGGCCGCGAGGCGCGGCGGACCGGCGGGCAACGGCTCGCGGACAGGTCCCTGTCGGGCGCATGGGATGGCGAATCACGCCCCCACGGCGCCGACGCTGGAGCAGCAAGGCCATTGAAAGGAGGGTCTCGTGATGAGGCAGCATGTGCTGACCCGTTTGGATATCCCGTTGCTGCAGCCGGGGACCTTCCGGGGTCCCAGGGGGCTGACACGCCTGGTGGTGGCGACGGACTTCTCGCTGCGCTCCGAGCTCGCCCTGGCCCGGGCGCTGCGGTTGCCCCTGGGCCTGGGCGCCACCTTCACGCTGCTGCACGCGGGGCCGGTGTTGGAGGGCTCGCCCGGAGGCGTGGTGCTGGGAGGCGGCTGTCTGCGCAAGGCCGTGCACGCGGCGTGTCGGAGGCTGCGCCACCGGTCGGACGTGACGGTGCGCGAGGAGCTGCGCCAGGGCGACACGCTGGACGCGGTCGCGGCGGTGGCGCGCGAGCAGGGCGCCCAGCTGGTGGTGCTGGGCGGCGAGCGGGTGCTGACGCCGGGCAGGTCGCTGGGAGAGGGCTCGATGGTGCGGCGCGCGCTGCGCCAGCTGGACACGTCGATGCTGGCGGTGCTGCCCCATCCGGCGAGGCCGTACGAGACTCCCCTGGTCGCGGTGGACTTCACGCGTGAGTCCCGGCGGGCGCTGGAGCTGACGATGCGGCTGTGTCCCCTGACGCCGGTGGCGGTGCTGCACGTGGTGGACACGCGCGAGGAGGAGGCGGCGCTGCGGGCCCGGGGCGCGCCGCCGGAGCGCTTCGTGATGCTGCGCCATGAGCGCGAGCTCGACGCGCGCCTGGAGCTCGCCCGCTTCCTGGCGCCGTACCGGGAGACGGGGTGCGAGCTGGAGGCCCGGCTGCGCTCCGGGGAGCCGGGCGAGGCGCTCCTGGCGCACGCGCTCGAGCTGGGCTCGGACCTGCTGGTGGTGGCGGGCCCGCGAGGGGCCGGGGACGAGGCGTCGCTGGTGGAGCGGGTGCTGGCGCAATCCTCGTGCGACGTGCTGGTGTCCCGGCACGAGCAGCCCGCGGTGGGGTGAGGGGCGGCTCTTTCGAGCGGATGTCGGGCGAGCACGTTATGAACGGGGGACGTGTCTCCCCGTCCACTCGAGTCCACCCTCCCCGCGAAGAGCTCCCTCAAGGAGCGGCTGAAGAGCGCCGGAAGCCTGTTCCGTCAGCTCCCCGGGACGTTCCGCATCTTCTGGCAGGCCAGCCCCCGGGGCGCCGTCGTGCTCGGGCTGTTGACGCTGGTGGCGGCGGTGTTGCCGGCGGCCATCGCCTGGGTGGGCAAGCTGATTGTGGACGCGGTGGTGGCGGCGGCGCAGGGCTCGGCCGAGGCGCACTCGCGCGTCTACGGGCTGGTGGGGTTGGAGTTCGCGCTGATGCTGGGCTCCGGGGTGGTGGAGCGCGGGCTGACGCTGACGCGGGAGCTCCTGCGCGCCAACCTGGGCAACCTGCTCAACGAGCGCATCCTCCAGAAGGCGCTGGAGCTGGAGCTGCGGCACTTCGAGGACTCGGAGACGTACGACAAGATGCAGAACGCCCGGCGCGAGGCGAGCAGCCGTCCGCTGTCGCTGGTGATGCAGGCGTTCTCCATCGTCCGCAACGCGATAACGCTCTCCACGTTCGCGGCGCTGTTGATTGCGCTGTCGCCGTGGAGCGTGGTGGTGCTGGTGGCGGCGTCGATTCCGGCGTTCATCGCGGAGGCGCGGCTGGCGATGGCGGGCTTCCGGCTGTACTCGTGGCGCGCGCCGGAGGGGCGCAAGCTCAACTACCTGGAGTGGATCCTCACGCGGGACAGCCACGTGAAGGAGGTGAAGCTCTTCGGGTTGGGGGACCTGGTGTTGGGGCGCTACCGGGACTTGTTCCGCAAGTTCTTCGCGGAGGACCGGGCGCTGGCCTTCAAGCGGATGGGGTGGGGGTTGGGGTTGGGGTTGTTGTCGCTGGCGGCGTTCTACGGCTGCTACCTGTTCGTCGCGGGGCGGGCGGCGGACGGGGCCATCAGCGTGGGTGACATGGTGTTGTACCTGGGGGTGTTCCGTCAGGGGCAGGCGGCGTTCCAGGGCATCCTGACGAGCGTGGGCTCCATGTACGAGGACGCGCTCTTCATGAGCAACCTCTTCATGTACCTGGAGATACCGACGGGCAGCGAGGTGGCGCGGGTGTCGCCGCCCAGGTCACCGCCCCGGGGGCGCACCAACGACATCGAGCTGCGCGACGTGTCCTTCCGCTATCCGGGGAAGGAGGCGTGGGCGTTGAGGCACGTGTCGTTGACGTTGCGGCCGGGGCAGAAGCTGGCGCTGGTGGGGGAGAACGGGGCGGGGAAGAGCACGTTGGTGAAGCTGCTGCTCCGGCTGTACGAGCCGACGGAGGGGGCCATTCTGTATGGGGGCGTGGACCTCCGGGACATGGACGTGGGGGATTTGCGCTCGCGCTTCGGGGCGGTGTTCCAGGACTTCGTGCGCTACCAGTTCAACGTGGCGGAGAACATCGGGTTGGGGCACGTGCCGGCGTTGGAGGACCGGGAGCGCATCGTGAAGGCGGCGCAACTGGGTGGGGCGAGCGGGGTCATCGAGGCGTTGCCGGGGCAGTACGACACGATGCTGGGCGGGTGGTTCGAGAAGGGGCAGGAGCTGTCGGCGGGGCAGTGGCAGAAGCTGGCGGTGGCGCGGGCGTTCATGCGGGACGACGCGGAGGTGCTGATTCTGGACGAGCCGACGGCGAGCATCGACGCGGAGGCGGAGCACGCGTTGTTCGAGCGGTTCCAGGCGTTGGCGGCGGACCGCATCGCCATCGTGATTTCGCACCGGTTCTCCACGGTGCGGATGGCGGACCAGATCGCGGTGCTGCACAACGGCGGCGTGGACGAGCTGGGCAGCCACGACGAGCTGATGGCGAAGGACGGCCGCTACGCGCACCTGTTCCGCCTGCAGGCGCGGGGCTATCAGGACTGAGACGCGCGGGCTCGCGAGGACTACTTGCGAGTCCCGCGGAGCTGTTCCAGCTCCGCGAGCGCCTCGGCCAGCCGCCGTTCGGCGTCCTCGCGCCGCTGGGTCTCCTCCTGTTGCAGGCGAGTGGCCTCCTCGCGTCGGCGGGTCTCCTCCTGTTGCAGGCGAGTGGCCTCCTCGCGCCGCTGGGTCTCCTCCTGTTGCAGGCGAGTGGCCTCCTCGCGCCGCCGGGTCTCCTCCTTGCGCCGCCGGGTCTCCTCCTCACGCCGCCGCATCTCCTCGGCGAGCTGATGCTCCAACTCGAGCCGGCTGGCCTCCACGCGCTCGACCATGTGCTCGAGGCGGGAAATCATCTCATGGGCTTCAGGCAGAGGCGCGCCGCCGAAGTAGAAGCGCAGTCTCTCGTCGTCTATCTGGAGGTCCAGACCGAGCACCTCGGAGCGATAGACCCCGTGCTGCGGAAGGATGGGCGTGTAGCTGCGACGCCCTGCCTCGAGCCGCCAGCCGTTGAGTCGCAGGCGGCCCCGGTCGAAGACGAAGTACTCGCGGATGCCCAGGCGCGCATATCGCTCCACGTTGCGTTCGAGGTCCTTGCGTCGCTCGCCCGCGACCATGACCTCCAGCGCCAGGTCCACGCCCTTCTTCTCCGTGCTCACCATCCAGCGCATGCGCGCGCGGTGCTCCACGTCCAGGACGGCGATGACGTCCGGGGCGAACATGTTCTCCCCGGGGTAGTACACGGGCAGCTCGCAGGCCAGGTACACCTTGCGGCCGACGCGCGAGAAGAAGCCGCCGAGCACCTCGCGAGCCCGGACCTTGGCCTCGTAGTGCGGGTCTCCTTCCGGAGGATGGGCCTCGGAGACGGGGAACTCGGACGGGAGGCTGTCGACGATTCGCGCCTGCTCCTCGGGCGTCAGCTGGTCCCAGACCTCCTGTGGTGGAGCACGTGGGTCATCCGGGTCGACGTGGTAGGGGGTGTGGGCCATGGCGCTGTCCGGAGAGTAGGTCGCCAGGAGGCACGGGCCAAGGGCCGTCGGGGCGCTTCGTCGACTGCGTGGAAGACGGGCTCCACGCACCTTCCCTCCCCGATGTGCCGTCTAGCGTTCGGGCTTTCCCCGCGAATCGTGGCGCGTCAGCAGCAGGCCCAGCACGTAGAGAATCCCACACGAGACGAGGGGCATCGCGAGCGCGCCGCCCACGAAGCCGCCGAAGCCCCGCATGACGCCGCCGAGGACTCCGTCGACGCCCCACCAGGGCTCGGCGCGCACGCCCAGGATGGCGCCCGTGAGGCCGCCCAGGGCGCCGGTGGCGAGCAGCAAGGGCTCGATGATGGTCATGGCGGAGTGCTCCTCAAGGGGTCTGGTGCTCGCGAGCGAAGAACGCGCGGAAGTCCACCATCGCCTGGCCCGCGTCGGGGTGCAGCGCGCCGAGCACCTCGGTGGCGAACGTGGTGGGCGCCGCTCCGGACGCCGTGATGATGCGCCCGTCCCTCACCGCCTGCGGCACGTCGCGATAGTGCGCGGCGCCCTGGTAGCCCGGGGCATGCTTCTGGAGGAACTCCAGGTCGTTGCTCGTGTGCGCGCGCCCCTCGAGCAGCCCCGCGCGAGCCAGCGCCAGCGTTGCGCCGCAGATGCCCGCGACGACGAGCCCCGCCTCCACCGCGCGGCGCAGCAGGGGCGTCAGGTCCGGACTCTGAGGCGTCATCCAGGTGCTGGAGCCAATCAGCACCAGCGCGTCCGCCTTCTCCGGGGAGAAGTCCTCGACCGCGCCATCCACCTGGATGGTCATGCCCCCGATGGACGGCACGGGACGGCCTCCCGGTGACCACCAGGAGACCTGGTCACGGAAGTCATCCCGCGCTCCCGCGGCCAGCAGCGCCGGCTCCCAGTCCGCGAAAGGGGGAATCACCACGAATGCGATGCGCGCCACCAGCGTGCTCCGGGTTGGAGGAGCACCCGAGATTAGGCAAAGCGGACGGGAAGCTGAAGCCTCCCGCCACGCAAGGCCTGCGGCGGGCGTGGGCCCTCTCCATCAGCGCGGCCTGGGCTGACTACTCACCCGAGGTCGACGTGACGCCCTCGTCGTCCGTCATCCCCTTGGGACGGGAGCCGGGGATGATGCGCTCCGAAAACTGGTCCAGGTAGAGCGGCGCGAGCACCGCGCGCCAGCGGGCGTGGCTTCCTTCCCAGAGCTCGTCGGTGATGGTGAAGACGCCCGAGGCGCCCTCGTAGCGATTGAGGTCCATGCCCAGGCCGGGCCGGTACGCCCTGGCGCCCAGACGCACGAACAGCCGCATGTCCCGCAGGGTGTTCTTGTAGACCAGCAGCCCCGGCACGGCGTTGGGCGGGTCGGCGGCCAGGCGCAGCCCGGCGTCGAACGTCCGCTCGACGATGTTCCCCAGCAGCGTCACGCCCCTCGCCTTGACGATGCGGATGCCCTGGCCGTTGTTGCGCTTCGCATAGTCATAGATGTCGTGCACGTGGTTGCCTTCAATCTGCACGTTCACGGGCATGTCGATGACGTTGTTGCCGCCGATGGAGATGCCCCGGCCCGCGTTCCAGATTTCGTTGTAGAGGATTTGGACGTTCGTCGCGTCCTCGTGCACCAACACACCCTCCGCGGCGGAGGTGTTCGCCTGCCAGGGGTACTTCGCGAGGTTGGGGAAGTTGTAGATCTTGTTCTCGTGCAGGAGCAGGTCGTCGCACGCCTTGACGTCGACCCCGTTCTCTCCGGTGTCATGCAAGCGATTGCGCTCGACGAGGATGACGGCGGGCCTGCCGCCGTTGGGCTGACACTGCACCGCGTCCCCGGAGACGTCGTGGATGTCGTTCTCCACGATGAACACGTTCCGCGTCACGCCGCGAATCGCCACGCCGTGCGAGTCGGTGTTCTGCTTGGAGAAGTCGTAGATTTCATTGTCGTCGATGAGCACGAAGTCCGCGTAGCTGGTGATGACACCGCCGCCGGCGCGGCCCCCGTGCAGCTTGGAGTCGAGGACCTGTGAGCACCGGGTGTTGTTCTCGAAGAGCACGGCGAACGAGGGGCGCTCCTGCACGTCCACCTCGAAGAACTGGACGACCCAGTAGGGCTGACTGACCTGGACCAGGCTGCCCACGTTCGTGGCGGCCGGGAGGATGCGGGGCTGGCCCGACTGCTCCCCGCGCAGGACGATGGGCGCGGTGGCGGTGCCGGGGCGCGCTCCCTTCGCCGCGGTGATGGCGACCTGTTCGTTGTAGTCGCCCTGTCGCACCAGGATGATGTTGCCCGGGCGGGCCGCCTTCACCGCGGCCATGATGGTGCTGTAGGGGTTCAGGTCGGAGCCGAGCGGCTTGGACGGGTCCCTCGGGCCGCTCTTCGACACATAGAGCGTTGGGCCCTGCGCGACCGACGCGGCCGGGCAGTTGTCGTAGAAGAGGGCCTCCGTGAACGCCGGGGACTGCCTCGCGGTCCGGGTCTCCAGCCCGTCCACCGGCGCGGCTGCTTCCGGCGCCTCCTGGTGTCCCTCTCCGCAGGCCATGGCCCCCGCCCACAGCGACAGCAGACAAGCGATATGCGTGAGCCTTCGCCCCAGTCGATGCTTCGTCATTGCGCACTGCCCCCCTGATTGGACCGCCAACCGCGAGGTTCCATGTTCGTAACGGGCGCGCGTCGCATCAACCACGCTGCCCCGAAGGGTGGGAACCTCCCGTGCTCCATGTTCCCTGGCACGGGTCCACTCGGTGGAGGACGTGGGCCGGAGGCTGCGAGAGGCGCGGCGAGGCGTCAGGCCGTCCCGCTGTCGGTGGAGGCGTTCGGGAGGTGGCGACGCCTCGTACGGGGAGACGGTGCGTCAGGGGGCGGCGCGGCCACGTTGGTGCACGGGGATACGGTCTGGGTACTCCCGTGACTCGATCTGGGCAATCGCGTCGAGCGCTTCCTCGCTGACGTACCACCAGCCGGGATTCACCCGCTCATCCTCCTGGGCCACCCTGCGCAGCGCGGGGAGGGCGGGGCGGTGGCGGAAGGCACCGAGCGCGAAGCAGGCCCAGAAGCGCAGCTCCGCGGAGGGGTGCTCCAGCAGCTCGACGAGGATGCCCAGCACGCGCTCACGCAGGGCCGGCGCCATCGTGCGCTGGGAGCCGAGGGCCTCGATGGCCTGGCCTCGCACGTCCATGCTCTCGGAGGTGTCCTCGACGGACTGGAGCAGCGCGTCGATGATGGAGGGCTTGCCATCGCCGAGGCTGCACAACAGCCACGCGGAGACCTCGCGCGCCCGGACGTCGTCGGCGGTCCGCAGCAGCCGGGCCACATGCTCGGCCGCGACGTCGTCGCCGACCTTCATGAGCGCCATGGAGGCCTCCCAGCGCGCATCGGCGTCACCTGTCGCGAGTCGTCCGAGCAGCTCCGCCAGCTCCACGGAGGGAGGCGGGAGCGGGTGGACCTGGGGCGCGTGACGAGGCTTCCTGGGCGTCTTCTTCATGGCGCCACCCTATGCGATTCCCCCGGGTGGCACCGTGAAAGGGTGGGGGCCTCGTCACGCGGCGGGCAGGTTCTCGCGGACGACGCCGAGCCAGTACTCCTTCCCGTAGTACTGGCTCATCTTCCCGATGAGCTTCCCGTCGCGGAACAGCAGGAAGGTGGGGATGCCGTAGAGCCCGAAGCGGTGGGCCAGGGACTCGTGCTGATAGGCGTTCACCTTCACCACGCGCATCCTCGCGCCCTCCAGTTCGGAGAGGAGCTCAGGCTCGGCGGCCGCGTAGATTTCACAGTTCGGGCAGCCGTCGCCCCAGAAGTCCACGACGACGAGCTCGCCCTGGGGTTGCATGACGAGCTGGTCGAAGTTCTCCGCCGTTCCCTCGTAGCTGACCGGATGTGCCATGCCCCATGGGTAACGGTCCGCCCGTCGGCCTTCAAGCCGGGTGGGGCCCCGAGGGGATGGCTTCCCGGGGGAGGGAGGGCGTCCCAGGGGCCGCGGAAGCACTGGGGGAGGCGAGGGTCCCGGGCTGGTGGAGGGGCCGGCTTGCGAGGGAGTGGAAGGAGGCAGCCCGGGTTGGCGGTTGTCGTGATAGGTCCCGGGATGGGCCTGCCGGGCGTCAGCCGGGGGGCTGGAGCATTCGTGTGCGGGGCGTCAAAAGCTTCAGGTGCGCACTGCGCTGAGGGGCACAGCCGCCGTAAGGTGGCGGCATCGGACGTGTCGTGGAGGGGTCATGCACGAGTGGTTGGAGGCACTGCGGAAGTCAGCGAAGGCCGCGTCATCGGGTGTGTCCGCGGATGAGGTCCGGCGGGCGGAGACGGAGTGTGGCGTCCCCTTTCCCGAGGACCTCGGCCATCTGTACCTGACCTTCGACGGAGGCGAGCTCCACGGCGACGTGAGTCTCTTCCCGCTGCATGGGCCCGAGGGCTCCGTGAGCGTGTTGGAGAAGACGCGGCTGAAGCTGGTGGGCTTGCCGGCCGCGGGCGTGTGGCGCATCGGGATGAAGGGGCCGCACCGGCACCTGTTCTCCGCGCGCAAGTCGGCGATGGTGGAGCAGGGGGACGGGGGCGGGCCGCTGCCGGGCTGGGTGGACGCGCTGGGTGCGGAGGATTGGCTCTACGGCACCTGGGACAGCGAGAAGCGGGAGATGCGGCTGTACCGCTCGCTCAAGGACATGCTCGACGTGCTGGTGCCTCCCGCGGAGGTCGAGAGCTTCGGTGAGCGCACCTTCGCGCGGGCGATGAACGCCGTGCTGCAGGAGGCGCTCTCGGGCATGTCTGGCGAGGAGGAGTCCGAGGAGGAGCAGGCCGAGGAATCGTCCACCGAGGAGGAAGAGGACACGGGCGCGCAGCGCGAGCTCGCGTACGAGTACGACGAGGATGTGTCGCGGGGCCGCAGGGGTGGGGCGCAGGACGAGTCCGGAGGCTTCGGCCGTTTCGGGGCGAAGTCCGGGGGCGGGAAGAAGCCGGCCTTGAGGTCCTCGGTGACGCAGGCCGAGCTGTTCGTGCGACCGACGATGCAGGAGGCGCTGCGCAAGGAACTGGGGCCCGAGACGGCCAAGAAGCCCGCGGTGAAGTCCAAGGCCAGCAAGCCCGTGGCGACGATTGCCGAGACGGTGAAGGACGCGGTCGCGAAGCCCGTGGCGCAGGTCGCGGAGGCGGTGAAGGACGCGGTCTCGAAGCCCGCGAAGGCGACGAAGACCGCTGTCACGAAGCTTGTCGACGCGGCCGCCACGGCGACGACGAAGACCGTCGCGAAGGCTGTGGAGGTGACGCAGCCCAAGGCGAAGCCCGCCGCCCAGCCCGTGACGGAGACGCCCGCGGTGCTTCCCGCGACGAAGAGTCCCACCGCGAAGTCCGCGACGAAGAGTCTCGCGACGGCGAAGCCTGGGGCGGTGAAGTCCGCGACTCAGCCGTCCGTAGCGAAGACACCCGCGCCGGCGAAGTCTGCCGCAACGAAGCCCGCGGTGGCCAAGTCCACCACGAAGCAGGCTGCGGCGAAGAAGTCCGCTACGACGGCGAAGTCCACCACGATGCAGGCTGCGGCGAAGAAGTCCGCAGGGGCGAAGCCCACCACGAAGCAGGTCGCGGCGAAGAAGTCCGCGGGGGCGAAGCCCGTCGGGAAACAGCCCGCGGCCAAGAAGTCCGCTGGGAAGCTCGCGAGCAAGAAGGTCGCGGCTTCCAAGCCCGCGAAGGCGAAGCCCGCTGCCTCGAAGTCGTCCGCCGCGAAGAAGTCCACGGGCACGAAGCCCGCCAGGAAGTCGGCACCCTCGAAGGCAGCCGCCAGGAAGTCCTCGGCGAAGGGAGCCGTGAAGAAGCCGAAGTCGAAGCGCTGACCCCGTTCGCATCAGCGCGGTCCCATCCCCCGAGATGGGACCGCGTTCGAGCACGGACGTATTCGCGTATCCATCGTCCGTCGGGACCACGCCTCGCGCAGCCGCGAGCCCCACCTCCGAGAAGCGGGCCCCGCGCGCAGGGACCGCGTCAGCGCACGGATGCATCCGCGCATCCGACGTCGGCAACCGCGCGGGCGCGAACCTAGCCCTCCGGGAGCTGGTCCCTGCGCGCCGGGCGCAGACGCTCCTCGGGCTGCGCCGTCAGCTCCACCTCCTCCGGCTCCTCGTCACCGCGCCGGAACTCGTGAATCTGGTCCGGCAGGATGTCGCGGAAGTCAGGCTCCTCCTCCAGCGGAGGGGTCGCCGCCAGGTCCTGGTCGGAGATGTTGATCTCCTCCTCGCCGGTGTCCTGGTTCACATGACGTCGCGAGGTGGCCTCGCCCACGTCCTCCGAGCCGAGCTTCTTGAATCGCATGGTGTCTCCTCGCGAAAGCGGGGTGGGCCGGCCGCCGTGTCTCAACAATGAGAACCCACGCGCCCCACCGCAATTCGCGCCGGCCGGCCGCCTGCCGGGCTCGTCCGCCTAGCCCTTGGGGACCGCCGCGCGGCCCGAGGGGTAGACGGGCTCTACCTCGAGCAGCACCATCCCCAGCGCCAGCACCCGCGACAGCGTCTCGCGCACCGTGTAGCGCCAGGGCGTCGAGCGCCCCTCGTCCGCGGGCACACCCCACGCATCGATGCCCACCGAGTTCGCGATGAACAGCGCCCGGGGCAGATGGAAGCGCTGCGTGACGAGCAGCGCCTGCTTCGCGCCGAACACGCCCCGCGCCCGCAGGCAGCTGTCGTACGTGGACAACCCCGCCTCGTCCCCCAGCACCAGCTCCGCCGGCATGCCGCGCTCCAGCAGGTAGCGGCGCATGGCCCGCGTCTCATGATGGAACGGCTTCACCTCATCGCCGCTCACCAGCACCGAGCCCACCTTGCCCTCGCGCCACAGCGCCATCGCCATGTCCAGCCGCTGCGCGAGCACCGGCGACGGCACCGCCCCCGGCGCCAGCCCCGCGCCGAACACCAGCGCCACGGGCGCGTCGGGCGCGTCCGCCAGGCTCACGATGCGCTCCTCGTAGCTCACCCGCACCCAGTGCGAGAGGACGAGCAGGCTCACCGCGCCCACGAGCAGGAGGAAGAGGGCCCTGCGCGCCCAGACACCGCTCGCTCGGGTTGGCTTCATGGACCCAGGGGTGACACCGCACCCGGCGCCATTGTGTTACGGCCCGCCGCCCTCGAAAAGCCCTGTGTGGGCCCGGCGCGTCACGCGGGCGCGTCCGCCTGGGGAGCAGCCTGCCCCGGCAACAACCGCTGGAGCGTCTCCAGCAACTGCCGCGGGTCCACCGGCTTCGACAGGATGGCGGAAACCCCCTGGCTGGCCGCGTACACCGCCCTGTCCCGGGGACTCATCTCCGCCGTCTCCGCCGACAGGATGACCACGGGCACCTTCGCGAGCGCCGCGTCGCTCCTGCGCGCCGTCAGCACCCGGTGCCCGTCCATCACCGGCAACCCCATGTCCAACAGGATGAGCGAGGGCCGGGGCGTGCCCGACAGGAGCGCGAGCGCCTCCCTCCCGTGGTCCGCCACCAGCACCCGGTACCCCTGGAGCTCCAGGTACCCCTGGAGCGCCTCACGGATGTCCAGGTCATCCTCCACGATGAGCAGCGGTCCGGTGTCGGCAGGCCCCATGACAGGAAGGTAGGGCCTGGGGGCACACCCGCGAGTCCTCGGGGGCGCAGGTCGCCCGGTCGCCCCTCGTGGGAGGCCCCTGGGAGGCCCTGGCTCCCGTGTCCGGAAAGCCCCGGGAGGACTGCCGTTGACCGGCTCCCGCCCCGCTTATATAGGGGGCCCCGCCGTCAGACTGCCCTGCTCCCACCCCGGCGCACCCGGCAGAACGTCCCACAGGAGTTCCCCGTCCCATGGCGTCCCTTCGCGACATCCGCAAGCGCATCCGCTCGGTGAAGAACACGCGGCAGATCACCAAGGCCATGAAGATGGTCTCCGCCGCGAAGCTGCGCAAGGCACAGGACGCCATCCTCGCCGCGCGTCCGTACGCGTCGATGCTGGACCAGATCATCTCCGACCTGGCCGCGCGCTCCGGGGACAACGACCTCAGCCACCCGCTGCTGGCCGCCCGGCCCGTCAAGCGCGTGGAGCTGGTGACGCTCACGTCGGACCGCGGCCTCGCCGGCGGCTTCAACTCCAACGTCACCCGCCGCGCCAACCGGTTCCTCTACGAGAACGCGGGCCTGGAGCGCATCCAGCTCTCCACGGTGGGCCGCAAGGGCAACGACTTCTTCCGCAATCGCAACCAGAACATCCGCAAGGACTTCGGTGGCCTGTACCAGCGGCTGAACTACCGCGCCGCCGCGGACGTGGCCGAGGAGCTGGTCGCCAGCTTCCTCAACGGCGAAGTGGACGCGGTGCACATCGTCTACAACGAGTTCATCAGCGCCATTAACCAGAAGGTCGTCGTCACCCAGCTCTTGCCCCTGCAGACGCTCGGCGCCGGCGCCGCGCCCTCCGAGGGCGCCGCGGCCATGGTGGACTTCAAGTACGAGCCGGACCGTCAGGCCGTGCTGGACCGCCTGGTGCCCCAGGCCGTCAACATCAAGCTCTACCGCGCGCTCCTGGAGAGCGTGGCCAGCGAGCACGGCGCCCGCATGAGCGCCATGGAGAACGCCACCTCCAACGCCTCCGACATGATTTCCAGCCTGACGCTCACCTACAACCGCACCCGTCAGGCGGTCATCACCAAGGAGCTCATGGAGATCGTCTCCGGCGCCGAGGCGCTCAAGTAGTCCCGAGCGCCACCCCGTCGCACCCCGGGCCCGCCCCCACTTTTGGGAGCGGGCCCTTCGTGTTTAAGGGCCGCTTCGGGCCCGTCCAGGGCCCTCGGGAGGGGTCCCTGCGTGAAGCGACTGTGGGTGGTGCTGGGAGCGCTGTTCTTGGGTGGCTGTGGCTTCGACACGGTGGCCAGCGGCCACGGGGGCATCGGCTTCGACTCGTTCGGCAGCGGCACCCAGCGCGAGCCTTACGGTGAAGGCCTGCACGTGATGCGGCCGGGCAAGTCGCTCATCACGTATGACCTGCGCGTCCAGGAGATGAAGGACGAGCTCAACGTGCTGTCCAACAACGGCCTGGACCTGAAGGTGGACTCCAGCGTGCGCTACCGCGTGGACCCGCTGAAGCTGTTCGAGCTGCACACGCAGACGGGCCCCCGCTACGCGGACATCCTCATCGCCCCCATCGTCCGCTCGGAGGCGCGCAAGGTGTTCGGCCGCTACGCGCCCGAGGAGATCTACTCGACCAGGCGCGAGCAGATCGAAAAGGAGATCTACGACGAGGTGACGCGCGCCCTCGCGGGCAAGCACGTCGTCGTGGAGGCCATCCTGGTGCGCGACGTGTCCCTGCCCGCGTCCATCCGCGAGGCCATCGCCGACAAGCTGGCCGAGGAGCAGCGCAGCCAGAAGATGCGCTTCACCCTGGACAAGGAGCGCCAGGAGGCCGAGCGCCGGCAGATCGAAGCCGAGGGCATCGCCAAGTACCAGACCATCGTCCGCCAGGGCCTCACCGAGGAGTACCTGCGCTTCAAGGGCATCGAGGCCACCGAGAAGCTGGCCCAGAGCCCCAACGCCAAGGTGGTGGTCGTGGGCGGCGGCTCGAGGGGCAACCTGCCGCTGGTCTACCAGGTGGACGGGAAATAGCCCGGTTGGCGTCCGGGGCGTGGATCCGCTAAGCGGGACTTACCGGTCAGGACCCCGGGAGGCTTGATTCTGCGGGAGGCCCCCGGTAAAGGGGCACCGCCCTCATATCCGGGCGGAATTTTGATGACGGGCACGGCGCCGGTCGCCCCCCGCACGAGGCAGACGACACCCATGAGCGCTCAAGTTCCTACGGCAGGCAAAATCATCCAGGTTCTCGGCCCCGTGGTCGACGTCGAGTTCCCGCCCGGCGGCCTCCCGGAAGTCTACGTCGCCCTGAAGGTGACGAACGCGAACCTCAGCAACGAGGCGGACAACCTGGTCCTCGAGGTCGCCCAGCACCTCGGTGAGAACACCGTCCGCACCATCGCCATGGACTCCACCGAGGGTCTGGCCCGCGGCACCCCCGTGAAGAACACGGGCGCCCCCATCCAGGTGCCGGTCGGCAAGGCCACCCTGGGCCGCATCCTGAACGTCACCGGCGACCCGGTGGACGAGATGGGCCCCGTGAAGTCGCAGGAGTACTGGCCCATCCACCGCGCGCCCCCTCCGTTCACGGAGCAGGACGTGCGCGTGCAGATGTTCGAGACGGGCATCAAGGTCATCGACCTGCTCGCCCCCTACACCCGCGGCGGCAAGATCGGCCTGTTCGGCGGCGCCGGCGTCGGCAAGACGGTGCTCCTGCAGGAGCTCATCCGCAACGTGGCCATCGAGCGCGGCGGCTTCTCCGTGTTCGCCGGCGTCGGTGAGCGCACCCGCGAGGGCAACGACCTGTACCACGAGATGCAGGACACGGGCGTCATCAAGACCGACAACCTGGAGGCCAGCCAGGCCGTCCTCGTGTACGGCCAGATGAACGAGCCGCCTGGTGCCCGCGCCCGCGTCGCGCTCTCCGCGCTGACCATGGCCGAGTACTTCCGCGACGTGGAGGGCCGTGACGTGCTCCTCTTCGTGGACAACATCTTCCGCTTCACCCAGGCCGGCTCGGAAGTGTCCGCCCTCCTGGGCCGCATCCCCAGCGCCGTGGGTTACCAGCCCACGCTCGCCACGGAGATGGGCGGCCTGCAGGAGCGCATCACCTCCACCACCAAGGGCTCGATCACCTCCGTGCAGGCCATCTACGTGCCCGCCGACGACCTCACGGACCCGGCCCCCGCCACCGCGTTCGCCCACCTGGACGCGACCACGGTGCTCAACCGCTCCATCGCCGAGCTCGCCATCTTCCCCGCCGTGGACCCGCTCGACTCCACCAGCCGCATCCTGGACCCGGGCATCATCGGCCAGGAGCACTACGCGGTGGCCCGCAAGGTCCAGGGCATCCTGCAGCGTTACAAGGAGCTCCAGGACATCATCGCCATCCTCGGCATGGACGAGCTCTCCGAGGACGACAAGCTGGTCGTGGCGCGCGCCCGCAAGATTCAGCGCTTCCTGTCGCAGCCCTTCTTCGTGGCCCAGGTCTTCACCGGCAAGGAAGGCCGCTACGTGAAGCTCCAGGACACCATCCAGGGCTTCAAGGAGATTGCCGAGGGCAAGCACGACGACATCCCCGAGAGCGCCTTCTACATGGCGGGCGCCATCAACGAGGTCGTCGAGAACGCGCGCAAGCTGGCGGCGTAGACTCGCTGTCCCACCCTCCACCGAGGTGACCATGCGTCACGCGGCGCTCGCCCTGTTCCTCTGTGTCCTGTCGCTCCCCGCCCTGGCGGAGGAGCGCAAGGGACGCGCCCGGGTGAGCGCCAACGGGCTGTACAGCGTGCGCATGGTGGACGTGGGGCCTGGCAGGTGCCGGCTGGAGGTGACGAAGGAGAGCGGACCCGTCTGGCAGCTGGAGCAGTGCCTGGGGACGGTGGACGACTTCTACTTCGTCTCCAACGACGGTGAGCGGGTCTGGGTGTTGTGGCCCCTGGTGGAGAAGGGGAAGGCCCGGCCCGCGCCGAAGACGAAGAAGGGCAAGAAGCCCAAGGGGCCGCCGGACTGGGCCACGGAGGTGCTGGTGGCGGGGCAGTACGGCCGCGACGGACAGCGCATCCTGGAGCGGCGACTGACGGACCTGGTCCCCGCGAAGCAGCTCTCCGAGGTGCGGCACATGACGCACCACCTGAAGTGGCTGGAGGGCACGCTCGGCATCCCTGGCAAGGGGCCTCGGCTGACGGACGCCGGGGTGGTCGAGTTCGAGCCGGTGGGTGGGACCACCCGGCAGCTCAATTTCTGAAGTGGGTAGTGCGAGGAGCGTCATGGCCAAGCTGACTGTGGAGATTGTCACCCCCGAGAAGCGCATCCTGTCGGTGCAGGCCGACGAGGCCATCGTGCCCGGAGGCAAGGGCCTGTTTGGCGTGCGGCCGGGGCACACCCCCTTCCTGTCGCTGATGGAGCCGGGCGCGCTGACGCTGGTGGATGGCGGCAAGCGCGACGCGTACTTCGTCGCGGGCGGCTTCGTGGAGGTCGCCAACGACAAGGTGCTCGTGCTGGCCGACGCCGCCGAGCACGTGTCCGGCATCGACGTGGAGGGCGCGCGCAAGCGCCTGGGTGAGGCGCAGGACCGGCTGAAGGGCCTGTCCTCCGAGGACGCCCGCTACGAGCTGGAGCAGGCCACGGTGCGCCGCGAGGCGGCCCGCATCGGCGCCGCGGGCGCTCGCGCCTGAGTCGGTGTCCTGGCCGCTTCAGGGCCAGGACAACCCCAGCTCCCGGTCGAATCCCCGCCGGCCCTCGACGGTGAGCCGCACTCCGCGGCCCTCGGGCCGGCGCGCAATCCAGCGCCGCGCGAACAGGCGCTCCGCCAGCGCGGCGCCCAGCGCTCCGCCGATGTGAGCGCGTCGCTCGCTCCAGTCCAGACAGCGCCGCGCGAAGGCGCGCCTGCCTTGTGACAGCGCGTCCACGTCCACGCCCCACCTGGTGATGAAGCGCGCGCCCTCGGGTGTCAGCGCGTAGCTGTCGTCGCCTGTCTCCAGGAGGCCGCGGCGCTCCAGTCCGTCCGCCAGCGCGACGCCGAGCGTGCCCGCCAGGTGGTCGTAGCAGGTCCGCGCGAAGCGCAGGGGCTCGGGGACTCGCACGGTGCCCTGGCGCGTGGGGACGAGCAGGCTGAGTGCTTCGAGGGCGCGGGCGACGTCGGGCGTGGCGAGCCGGTAGTAGCGGTGGCGGCCTTGAACCTCGACGCGGACGAGGCCGCCCTCGAGCAGCTTCGCGAGGTGGCCGCTCGCGGTTTGCGGCGAGACGCGGGCCTCCTGCGCGAGCTCTCCGGCGGTGCGCGCGGGCCCTTCGAGCAGGCGCGACAGCATGCCCGCGCGGGCCGGGTCTCCGATGAGCGAGGCGGTGAGGGCGAGGTCGAGCGGGTGGGGCATGGCGGGAGTCTGTGCTGTGCGGACGCGAGGACGTTTCGGCGTGCACCGAAGTATCTCGGTTGGCGGATGAATGCAGAAGCGAAGCAACCCGTTCGGTATGCGTTTGTCGAGCTGGCGAGCCACCTCGGGGCATCGACTGGGCTTGAGAGAGCTGCTGCATCCCACGTTGCACACGGTTCGGCGCGCACCGAAGCATCGGCACGTCCGCGCGCACTACTCACGCGGGCATGACCGACACGCCGCGACACCGTGTGATTGCGCCTCGCATCCTCTACTTCGGCACCCCCGTGGCCCTCTTGAGCACGCTCCAGGAGGACGGCTCGCCCAACCTCACGCCGCTGTCCTCCGCATGGGCCCTCGACGACAGGCTGGTGCTCGGCCTGGGGATGCTGGGCCAGGGGCTGGAGAACCTGCGCCGCACGCGTGAGGCGGTGGTGAACCTGCCCTCGGCCTCACTGTGGCCCCAGGTCGAGCGCCTCGCGCCCACCACGGGCCGCTTCCCCGTGCCCGACACCAAGCGCGCGATGGGCTACCGACACGAGCCTCGCAAGTTCGAGCACGCGGGCCTCACGCCGCTCCCCTCGGACACCGTCTCACCCCCACGCGTGGCCGAGTGTCCGCTGCAACTGGAGGCCGTCTTGTTGGCAGCGCACATGGCCACCCCCACGCCGGAGTCCTCCTCCGACTTCGTCATCGCCGAGCTGCGCGTCACCCGCGTCCACGCGCACGAGCACGTCACCGTGCCCGACACCCACCACGTCGATGTCACGCAGTGGCAACCGCTGCTCTATGTCTTCCGTCACTACGTGGGCACCGGGCCCGGCCTCGGGCGCAATTTTCGCGCGGAGACGTGACGCGCGCGCAATCGTTGCGCCGCGGCGTCGGCGGATTCCCTCGATTCGCTTGTCTTGTCTTTCCAAATTGACGCCTGACTTGAATCGATGCATTTGAAATGCATCTTTAAGCCCGGTCGGGCGGAAGGAGCAGACGCGATGAGCACGGCGGCGCAGGAGAAGAGCGTTTACGAGCAGATTGGCGGAGAGCCGGCGATGGCGGCGGCGGTGGACGTGTTCTACCGGAAGGTGCTGGCGGACGACCGCATCAGCCACTTCTTCGAGGACGTGGACATGGAGCGCCAGTCGGCCAGGCAGAAGGCCTTCCTGACGATGGTGACGGGAGGCCCGTCGACCTACTCGGGCAAGGACATGCGCGCGGGCCACGCGCACCTGGTGAAGCGCGGGCTGAACGACGTGCACTTCGACGCGGTGGTGGAGCACCTGAGCGCGACGCTCCGGGAGCTGGGCGTGCCCGAGCCGCTGGTGGCGCGCGTGCTGGCCATCGCGGGCGGCGCTCGCGCCGACGTGCTCAACCGCTGACGGGAATGAGAGGCTCGCCATGGCCACGGTGAAGCACGAGTCGCGGTGGTATCCGCTGGAGCCCGAGGAGAGCGTGCTGGACGGGCTCCTGCGACAGGGCGTCGCCGTGCCCCATGCGTGTCGGGCCGGCGCCTGTCAGTCCTGCCTCATGCGCGCGACGGCGGGCGACGTCCCGGAGGCCGCGCGCGTGGGCCTGAAGGACACGCTGCGCGCGCAGGGCTACTTCCTCGCCTGCATGTGCCGCCCCTCGGCGGACACCGCGCTGGAGGTCTCCGGCGCGGACGCGCTGCGAGTCCCCGCGCGCATCGCCTCATTGGACCTGTTGTCCCAAAGCGTCCTGCGCGTACGGCTGTCCACGGACGCTCCGCTGGACTACCGCGCGGGCCAGTACGTGTCGCTGCTGCGGGCGGACGGCCTGGCCCGCAGCTACTCGCTGGCGAGCCTCCCTCGCGAGGGCCTGCTGGAATTGCACGTCCGCCTGGTGGCGGGCGGCGAGATGAGCGGCTGGCTCGCTCGCGAGGCGCGCGTCGGTGACGCCGTGGCCGTGCAGGGCCCCGCGGGCAGCTGCTTCTACGTCGACGGCCGCCCCGAGCAGTCGCTGATTCTCGCGGGCGCGGGGACGGGGCTCGCGCCGCTGTACGGCATCGCGCGCGACGCGCTGGAGGCGGGACACCAGGGCCCCATCTGGCTGTTCCACGGCGCGCGCACCCCCGAGGGCCTCTACCTGACGCGCGAGCTGCGCGAGCTGGCCGAGCAACACGCGGGTTTCCACTATCGACCGAGCGTGCTGACGGGCGGCTCCCGGGACGTGGCCGAGGGAGCGCTCGACGCCGTCATCCGCGCCGAGTGCCCCAAGCCGGTGGGCTTCCGCGCGTGGCTCTGCGGCGACGCCGATTTGGTGTTATCCCTGCGCAAGAAGCTCTTCCTCTCCGGGCTTGCGCTCAAGGACCTCCACGCGGACGTCTTCCTGCCGAGCACACCCAGGGCGTAAGGCCGTCGGAGCCCGCTGACCGTGCACCTCACCCTCCACGCCGACTACTCGCTGCGCGTCCTGCTCTACCTCGCCGCCCGCCCCGGAAGGCTCGCCTCCACGCAGGAGCTGGCGGACGCGTACGGCATCTCCAAGCACCACCTGGTGCGCGTGGTGCAGACGCTCGCGGGCGAGGGCTTTGTGGAGGTCAAGGCGGGGCGCTCGGGCGGCGTGACGCTGGCGAAGGCGACGAAGGACATCCGCGTGGGCCGCGTGCTGCGCGCGGCCGAGCCGGACTTCGAGCTGGTGGAGTGCTTCAACCGCGAGCGCAACACCTGCCCCATCGCACCCGCCTGTGGGCTGAAGGGCGTGCTCGCGGAGGCACGTGAGGCCTTCCTCGCGGTGCTGGACCGGTACACACTGGCGGACCTGGTGGGCCGCTCCCG
Organism: Myxococcus sp. AS-1-15; assembly: GCF_020037055.1. Lineage (NCBI taxonomy): Bacteria > Pseudomonadati > Myxococcota > Myxococcia > Myxococcales > Myxococcaceae > Myxococcus > Myxococcus sp. AS-1-15. The sequence continues at coordinate 828,522 of NZ_JAIQDF010000003.1, read as the reverse complement.
CAAGGACCTGGCCGACCTGTTCCTCCCGGTGATGGCGCCATGACCTCCGCTCCCCTCGAGTTGTTCCACCGCATCGCCGACCCGCCCTCCGCCGTGGCGCGCCGCTACATCGTCGACCACGCGCTGGAGGACCGCGTCATCTTCCGCAACCTCGTGTACGCCGAGGCGGAGCTGGACTGGACGCTGCACGGCGGCCACGCCACGCCCGCGCTCTGGGACGGCAAGCAGCTGCACCAGGGCGCCGAGGCCGTGGTGGCCCGGCTCCAGGCCGTCGTCAACCTGGGCCGCGACGACGCGTGACGCGTGACGGCGCGTGTGCCGACTTGCGCGCGCCGCTGCCACCTCCCCACTCCTCGTGCGCCATGCGCTCCGTGCGAGTCGCCGCGCTCAAGCTTCGGGAGTTGGACACGTGTACAGGTGTGCCTGGGCGCCCGGGTGCTCGGACTTGCCGCGCGCGTGCTGGTTGCGGTAGTCAGCCCACCCCGCGCACGCGTCGGCGGATGGGCTCGAACCAGGAAGGGTGGACGGTGATGATGGCGTGCGGCCTGGAGTGTGACGTCGGAATCGCTCGTGTGGCGAACGCGAGTGTGCTCCTCCCGCGCGAGTCAAGCCCCCACGCACGTCAATCCACCACGAGCTTCGCGCGTTTCGCGCGCTTCTCGCTGTCCGTCCAGCCCTGAGCCTCGGTTAATCTCCTCGACTCCATGCCGCTGACTCCCTCCGAGCGCCAGGACAGGTTCCATGCGGCGTTCGTGGGGCTCGCCATCGGAGATGCGCTCGGCTTCCCGCTGCGCGGCATCCCGCCCGCGAGCCTCGCGCGGCTGCCCGGGCTGGCGGAGGACTTCGCGCCCAGGCCTCGCGGCAAGTTCGCCAAGGGCCAGTTCAGCGACGACACGCAGCTCTTGCTCGCCTCCGCGGAGAGCGTCATCCGCGAGGGCCGCGTGGACGGCCGCAGCGCGGCGGCGCACCTGGCGTGGCTGTGGCAGGAGGGCATCATCCTCCAGCCGCCGCGCAGCCTGGCCGAGTCGCTCCAGCGGCTCTCCAGCGGCGTGCCGTGGATGAGCGCGGGCGCGCCCCTGGGCACGCTGTGCCCGTCGGTGCTCAGCCGCGCGCTGGTGGTGGGGCTCTTCGAGAGCGGCCAGCGCGCGAAGCTGCCGCATGACGCGGGCGTGCTCACCGTCATCACCCACAAGGACCCCGTCTGTGCCGCCGCCGCCGCCGCCTTCGCGCAGGCCGCCGCGCTGGGCATGGAGGAGGAGCCGCTGACGCCCACCGCCTTCTGCGAGCAGCTGTCGCTGGCGGCGGCCGTGCACGACAAGGGCCTGGCCGAGGAGGTGCGCCACCTGCCCCGCCTGCTCACGTGGGACACCACGCGCGCCCTGTCGCAGCTTCGCAAGGTGGGCGTGCCCCCCAGCGAGCTCAAGGGCGTGGACGGGCTGCCCGCGCACGTGGTGCCGGTGCTCTTGACGGCGCTGTACGCCACCCTGCGCGTGCCCCACGACTTCCGCGAGGCGGTGGCGCTGGTGCTGCGTTGTGGCGGCGAGGCGGACGTGGCGGCGGCGCTGACGGGCGCGCTGGTGGGCGCCCACCTGGGCACCCGCGCCATCCCCGCGCGCCTGCGCAAGGCCGTGCTGTACGTGGACAACCTGGTGGACACCGCGGACCGACTGTTCCGTGCCCATCAGGTGCGCGAGACGCTGGCCACGGCGCTGGCCCACCAGCGTCGGCGCTGAGGGGGGCCCCCAAGGCGAGCGGGCAGGCGGGCTCCACGCCCCACTCCCGGACGGGCTTCTCGCGCTCGTCCGCCCTGCCCACCTTGTCCGGAGGAGTGGGGTCAGGTGCGGCCGAGCGAACGAGCGAGCACCCGGGAGTCCCCCTCCGCGAGCGCGGGAGAAGGACGTCGTGGACCTCGAATCCGAACGCCTGGAGCGCAGCCAGCTGGAGTCACTCTCCACGGCCGAGCTCATCCGGCACGCTCTGGCGGAGACGCGCCTGCTGGTGCGCGCCGAGGTGCTGCACGCCAAGAAGGAGCTGCGCGACGAGCTGAAGGCCGCGCGCACCGCGGGCATCTTGATGGGCGCGGGCGCCGTGCTGGCGCTCACGTCGCTGGCGGTGCTCTTCGTGGCGCTGGGGCTGGCGCTGCCCCTGGGCGCGGCGCTGGGCGTGCTGCTGGTGGGCGTGGTGCTGCTCGCCGTCGCCGGCGGGATGCTCTTCATGGGCACCAGGCGCCTGCCGAAGAAGCCGCTGGCGCACACCCAGGAGCGCCTGAAGCTCGACTACCAGCTCACGCGGGAGACGCTGCAATGAACGACAACGGCCGGAGCGGCAACGAGCTGGCGGAGCGTCAGCAGCACGTCGACCATCGCATCACCCGTGGCATGGATGACCGCAAGCAGGTGGAGCAGACCGCGGACCGCATCCGCGACGAGCTCCTGCTGACGCTCGAGGAGCTGGACCGGCGCCGAGGGCGGATGCTCGACGTGCGCTACCAGGTGCAGCAGCACTCCAGCGCGCTCGTCGCCGCGGGCGCCGTGGCCATGGTGCTGGTGGGCTCGGGCGTGGGCCTGGCCCTCTACCGCGCGCGCCGCCGCGACGAAATCCTGCGCAAGAAGCGCCGCAAGGCCCTGCAGCGCGCCTGGGAGAACCCGGACCAGGTCGCCTCCAGCGCGAAGGAGCGCCCCATCGGCGTGGAGCTGGGACGCAAGCTGGTCCTCATCTTCGCCACCGCGCTGGCCACCGCCGTCGCCAAGAACTCCGTGCAGACGCTCGTGCCTGCTCGCCAGCCTCCGAGCCCCGCTTCGTTGCCTGAGTAGAATCTCTAAATGCGCCGGAAATACATATAACGCATTCTGATGTGCATGACGGACCTGCTCTATGCGCGGGCGCAGATGGGGCTGTCGCTCGGCTTTCACATCGTCTTCGCGGCGGCGGGCGTGGCGTTGCCGGTGCTCATGGTGTTGAGCGACTGGAAGGCGCGGCGCACCGGTGACGCGGACTACGTGAAGCTGAGCCAGAAGCTGGCGAAGGGGACGGCCATCCTCTTCGCGGTGGGCGCGGTGAGCGGGACGATGTTGTCCTTCGAATTGGGCCTGCTGTGGCCGGAGTTCATGGGCCGCTACGGCGAGGTGATTGGCCTGCCCTTCAGCCTGGAGGGCGTGGCCTTCTTCACCGAGGCCATCTTCCTGGGCATCTACCTGTACGGCCGCCAGCGGGTGTCGCCGAACCTCCACCTGTTCTCCGGCGTCATGGTGGCCTTGAGCGGCGCGGCGAGCGCGTTCTTCGTCACGCTGGTCAACGTCTTCATGAACGACCCGTCGGGCTTCGTGGCCACGCCCGACGGTCCCACGAACATCCAGCCGCTGGTGGCGATGTTCAGTCCGGGCTGGCCGTACCAGACGGCGCACGTGCTGCTGTCCTGCTATCAGGCGAGCGCGTTCGCCATGGCGGGCATCCACGCGTTCGTGCTGCTGCGCCATCCAGGCGCGGCGTTCCATCGCAAGGCGCTGTCGGTGGCGCTGCCGCTCGCGTGTGTCACCGCGCTGCTCCAGCCGCTGGTGGGGGACCTGTCCGCCAAGCACGTCGCGAAGGCGCAGCCGGTGAAGCTCGCGGCGATGGAGGGGCACTTCGAGACGGAGCGCGGCGCGCCGCTGCGCCTGGGCGGCGTGGAGGTCCCCAAGGCCCTGTCCATCCTGGCCTTTGGAGATCCACACGCGGAGGTGAAGGGGCTCAACGAGTTCCCGAAGGACACGTGGCCCCCGGTGGCCAAGGTGCACGGGGCCTTCCAGGTGATGGTGGGCACGGGCTCGCTGATGGCGCTGCTCGCGCTGGTGACGCTCGTGCACCGGTGGCGAAAGAAGGCGTGGCCCTCGGGGCGGAAGATGATGCGGGCGTGGCTCGTGTCGGGGCCGCTGGGGTTGGTGGCGCTGGAGGCGGGGTGGCTCGTCACCGAGTGGGGACGGCAGCCCTGGATTGTCCGCGGGGTCATGCGCACCGCGGAGGCGGTGACCCCCGTGCCGCATCTGGCCGCGCCGTTCTGGACCTTCACCGCCGTGTATCTGTTCCTCGGCGTGGTGGTGGTGTCGCTGCTCCTGAGCCAGGTGGCGGGCACGCTGCCGGGGCGCGAGGAGAAGCACGACGAGGGAGGCGAGGCCCATGTCCACTGACGTCCTGCTCGGCTTCCTGATGGCGGGGACCTTCGTCCTCTACGCGCTCTTCGGCGGCGCGGACTTCGGCGGCGGTGTGTGGGACTTGCTGGCCTTCGGGCCGCGCAAGGCGGAGCAGCGCGCGCTCATTGCCCGGGCGATGGGCCCGGTGTGGGAGGTGAACCACGTCTGGCTCATCGTCGGGCTGGTGCTGCTGTTCGCGGGCTTCCCGCGCGCCTTCGCCGCGCTGAGCGTGGCGCTGCATGTCCCGCTGACGCTGCTGTTGCTCGGCATCGTGTTCCGGGGCGCGGCGTTCACCTTCCGCACCTATGACACGCGAGGGGACGCGGCCCAGCGCAGGTGGGGGCTCGTCTTCAGCGGGGCGAGCGTCGTGGCGCCGCTGCTGCTCGGCATGTGCGTGGGCGCGGTGGTGAGCGGCTCCATCCGCGTGGAGGGGCGCGTGGTGGTGAGCGGCTTCTTCGCCTCGTGGCTGTCGCCCTTCGCGTGGGCGGTGGGCGTGCTCGCCCTGTCCCTCTTCGCCTTCCTGGCGGCGGTGTACCTGACGCACGAGTCCTCCACGCCAGGGCTGCGCGAGGACTTCCGTGCGCGCGCGCTCGGCGCGGGCGTGGCCGTCTTCGTGGCGGCGGTGCTCGTGCTGGTGCTGGCGCGCGACGGTGCGCCCCGGGTCTGGGAGGGGCTGTCCCGCTCACCCTTCGCGCTGGCGCTGCACGCGGCCACGGGCGTGTCGGCGGCGGCCGCCTTCGCGCTCCTGTGGACGCGGCGCTTCGCGTGGGCACGGCTGGCGGCGGCGCTCCAGGCGGGGCTCATCGTCCTGGGCTGGGCCGCGTCCCAGTATCCCTACCTGGTGGTGCCGGACATCACCCTGCGGGCCGCGGCGGCGAGCCCTGGCACCTTGAAGCTGCTGCTCGTCGCCATCGGCGTGGGCGCGCTCATCGTCATCCCCTCCGTCGTCCTCCTCTTCCGGGTCTTCCGCCCCCGACCCGAGGGCATGTCCGCTCCACACCTCCAGGGGTGAGACAGAAAAATCCCGTCTCGTTGGAGTGTCCGAGTGGGAGGTCCGCGCCGGGTGTCTGTCTTTGCTCGGCGTGAATGACGCCCCGCATCCTTTTCCAGGCCGCTCGAATCTTTGGCTCCCGAGGTGAAACATCTCGTGAGGGCGGATGTGGTTTTTGTGTTTTCTCACGCAAGGAGTTGCAACCGCGGCGTTGATGAATGCATGACAGAAAGAAGCACCGCTTCTTCCTGACGTGGAGGTCGCCGATATGGGTGTCGTCCGTCGCGCGGTCGTGTCGCTGTGCTTCGTCGCGCTCCTGCTCCCGGGGATGTCTCACGCGAGTGAGTCCTTCGTGAATTGGGAGACCCCCCATGTGCACCCGCTGGATTTGACTCCTGACGGTAGATTGCTGTTGGCGGTGAACACGGCGGACAACCGGCTGCTGGTGTTCGACACGACGTCGCGCAAGGGATTGGCGCTGTTGGCGTCCATCCCCGTGGGATTGGACCCGGTGTCGGTGCGGGCCAGGAGCAACACCGAGGCCTGGGTGGTGAACCACGTCTCGGACAGCGTCAGCATCGTCGACCTGCGACGCGCCACCGTGACGGCCACCGTGCACACCGATGACGAGCCCGCGGACGTCGTCTTCGCCGGCCGCCCCGAGCGCGCCTTCATCACCTGCTCCCAGGTGAACCGGGTGCTGGTGGTGGACCCGCGCCGCCCCGACGCGACGCCCCACCGCCTCACCCTGAAGGGCGAGGACCCGCGCGCGCTCGCGGTGAGCCCCGACGGCCGCTTCGTCTACGCCGCCATCTTCGAGTCCGGCAACGGCACCACCATCCTCGGCGGCGGCTCGCTGATTCCGGACGCGTACCCGCCCAACGCGGTGAGCGACGCGCGCGGCCCCTACGGTGGCGTGAATCCTCCGCCCAACGCGGGCACCTCGTTCGTCCCCGCGCGAAACCCCTCCAACCCGCCGCCTCCGCCCGTGGGCCTCATCGTGCGCAAGAACGGGCGCGGCCAGTGGTTCGACGACAACCGGGGTGACTGGACGGACCTGGTGAGCGGCGTGAATGCCTCCGCGTCCGGCCGCCTCCAGGGCTGGGACCTGCCGGACCGCGACCTGGCCATCATCGACACGGCGTCGCTCGACGTCACCTACGCCACGCGGCTGATGAACCTGAACATGGCGCTGGCGGTGCACCCGTCCGGCACCGTCACCGTGGTGGGCACGGACGCGCGCAACGAGGTGCGCTTCGAGCCGAACGTCAACGGCCGCTTCCTGCGCGTGCTGATGGCGACGGTGGACCCGCGCCGGCCGTCCTCCTCCACGGTGAAGGACCTCAACCCGCACCTCGACTACGCCACGCCCACGGTGCCTCAGTCGGTGCGCGACCTCTCCATCGGAGACCCGCGCGGCGTGGTGTGGAACGCGCGCGGCACGCGGGCCTTCGTGACGGGGCTGGGCTCCAACAACGTGGTGGCGGTGGGGCAGGGCGGCTCTCGGCTGGGACAGGTGGAGGTGGGCGAGGGCCCCACGGGCATCGTCCTCGACGCGGGGCGCGAGCGGCTCTACGTGCTCAACCACTTCGGCGCGAGCATCTCCGTGCTCAACGCGGACCGGCTGGAGGAGCTGTCGCGCGTGGCCTTCTTCGACCCGTCGCCGAAGGCCATCAAGGTGGGCCGCAAGCACCTCTACGACACGCACAAGACGTCGGGCCTGGGGCACGTGTCCTGCGCGTCGTGCCACGTGGACGGGCGCATGGACCGGCTCGCGTGGGATTTGGGCGACCCGAGCGGGACGGTGAAGGCGCTGGACGGCCAGAACCTGGGCATGGGCCTGCCGCTGCCGCCCTTCGAGGCGTGGCACCCGATGAAGGGCCCCATGACGACGCAGACGCTCCAGGACATCATCGGCAAGGAGCCGCTGCACTGGCGCGGAGACCGCGCGAGCCTGGAGGAGTTCAACCCCGCCTTCGAGGGCCTGCAGGGCGACGACACCCAGCTCACCCCGCGCGAGATGAGCGAGCTGCGCTCCTTCCTCGCCACGCTCACCTTCCCGCCCAACCCGTTCCGCAACCTGGACAACTCGCTGCCGCGTGACTTGCCGCTGCCGGGCCACTACACGACGGGCCGCTTCGCGCCCGTGGGCACGCCGCTGCCCAACGGAGACGCGACGCGGGGGCTGGCGCTGTTCCGTCCGCCGCGCCTCCTGGCCCAGGGGCTCTTCGCGTGCAACACCTGCCACACCTTCCCGTCGGGGCTCGCGGTGAGCATGCAGTGGAACGGCGCCATGTGGATGCCGCTGCCGAAGGGCGCGATGGGCGAGTCCCACCACGCGCTCGTGTCCACCGACGGCAGCACCAACGTCACGCTCAAGGTGCCGCAGCTGCGCAACCTCTATGAGAAGGTCGGCATGGAGCTGACGCAGAAGGAGAGCCTGGCCGGCTTCGCCTTCATCCACGACGGCAGCGTGGACTCGCTGTCGCGCTTCATCACCGAGCCGACCTTCAACCCGGAGAGCGACCAGGAGGTGGCGGACCTCACCGCGCTCCTGTTGTCCTTCGCGGGCTCGGAGCTGCCGCGCGGCTCGGCCACGGACATGTTCCTGCCGCCGGGGCCCGACTCCAAGGACTCCCACGCGGCGGTGGGGCAGCAGGTGACGCTGTCCTCGGCGACGCCCGCCCAGTTCGTGCGCGTGCTCCAGTTCATGTCCCTGGCCGAGCAGGGCAAGGTGGGGCTGGTGGCCAAGGGCGTGCGCCAGGGTGAGCCGCGCGGCTTCACCTACGAGGGCAACGGCGTCTTCCAGTCGGACCGCGCCTCCGAGAAGGTGGGCGCGTATCTGCTGCTGGCGGGAATCCGCCCCGGCGCGGAGCTGACCTACACCGTGGTGCCCGCGGGCTCCGAGCGGCGCATCGGCGTGGACCAGGACGAGGATGGGATGCTCGACCGGGACGAGCTGGACCGGGGGCGCAGGCCGGACCGGCCGTACGACGGCCGGCACCTCGTGGAGGCCGAGGGGGCGGGTCAGGTTGGCCCGGTTGCGACCGCGGATTTGTAACCCGTATCGTCGCGCGCGGGGGGCTGCGAGTCAGCCCATGTGCTCCTTGGAGGCGTGTGCATGAAGCTGAAAGTCGCGTACTGGGTCGTCACCGCGCTGGTCTCGCTGTCCGCCGCGGGCTCCGCCTTCATGTACCTCACCGACGCGCCGCCGATGGTGGCCGCCTTCGAGCACCTGGGCTACCCGGCCTACTTCCGGACCATGCTCGGCATCGCCAAGGTGCTGGGCGTGCTGGCGCTGTGGGCTCCGCTGCCGCGCACGCTGCGGGAGTGGGCCTACGCCGGCTTCGCCATCGACTTCGTGGCGGCGGCGGTGTCTCACACGGCCATGGGGGACCCGGCGGGCAAGTCCGCCGTTCCCGTCGCCATGTTCGTGCTGCTCATCACCTCGCACCAGCTCTGGCACCGCGTGTCGTCGGGTGCCGGCGTGGAGTCGGTGGCGCAGGTGCGGGCTGCCGGGGCCTGACGTCGCTCAGGGCGTCTGGGGCCAGGCGACGCGGGGCTCCTCGTCGCCCTTGGCCACCAGCACGCTCACGTCGTCCGCGAGGTCCTCCGAGTCGAGGGCCTCCAGCACGGTGTACACGCCGGCCTTCTCGTCCATCACCAGGCAGTACACGCGCAGGTGGCCTTCGCGCAGCTCGCCGCCCTCCACCTCGCCGTTGCCCGTCCAGCCGAGCGCGTCGGTGAGCAGCTCCTCCACCGCGACGCGCTTCTCCACGTCGTGGCCGGTGCCCTTGCCCTCGATGGGGTACTGGACGATGAGCGTGGACAGGCTGTCGGGCTCCACCTCGTCGTAGCCCTCCTCGATGAGCGGGCCGGCCACGTCGGCGATGGCGAAGTCGGGGTCCTCTTCCGGAGGCAGCGGCGCGTCCTTCTGCTCGCCCACCTCGCCGACGAAGCCCCAGTGCGTGGTGAGCACGCCCTCATGGACCCACGCCTCCCAGTAACGGAGGCGGTCGCCTTCCTTCTTGTAAAGCTTCAGCAATGTAAGACCCCAGGGGAGGGCCCTGCATAGCATGACGCTGGGGGTCCGCCGCGTTCAGAAGGCGCGGCCCTGTCCGCCGTCCACCGGAAGCGTGGCGCCCGTCACCCACCGGGCGCGCTCCGAGCAGAGGAAGACGACCACGTCCGCCACCTCCTCGGGGGTGCCGAAGCGGCCCCAGGGCAGCTCGTTGCGCACCATCCGTGCGACCTTCTCCGGGTCCGCCTTCTGGCGTTTGTCCCAGCTTCCGCCCGGGAAGAGGATGGAGCCGGGGGCCACGCCGTTGACGCGGATGTGGTGGCGCGCCAGGTCCACGGCCATCTCCTTGGTGAGCGCCGTCAGGCCCGCCTTGGCCGTGGTGTAGGGGGCGCTGGTGGCGTACTCGCGGCCGTAGATGGAGTTGATGTGGATGATGCAGCCGCCGCTGTTGGCGCGCATGACCTCCACGGCGGCCTGGCTGCACCACACCGCGGACAGGAGGTTGCCGTGGAGCACGGTGGACCACTGCTCGGCGGTGGCCATGTCGAACGCGCCCGCGCCGCCGCTGCCGCCCACGTTGTTGACCAGGATGTCCAGCGAGCCGAACGCCTCCACCGCCGCGTCCACCGCCGCCTTCGCGCCCTCCTTCGTGGACACGTCCGCGACGACGGTGGTGATGCTCGCGCCCGAGGAGCGCAGCTCCTTCGCGGTGGCCTCCAGGGCGTCCGCGCCGCGAGCGCTCAGGCACACCCGAGCGCCCTCCTTGGCGAGCGTCGCCGCGATGGCTCGACCGATTCCCCGGCTGCTCCCCGTCACGAGGGCCGCCTTGCCTTTGAGCTCCAGGTTCATGGGCCCGCGTTCTACTTCAGGGCACATGGGGGGAATGGGACGGAGTGTGGGGGTTGCACGACATTCGACGGCCGGGTCCGGTTACCGGGGGTTCACCGGCCGGGGCGTGAGGGCCTGGATGGCGAGCCACTCCACGGCCTCCTCCCAGAGAGAGGCGCGGGAGCCCTCGCGGAAGAAGCCGAAGTGGCCGATGGGGTGGCCCGCCTGCTTGGGCGTCACCCGGCGGTGGTCGACGAGTGCGTCCGCGTAGAAGCCCAGCAGGTGCTCCACGGCATCCTTCGAGGCGATGGGGTCGTCGGAGAAGCTGTAGGCCCGCACGGGCAGGTAGAGCGACGCGTAGGACTCGCGGCGGGGCTCGCCGCCCTCGCTGAGGAGGTAGTTGGGGTCCAGGCACCAGCGGGCCCACTGGCGGGCCACGCCCGCGGGCAGGTCCTCCACGGTGCCGGCCCAGCCGGGCAGCCTGCCGAAGGCGCGGGTGAGGGCGGGCGTCAGCACGCGCCAGTTGAGGGCCATGCGCAGCCGCTGGGGGAAGAGCTTGTAGTAGCCGGAGCCGGCGGCGATGGTGAGCAGCGCGGAGACCTCGCTTGCGTTCTCGGCGAGGCCGAGCAGCTGGCCTCCCACGCTGTGGCCCACGAGCAGGAGCCGGCGGCCGGGGAAGCGCTCGCGCACGGCGGCGATGGCGCCCGCGAGGTCCTGGCGTCCCCAGTCCTCCAGGGTGGCCTCGAAGCCCTCGAGCTTCTCGGGGCGGGAGCCGCCGATGCCGCGGTAGTCGAAGGTGATGGTGGGGAAGCCGCGCCGGGCGAGGAAGGCGGCGAAGCGCGCGTAGTAGCGCTGGCGGGCGCCGGTCGCGCTGCTGATGAGCACCACCGCGCCCACCTCCGCGCCCTCGTGGGGGAAGAGGGTGGCGGACAGCGGGTAGCCGTCCAGGGCCTGGAGGCGGAAGGGGACTCCGGTGCCCGGGCCGGTGTCCGCCACCGTCAGTCGCTCCTCCTGGGGGAGGCCGCGCACCGCGGGGCCCGCGTCCTGTTCCAGCATCGGCGCATGAGCCATGGACATGGTGTTCTCCTGTGTTTCAGGCGGGGCCTGCTTGGGTGCCGCCGCTTCGTCCTGCCCGAGATAGCGCTGGAAGTGCTGCGGGAATGCAGGGCTTTGCTGCACCATTGCAGGCATGGATATGCGATGGGACGACCTGCGCTACCTGCTCTCCGTGGCGCGCCAGGGCTCGCTCGCCGGGGCGGCGCGGGAGCTGCGCGTCGATGCGACCACGGTGGGGCGCAGGCTGACGGCGCTGGAGAAGGCGCTCGGGACGCGGCTGGTGCTGCGGGGCTCGCGCACGCTGGGGCTCACCGAGGACGCAGAGGCGGTGGTGGCGCGTGCGAGGGAGATGGAGGACTCGCTGCGCTCGCTGCATGACGCCGTGTCGGCGGAGGCGAGGGTGGAGGGGTCGGTGCGCATCGCGGCGACGGAGCACCTGGCGCAGGCGTTGTTCGCCGCGCACCTGGGCGTGCTGCATGCGCGCCATCCGGGGTTGAACGTCGAGCTGTTGGTGGGGACGGAGCTGGTGGACCTCCAGCGGGGGGACGCGGACATGGCGCTGCGGTTGGTGCCGCCGCGAGGGGACGCGCTGGTGGTGCGCAAGGTGGGCGAGATGGCGTTCTCGATGTACGCGTCTCGAGGCTACCTGCGGCGACACGGCGCGCCCCGGCCCGGGGACTTCAAGGGACACACGGTGCTCGTGTACCGGACGGGGCTGACCTCGGGCGAGGAGTCCGAGGAGCTCAAGCGGGTGACGGCGGGAGGGCGTCGGTTGCTGCAGAGCAACAGCACGTCGGCGCTGCGCGAGGCCGCGGCGGCGGGGCTGGGCGTGGCGTTGCTGCCGTGCCTCACGGGTGGGCGCGATGTGCGGCTGACGCGCGTGGGCGCGGAGGTGCTGGCCAAGCGGCCGTTGTGGCTGACGTTCCACAAGGATTTGCAGCGGAGCCTGCGCGTGCGGGCCACGGCGGACTGGGTGGCGGAGGTGTGCCGGCGCGAGAAGGCGGGCCTGTCCGGCACGGAGTCGCGCGGGCGCTGAGCGACGAGGTCAGGAGCGTGGCTTGTTCGGAGCATCATCGTGCGGACGCGCCGAGTCATGAGACGCGGAGCGCACGCTGCCAGGGCATGTAGCGGAGCTCCACTCGCGAGGGACAGTGATGTGCGGAGGCTCAGTGCGCGAGCGAGCGGCCCCGTCCCGAGGGCGCGGTATCGAGTCCTCGTTCGCGCCACTTGTGGGCACGGCGAATGGCAGGGTGCCCCCATGCATCCGCTGGGAGCAGGTGACACCCTCTGCTCGCGGTCGAGCGCTGACTCACCGGACCTCTTCGTCGAGGAGGCTCGACGACTGTGGGGGTCGGCTGACGAGCCTGCCTAGACCGCGAGGAGCCGTGAGACCTTCAGCAGCATGGCGGGGATGAGGTCAGTCCACATGCATGCCGCGAGATAGCTCCCCGCGGCGCCCAGGTAGCAGAGGCTCTGCGAGGTCGCGTTGTCCTTGTCGCGCTGAACGGCGCTGAGCCCGGCCGGGAGCGCTGCGCCGAAGCCGACGACGTACCACAACAGCCACCACGCCTCGGGGCGAGACTCCAGCGATGCCTTGACGGCTCCCGCGAGAATCAACCCTTGGACCGAGCAGAGGATGAACAACACGCTGGTGATGACGACATTCTCCGTCCGCCTCGCGGCCTCGGAGGTGGCGGCGTCACCGTCATGCCCGCGCGCGGCCTTCCGCGAACGAGCCGAGGCCGCCAGCGCGAAGGCGACGAAGCACAGCCCCACCGCATAGGAGTAGAGGACGTCGAACAGGTACGCCTTGAGGGTGAACCAGAGAAACGACATGGGTCTCCGCCAAGGGTTTCGTGAGGAGACGTCAGAGTCTCTGGGCCCGGTGCTCGAGGTCACCGGGCCTGCTCCACCACGAGGCTCACTTCACGTGGAAGCGGGCCTCCGAGGGGCTCGCGCCGCCCGAGCGCTGCACGCCGCGCCCGGGGTTCGCGGCCAGGTGCTGGAGCACCTTGAACACCGTCTCCACCTCATCCGGCTGGCCGATGTCCGCCGCGAGCTGCTCCGCCGAGCGCGCCTCCGCCTTGGCCTCCTTCAGCCGCGCCGTGAGCTTCTTCTGGATGTCCAGCACGCTGGTCGCGGCCTTCTTGCCCGCCTCGACGCCCGGCTGGTGGTACGCGTTGATGTGCACCAGGCTCGCGTACAGGCCCACCGCGCGCTCGTAGAGCGCGATGAGCGCCCCCACCGTGCGCGCGCTCACGTCCGGCACCGTCAGGGTGATGGACTCGCGGCCCTTCTCGTACAGCGCGCGGCGCGTGCCCAGGAAGAAGCCCAGCAGGTAGTCGCCGCTGGTGATGCCGCCCTCCACCTCCATCGACTCACCGTCCCGGTCCTTGAGGACCTCGATGAACGTGGCGAAGAAGTTCGGCACCCCCTCGCGCAGCTGCTGCACGTACGCATGCTGGTCCGTGGACCCCTTGTTCCCGTAGACGGCGATGCCCTGGTTCACCACCTTGCCGTCCAGGTCCTTCTCCTTGCCCAGCGACTCCATCACCAGCTGCTGGAGGTAGCGCGACATCAGGAGCAGGCGGTCCTTGTACGGCAGGATGACCATGTCCTTCACGCCGCGCCCGTCGCCCGCGTGGAACCACATCAGCGCGAGCAGCGCCGCCGGGTTCTTCAGCGCGTCGCGCTGCCGCGTCGCCACGTCCATCTCCCGCGCGCCCGCGAGCATCCCGTCGATGTCCAACCCCTGCAGCCGCGCCGGCAACAGGCCCACCGCCGACATCACCGACGTGCGCCCGCCAACCCAGTCCCACATCGGGAACATGCGCAACCAGCCCTGCTTCCTCGCGTGCTGGTCCAGCTCACTGCCCGCGCCCGTGACGGCCACCGCGTGCTTGCTGAAGTCGAGCCCCTGCGCCTGATAGCCACGCTCGGCCTCCAGCATGCCGTTGCGCGTCTCCTTGGTGCCGCCCGACTTGCTGATGACCACCGTCAGCGTCTCGGCGAGCTTGCTGCCCAGCTGCCCCAGCACCCGGTCCATCCCGTCCGGGTCCGTGTTGTCGAAGAACGACACCTGCATCTGGTCGTCCCGCGACGTCAGCGCGTCCGCCACCAGCTGCGGCCCGAGCGCCGAGCCGCCGATGCCCACCAGCAGCAGGTGCGTGAAGCGCGCCGCCTTCTGCGGCTTGAGCTTCCCCTCGTGCACGTCCCGCGAGAAGGCGTGCACCGCGGCCACCGTGTCGGTGATGTCCTTCGACAGCGCGGGCTCCGGGGCCAGCTCCGGCGCGCGCAGCCAGTAGTGCCCCACGCGGCGGTTCTCGTCCGGGTTCGCGATGGCGCCCTTCTCCAGCGCCTCCATCTGGCTGAAGGCCTCCTCCAGCCGAGGCCGCATCCGCTCCAGGAAGTCCGCCGCGAACCCCATGCGCGAGACGTCGAGGGAGAACCCCAGCGACGGGACGACGCTCAGATAACGCTGGTACCGCTCCCACAGCTCACGCTCGGTCATGGCTCCTCCTGGGGGCTCGCGCGAAGAAAAAGTGCCAGGTGGCTTAGCGCCTCCGAGCGGCCGTGGGAAGCCGAATGGGCCCCGGCCTCAGGCCGAGGGGCTCACTGTCTCCGGTTCCGAACTCGGCGGACCTTGTCGCGGCGTGGAGGAGTCCGCTGGCTTCCATGCGGGGTTGCGGAAGATGTAGCTCAGCCGCTGCCGCAGCGAGCCTCGCTTTGCCGCGTCCTTCGCGATGGAGGCGAACTCGTGGAACGCGATGCGCACCGGGTTGAACGTCTTCAGGTTCTTGGTGAGGCCGTAGACGGGCTTCTCACCCTCCGGCTCGAAGGTGCCGAACAGCCGGTCCCAGATGATGAGGATGCCCGCGTAGTTCTTGTCGAGGTAGCGCGGGTTGGCCGCGTGGTGCACGCGGTGGTGCGACGGCGTGTTGAGCACCCACTCGAGCGGCCGCGGCAGCCGGCCGATGGCCTCCGTGTGAATCCAGTACTGGTACAAGAGGCTCACTGACTGCTGGACGACAATCATCACCGGCGAGAAGCCCAGCAGCGCCAGCGGCGCCCAGAACACCCAGCTCGTCGGAGGCGTCCACGTCTGCCGCAGCGCCGTCGTCAGGTTGTAGTGCTGGCTGGAGTGGTGCACCACGTGTGATGCCCAGAAGAAGCGGCTCTCGTGGTGGACGCGGTGGAACCAGTAGTAGCAGAGGTCGTCCGCGAAGAAGAGGAGCACCCACGCGAGCACGCCCGTGCCCATGCGCAGCGGCGTCAGCTGGTACAGCGCCAGGTAGCCCGCGAAGGCCACGCCCTTCCACACCACGTTGATGAACACGTTGCCCAGCCCCATGGAGAGGCTTGCGAGCGAGTCCTTCCACGTGTGCCCCACCATGGCGGCGTTCTCCTCGCGCAGCTTCTTCACCCAGAAGAACTCGGCCACCACCGTCAGGATGAACACGGGAATGGCGGGTGCGATGAGGTCGGGGATGTGCGTGGCGTCCATGGGACACCTCCTTCAATGAAGCTCAGGACCTGGGGCGTGGGCGCGCTCGTTGCGGTGTCGGAGGAGAGAAGGCGCTGCGCATGAAGCGGGTGAGGGCATCCAGCATGCCGCGGTGGGCCGGGTCGTTCGGACGGGCACTGCCGCCCACGGCCGCGCCCTGCACGGCGTCCAGCGCCAGCTCCACCACCGCGTGGAACTCCGGAGACGAGGACGCCACGTCGGGGAACAGCTCGCGCGCCACCCGGTGCATGTTCTCGCGGTGGGGACCGTCCACGGCGGCGAGCGCCACGCGCAGCTCCGCGTCCGTGCGCGCCGCCACGTACAGCTCGATGGCCGCCTGCAGCTCCGGTCGCTGGTACGCCGCCCACAACATGTCCACCGCCGAGGCGATGCGGTCCTTGCCCGAGGGCCGCGCGCCCACGCCGGCGAGGTAGTCCTGGATGAGTCGGGGGAAGAGGTGCTCCACCGCCGCGGCGAGCAGTTCCTCCTTCGTGTCGAAGTGCGTGAAGAGGGCGCCCTGGGAGACGCCCGCTCGCTTCGCCACCTCCACCGTCGTCAGCCGGGCGTGCCCCAGCTCCACCAACGTCTCGATGGTCGCGTCCAGCAGCTTGCGCCGCGTCGTCTCGCGCCGCTCCTGCTGCGTGCGCCGCACGGGGCGCGCCGCCTTGCGATCCGGGGTGGGGGTCTTGGGGGCCATCGTCACGCCAAGCATAACGCCGGACTTAATGAGTGACCAGTCACTAAGTTCGTGAGCCCTGGGCGGGCGCGTGCGAGAGGGTGATCCACGCGGCCACTCCCGCCGAGACGGTGAGACATGCGCCGACCTTTGTCGCAAGCGTGCCCTGCTCGAGGCTTTTCGCGGCGGGACCTCGGGCGGGCGAGCAGACAGGTGCACGTCCGCCATGGCGCGATTCGTCCTCGGAGGAAGTGGGTCATGGCCCAGCGGCCGGGCAGGCGAGCCCGAGAGGCCCTGGTGATAGTCCTCGCGGGTTCGAGATAATTCGTCTGGGAAATACCCCAGGCACTTGTCTCCGTTGTCCGCCGGCCCGATATGAACCTTTCCTCCGCTCTCCTTGTCGGCTCCCTCCTGGCGTCCGCGCCAGCGGCTTCCAACTCGATGGCCTCTCCGGCGGCAGACCTGCCGGAAGTGGGCGTCCCGTTTGCCTGTGGCCGCATCCACACGGTGAGCCAGGGACACGACACGGGCAGTCACCAGCACAACGACACGTTCGCCTGGGACTTCCGCATGCCGGACGGCACGCCCATCGTCGCGGCGCGTGACGGGGTCGTGCGGCTGGCCCGCGGTGACAGCACGAAGGGTGGCTGCGACGAGAAGTTCGCGCCCTACGCCAACTACGTCGTCATCTCGCACGGTGACGGGCTGGAGACGCAGTACCTCCACTTCAGCGCGGTGGTGGTGAAGCCCGGCGAGAGCGTGAAGGAGGGGCAGCTCATCGGCTTCTCCGGCTCCACCGGCTGGGCGTGCGGCGCGCACCTGCACTTCAAGGTGGCGCGCGAGGTGGGCAAGGGTTGGAACAACCCGTCCGTGCCCGCGCGCATCGCTGGCTACGGGGACCCGGTGCGCGACACGCGCGTGGCCGCGCCCATCTGCCGCGAGTCCGGTCGCGACACGCTCATGGCCACGACGGACGGCACGCACACGCCGGGCCAGCCCGTGGTGTCCATGTCACCGGAGCGCGAGGATTCGCCGCGCGGCCTCCCGCCCGGGGCGAAGGCCATCATCGACGGCCTCTCCCAGCCGCCGGCCCAGGGTGGCCAGGGTCTCGACGAAGCGCGCGCGCCCGCCCGAGCCCGCACGGCGAGCGGCCCCAGCGAGACTCGCTGAGGCCAGCAGCGCGCCCGCTCCGGCGAGCAGCGCGAAGAGGGCTCCCGCGTTGACGAAGTAGTCCAACGGCAACAGGGGGCCCTCCACGTAGGCCCGCACCACGCGGTAGCCCACGTGTCCGAGCAGCACCAGCAAGGGCAGGTTGATGAGTGGCAGCACCAGCCATCGCGCGGTGCGCCACCATCCCGCCACCGCCTCCCCCACGCCCGTGGTGACGGTGTAGCGCCACGCGGACGCCCGCGCCGCGCGCACCTCGTCGAGCAGCACGTCCAGCTCCGGCACGCCGAGCACCGAGGGCTCCAGGCCTCCGGCCCGCGCGATGCTGCGCGCCTCCGCCAGCGCGGTGCGCGCCGCGGACTCCACGCCAAAGTCATCCTCGAAGGGCTCCACCACGGTGCTCTCCGCGGCGCGTGCGCGCGTGTGGCCTCGCACCACGTCCACCACGGTGGAGGCCGCCGCCACCGCGAGCCCCGCGGGCAGGCTCGCGCGTCCCACCAGCGCCGCCGCGCCCAGTCCGCTCGCGCCCCACAGGGACAGTCGGAGGCCCCACGCCGCGGGCCCCCAGAAGCGTCCACCGGCCTGTCGTCGCACCTCCGCGGCCAGGTGGCCATGCGCGAGCTTGAGGCGTGAGTCGAAGTCCTCGCGCAGGCCCTCGGAGGCCTTCTCCATCCCGGAGCCCAGGGCCGTGCGCGTGCGTCCGAGCAGGGTTTCCGTCTCCTCGAGCGCGGCCTTCACGCGCGAGGACACCTCCTCCAGCGCGCCCATCGCGTTGCCGCGTCGCACGCGCGCGGCGATGGCCTGGGTGGCGAGGCCCCGGAGGTGGAAGAGGAGCGGGCCGAACTCGCCGGACACGTCGCGGCCGTCCTTCGCCGCCTGCGCGCTGATGGCGAACACGGGGACGTCCTGGGGCGAAAGGCCGTACTGCTCCGAGGCGACGCGGCGCACCTGGGCCTTGAGCGTCTCGCGCGACTCGGCGGACAGCTCGTCGGCGAAGTTGAGGATGAACACGAGCGCGCGGCGGCGGGCGAACTCGGTGAGGAACTGGACCTGGGTGGCCTCCGCCACGCTGCCCCGGTGCATCACCACCAGCGCCACGTCCGCGCGCTCCAGCGCCGCGCGCGCGACGTCGCGATGCGTGGTGGCCACGCTGTTGAGGTCGGGTGTGTCGATGAACACCTGTCCGCCCCAGAGCGCCTGGGGGCCGGGCAGGTAGCGGGTGACGCGGGCGCCGGACTGGGCCAGCGAGTCGGCCGCGGCGCCCTCGGGGGCGAACACGGTGGCGACGGTGCTGGTGGGGCGGTCCACGCCCTCGCGCGAGAGGGGCTGGCCCGCGAGCGCGTTGAGGAGGGTGGACTTGCCGGCGCCGGTGGCGCCCACGAGCGCCACGGCGAGCGGGGCGTCCCGGTTCGCCACGCCGCGCGCGTAGTCGTCCACGAGCCGCTCCAAGCGCGCCGCATGCGGCTGGAGGGCTGGCAGTTCCAGGGCGGTCCGCAAGAGGGACCGGAGGGCTTCGGGCTCGGGCAGGCTCGTCTCGTCCACGGGGAGGGACAGCCTGTCCTGCCCGTGTCCCGGGGGCCAGCGCGAATGTCGTCGGACGTGCGCCAGCGTTCAGTGCGCGCCGGTGGCCTTGTGCACGGCGGTGCCGGAGCGGGGCGCTCTCTCGGAGGGAGGGTCCGCCCTGGCCGCTTCCCGAGACCAGCACGAATGTCGCCGGGCCTGCGCCTGCGTTCGGTGTGCGCCGGTGGCCTTGTGCGTGGCGGTGCAGGAGCCGGGCGCTCTCGGGTAGAACCAGGGGGCATGGAACTCTTCCTCATGTCGCCGCCGGGACGTGGCTGGGCACTGCGAGGACGCAACAACTTCCGCAGCCGCGAGGCGCCGCAGGTGGACGCGCGCAAGGCCCGCCGCGAGTGGCTGGCCCTGGCGCGAGCCATCGAGGCCCGCGGCGGCACGGTGGTGGCGCTGACCTCGCCGTCGGAGCTGCTCACGGGCATGCCCTACGCGGCGGAGTGTGGACAGGTGGTGGCGCGCGAGGGACGTGCACCCTGGTTCGTGTTGCCCCGGATGATGAGCGAGCACCGGCGCGCGGAGCGTGAGCACTGGGCCTCGCTGGCCAGGCGCATGGGCTTCGAGGTGGTGGACCCGGGCGTGGGCATCTGGGAGGCGCACGGAGATGTGGCGCACTTCGACGGTGTCACGCTCCTGTTCTGGGGCGGACGCACGACGCTCGAAGGGCTGGAGGCCGCGGCGCGCTGGTTCCCAGGGGAGGTGGTGCGCGTGCAGGTCCGCGAGCCCGCGTTCCACGGCAACATGGCGTTGCTGCCGCTGCCCGCGGTGGACCGGATGCTGGTGTGCCCGGAGGTCATCGCGCCCGAGTCATTCGCCCGATTGCGTGAGCGCTTCGGTGACGCGCGGCTGCTCGTGGTGACGGAGGACGAGATTCGTCGCTACGCCACGAATGGACTGCCGCTGGGGCGGGAGCTGCTCGCGCCCTCGGTGGTGCCCGGGTCGGTGCGTGCCCGACTGGAGGCGCTGGGGATGCGGGTGGTGTCGCTCGACATGGGGGAGCTCTGCGAGAAGGGCGGTGGCTCCTCGCGCTGTCTCGTGTCGCGAGCGGTGGTGGAGGATGGGGCGGTGAGCATTCCGGACGAGGCCCGCCTGGCGGCCGTGGCGAGGGACATCGAAGCCGATGCGTGACACCGAGGCCTTGACGCGACAGGCGGAGGCCTTCTTCTCCGCGCACCCGGGCGTATCGCTCCTGGCGCTGGGCGCGGGTGAGCACGCCGAGTCGATGGACCTGTCTCCGTTGGGATTGCCGGCGACGTACCTGCCAGCGGAGCGCAACCTGTCGCTGGCGGCGCAGTACCTCGCGCTGAATCAGTTCGCGTTCGGGGGCATCGGCGTGCCGCGCTGGGTGCTGTCGGACCTGTACCTGATGCCGGGAGCGATTGGACTGCTGCGCTGTCCGGCGAGGATGCTGAAGCTGGAGGCGCGCGCGCATCTGGGGCTGGAGGACGAGGACCCGGCCATCGGCGCGGCGTACTACGCGGCGCCCTCGGTGACGCCGGGGCTGTTCATCGGCGTGTCGCTGTTGAGCTTCCTGCCGGGGACGGGCGCGGGCGCGTGGGTGAAGACGCTGACGTTGAGCATGTTGCGCGCGAAGCGGCTGCGCGGCGTGGCCCAGTGGGACAACCCGAGCGTCCGCGTCCACTCACGACTGGGGCCGTTGCGGCTGGTGGGCCGGGTCCCCGGAGGACACGAGTACGGGGAGCGGACGTTCGTCTACGAGACGGACCTGTCCGACGGCGCGCGCGTGGCGGAGGCGATGGCGCGTCGGCTGTCGCTGCCGCACTCGCGTCGAATCGCCGTCACGGACCTGGCGGAGCTGAGTGTGCTGCTCGACCGCGCCGAGGCGGGCGAGCAGCTCTACCTGGTGCCTCCGGGGGTTCAAGACGGCCATGTCCTGGTGAGCGAGGACGTGACCTGAGTGACTCCGCCGTGCTCACGGTGAGGGCGCGGCGGGGGCGTCCATGTCCTCCTGGAGTGCTCGGCGTAGCGCGCTCGCGCCGTCCTTCAGGATGGGCTCGCCGTGCGCGAAGCAGAGGACGTCCACGGTGAGGTGGTCGAGGATGCGCTGGACGCTCTGCCGTGTGCGCAGGGGTTCATCCTGGTACTCGCTGGGGACGAACTCGGGCGTGCCCTGGCTGTCGTGGGTCAGCAAATCCGAGATGAAGGCGACACCGCGAGGATGCTTCTGCATCCACAGCGTGAACATGGCCACGGCGGGTCCAGGCGTGTGGAAGGGGAGCAGTCCGCCCGGCAGCGTGTCTCCGGCCACGTAGATGAAGTCGGGCTTGTCCTCCAGCCCGTACGCGTTCTCCGGGGCCCACACCGGCGCGCCGAACGCCTTCCGGAAGCGCCACGCGGAGCGCTGATGGTTCCCCGCCGTCAGGATGATGGCGGTGACATCGCCGAGCTCGCGCAGCTTCGCCTCGTCGATGGGCAGCGGGTCGATGAGGATGACGGAGCCATCCACGTCCACCACGGCGTAGGCATCGCTGCGCGTGCCGCCGATGCGGTTGTCGGTCACGGTCCAGTGGTGGATGCCCGGCACCAGCTCGACCAGTCGCTTCGCCTTCCCCTTCGGCTCACTCATTCGGTGAAGCTAGGCACCCCCCGGCGATGTCCAGGGGGCACCAGGTCTTCCCGCTCGCCCGCCCGCCACCCCGCCCCTGGAGCGACCACCGTCGGAACCCGGGTGACGGGCCTCACTCCCTGGCCGCGCCCATGCTTCGTTCATGGTGGGTTCACACACGCTCGAGCAGGGTCCCTCGCTGCTCCTGTACGACGCGGACTGTGGCTTCTGCCGCCGTTGGGTGGCGCGGTGGAAGCAGCGCAGCGACGGGGGCGTCCGTTTCCTGCCGGGGCGGAGCTGGCTGCTCCTGCTGCTCGGCATTCCCCGGCGGAACATGCGCCGCGCCACCCAACTGGTGGAGCCCTCGGGACGGGTGACGCAGGGTGCGGAGGCGGTCTTCCGCGCGCTCGCCCGCTCGCCGCGCTGGCTGACACGCGGCATGGCGAAGCTGGGGTTGCTGCCCGGCGTGCTGGGCGTGTCCCAGGCCGTGTACGGCGTCATCGCGCGCAATCGCCGCGCGGCCTCGCGGGTGGACCGCTGGCTCTTCGGGCGCACGGTGGTTCCCCGGGACGGACGCCAGGTGCGCTGGCTCTTCCTGCGACTGGCGGGAGGCGTGTTCCTCATCGCGTTCACCTCGCTGCGGCCGCAGGTGCTGGGGCTGTTCGGGGCTCGCGGCATCCGTCCCGTGAAGGACCTCGTCGAGTCGGACCTGCGCGAGCAACCGGCGCTCGAGCGCTGGAGACGGCTTCCCACCGTGTTCTGGTTCGACGCCTCCGACGCCGCGTTGCTGCGAGGCTGCCGGGTGGGGCAGCTGCTCTCGCTGGCCGTCATCTTCAATGTCGCGCCTCGGAGCGCGCTCGCGCTGCTGTGGGGCCTGTATCTCTCGTACGCGGCGGTGGGGCGTGAGTTCCTCTCGTTCCAGTGGGATGTCCTGCTGCTGGAGATGGGCCTGCTGTCCGCGCTCACCGCGCCCTCGGGGTTGAGGCCGGGGCTGGGGCGCGCCTCGCCCACGTCGCTGGAGGTGTTCCTCTTCCGGCTGCTCGTGTTCCGGCTCTACTTCGGCTCGGGGCTGAGCAAGTGGCAGTCCGGGGACAGGACCTGGCGTGAGCTGACGGCGTGTCGGCACTACTACGAGACCGCGCCCCTGCCCACGCGGGGTGGATGGTCCGCGCATCATCTGCCCGTGAGCCTGCAGCGTGCGTCGACGGCGGCGGTGCTCGCGCTGGAGGTGGCGCTGCCGCCGCTCGTGTTCGCGCCGCGTCGGCCGAGGCAGCTCGCGTTCGGCGCGTTCTCCGCGCTCCAGCTCGCCATCATGGCCACGGGCAACTACGGCTTCTTCAACGTGCAATCGCTGGTGCTCGGCCTGTGGCTCCTGGACGACGTGAGCCTGAGGCGGATGCTCCCCTTCCTGCGCGAGCCTCCGCCCCCGTCGAGGCGCGGCGCGGGCTGGGGCAAGGTCCTGAGCGCGGGGCTCTTCGGTCCGTTGCTGGTGCTCGGCGCGGCGGACATCCTCCTGCGGTTCGAGCGGAGCGCGCGTCTGCCAGAGCGGGTCCAGCGTTCGCTGTCGTGGCTGCACGGGTGCGCGCGTCCGCTGCGCTCGGTGAATCGCTATGGGCTCTTCAGCGTGATGACGGTGGAGCGGCCTGAAATCATCGTCGAGGGCTCTCGCGACGGCGAGCACTGGGAGCCTTATGGCTTCCGCTACAAAGTGGACGACGTCACCCGGCCGCCCGTGCAGGTGGCGCCGCATCAACCCCGGCTCGACTGGCAGATGTGGTTCGCCGCGCTGAGCGCGCCGCCCAGTTGGTTCATCATGTTCCTGGCGCGACTGCTGGAGGGCTCGCCCGAGGTGTTGTCCCTGCTCGCGCGCAACCCCTTCCCGGACGCGCCGCCCCGCCAGGTGCGCGCGGTGCTGTACGACTACCGCATGACGGACGTGGAGGAGCGTCGGCGCACGGGTGCGTGGTGGACGCGTGAGCGGCGGGGGCTGTACCTCCAACCGCTGGCCCTCGCGCCAGGAGGTCCCTCGCTGGGGGGGGGCCCTCGCCTGCGCTGGTTGGCGCCGGGCGAGTGAACGCCACTGGGTAACAGATGCCCCAGCGGCCGAGGATAGGAACTGGCGGGCTTCCGCGCGGGGTGGCTAGCGTGTCCTGGCGATGTCCACCTCGAGCAGCCCTGTCCCTCTCGTCTTCGGCCGGTACGCGGTGCTCAACCGGCTCGCGGTGGGCGGCATGGGCGAAATCTTCCTGGCGCGACAGGTGGGCGTCAGCGGCTTCGAGCGCCCCGTCATCTTGAAGAGCCTGCTGCCGGACCTGCTGGAGCAGGAGGGCTCGCTGGAGATGTTCCTCGACGAGGCGCGGGTGGCCGGGCGCCTCAACCATCCCAACGTCGTCCACGTGTTCGAGGTCGGCGAGTGGGAGGGCACCTTCTACATCGCCATGGAGTACATCGAGGGCGAGAACCTCGGACGGCTGGCCCGCGCGGCCTCGCGCTCCGGGGCGGCGCTGAGCCCGGGCGTCTGTGCGCGCATCATCCGCGACGCCGCGCTCGGGTTGGACCATGCGCACCAGGCCGTGGATGCCCAGGGCGTGTCACTGGACCTGGTCCACCGTGACATCAGTCCGCAGAACATCATGGTGCGACTGGACGGCGTGACGAAGGTGGTGGACTTCGGCGTGGCCAAGGCGAGCAATCGCTCCACGCGCACGCGCACCGGCATCCTCAAGGGCAAGCTGCGGTACATGTCACCCGAGCAGGTGCGCAACCATCCGCTCGACGGGCGCAGCGACCAGTACGCGCTGGGCGTCGTGCTGTGGGAGCTGGTGACGCACCGTCCGCTGGTGGAGACGGACAACGCTCCCGAGGCGATGCGGCGCATCGCGCTGACGCCCGCGCTCAAGCCGTCGATGCTCGTCGACGGTGTCTCCCCGCTGCTCGACAGCATCATCCTGCGCATGCTGGCCAAGCCGCGTGAGCAGCGCTTCGAGCGCTGCGGCGACGTGGCCCGGGCGCTCCAGCAGTACCTGGATGAGACGCCGCGCGGACCCGAGGACGACGTCGCCCAGACGGCCGAGCGGCTGGTGGGCGAGATGGTCCGCGCGCGGATGCGCGAGTCCAGCGTGGGCCTGGGAAGCCTGCTGCCGCGCGTCTCCGAGTCCAGCGTGACGTGCCCTCGATGTGGACAGTCCACGCGGGGCAGCAGTCGCTTCTGTCCGCACTGTGGCAGCGCCATGGCGGCCATCTCCGGGGGCGTGTCCGGCTCACCGGAGGCGAAGGCACCGCTCGCCACGGCCGAGCCGCCCGCTCCCGGGGGAGATGCCGCGGGCGCGACGCGGACGAGAAGCCTTCGTCCCGAAGGCGCGCGCTCGCAGGACGTCTCGGTGGTCTCCGACGGACAGCTCATCGACCTGGAGGCGCCGCCGACGGAGCTTCACGGCCCTGCCACGGTGACGACGGCCGCGTCCGTGCCGCTGGCGGAGGACGGCCCCGCGGCGACGGTGAGGATGCGGGGGCGCGAGGCCGGCTCCCTCAAGCGCAAGCTGGTCATCGTCACGGTGGCGCTGGAGGGCGCCGAGGCGCTGCGCAAGGCGCTGGGGCCCGAGGAGGGGATGGAGGCCGTGGGCCAGCTGATGGACCTGGCCGCGGCCATCGCCGAGCGACACGAGGCGGAGGTGGTGCAGCTCACCGAGTCGCGCTGGAGCCTGGCGTTCGGCCTGCCCGTGTCGCGTCGGGATGACCCGGCGCGCGCGGTCCGCTGCGTGCTGGAGCTGCTGCGCGCGGTGGAGGCCTCGGGCGTGTCTCCCGCGCCGACGCTGCGCGCGGGCCTGGAGTTCGACGCCGTGCTGGTGAGCGGAGGCGGTGGCCGCGCGCCGTGGCGCGTGACGGGCGTGGGACTGGAGCACTCCGCCGCGCTCGCGCAGGCGGCGGCCCCGGGAGAGGTGCTGGTGGGCTCCGCCGCGAAGGGCTTGCTGGAGGAGGGCGTCCGCTTCGGACCGGAGCGGAGCCTGGCCTCGGGGAGCGCCTGGCGCGTGGAGGGCCTGGGCGGCGTGATGCGTGGCACGCCCTTCGTGGGCCGTGAGGACGCGCTGGTCGCCGCGCGACGGGTGGTGGACGCGCTGAAGGCGGGGCAGGGGAGCGCCCGGCTCTTCTCGGGGGCGGCGGGCATGGGCAAGAGCCGGCTGCTCGAGGCCGTGGCGGAGCAGGCCGCACGCGAGCCGGGGCCGCGGGTGGTGAGGACCAGCGCGGAGGACCTGCGCGGCGCGGGGGCGATGGGGTTGATGCGCTCGGTGCTCACCGGCCTCGCGCGCATGCTGGGCCCCGTGCCCGAGGGGGCGCCGCTCCAGCCGCTCGCCCTGTTGGGCCTGTCCTCGCAGGAGGTCGCCGCGCTCTGGCGACGGTTGTCCCAGGGCGGACCCTCGGGCCAGCTCCAGGCCGCCGATGCCGCGCTGACGGAGACGCTGCTGCGCGCGGCACGTGTCGGCGGGCTGTTGCTGCTCGTGGATGACGTGCACCACGCGGACGTGGCCTCGCTGGAGCTGTTGGTGGCGCTGGTGAGCGCGCCCGGCTCCCGCGTCGCCTTGATGGCCACGACGGCGCCGGAGGCGTTGCCCGTCGCCATCACGTCGCTTCCCCTCTCGGTGCTGGGAGGCATGCCCAGGCCGGAGCTGCGGACCCTGCTCGCCTCGGCCTTCGGTGCGCCCCCGAGCGCCGAGGTGGAGACGCTCGTCTTCGAGCGTTCGAGCGGCAACCCCTCCTTCGCGCTGGAGCTGATGCGGGCCCTCGTCGAGCGCGGCGCCGTGCAGCGGCTGGGCGGCGCCCTGCAGGCCACCCAGCCGCTGGGCGAGGCGGTGTTGCCCGACAGCCTCGGCCTCGCGCTGGGCGCGCGTCTGGACCTGCTGCCGCCGCCGCTGCAACGCTTCCTGTCCCGCGCGGCCGTCGAGGGGGCCGTCTTCTCCGCCGCGCTCGTGCGCGCCTCGCTGTCGGACGAAGTCGTGGAAGCGGACGTGCCCGAGCTGCTGGTGGTGGATGGGTGGCTCACGGAGGTGAAGGAGCGGCCCGGCTGTCTGCGCTTCACGCAGGAGCTGGCCCGCCAGGCCTTGCTGGAGCGGCTGCCCGTGAGCGCGCTGCGCCGCGCGCACCAGGCGCTGGCGGAGGCGCTGGGCAAGGACGCCTTCGCCGCCGAGCCCGCGCGCGAGGTCCGCGTGGCCGACCACCTGCTCGTCGCGGGCGCACCCGGAGCCTCCGCGGCCTGTGAGCGCGCGGGGGAGCGGCTCTCCGCGCGAGGGGAGTGGCGGGCGGCCTTCGACTACTTCCGACGCGCCATGGGCGACTCCCCTGGCGCCACGCCCGCGGCGCGGCTCTGGCAGTGGGGCATGCTGACGCGCGCGTGCACCTGTCTGACGCAGGTGGACCCCGCCTCCGTGGCGTCCATCGCGGAGCCGTGGCTGGGGAGGCTGCCCGACACCGAGGCGCCCGCCGCCCGCGCGGAGCTGGTGCGCCGCATCGCCGCCGCGGAGCTGAAGCTGGGGCAGGTGGCCGCCGCGGAGGCCCGACTGCTGGCGATTCGCGAGGCCGCCGCCACCGAGTTGGAGGTGGAGGCGTGGGTCCTGGGCGAGCACTCCCGGGCCCGCGAGGCGCGGGGGGACATCACGGGCGCGGTGGAGCTCGTCACCCGGGCCTTCCAGCGGATGGGCGGCAAGCCCGCCCGGGCGCCGGACTTCTACTGGGAGCACCTCAACCTGCTGGGGCGCCTGCAGCTGCGCCTCCAGCAGGCGGAGAAGGCCCGTGTCAGCTTCACCCACGCCGCCGAGCAGGCGCGCGCCACGGGCAGCCTCGTGGGTCAGGCGCGTGCGCTCTCCAACCTCGCGGGTCTGCGGGTCCTCGCCGGAGAACATGCGGCGGCCCTCACGGAACTGGAGCGCGCCCTCTCCCTCGCGGAGCAGGCGGGGGATTCACAGGAGGCGGCCCGAATCCACTACAACGCGGGCCGGTTGCTGGGCGCGGGCGGCCAGCTCGCCGAGGCGCGGGAGCGATTGGAGCGCGCGCGGGAGCGCTCCCGAATCGCGGGCTGGCGCGAGGGGGAGGCCCTGGCCACGCAGGCCCTGGGCGCTCTCGCTCCCCGACCCTGAACGGTCCACCCCACAATCCCTGGCAGGTTTCTGGCTTTGGTGCGGTTCATTGAATTCAATGAATTGCTAGACCATGCCCATGCCCGCCTCTCGAAGTCCGATGGCCGTCCCGACGCCCGGTGGCGCGCCCGTGCTCACCGCGGAGGAAGCCGCGACGGAGGTGGGGCACGCGCTGAACAAGGTGCTGGGCGCGTACCGCTTCTATGCGGAGGGCCACGCCGCGCTGGCGGAGGTCCAGCAGCGGCTGGTCGAGTGTGTGAGCCGCTACCACGCGGTGACGGGGGAGGCGGTGGTGCTGCACATCCGCTCCTCGGCGTTGCTGTTGGGGGACGTGGTGCTGGTGGAGTCGGCGTCGGCGAAGGACTCCGTGACGCGGCCGCTCTTCCTGGAGGGCGTGCAGGAGGTGCTGTGGCAGCCGGGTGTGGAGGCGGAGGAGCTGGGGGCGTTCCTGGCCATGTGGCACCGCGCGCTGCAGCGCACGCTGCCGCCGGAGTACGACTTCTACACGTGGTTCTGGGAGCGGGGGTTCGAGGACATCGAGCTCGTCGTCGCGGAGGTGCCCGCCTCGGCCGAGACGGGCGAGTCGGCGCAGACGGAGGCGCAGCTCGCCGA
The DNA here is from genome assembly GCF_020037055.1 of Myxococcus sp. AS-1-15. Taxonomy (NCBI): domain Bacteria; kingdom Pseudomonadati; phylum Myxococcota; class Myxococcia; order Myxococcales; family Myxococcaceae; genus Myxococcus; species Myxococcus sp. AS-1-15. The sequence continues at coordinate 800,238 of NZ_JAIQDF010000003.1, read as the reverse complement.
GCGTGAGGAGCAGCTGTTCGCGGACCTCACGCGGCGCCAGTCCTCGGGTTCGGGCCGGCGTCGCCCGGTGGGGCACGACGAGTGGCTCGCGCGCCTGGAGGCGGAGGTGCTGGCCCCCGTCAGCGCGCAGGACCTGGTGCGCTCGGGGGCGCCGGCGTTCGAGGGCGCCAGCGACGCGGAGGTGGCGGAGCTGCGCGCCCTGCTGGAGCGCGAGCGCGGCGGCGTGGGCGTGCATGAGCGGAGCGTGTGGATGGTGTGGGGCCTGCTCGCGGTGTGCCGCGAGGAGGAGCGCGCGGCGCTGCTGGGCTGGATGGAGGAGCTCCTGTCGGGGTTCGTCTCCCATGGCCGGTGGGCGGAGCTGTCGCAGGTGGTGCAGGGCATGACGCGGGATGCGCGCGCGTCCGGGGCCCGCGCGCCGGACCTGTACGCCGTCACGCGGCTTTTCTTCCTGGAGGCGCCTCGCTTCGCGCTCGCCCAGGCCACGGCCCAGCCAGGGGTGCTGCTGCGCGTGCTGGAGCTGTTGAGCGCGCTGCCTCGCGACGCGCTCCAGGGCGCCACGGACCTCTTGTTCGAGCTGCCGTCTCCGGAGGCGCGCGGCGCGCTGGCGAAGCTGCTCGTGCGCCGGGGTGTGTCGTTGGGCGTGCTGGTGACGCGCGCCGCGTCGCTGGGGGAGCGGGACCTGGACTGGCTGCAGTTCCTGCGCGAGGCGGGCCCCGAGGCCCAGCCGCTGACGGCGGCCTTGCTCTCGCACCCCAGGCCCCGGGTGCGCGCGGCGCTGCTGTCGCGGCTCAATCCCCGGGATATCGAGCCGCAGCGCTCGGCGCTCCTGCGGCTGCTGGCGGACCCGGAGGCGGAGGTTCGCGGCGCGGCGCTCGTGTTGCTGGTGCGGCACGGGGTGGAGGCGGCGGTGGGGCCGCTGGTGTCGCGCCTGGAGGTGAAGCTGGAGGCGCGTGAGCGGATGGCGGTGCTGCGCGCGCTCGCGGACCTGGGCGGGCCCCTGGCGGGCGCGGCGCTGCGCACGGCCTTCGAGCGGGAGCAGGACGTGGAGCTCAAGGCGCACTGCGCGCGGTGCATCGGCGTGCTCGGAGACCCCAGGGCCCGGCCGCTCCTGGAGGCCGTGGCGAGCAAGCTCTTCGCGCCGCGCGTCCTCAAGCAGGCCTGTCGTGAGGCGCTGGCGCAGCTGGCTCCGGTGGGCTGAGGCGCCTGGGGCGCCAGGTGGGGAACCATGGAGACGGAGTCGAATCGGGACGACGCGGCGCGGGTGGGCCCCAGGTTGATGGGGTTGGTGGTGCGCTGCCTGAACACGGTGTCCCTGCACGACGTGGACAACGCGGGCGTGAAGGAGGGGCTCGAGGAGCTGGGCGCGCTGCTGGACGCGGAGCTGCGAGGGCAGAAGTCGGTGGAGCTGCAGTGCGTGGGCGGCATCCCCTTCCTCAACGGCGCGCGGATGAAGCTGGGCGAGGAGCACCTCGAGATGGCCGTCTCGCTGCGGCGCTACCTGGAGCACCTTCAAGTGCAGGAGATCTCCTTCGGCGCGGGGCTGCGCCGTGAGCACCTGCGCGCCTTCCTGCTCGCGTTCCAGAAGCACCGGCGCGCCCAGAAGCCCCAGGCCATCCTCAACGAGAAGCTGGGCCCCATCCGCCTGCGCGAGGTGCTGTCCTCCCACAACGTGCTCACGCCGCGCGAGGTGATGCTGCGCTACTACGCGCGGCTGATCGTCCTCCTCAAGCACGTCATCACCAGCCAGTCGCCGGTGCGCGTGGAGCGCTTCCGGCGCGTGCTGTTGCGGCTGGCCGAGGCCTCGGTGGGTCACGAGGCGCTCCTGGTGGGCCTGACGCGCTTCCGGCGCACGGACGTGGACGGGGGTCAGCACGGCGCGGCGGTGGCGGTGCTCTCGCTGTTGATGGCGCGGCGGATGGGGATGTCGCGCGCGCAGCAGCTCGACCTGGCCCTGAGCGGCCTGTTCCATGACCTGGGGCGGGGTGCGTCGACGCTGCCTCCCGAGCAGGAGTTCGACCGGGCCTCGCACGAGCTGCTGGCGCGGCGCGGGCCGCTGAAGACGGCGCTGCGGTTGTTGCAGCGCCCGCTGGACGCGGGCCGGCTGGAGCGCGTGGTGGCCGCGCACGACTGCCTCCAGCCGGCGTGGAGCGGCCCGGTGCAGCGCCCGGTGGGACTGGCGGGGCGGCTGTTGGCGGTGCCGTGTGCCTTCGACCTGCTGACCTTCCCGGCGCCTCCGCATCCAGGGCTGGCGCCTGACACGGCCCTGCGGCTCATCACCCACCGGGCCGGGACGCGGTTCGATGCGCGCGTGGTGCGCCTGTTCACCTCGGTGGCGGGCTTCTATCCGGTGGGGACGCTGGTGCGCCTCTCGGGCGGGCAGCTCGGCGTGGTGATGGATGTCCCCTCGGACGCGGCCCAGGCGGCCAGGCCCCGCGTGCGGGTCATCCAGGGCGCGGGCCGCACGAAGGCGGACTACGTGGTCGACCTCGCGGAGCCCGGCCAACGGCTGAACATCGTCGCGTCCCTGGACTCCACCGAGAGTGACTTCAACGTCCCGCACTTCCTCTTCGCCTGAGGGCCGCGGAGCCGCTGGGGGCGGGAGGATACCGCCTGTCTGGACGGACGCTCCCGCGCGACGGGGGCCGGAAGCTGTTCGTGGGTATCACCGGAGCCGGCGAGCGTGGTTAAGATGGGCGCTGCTCCCGCCCTCGCTACCGTTGTCGACGCCGCCGTGAAGACGCCGCGCATTCCTTTTCGTTCCGTCCTCCTCGTTGTGCTCCTCGGGCTCCTGAGTGCTTGCGGTCCGACGCCCGGGTCCCTGACCTTCCAGCCGCTGGAGTCCCAGTTCCTGCGCACGCCCGGGCAGAGCGTGAAGCTGGACTACGTCGTCCTCGACACGGAGGGCGAACGCATGCGCGAGCCGAAGCTGCGCTGGACCAGCTCCGCGACGGACGTGGCCCTGGTCCAGGACGGCGTGATGACGGTGCGCAAGTCCGGCAAGACGGTCATCGGCGTGACGGGCGGCAAGGTGCGCGAGGCCCTCAACCTGGACCTGGTCATCCTCAACTCGCTCGACGTGCGCGCTCCGGGCGCGGACTTCCTGGAGGTGGGGCGCACCATCAAGCTGCGCGTGGTGGCTCGCAACGAGCAGGGCGCGTCGCTCCAGAACGTCACGCCGGAGTTCCGCTCGTCCGACGAGTCGGTGGCGAGGGTGGAGGACGGGCAGGTCGTCGCGGTGAAGCCCGGCTCGGCCACGGTGAGCGCGAGCCTGGGACACCTGGCGCGGCACATCGCGGTGCAGGTGGTGCCGGCGGACTTCGCGAGGCTCGGGCTGAACCTGACGCATCACCAGTTCCAGCGGCGCGGGCAGTCGGTGTTGCTGCTCGCGCGGGCCTTCAACCGCAACGGCGTGGTGCTCGACAGCGTGCCGCTGGAGTGGTTCACCTCGGATGCGTCCGTGGTGTCGGTGTCCAAGGATGGCCGCGTGACGGCCGTGGGCCCTGGGCGCGCCGTCGTCTCGGTGGTCGCCGGTCGTCGCCGCTCCGCCGCGGAGTTCGTCGTCCCCTGAGACTGTCGCGGGCGGGCACGGGGAGCGGACTCCCACGTGCCCGCGAGCGGCGACGGCTCGGGCCTACCGCTTCGGCGCGGGAGGCTTGGGGCCCGGCTGCTTCTGCCGGGGGCGCTTGCCCTTCTTGTCCAGGTCATCCGGGCAGGGCGGACGGGGGCCGTCGCTCGGCGGCTGGATGGTGAACTCGACGCGGCGGTTGAGCGCCATGCCCTCCTCGGTCGCGTTGTCGGACAGCGGGCGGCTGCGCCCGAAGCCCTGCGAGCACACGCGCTCGGCCGCCACGCCCGTCTCCACGAGGAAGCGCATCACGCTGGCCGCGCGACGACGTGACAGGTCCAGGTTGTACGCGTCGCTCGCGCGAGCATCCGTGTGGCCTTCCACCAGCACGCGGTCCATCTCCGGGTTCTCGTTCATCACCCGGGCGACCTCCTCGAGGATGGGGAACGACTCCGAGAGGATGACGTCCTGGTCGGTGGCGAAGTTCACCTGCTCCAGGATGACAATCTTGTTCTTCTCCCGGCGGGCCAGGGGGCACCCGTGTCGTCCGCGGCCACCCGCGGGCTCGTCCGGGCACTGGTCGAGGCGGTCCACCACGCCGTCGCTGTCGCGGTCCGTGTCCGGACAGCCGGCGTTCTCCACCGGGCCGGGCACGTCCGGGCACTTGTCGCCCGCCCCAATCACGGAGTCCCCATCCGGGTCGACCGGCGGCGGGGGCGGAGGCGGCGGCTCGGGCGGCTCCTTGAAGCGCTCCAGCGCCTCCCACTCGCGCGTCTTCGCCGGAATCCAGATGATGGACGTGAAGAAGCTCAGCGTGGGCGAGGCCAGCGAGCACCCGCAGCCCGCGCCACCGCCGAAGGTGAACGTCACGCCGGTGGAGCTGTACCAGCGCAGGCCGATGAGCAGCTCCGCGGGAATCTGCCGCTCCGCGCCGGGGGCCTTCTTCAGGGCCACCGCGCCGTTCACGGCGCCGAGCGCGGTGATTCCGCTGCCGCGCAGGATGGGGACCTCGGCGCCCAGGCCGAAGGGCGCCATGTCCCCGAGCGCCACGCCGTCGAAGACGCGGTCCGGCCGCTTCCAGAAGCCGCCGTTGAGCGCCAGGAGGATGCCGTTGCCGAAGCGGTAGTCGAGCACGAGGCCCGGTGCCCACGTCAGCTCGCCATCCCCCGCGAACGCGTCCTGCGCGCCCGTGGGGAAGCTCACGTTGAGCGTCATCGCGGCGCCCCAGCCCTTGCCCTCGGCGGGGCGGCGCATGCCGGGGATGGCCACCTTGCCGGTGAGGCGCAGGTCGCCGAGCACGAAGCTCTCCACGCTGCCCTCGGTGCCGATGACCTCCAGGTTCTGTCCGCCCTGCGCGAGGATGAGCGGCAGGTCCACGCCGAACTCGCCCCAGTCGAACAGGCCCACCATGGCCATGACGTCCAGTTGGAGGCGGTTGCCGACGAGGCTGATCTTCTCGAGGTCTCCGCCCTCGGGGACGAGGGTGAGGGGGTTGAGCGAGTAGCTGAAGTAGGGCCCCGCGGCCACGGACAGGTGCGACAGCGGACGGGACTGGGTGACGACGACCAGGTCCTGGGGCGCGGCCGACGGGCGGAACAGTTGGACGTCGAAGCGGGCGTCCGGTTGGGCGGAGGCGATGCTGGCCCCTCCCAGCGCCAGGAGGAGGGGCAGATGGAAGGGTTTCATCGGACGCGGCGGTGGGAGCGCAGGAGCAGCAGGCCCGCGGCGAGCAGGAAGAGGATGGTGGCGCTGCCGGCCGGGGTGGCGTCCTCGGTGGTGCCGCAGCAGAAGGCGCCGCCCTGAGGGTCGGTGCCGGGCTTGCGACGGCCGCGCTCGCACTGCTGGGTCTTCGCAGAGCAGTGCTGGACGCCGAGGCAGTCGTTGCTGTCTTCGCAGGACTCGGAGCAGGTCTTGTTCGCGGTGTCGCACGTCCCGCCGCAGGGGCAGTGGGCGTCGGCGAAGCACTCCACGCAGGCGGCGCCGTCGCAGACGAGGCCCGCGTCGCACGTCACCGCGCAGGCGCCGGCGTTCTCGCAGGTGCGGGTGGTGGGGTTGCACTGGCCGCTGCCGCAGTCGTCATTGTTGCGGCAGCCCACGCAGGCGCTGTTCTGGACCGAGCCGTCGGAGAGACAGAAGGGTGCGTCCACGTCGCAGGCCTCGCAGCGCGAGCCGCAGTGTCGGTCGGTCGTGCAGGAGCTGCATTCACCGCTGAGGCAGAACAGGCCGTCGCCGCACTCGAGGTCGGTGCGGCACTGGACGCAGACCTGGCCGTCGAGACAGAAGGGGCGCTCGCCGGGGCACTTGGCGCAGGCGGGACCGCAGGCCTCGGCGGTGTTGCACTCGGGGATGGCGGCGACGCAGGTGCCGTTGAGCGGGTCGCACTTCTGGCCCTCGGCGCACTGGTCGTCGGTGGTGCACTCCACGCACGAGGGCGAGGCGCCGGGCGTCAGGGCCGCGCACTGGGTGCCGTTGGGGCAGCAGTTGCAGGAGTTGCCGGCGCAGGCGTCGTTGGTGGCGCAGGGGCCGCACTGGTGATTGCCGCAGACCTCTCCGCGAGGGCACTGCGAGTCATTGTTGCACTCGCGGCACTCGTGGATGTCGGTCGCGCAGACCTGACCGTTGGGGCAGTGGGCGTCCTCGGTGCAGGGCACGCAGGTGGCGGTGGGCTCGTCGCAGACGGTGCTCCCCGGGCAGTCGCTGTCGTCGTTGCAGCCGGAGCACTGGTTGGTCGCGAGGTCACAGCGGCCGGTGTTCGGGCAGTCCTCGTCGCCGTTGCATCCGCGGCACGTGTTGTCGGTCAGGTCACAGCGGCCGTTCGGGCACTGTGAGTCCTCCGTGCAAGCCACGCACTGGGTGATGCCGTTGAGGTTGGCGCAGTAGGGGGATGAGGGGCCACAGCGGGTGCAGGACGCGCCGCAGAAGAGGGCGGAGTCGCAGGGGGCGCAGAGCGCGGCGCTGTTGCAGTAGTAGGAGGTGCCGCAGGTGCTGTTGCCCTGGGAGTTCGCGTCAGCGCGGTTGCACTGCTCACAGCGATTGGGGGAGCCGGCGTAAGCGGGGAGGCCGTTCTCCGTCTGGAAGAACTGCGCGGGCTGGAGCAACTGGAAGCCCGAGGTGTAGAGATTGATGATGGGAGTCTGGTTCGCGGCGCGCTCAAAGTCTGTGAAGGCGCTCGTGTTCACGGACATCTCGAGTGCAGCGTGTTCTCCGACCTGCGCGTAGAGGAGCTCTACCGCGTAGAGGCCTGCAGTGGCGAAGGAGACGGAGTTCGTGGTTCGCCAGGTGGGAAAGCCAAGCTGCGGAGGGCGATTGATGACTGTGTAGGATTGCGAGCGGTCGTAGATGACCAAGCTGACCGCGTCGTCCGAGTAGAACCCGAAATGCAGAGGCCGGCCCGCGAGTGCGTCGGTGATATTCAGATAACCGCGAAACCGCGAGACGAAGGGCGTGGTGTCGTCAGAGTCATTGATGATGTTGAAACTGCACCCGCCAATCGAACACCCCGGCAAGGTGACTTGCCCCTCGAAGTCGCCATAGCTCAGCGTTCGACCGTCGTTGAGGTTGTTGGACAGGTCGAACGGCGTGCGGAGCACGGTGGTGACGCGGGTCTGCCGGTTGGTGGCGTCCTCGAAGTACCCGTTGATGACGTCGAGGTACGTGCCTCGGGTCTGCGGAAACTCGCCGAGGGCACGGGTCCACACATTGGACGCGACACACAGGCCCTGTCCGTTCTCGTTCAGTGCGGGGACGATGGGCGGCCCGGAGACGACGACGTCAGGTAGCTTCTGGCCCCAGGCAGGGGAAGCCAGGAGGCACACCGATAGGACGGCGAGCGCGAGCCGCTCGATACTGAACAAGGGGGATTTCAAGGCGGGGGCCAGCATGCTGGAACCCTCTGACAAACTCAAATCCCCGGACACACGGGCCATCAAGCGAGGATGTGACGTGGCAGGTCAGGTGTTCCCAAGATGACCTGAGCCTCAACTCCGGCGCGGATGTGTCAGATAACCGGAAGAGTTGGAAAGTCCCGCCTCCTCGCGTGTGCGCACGAGTCCTACGCGGCGCGGACCTCCCCGCTCCGTCCCGGAGACGTCACGCCCGACGGCAGGCCACATCCCCATCCTGCGAGCGGATGAACGCGGCGGTCAGCTCGGTGCCCACGGCCGCGCCCAGGACCTCATAGGTGCGTCGCCGCGCGCCCCCCACCACGGAGGGCTCATGTGCGAGTGACTCCGGGTGTCGCACGAAGATGTTGTACCCCACGATGCAACCATCGGCGCGCAGCACCGTGATTCCATCCGTGGCCATCATCCCGCGCAGCAACTGCCCCGTGGCACGCACCGCCGTCGCCGCCGAGAACGTGGCGTCCACGTGGTAGCGGTCCAGCAACGCCACCACGTCCAGCGGCCGAGGCAGGATGATGCCATCCACGAACAGCGTGGAGCCCGCGCGCTCGCGAGGCAGCACCGCCACCAGCGTCCCATGGGACGTCTGCATCACCTCGAACAACACCCGTCGGAAGAACCCCCGCGCTCGCTCGCGACTGGCGCTCGCCACGCCCTGGGTGATGGCGTCCGCCAGCTCGTCGAGAATCACCGGCGGCGACGCCGACTCCACACGCGCTCCGGACAGGTACACGTGCCGGCACAGCCCACCGCCGGCGCGCAGCTCCAGCATGTTGTCCGCCAGCTGGAGCACGCCGACGACCCCCGCCTGCGCCTCTTCGACGCGGCGCAGCCGCTCCAGCGGTGACTCCGCGAGCGGGAACGGGTCCGTGCGGAACACGCCGTACGCGAACCCCTCCGGCACCCGCAGCAGGTACAGCGCCCACCACCGTCCCTGTCCCAGCTGCGCGCACTGCTTCAGCGCCCGCTGGATGGTGGCGCGCGTGCGCGGCCCGATGCCGATGGCGAGGGGGTCATGCCCGCCCAGGAGCGTGAGCATCCGCGCCAGGTCATCCCCCACGAAGGCCATGGGGAACAGCGGGGCGCCCTCCTCGCGGTAGCGCGAGAGCGTGACGATGAGCTCGCCGATGGAGTCCGCCGTCTGCGCGCACGTCATCCCGGCTTCGTCCAGGAACGTGCCGACGGCGTCGGTCAGCAGGTGGCGGAAGGAGAGGACCGGAGGTGGGGAGCCCGGTGCGTCGGGGTCCGAGCCATTCATGACGCGCGCAGCATGACGCATTGTCGCCGCACACGCACGGGCGGAATATCGCCCGTCCTGTCCGTCCGTCCCACCCCTTCCTCAGCGTCTCGGTTTCTCCCAGACGAAGAGGACGACGGCTCGGTCTCACGCCAGCTCGGCCCGGGTCGCCTCCAGGCGCGTCGCGGTGTGGTGCCACGCCTCCGCCAGCCCGTCGAGGTGCCCGAGCACGCCCGAGAAGAACCGCGCCTCCAGCGCCCGGGCCAGCGTGGCGCCGTGCGCGTCCGCCCACTTGCGGGTGACGCGGGCACGCACCTGCGCGCCCAGGAGGTCCACGAAGCGCTCCATCAGCGGCGTGGACAGGAGCGTCCCCGCCCACACCACCGCGTCATGCCCGAAGCCCCCGGTGGCCACCGTCACCACCGCCGCCGCGCCCGATGGCACCGAGTACACCAGCGTCGTCATCGCCTGGAGCAGCTCCTCGCGCATGCCTCCCTGCAGCTCGGCCGCCACCAGGTCGCGGCAGTACGCGTACAGCGTGGCGCGGTCCGCCGCGTGGGCATGCAAGGCCTCGAAGCCCAGCGGCTCCTCCAGCTTCGTCAGCGTCACCGGCCCGAAGGCCTCCGCCAGCAGCGCGCGCGTCGCCGGGTCCCCGCGCCACGCGGCGACCTCCGGCGCGAAGGCATCCACCAGCCGCCGCACTCCATCCGTCAACGTCGCGTCCACCGTGCGCGTCGGCGTCTCGGCCCCCTCGGGCTCCGGCCCCGTGAAGGACTGCCGCACCTTGCGGCTCACGTACGTCAGCGCCGTGGCCAGCCCCCGGAACGGCAGCCGCACCCACTTGTGGAACTGACTGCGCGCATCCAGCTCGTCGCGGAACGCATCGATGAGCACGTCCGCGGGCACCGCCTTCAGGGCCGCCGCGGCGCCCACGCCCTCGAGCTCGTGACGCAGCCGTTGCCGCAACCGCTCCGGCTCGCTCGCCGCGCGCCCCGCCGCGAGCGCCACCGCCCCCATCTCCGCGCGCGCATCCGCGAGCGACGCCTCCAGCGCCCGGGCCTTCAACTCCCGCGCGTGCTCGGCCTCACCCAACAGGGAGCCCAGCGCGGGCTTCCCATCCAGCGGCACCGTCGCCAGGGGACGCAGGCCTGCCTCCACCTCCGGCTGGTGCGGCGCCAGGTAGCGCGCGAGCGGCGGATGGCCGACATCCGAGGCCAGCTTGTCCAGGTGCCCGCGCGCCACCTCCTCGCGAGAGGCCTCGTTGTAGACGAGCAGGTACGGCCGCCCATGGCCGACCGCCGCGCGCAGGAAGTCCACCAGCGCGGCGTTCTGGTACGTCTGCCGGCTCACCACGAACACGAGCACGTCCACCGTGACGAGCAGCGCCTCGGCGCGCTCGCGGTTCTCCCGGTACACGCTGTCGAAGTCCGGCGTGTCCATGACGAGCAGCCCGCGCGGCACATCCTCGGCCAGCACCAGGTACAGCCGCCCGGAGGGCCCCGGCTGGTCCACCGGCGCCGACTCGCCCGACGCGACCGGCACCGTGTCGTAGCGGCGGGTGAGGAAGTCCTTCAGCGCGCCCGTCCAGGTCTCCGGGTGGGCCGCCGCCAGACACTGCTTCGTCAGGCCTCCCTCGGGCCTCGCGGGCGACAGCGACGCGCCCACCAACGCGTTGAACAGCGTGGACTTGCCGACATTGTTGGGGCCGGCGATGGCCACCAGCAGCAGGGGCGCGTCCGCCGAGCCGAGGCGGGGCAGCAAATCCCGCCGCAGCCGCTCCGCCAGCCGGCGGGCCAGGTCCGCGTCGGAGGGGTCCGGGAACCGCTCGGCGGCAGGGAGGGCGTCCAGGGCGGACGCGAGCGCGTCACGCAGGGTGTAGGGGTCTCGCGTCATCGGAGGTCCGCGCACACCAGAGCATGCGAACGGGCAGGTGCCCAGATGCTTGCGCGGTGGATGTCAGTTTCGGAGCAGGCGCGAGCGGCGCCATCCCGGGTGTAGGGTTCGCGCCATGCGCACCCTTGTCGCCAGCCTGCTGCTCTGGGGGCTCGTCGGCTGCACCGCCGCGAACACGAACACGCCCGTGTCCACGGAAGCGGCGCACGCCGGAGCTCCCCTGCCGTTCATCGAGGATGACTACGCCCGAGCCCTCGCGGAAGCGAAGGCGAAGGGGGTTCCCCTCTTCGTCGACGTCTGGGCGCCGTGGTGCCACACCTGTCGCTCCATGAAGGCGTACGTCCTGTCGGACAAGTCGCTGGCGCGCCACGCCGACCGCTTCGTCTGGCTGGAGGTGAACACCGACCTGACCCAGAACGCGGCGTTCCAGGAGAAGTTCCCCATCGAGTTCTGGCCCACGCTGTACGTCATCGACCCGCGCGCGGAGAAGCCGCTCCTGCGCTTCGCGGGCAGCGCCACCGTGTCGCAGCTGGAGAAGCTCTTCGAGGACGGCGAGCGCGCCTACAAGGGCGGCGTCACCGGCGCGGAGGCGCTGCTGGCGCGCGGTGACGCGCTCCATGCCGAGGGCCGCTCCGCCGAAGCGATAGAGACCCTGACGGAGGCCCTGGCCGAGGCGCCCGCCGACTGGTCCCGCCGGGGGCGCGCCCTGGAGTCGCTCATGACGGCGATGTACGGCGCGATGCAGGTGGAGCCGTGCGCGAAGAAGGCGCTCGAGCTGCTTCCGGGCACGCCCCGCTCGCTGTCGTGGGCCAACGCCGCGATGTTCGGCCTGATGTGCGCGGTGTCCATGCCCGAGGACGCGGCCGGGGTGAAGGAGCTGCGAAGCGCGCTGGAGGCCAAGGTGGTGGACGCCATGGGGGCTCCCGTCATCGAGATGTCCGGTGATGACCGCTCGGGGCTGTACGAGGCGCGCCTCATGGCGCGCGAGGTGGCCAAGGACGAGGCCGGCAAGAAGGTCCTCGCCGAGGAGTGGCTGGCCTTCCTGGAGGCCGAGGCCGCCAAGGCCCCCAACCCCGAGGCCCGCGCCGTCTTCGACGCGCACCGCATGGGCGCGGCCATGAAGCTGGGCACGCCCGAGCGCGCCATCCCCGCGCTGGAGCAGAGCGAGAAGGACCTGCCCCAGGACTACAACCCGCCCGCGCGCCTGGCCACGCTGTACCGGACCGTGGGACGGCTGGACGACGCGCTCGCCGCGAGTGACCGCGCGCTGGCCCGGGTGCAGGGCTCGCGTCGGCTCAGCGTGATGTCCGGCCGGGTCGACATCCTCATCGCGCGCAAGGACACCGCCTCCGCGGTGAAGACGCTGGAGGAGGCCCTCGCCTTCGCCAAGACGCTGCCCGCCGTGCAGACGTCGCCGCGCATGGTGAAGAACCTGGAGAAGAAGCTCGCCGGTCTCCAGGCCGAGGCCCAGCCCGCGCCCAAGTAGCCCGCGGGGTTCAGCGCGCCGTCGTCCGAGCGGCGGCGGCGCGCGTGTCCAGGTCGAACAGCTCGTAGGACTCGACGGGGCAGTGGCTCATGCCTCCGTCGACGAAGACCAGCGCCGCCTGGGTGTCTCGCGGTGGCGGCGGCGCGCCGTGGGCGCAGTCCACCCGGGTCCCGTCCGTCACCAGGTTTCGCACCACGCCGTCGCGCGGCGTCAGGTTCGTGACGCCCATCAGCTCCAGCACCCGCTTGTCGCGCGTGTGGCCCACCACCTGGGTGAGCCCCCTGGGCAGTCGCCTCGGGTCGAAGCGCCGGCGCGGCGTCTGTCGGGTGCGCTCGGCGTCGTCGGGCTTCAGGCTGGGGCGCTGGTAGAAGATGCCCGTGCCCTCGCCCCGCGCGGCGTCGCCCGGCTGGTGCAGGTGGGGCACCTCCAGCGGTCCGCCCTTCCACCGCGCCACCGCGTCATCCACCGCGCCGTTGAGCGCGCGCGCCACCGCGTCCGCGTCCGCGTGCTGCTCGGGGGCGAGCCCCACCAGGTCCAGGTCCTCCCGCGTCACGCCCGCGTGGAGCACGACGAGCCCGGGGCCCGCGGCGTGGGCGGTCCGGAAGCGCCGCGCGCGCAGGAGGAACTCCACCCACGTGCGCTGCGGCTCACGGAAGTTGCCGAAGTCGCGCGCCACCAGCTCCGCGGTGGGCACCTGGGGCCAGCGCTTCAAGAAGGCCTGCTCACCCGCCTCGTCCGTGTGGCCCTTCTGGTAGACGCAGTCCGCCTCCGCCTGCGCGGTGGCGAAGCTCGCCGCGTCGAAGCCCGCGAGCTCGCCCACGCGGCCCAGGTCATGATTGCCGAGCAGCAGGGTGACCTGGTCCGCCGGGTGCGCGGAGAGCCACGCCACCAGGGCCAGCGCGCTGTCCGCGGCGCGCTGACGCTCCTCGGGCGGACCCCAGTCGAAGTGGTCCCCCACGGAGACGAGCTGGACGTCGGGCAGGAGCCAGCCCTCCGCGCTCAACAGCCCGTGGTGGTCGAGGATGCCCAGCACCTTGTCGAAGTCCGCCTGCGGGTCCCCCATCACGAGGCGGCGACGCCGGGGGACGCCCTCGGGCGGGGCGGAGAAGGGGCCCGAGTCCAGCGCGTGTCGGGCGCGGGCGCGGGCGGCCCGGAGGCGGAGGGCTGCGGAGTCGTTCACTCCGCCCATTGTAGACGCGCGGGCCCCGCGGGCGCGCGCGTCATCAGGACGTCTGGAAGAAGCGCGCGATGAGGGCCGAGCGGCTCTCCACGTGGGCCTTGGCGAGCAGGTGCGTGACGTGGACCTCGACGGTGCGCTCGGCGCAGCCCAGCCGGCCGGCGATGGACTTGTTCGTCTCGCCCTGGACGATGTGCGTGAGCACCTCCGACTCGCGCGCGGTGAGCGACCAGCGCGCGGCCAGGGCCTGCACCCGCGCCGCGGCGCTCGAGGCCGTGCCCGTGTCGATGGCCAGGTAGTGCGGAGGCAGCCCGGGAGTACGCAGCGGCGTGAGCGTCAGCGGGCCCGAACAGGGCACCCCCTGCGCGCCCCGGCGCAGCTGCTCCATCAGCTCCGGCTCTCCTCGGTCCAACCACACGCGGCCCGCGCTGTTGGCGTGCACCACGCGGCCGCTGCGGCTGACCACCCAGGCGGCGCGCCCCAGGGCCTCCATCGCCACCTCCAGCGCGGTGGACATCAGCCCCGACTCGCGCAGCCGCGTCTCCATCGTCAGCCGCCGCTGCAGCGCGGGCGTCAGCGCCTGGAGCACCCGCTGCTCGCGCTCGGTGAAGGGCTCCTCGCGCATCAATCCCATCCAGCCCAGCAGCGCGGGGCCCTCGCACACCAGCGTGCGCAAAAAGGCCATGCGCTCCATCCCGAGCTGGCGATACACCGCCCCGGAGCGCACGTTGACTCGGTCCCTCTGCGCCTCCAGCTCCGCCTCGCTCAATCCCAGACGCCGCCCCACCTCATACGCGGGCAGGTCATGCAAGGGCATCTGCCGCGCCTCGGACTCCTGGAGCGAGCGGAAGTGCAGCGCCCGGTTGCGCTGGGCGGGCGCGGGACGTGCGGGGTCGTACCAGCCCCAAAGACTCTCCCGGTCCGACAGGAAGGTCTCCAGCGCGTCGAAGACCGCCTCCGTCGGCTGCGGGAAACCCGAGCTGTGGGAGTAGCTGACGTGGTAGCGGTCAGGTCCCACATCCACGCCGTAGGCCACCGCGCGCTCCGCCTTGAGCGTGTCGCGCAATGCCTCCAGGACCATGGGCAGGGACTCAGACCCCGGCTCCGCCTCGACGAGCAGGGCCTCCAGGTCCGCCAGGATACGCTGTTCCTCGGAATTCAAACGAATCAAGGTATCCTGAGTATACGATGCCAATGAGTGGCTCCCACTATCCCACCCGGACGTGGAAGTTGTGAGCTGTTGAGCATTGAGCTGCGACATGCCCTGGAGTCTGAGATGTCCGGGTGGAATCCGACATCAGGGGTTCCCCGGATGGTATTCCCATTGCGCTCGAAGAGACAATGAGGGGCAGGCCCACCGGGGGGGAGGGCCTTTCGCGGTAGGTTTCATGTGAGCGCGCGCCGGGGTCGAAAGTCGATGCCCGGCGCGTTGCCCTTGAACCCCGCACCTCCCCGCCGCGTAGCGCCCGACGCACCTCCTGGGATGCCCGCTTCGCGCCTGGAGCCTGTCCTGGCCTCCCAAGGCCGCGAAACATCATGTGTTCCAGGCTCGGCACGTCACTGGCTAATTGATTCATGGAAATGAATTCCTTCCGTGAAATTGCACGGTGTCTCGTCATGCTTTCACGTCGAACGAATGCTCATTCACCAGGGAGGGTGTCTGGAATGACGACCAGGAGCTCGGCGCGTGCGTTGGGAATGGCGGTGTTGCTGGCGGTGACGGGGTGCAGGACACCCGGGGCGATGGGCCATGGCGGGATGAGCGCGTCGGAGGGCTCGTCGGATGGCTCGGGCTCCGGCTCGGGCTCGGGGGACTCGTCGAACGGGTCCGGTGACTCGTCGAATGGTTCGGGCGACTCGTCGAACGGGTCTGGGGACTCGTCGAACGAGTCGGGGGACTCGAGCGAGCGGACCTCGCACAGCTCGGAGGAGGGCGGCTCCAGCGAGTCGCGCTCCAGCGACCGCAGCGAGACGGGGACGAGCGAATCGGAGAGCGGCGGGGAGGGGAAGGAGTCGCGCTCGGAGACGAGCAACAGTGACAACAAGGATGGGCGCGTGGTGTCGGCGACGACGGTGGCGGCCACGGTGATTGGGCTGGGCGTGGTCATCTGGCGCGTCGTGGCGGCAGCGGAGCGACGCAAGGGGCCTCCTCCCGAGGAGGTGGGGCGCGCGGCGCAGGTGTATCTGCAGTCGAGGACGCACCAGCTGCGCGAGGACCTGGCGCTGGGCGCGGGGCCCACGGTGGAGGACCTGGCGGCGGCGGCGAGCATCCGTCGGGAGAACCTGCCGACGTTCGGCCGGCTCCTGCGCGCGAACCGGCGGGAGCTGCTGGCGATGGCGGACACGCGGACGCTCACGGCCGAGCGCGCGCTGGCGTGGCTGGCGCGGGTGGGGGAGCTGGCGCGAACGGACCCGAGGCTCGATGAGGACCGACGCGCGTTCCTCGCGGTGCATGGGGAGGAGGTGGCCGCGGAGGTGGCGCGGTGAGCCGCGGCGTGGTGTGGCTCGTGGTGCTCCTCGCGCTGCCCGTGTGGGCGCGAGCGGCGGGGGTGGTGCGCGAGGGGGACTCGGAGCCGGGAGCCTCCCCGAACGAGGACTCGCTGGCGGCCCGTGTCCACGCCCTGTCCCGCGCGGGACTGGTGCTGCGAGACGCCGCGGCACGCGACGCCGTGCTCGTGCGTGAGGTGGAGCAGGGACTCCAGTCCCTGCCCCCCGCGATGAGGCGCTTCCCGGGCGGCCCGCTGGAGCTGGTGCTCCACGCCGAGTCCTCGCCGTTGGGCCTGGGAGACGGAACGCAGACTCGCCCCGACTGGTCCGAAGGCCACGCGCGCTTCCATCTCTACCGGTACGCACCGTCGAAGGACCGTCGCGCCACGCTGCGCCTCTCCCGGCTGACGGACGAGGACGCCGAGCGGCTGTGGCGACGTCGCGCGGTGGTGCACGCGGTGACGCAGCGGTGGGAGGACGTCTTCGCCTGGAGTCGAGAGACACGGTGGCGCCGGTTGTCCGGCTGGATGAAGCCCTTCGAGCGTCCCCTGGTCTGGAAGGAGCAAGCACGCCTGCACTACGCGGGCGCCTTCAGTCGCGAGCGAGGTCAGCACAGCGCGGCCCTGGACCTGGTGACGTTCGCCGAGGAGCTGTTCGTCCCGGTGGAGTCCCTGCGCGAGGACGCGCTGTCCGTGGACGAGCAGGTGCGCTGCCAGGAGTTCTCCAAGACGCGCGCGCTGACGGAGTTGCTGGAGTCCTCGGGCCTGGGCGCCTGGCCCGTGCGCGCACCCTGTCCCGCCTTCGATGCCTGGGCCGAGCGCGACCTGCTCTCCCACCTCGAGGTGCTCATGGTCGCCGCCACGGGACGACAGCCCGAGTCCCTCTTCGGACATCTCCTCCTGCGCCCGGTGTGGCGCGAGGGCGCCCAGGTGCGCGGCCCCTCCTTCGAGCGTGTGGTGCAGCTCGTGGCCCTCACGGGCATGGAGCCCAAGGGCCTGGGCTACGTGGTGAAGGGGATGACGGGGAGTTACGACACCGTCTTCCTCACCGGCACGCTGGGCGACCTCGCGCACGAGTCGCTCGAGCTCGAGCAGCGCACCATCCGCCGCTTCCGCCTGCGCCTGACGCACGGTGAGGAGACGCGGATGCTCGAGCGCATCTGGGAACTCGAGCGGCGCGGGTACATGGGCTACTACTTCTTCACCGACAACTGCGCGAGCGCGCTGCTCTTCCTGCTCAACGGCGTCCTGGAGAATGACCGTCAGGTGCGCCCGCCCGGACTCATGTGGGTCCTGCCCTCGGCGACGCTGGATGTGCTCGCGAGGCTGGAGGTGCTCGGCAAGGCAGGGCCCGCGGGCCCGCTGCTGGAGCTCGTCCCGGACGCCTTCGAGTCCACGGGAGAGCGCGCCGCGCGAGCGGACAAGACGCGCCGCGAGGCCCTGGAGTCGCTCTCCGGACACGTGGACGCGCGACCCTTGTCACGCCTCCTGTCCCTCCACGCGCAACTGCAATCCCGGGAGCCCGAGGTCCGAGGCGAAGCCTACGCCGCGCTGCCGCGAGTCGTGACGGCGGTGCTCGACACCGCGACCCCCTCCGCGCGCGCCACCGTGCGCCAGACACTCCACGCCTACGTGGCCCACGCGGTGAGGGTCGAGCGCGCGGCGGTGGACCGCATGGACGGCGAGCGGCTGCGAATCGAACGCCAGCGATTGCTGGCCCTGAAGACGCCCGTGGCCGGCTCGGCCGAGGCGGGGATTCGCGAGCGCCAGCGGGTCTTCGAGCGAGAGGACGCGCTCCAGCGCAAGCTCGCGGTGCTGGACCGCACGGCGCTGCTCCAGCAGGCCCTGGCCACCGCGCCCCGTCGTCCACCGACGCCCGAGGAGCTGAAGGTCCTGGTCCGCGCCGAGCGCACCGAGGCCACCTTCATCCTCGCCACCGACGCACAGGGCGCACTCAACGACGGCGTGTTCGCGGACGTGGACGCGGTCGCCTTCCTCGGTGAGGACCGTCGCCGCAAGGTGGCGGACGAGACGCGCTGGGCGGCCTCGGCGCTGCGCGAGTCGGGCGCGGCGCGCACGGTGGTGAGCGTGGGCGTTGGCTTCCCCGACACGGGCGCCGTGCGTCCCCTGGTCAGCGTGCGCACCGCGGGCCTCGCGGAGGCGCTGGGCGATGCGCGCCAGCACGGCTTCCAGGCGAGCAGCGAGCTGCGCGTCCTCGACGGCGAGCTCTCGCTGGAGCCGCGCTGGGGACCGCCGCGCGTGGTGTCCACGGACATGACGCTGGTGGGCTACCGCACCTTGCAACGAGAGCCGCTCGCGCTGCGTGGCTCCGCGTGGGACTCGCTGGGCTGGGGCGCGGAGGCGCGCGTCGCCACGGACACGGCGCGCGCGGAGCCCTACCGCGCCACCGTGCAGGCGGAGGCGCTGGTGGTCATCGACGAGGCCGCGCGCTTCTCGCGCTTCACGGCGGTGGGCGTGGGCGGGCTCGCGAGGATGCACTGGAGCCAGACCTCCCTCGCGCCCGCGGCGGGACCTCGCTTCTCGCTGACCCACCGCACGGGGCTGCCGGGCTCCGGCGCCAACGCGGTGCGCCTGGAGGCCGCCTACGCACCCACCTGGCGCCTGGGCGACGCGCGCCTCACGCACGAGGCGGGCGCATGGCTCCAGGTGGAGCTGTGGCTGGGGCGCGCGGGGCCCTTCGGCGTGCTGCTCACTCCTCGCGCACAGGCCCGGTGGGAGGGCTCACTCGCTCCACCGTCACGTCGGGATTCACCCGCACCGTCGACGTGGTGGTCCGGTATGTCGGACCGTCGGCTGCTAGTCGGGTTGGAGCTGCGCTGAGGTCCTCGGTGAACAGGGGGCGGCTGGCCGCGCCCGTCACGGCGCCGATGAACGTGCCGATGACATGCAGCGCTATCCAGCCTCCGAAGCCCAGCCCGGAGAAGATGCGCAGCGAGTTGTTGCCGGCGAAGAACGACAGCCCCGCGAGGATGGCGGGCACGGCGATGGAGCTCACCACCGCCGCAGCCAGCGCGCGCTTCAAGGTGCGCGCATGGAAGCCGCCGAACACGCCGCCGATGAGCCCGTTGAAGAGCGGCACGAAGAAGACGACGAGGCTGGTGAGGACCATCGTCACCACGCTCACGTCGAAGCGGTTGTGCTTGAGGTGGATGCCATCGGGCTTCATCCCGATGCCCGGCGGCAGCTCCGCGTAGGAGAACTCCCGGTGTACGTCGTGCACATAGGGCGGAGGCGAGGTGTCCTTGTCGGTGCGGACCATCTCCATGGGGTACGAGCCTTTCGCGGCGGGCGCGGTGCACCCGGCTCCCGTTCAGGTGGGGCTGGCGGCGGGCATCGGGAAGGGCCGCTGACTCCACCGGAGGGCGGGCCGGCTGGGTGGCCCCAGGCTCCTTCCGGGGAACAAACCCGGGAAAACCGCTTCCGTGCCCCGAGGGGCGGACGTGGTGGGGCTTGGCGGCCCGCCGTCTGCGGCTATGCTGCCGCGCCCGGTAGTCCCCTCACGTCCGTACGGAATTCCCATGAGCCTTCGTCGAGCCCTGCTGACCGTCGTCCTCTCCTCCACCGCCCTCCTGTCCGCCTGTGCCCTGCGCCCGACCTACCGGGAGCTGGTGGCGCCGAACGCCGCCGAAGTCACCGCGGGCCAGACGGTGGCGCTGCGCGTGGTGGACGGCGCCGGCAAGCCCGTGCAGGGCGCCAAGGTGCGCGCGGGCGAGCGCCGCACGCGCATGAACCTGGTCAGCGACGCGGACGGCCTGGTGACGCTGGAGACGAACGCCGACCTGCTGAAGGAGAACCCGCTGGTGGAGGTGGTGCTCCCCAAGGGCGTGTCGCAGTACCGCCTGCAGCTCGTTCCCTCGGGTCAGTCCCCCGCGGAGCTCGCGCCCCAGGCCCCCGCCGCCCCGGAGCAGGCGCCCGGCACCGAGGCCCCGGAGGCCCAGCCGACGACGCCCGCCTCGCCGGAGACCGCGCCCCAGGCTCCCGCCACGCCGGCGACCCCCGGCACCTGAGCCGGGAGTCGTGAGCCCCCTTCGCGCGAGGCTCAGCCGAGCTTCGCGCGGAGGAAGTCCACCGTCCGGGTCCACGCCCGCCGTGCATTGTCCGGCGAGTAGACCTCCGGACGGGTGTCGTTGAAGAAGGCGTGGTTCGCGTCGTAGCGGTGGAGCTCCGCCGGCACGTTCGCCTTCTTCAGCTTCGCCTCCAGCGCGTCCACCCGGTCCGGCGTGCACCAGTCATCCTGCGTCGCGAAGTGCCCGAGGATGGGCGCGCGGATGCGGGTGACGTCCACGCTGTCCGGCGGAATCCCGTAGAAGGGCACCACGGCGTCGAGCCCCGCGTCGTTCGCTCCCGCCAGCAGCGTCAGCGCGCCGCCCATGCAGAAGCCCAGGACGGCGACCTTCGTGCCGGCGCCGCCACGCTGGCGCAGCGCCTCCGTGGCGTCCTTGAGGGCCTGGCTGGCCTTGCCCCAGTCCATCTGGGACAGGAGCTTGTCGGCCTCCTGCGCGTCCTTCGTCGTGCGGCCGCCGTACAAATCGGCGGCGAAGACGGTGAAGCCCTCCTTCGAGAGCCGGTCGGCGATGCCTCGGATGTGCTCGTTGAGGCCCCACCACTCGTGGACGAGGACCACCGCGCCCTTCGCTGGAGTGGCTTCACTCAGATAGCCCGCCAGTTCCTGGCCCTGCTTGCCCGTCAGCCTTGCCTGCCCTGCCATGCGTGCACCCCTTGAGTGATGGACGAGGCGGCGTAGCTTAGTCTCACGGGCGCGAGGTGCCCGGGTCCGAAGTGGACTGTGTCGGAGGTCGGAATGTCGAAGGCGTTCACGAAGGAGGACTCGGGCGGGGACGAGGTGTTGGTGCCGCCGCGGCCGAAGTCCTCCTCGGGCGACAAGCGCTACATCACGCCGGAGGGCTATCGCGCCCTGCAGGAGGAGTTGGCGGCCACGCAGGGGCCGGACTCCGGGGCCGAGGGGCTGACGCCGCTGGAGGCGGGAGTCCGGCGCCAGGAGCGCGAGCGCCGCGCGCGTCACCTCGCCGCCACGCTGGAGGAGGTGCGCGTGGTGGAGCCGGAGGCGGCGCAGGAGGGCCGTGTCTTCTTCGGCGCGTGGGTGGAGCTGGAGGACGAGGACGGCGAGCGCACGCGCTATCGCATCGTCGGCCTGGACGAAGCGGACGTGAAGTCGGGCCGGCTCAGCGTGGAGTCTCCGCTGGCGCGGGCACTGCTCGGCAAGGAAGTGGGAGATGCCGTGGTGGTGGAGCGGCCTCGCGGGGCGGTGGAGTACACCGTGGTGTCCGTGGAGTACGCGTCACATTGAGGCGCGGCGTCAGCGCTTCGTCGCGATGACGGTGGCCAGGGGCGTGAAGGGCTCGGGGAGGATGCCGTCGCGGACCTCGACGCTGAAGCCCTGTGCCTCCAGCAGCGCGCGGGCGCGCGGCACCAGGAACGTCAGGTAGTACATGACGAAGGGCGGCTTCCACAGGGCGTTGCGCACGCGCATGGCGGCGTTGAAGCTCCGGGCCACCCAGTAACCGGGGCGCAGCTTCGACGGTGGATGGCCGGTGACGAAGAGGAACCGCCCCCCGGGACGCAGGGCCTGGTGGATGCGCTGAATCAGCCGGGGCTCATCGGCTTCGAGGATGTGGCCGAAGGCGCCGAAGCACGTGGCCACGTCGAACGCGGCGTCGAAGGTCATCTCCAGCGCGTCACCCCGGATGAACTCGAGGGCGGCGGTGCCCGGTGCGCCGGAGAGCCTGCGGTCGGCTTCCTCGAGCATGCCCTGGCTCACGTCGATGCCGGTGACCCGCTCGCGGGCCAGCGGGCGCAGGTGGCGCATGGCGGCGCCGGTTCCACAGCACACGTCCAGCGCGGTGCCGACGGAGCCCGAGGGGCCCAGGGCTTCGATGGCGGCGCGGAGCACGGGGTCCGGTGTGCGGAAGGGCGTGTAGTCGAACTTGGGGGCGAGCAGGTCGTAGCCTTGCTCGACGGAGGAGAGGGCCTGCTCGGCCAGCTCGAGGATGGTGGGCCCCTGACGGTGGAACATGGTGCCCGGGGATGTAGCGCACCCGGGGCCCGGTCAGGGCGGGTTCTCGGCGGAGATGTGCACCATGAACGCTCGGGGTAGGCTGGGCGGATGCGCCGTGTCGCCGTCGTCGCCTTCCTGGCGCTCCTCTTCGTCGACTGTCGGGATGAGCGATTGGTGCCGTCGCTCCCGCCGGGCTTCCACGTCGATACGCACGCGCAGCGCTCGGCGTCGGCGGTGGATGTGTTGTGGGTGGTGGATGATTCGGCCTCCATGGCGCCTCGCCAGGAGTCGCTCGCGCGCAACTTCCAGGCGTTCATCTCGCTCTTTCGCGAAGGGCGCATCGACTACCGCATGGGCGTGGCGACCACGGACACCTTCGCGCGTCCCGGGGAGCTGGTGGGCACGCCGCGGATTCTGCGTCCGGACACGCCGGGGCTGGAGCAGGCCTTCGCGGACAGCGTGCGAGTGGGGACGGGAGGGAGCGCGTACGAGACGGGGCTGGAGGCCGCGCGTCAGGTGCTGGAGCGGCTGGCGCGCGAGAACGCGCCGGTGCTGGAGGCGCGAGCGGCCTGCGTGTCGAGCTGCGCCACGGATGCGTGTCGGGAGGCGTGTCGCGCGACACATGCGGTGGAGTTCCTGCGTCCGGACGCGTGGCTGTATCTGGCGTTCGTGACGGACGAGGACGACCGCTCGCCGCACGACGTGCGCATGTACTGGCGGGAGTTCTCGCGAGCCAAGGGGCTGGGCAATGACGGGACGGTGGTGGCGTCGGCCATCATCGGGGATGTGCCCTCGAATGGCTGTGGCGCGGAGCCGGGGACGCGGTACGCGGAGCTCGTGTCCTGGATGGGCGGAGCGCTGGGGAGCATCTGCGACGAGGACTTCGCCGAGACGCTGCGCACGCTGGCGACGAGCGCGGTGGGGCTGAGGCGCTCGTTCGCGCTCGCGCGTGTACCTCGGGAGGACTCGCTGAGGGTCCGTGTTCGCCACGCCTGTGGGACGCCGGAGTCCTCTCTGAGGGCCTGTGTGTCGGTGGACCGCGCGGCTTGCGAGGGGCGGTCGGCGGAGGCGCTCGAGGTGGTGTGCGTCCCCGAGGCGGGAGGCGAGCACGGGTGGGTGTACCAACCCGAGCGTGGGACGGTGTTCTTCGCGGGGGACTCGGTGCCGGGGTTGGGGTCGCGGGTGGAGTTGGAGTACGTGGAGGAGGGGTCGTGAGGCGCGGGTGGCTCGTGTGCTGGCTGTTGGTGGCGGCCTGTGGGAGGGACGCGCCGCCGTCCTCGGTGGTGCCGCGCTGGGTGGCGCCCGCGTCCACACTGGATTTCGGTGCCGTGCCCGCGCTGAACGAACGCACGGTGTCCCTGCCGTTGGTGAACGTGGGACGCGCGTCGCTGCGAGTGGTGAGCGCGGTGGTGAAGGAGGACGGCAGCCCGTTCCGAATCATCTCCGTTCCCGAGGAGGTGCCCGCGCAGGCAGAGACCTCACTGGTGCTGGCCTTCGTGCCGCCGCGTGAGTCGAGCTACACGGCGACGCTGGTGCTGCGCACGGACGACCCCATTCAAGAGGACGTCGAGGTGTCGCTGCGAGGAGAGGGGCGCACGGCCGCGGCGCTGGAGTTGGAGCCCGCGTTGCTCGACTTCGGGCGGGTCGCCGAGGGACATGTCGTGGTGCGGCCGGTGAGGCTTCGCTCGCGAGGGAGCGCGCCGCTCGTGCTGGAGTCACTGACGCTCGAAGCGCCTGCGTCTCCTGTGTTCCAGCTCGTGGGCTCCACGCGGACGCCCGCGGTGCTGGACCTCGCGAGTGAGGTCGAGGTGTCGGTGCAATACGCGGTGCCGTCCGGTGTCGCCGCCGAGGACGTGAGTGGAGCCCTGGTGCTGCGGACCACGGACCCGGACCAGCGCGAGGCGCGAATGCAGCTGCGAGGCAGCGTGAATCTCGCGCCGGTGCCCGTGGTGAGCGCTCCGGGCGAGAGCGTGCCGGGAGGCGAAGTGGTGCTGGAGGGCACGGCCTCGATGGACCCGGATGGAGACGGTCCGCTCACGTACGCCTGGGAGCTGGTCTCGCTGCCCGTGGGCGCGCGTGCGCAGGTGTTGTCCCCAGGGGCGTCCAGCAGCGTGTTGCGCTTGGACCCGGTGGTGTCGGGTGAGTACGAGGTGGCGCTCACGGTGACGGATGCGGCGGGCGCGCGCAGCCTGCAACCCACGCGTGCGCGAGTCGTGGCGGTTCCCGCCCAACAACTGTGGGTGGACGTGACGTGGAGCCACGCGGAGACGGACCTGGACCTGCACGTGCTGCGAGGCGTGGACGCGGTGCTGGGGTCCGTCGATGACTGTCACTACGCGAACCCGCGTCCCGACTGGGGCGCACCCGGATTCGCTGAGGACCCGGAGCTGTTGAGGGATCGGCTGACGGGCTTCGGTCCGGAGGTCTTCGGCTACGAGCGCCCCGTGTCAGGCCCGTACCGGGTCGCGGTGGTGCTCTCGCGCGAGAACGGCGCCGTGGACCCGCGCAGTGAGGCCACGGTGCGGGTGTATGACCGGGGCGTGCTGAAGGGCGAGTTCCGTCGCACCCTGTCGCGCCAGGGCGAGGTGTGGACGGTGGCGGACGTGCAGTGGCCCTCGGGTGTCGTCACGGAGGCGCCGTGAGGACGGGGTGGTGGCTGTTGGGGCTGTGCTGGCTCTTCGCCTGTTCCTCCACGGAGAAGATGCCACCGGGGCCGGAGGTGGACCCCGGCCCGAAGACCTGTGCACGGCGCGAGGACTGTGATGGAGGGCAGGTCTGCACGCTCGCCGAAGTGTGTGGCGCCTGTGAGTCGAGCGGTCAGTGTCGGCTCCGTGAGCGCTGCGAGGCCGGAGCCTGTGTCGCGCGCGAGGGCTGGGGCGAGGCGTGCGTGGCGCACGCGGGCTGCGGCTTGGGACAGTGGTGTCGCCAGGGACTGTGCCGGGCGAGGGCCGACGTGGTGCTGTGCCCGATGGGTACACGTGAGGAGTGTCCGACAGGTGAGCGGTGCAACGCGGGCACGCTCGTGTGCGAGGAGGACCTCGGGTGCATCGAGGACTCGGACTGCGGCGCCGAGGAGCGCTGCAATCCGGGCCTGCATGCCTGTGTGCCACGCTGCACCGAGGCCACCGCGTCGGCGGTCTGCGCGGAAGGGGAGCACTGCTCAAACGAGCGCTGTGTGCGGTGCGAGGAGGACTCGGACTGCGCGGTGGGCTTCACCTGTGACGCCGCGGGCCGCTGCACGGTGACGCCGAGGTGCTACTCGGACCGAGACTGCACGGTGCCCCACGTGTGTCACCTGGCGAGTGGGCAGTGCCTGCCGAGCCTGCCGCCCTGCTCCTCGGACGACGACTGTGAGTCAGACCGACGCTGTGACCTCGGAAGCAGGGCCTGCATTCCCAGGAGCTGCCAGCCGGACGTGCTGGAGCCCAATGACACCGTGGCCACGGCCCATCCCGTGAGCGCGAGTCGCCATGTGCGGCTCACCCTGTGCCCAGGTGACGTGGACCACTATTCGCTCACGTTGGAGCGGGGTGACCAGCTCGGTGTGAATGTGGAGGCGGAGGTGTTCGCGGAGCCGGTGTTCTCCTCGTCCCTCCAGGATGCGAGTGGAAGGGTGCTGGCGACGGGGCGCTTCCGGTTGTCGCATGTCGTCGCGGAGCGAGGCCTGTACACGGTTCGCATCGCCTCCCGGGACGCGGTGCCGAGAGCCTACGACGTGGGCTTCTTCCTCTCGCGGGGAACACCTTGCGACGATGACGACCACGAGCCGAACGACACGGTCGAGACGGCCACGGCGTTGCCGGAGGACCTGAGGCTGGACGGGATGCTCTGTCCCGGGGATGCGGACCACCTGCGGTTCTCGGTGCCGCCCTCACGTGGCGCACGGGTGTCACTGTCGGGCTACACGGCGGACCGCGGGCTGCTGCGCCTGTGTGTCCTGAAGGGTGGCACCGAGCTGGGGTGCTCAATCGACACGACGGGTGCCACGGTGGAGCTGCCCGCGTCGGCGGTGCAGGGCCAGTCGCTCACGGCCAGGGTCACTGGTGATGATGCGCGCACGACGAACGGCTACACGCTCCAGGCGGAGTGGCTCCCATGAGGACCACGTCATCGCGGGTGTTCATCCTCCTCGCCACGTTGCTCGCGGCATGTGGTGGCTCCCCACGCCCCCCAGGGATTCCGCCAGACGCAGGGAGCGTTCCTGATGCGGGAGCGCAAGACGCGGGGACCCACGCCGATGCGGGCGCACCGAGCGCGCCGGTGATTCAGTCCGCGCTGCCCGCGCGAGGTGGGCGGGGCGGCGGGACCTGGGTGACGCTGAAGGGCCGAGGCTTCGTCGAGGGCGTGGCCCGTACCGCACCCGAAGCAGCAGCGCGCACGACGCTGCGAGTCGGCTCGAATCCCGTCCGTGACTTCCAGCTCATCGACGACTCCACCCTCGACCTGCGCACGCCTCCTGGAGTGGCAGGCACAGTGGACCTCACGCTCCAGAACCCGAACGGCACGGAAGTCTGTGAGTCCTGCTTCACCTACGTCGAGAGCTTCGACGTCCGCGCGCTCTCGGAGGACACGGGGGCGCTCTCCGGAGGAGAGACCGTGTCGCTGCTCGGCGAGGGCTTCCCCGAGGGGCCAGGGCTCCAGGTCCTCTTCGGTGACATGGCGAGTCCCTCGGTCACGCGAGTCTCCTCGTCGGAGCTCTGTGTCCTCGTCCCCAGGGGACGCTTGGCTGGTTCCGTGGACGTGCGAGTCCAGGGCCACGGTGTCGGTGACGTGCTCCGACGCGCGTATCGCTACCTCGAGGACACGCGCGTCACCCAGGTCTCACCGCTCACGGGCCCAAGAGAGGGAGGCACTGTCACCGTCATCACGGGCCAGGGCTTCGAGGGAGCGACTCAAGTCCTCCTCGGAGACACACCCGCCACCGGGCTACGGGTGGAGTCCTCCACGCGAATCGTGGTGACCACTCCACCCGCACCGTCCATCGGAGTCGTGCCCATCCGCATCGTCACGCCGAGAGGCACCTGGACCGTGCGCCAGGGCTTCGCCTACGTGGACGACTCCCCGAGTGCACCGCTCGCCCTGCATGGAGTCTTCCCGAGAGTCGGAGCCCGGGACGATGGCACCGTGACGCTGATGGGGACCTCGCTCGATGCGCCCGACCTGTCCGTCACCTTCGATGCCGTCCAGGCGCAGCTCGTGAGTGCCACCGCGACGACCGCCACGGTCCGGGTCCCTCCCCGGGAGACGCTCCCGCGCACGGTCTCCGTGAGTGTCCAATCCGGCGCCATGAGCGCGAGCCTCACCCAGGGCTACACCTTCCGTCTCGCGCTCGACCAGGTGACGCCGGACCATGGGCCCGCGACAGGCGGAACCCAGGCTCGACTCACAGGAACCGCACTGCCTCCTGACGCCGTGGTGCACGTCGGCGCACTCTCCGCGCCACAAGTCACGGAGTCGAGCGAGACGGAGCTGCGCTTCCTCACACCACCAGGAGGCGCGGGGCCGCACTCGCTCCATGTCTCCTCCGCGAGCGACCCGGAGAACGAAGCGCTGCTTCCAGCGTCCTTCACCTACGAAGCCGCGCTCACCCTGTCCCAGGTCGAGCCCTCCCGTGGTGCCGTCGCTGGGGGCGCCCGGGTCACGGTGAGAGGCGCGGGCTTCGTCGACGGAACGTCCGTCACGTTCGGAGGAGAACCCGCCACCGACGTGCTCATCCACGACGCGCACACGCTGACCTGTCGCATCCCGGCCTCACGAATCCAGGGACCCGTGGAGGTCGCCGTCGTCCATGGCTCACAGCGCTCGGCGCTCCCCGAGTCCTTCCACTACTTCGACCCACGAGGCCCCGGAGGTCTCTCCGGCGAGCCCCTGATGGGCACGTTGAACGTCACGGTGCTCGACACGTCATCGGGGAGCTATGGCCAACCCGTCTCGGGAGCCACGGTGCTGCTGGGCCCGGACCCCACGCCCCTCCTCCATGGCGGCACGGACGCGCGAGGACAGCTCACGCTCTCGGACCCACGCATCGCGGGCGCGCAGGTCATCACGGTCTTCAAGCCGGGCCACGACGCGGTGACGGTGGCGGGCATCCGCTCGGAGAACCTGACGGTGTACCTGCGCCGTCTCGACCGTGAGGGCAACCCCGGCAATCCGCCCGTGCCCGCGACCGCGCGCGTCTCCGGCCGCGTGCGAGGCTTCAAGCCCCCGCGACCTCTTGGCGCCAATGAGGTGCTCGAGGCGCGAGTCTTCGTGGCCCAATCCAGCCCCGCGTCGGGTCCACCGTTCACGGGAACGGGCGACCGTCGCGCGGAGACCTGGCGAATCCGCGAGGACGGAGGCTCCTTCCTCGTCCTGGCCCAGCCCGGGCTGCGCGCCGTGTACGCGGTGCTGGGGGTGCTCAGGGACGGCGTGGACTTCGAGCCCTATCTGCTCGGCATCCGCCGAGGTGTCGCGGCCTCGGGGACGCGGGCGGCGGAGAACCAGGATGTCATCTTCGACATGCACCTGGATGTCACCGCACCGCTCACCGTGGAGGGCCCACTCGTCATCGCGGGAGGCGAGGCACGGCATCAGGTCTACGCCTGGTTGGACCTGGGCGCGGAGGGCCTCGTGCCCCATCCCCACAACT
Source organism: Myxococcus sp. AS-1-15 (assembly GCF_020037055.1). Lineage (NCBI taxonomy): Bacteria > Pseudomonadati > Myxococcota > Myxococcia > Myxococcales > Myxococcaceae > Myxococcus > Myxococcus sp. AS-1-15. The sequence continues at coordinate 771,827 of NZ_JAIQDF010000003.1, read as the reverse complement.
GGGGCACGGGCACGCGCCTCTACACGAGCATCGAAGGACCCGGACCGCGCCTCGCTTTCCCACAACTTCCCCACGTGGACGGCGCGAACCTGCTCTTCCTCGACCTGCTGCGAGGAGCCACCGCGTATCCCCAGAGCCTGCTGTACCACCGTCAGCCGGGAGCCCTGAACGGAGGCGTGACACTCGCGCCGATGTTGCCACTGCCTGTCTTCACCCAGCCGGGTGCTCGCTTCGAGGGCACGGTGTCTTGGACGCCCACGGCCTCCACCGCCACGCCCGAGGTGCAGTTGCTCACCCTGCTCGCGCCCGGAACGGAGGGCGGCGTCCGCTGGACGGCCGTGCTCCCGGGAGGGCAGACGCAGGTGACGCTCCCCGGACCCGCGCTCGCGGCACTCCGCGCAGAACTGCCCGAAGGCGCGCGACTGCGAGCCGACCTCTCCCTCGCGCGAGTCCCCCGCTTCGAGTACTCGCAATGGACCCATGACGCGTTGTCCACGGCGACCTGGACGGCGTATGTCCTCGGGCGCTCGGAGGTCTTCGACCCGTGATGCGCCGTTGGACGTGGCTCGCCGTGCCCCTGTTGCTCCTCCTCGCCGCGTGTCCGAGTGACTCCTCCGTGGACTCGGAGGGCTGTCGGGTGGACGCGGACTGTGGCTCGCCCGCGGAGGCGTGCAACCCCGCGGGCTTCTGCCAGGACCGCGCCGGCTGTGAGTCGAATGCCGACTGCGCCGACGAGTCGCTCTTCTGCGACACGAGCACCGGCACCTGTCTGACGCGAGGGCGCTGCGCCACGGATGTGCACTGCCCGTTGGGCGAAGTCTGCGACGTGTCGCGGACCACCTGTGTCACGGGCTGCCGCTCCTCCGGAGACTGTCCAGGCACCGCCTGTCGCTGCCAGGACGCGCCATGCCTCTGTGACGCCACCACGCCCGAGGGCCGCGCGGCCTGTGCGCTCGGTGTCTGCGACGCGGGCTTCTGCGCGGACGCGAGCGACTGTGCCTTCGGCGAGCGCTGCGGTGCCGCGACATGCTTCAGCGACTTCGACCCCGTGCGCCGTCCCTACTGCGCGAGCTGCACGTACGGCGGCGGTCTCCAGGTCTGTGGCCGTGGCGCCAACTTCTGTCTGCGGGAGACCGCGAGCCCCGGCACCGCCTTCTGCGGCGCGGACTGCTCGGAGGGACAGGGCTGTCCCCACGGCTACCAGTGCGCGGACGTGGTGGTCGTCGCCAGCCGTGCGCGCTGCCGCTCGGATGCGGAGTGCGCGCCCTCGCCGTCGCTGCCGTGCCGCGAGGATTCACACTGCGGACGCGGCGGTCAGTGCGTGAAGACCCAGGGCCAGGAAGAGGGTGCCTGCGCCGGGCGCTGCTCCATCGCGGAGGGCGACGTGGAGGGCTTCTGCACCTGCCAGCAGGACACCGACTGCGTGCAGGACGCGTGCAGCCAGGGCACGTGCACGGTGAGCCGTCGCGCGTGTGGCAGCGACGTCGACTGTCGCCCCATCCGCTGCGTGGACCACCAGGGCGCGGGGGGCTGCCTCGTGGGCCGCAACTGCGCGCCCGAGGAGGGCCTCACCTGCGCCGAGGTCGCTCCTCGCTGACGCCTCCGTGGAGTCCATGTCCTACATCGGCCCCCTGTGTCCGAAGAGGGCGGAACTCCTGGTGTTTGAATGTTCCTGGGGGTGCCCCGTCAGAAGGTGCAACACGACGGAGGATGGACGACATGGCTTTCAAGACTGCTCTCGCGACCCTGGCTCTCGGCACCCTGTTCTTCGGTTCCTCGACGGCCCTCGCGGCCGACAGCAGCATGCGCGACTGGGCCACGCAGCAGGCCCGCCGCAACGATGACCGCCGCCACGACGACCGCCATGACGACCGCGGTCCCCGTCCCGACCGCTACGAGGCCCACGTCCACAACGGCCACTGCCACCACGCTCCGGCGCCGCGTCCGCCGCCGCGCTCGCAGGGCCGCTACGAGATGCAGACGGTGAGCCGCTGGGTCGAGGGTCGCTACGACCAAGTGTGGGTGCCGGAAGTCTGCCAGGAGCGCGGCAACCGCCGTCACCGCGTCACCCGCTGCACCGGTGGCTACTACGAGAACCAGTGGGTGCCGGGCCGTTACGTGCAGACCACGGAGTGGGTGTGGGTGTCCTACGACCGTGGCGGTGACTGGCGCTCCAACCGCGTGCACCCGGCCAGCTACGTCCGGTAGCACTCGCTGAAAGACCTCCAAGGGGACGAGGGGCGGTGCCGGGATACGGGGGTATCCGGCATCGCCCTTCGACTTTTCAGCGGGGCCTGTTAGTCAGTGCGCCGCATGGGGACGGCCTTCATCACCGGAGCAGGAATCCGCATCGGTCAAGCGGTGGCGAGGGCGCTGGCCCATGCCGGATATGACGTCGCGCTGCACGCGAACCGCTCGCTGGAGCCGCTGAGCTCGCTGGCGGACGAGCTGCGCGCCCTGGGCCGCCGGGTCACCGTGCACGCCGCCGACCTCAGCCGCCCCGAGGCGGTGGATGCCCTGGGCGCGAGCGTGCGCGAGGCCTGGCCCGCGCTCGACGTCGTCGTCCACAACGCGGGCCTCTACGAGCGTGTGCCCTTCGAGGACATCTCGCGCGAGCAGTACCGCACCATGCTCGGCGTCAACCTGGACGCGCCCTTCTTCCTCACGCAGGCGCTGTTGCCCTCGCTGCTCGCGGGGAAGGACCCCGTGGTGGTCCACATCTGCGACATCGCGGGCGAGCGGCCGGAGAGCCACTTCGCGCACTACTCGGTGAGCAAGGCGGGCCTGCTGATGTTGACGCGCGCGCTGGCGGTGGAGCTGGCCCCGCGCGTGCGGGTCAACGCCGTATCGCCCGGCGTGGCCGCCTTCCCGGAGAGCTTCGACGCCGTCGCGCGCGAGCAGATTCTGCGCCGCATCCCCATGGGGCGCGAGGGCAGCGTGGAGGACGTGGCGCGCGCCGTCGTCTTCCTCGCGAAGGACGCCCCCTACATCACCGGGCAGGTCATCGCCGTCGACGGGGGCAGGAGCGTGATGCTGTGAGCGCCGAGCTGGCCTTCCATCCTCCCGTGGTGCGCGACAGCCAGGGGCACTCGCTGGATGTCATCGAGCTGCGCGGCCTCACGGTGGACTGCATCGTGGGCGTGTACAACCGCGAGCGCGTGCTGGCCCAGCCGCTGCGGTTGGACGTGGCCCTGTTCCTGGACACGCGCAACGCCGCCACGGGCGGACGGCTCGCGCACACCGTCAACTACGGGCGACTGGCGGGCGAGCTGCGCTTCCTGTTGGAGGCGTGTCGGTTCGAGCTGCTGGAGTCCGCCGTGGAGGCGGTGAGCCGCTACCTGCTCGTGCCGCCCACCCAGGATGTGCCGCGCGCGCAGGTGCAGGCGGCCACGGTGCGAGTCATCAAGCCCCTGGCGCTCGGTGGGCGCGCGCTGCCATCGCTCCAGGTGCACCGCACGGCCGAGCAGATGAGCTACGCCTCCGAGGAGCGCTCCTTCGGTCACCTGGACGTCATCCACGAGGGAGCGGGTTACGGCGTGCACCGTCTTCGCGTGAAGCCTGGTGGCAGTCTCCCGGCGAGCGAGGATGCGGCGGTGGAGGCGAGCGACCTGGTGCTGGGGCCGGAGCTCCTGATGCAGGGCCACCCCGTGGCGCGAGGCATGGCGTTCCATGATGCCCCGTCCCTGGCGCATCGTTACGACAACCCCTCGACGCAGGAGCAGACGGTGCTGCGGGTGTCTCGGCCCCGCGTCGTGACGTCCGAGGCGCCCCGGGTGCACGAGGCCCTCGGCGGGACTTCCTATTACCCTCTCGACGAGCCCGCGGCGCCGGGCCTGGCCGCCGACACGCTGCCCTGAGGACGACGCGACACCATGCAGCTCGACAGACGGATGCAGCTCTTCGTGGTGCTGGCGGCGGTGTTCGTCACGGCGCTGGTGGTGGGAGACCTCATCGCCGTGAAGCTGTTCGAGGTGCACCTGGGCGGCGTGGTGGCGGTGATGTCCATCGGCATCCTGCCCTTCCCGGTGACGTTCCTGCTGACGGACATCCTCAACGAGTTCTACGGCAAGAGGACGGCCCGCTTCGTCACGTGGGTGGGCTTCTTCATGGCCATCTTCGCCTTCGCGGTGATTGCCATCGCGGTGCAGGTGCCCATCGCGCCGCTGACGCGCGCGCCGGACTACCAGGGCACGGTGGAGAGCGCGTTCAACAACGTCTTCGACGGCTCGCAGCGCATCCTCGTCGCGTCGATGGCGGCCTATCTGGTGGGCCAGTTCACGGACATCGCCCTGTTCAACCTGCTCAAGCGCGTCACGAAGAACCGGCTCCTGTGGCTGCGCGCCACGGGCTCCACGCTGGTGTCGCAGCTCATCGACACCGTGGTGATGCAGTTCGTCGCGTGGACGGGCGTGCTGCCCACGAAGGTCATCGTGGGCATCGTGCTCTCGTCCTACGTCGTGAAGGTGCTCGTGGCGGTGGGCCTGACGCCGTTCATCTACCTGGGCCACTCGCTGGTGGAGCGCAAGCTGGGCATCAAGCCCCTGGTATTGGGCGCGGACGGTGAGCCCGAGCCTGCCGCGGACCTCGCAGCCCCCGCGCAGTCGCGCGCCGCCTGAGGCGGGGGCTCACGGCACCAGGCGCTGGAGGAAGGTGTCGGTGTCGTCGGCGGTGAAGGGCTCCTGGGCGCCGAAGGCCCGCGTGCCGGTGAACGAGCCCGCGCTCGCGAGGTCGCCTCCTGGCAGGAAGGTGATGTCCCGCAGCTGGAGCCCCGGCGCGCAGGGCTCGGTGACATAGGGGGCTCTCCACGACAGCGCTCCCCGGGCGCTGAGTCGCGCCAGCTCCGAGCCGCAGCCATGACGGAAGAGCACCGCCGTGCCGCCCTTCACATCCGACGTGAGCCGCGCGCCGCTGGCCTCCGCCGACGCCGTGCCCATCAGCGCGTGTCCCCACAGGGGGCGTCCCGCCGCATCCGCCGCGAGGATGAACGCGGCGCGCGGACAGCCCCGCGCATCACAGGTGGGCGAGAGCACGGAGCCACCCCAGTGCAGGGTGCCCGCGAAGTCGCCGGTGAAGCGCAGCCCGCCGTCCGCGGCGAAGGCGACGTGCGTGAAGTTCGGTGCGTCGGGGCCCACCTCCAGCTCCCAGTACACCTCGCCGACGGGTGACAGCCGGGCGATGAAGCCGATGCTCTCGAAGGGCGCCAGGGGCCGCTGGCCCACGAGCACCGCGCCGCCATCCGGGTCCAACGCCACGGCGGACGCCGAGGACATCGCGGGGAGCTCCTGGGACCACCGGACGGTGCCTCGCGCGTCGTAGCGCGTGACCAGCCGGCCGTGCGCCACCACCACTTCACCCTCGATGTCCGGCGTCAGCGCCTTGAGCGTGCCCGTCGAGCGGGCCCACTGCGGCGAGCCGTCCGCGGCCAGCTTCGCCACGAAGTGGCTGTCGGCGATGAGCGTCTCGCCCAGTCGCAGCCGTCCCTCCACCTTGCCGGCGATGAAGAGCTCCGCCGTGGAGGCGATGCCCAACAGCTGCGCGTGCGCGATGGCGGGGCCTCCCTCGGAGGAGGGCTCGGCCGTGAAGGTCCGCGTCCAGAGCACCTGCCCCGCGCCATCGTGATGCGACAGCACGAGCGACGTGCCGTTCGCCTCCACCGATGTGGGACCGGAGGTGCCCGTGGCCCGCGAGGTGCCCAGGAGCACCAGGCCGCCGAGCCCATCCGAGGCCAGGGCCACGACCTCCTGCTGTCCGGGGAGCCGCGAGTGGACGGTCCACCGCGCGTCACCGGGCTCGAGCTTCGGAGGCTCGGGAGGCTGCGGAGGAGGTTCCTCCTCGCGCGGAGGAGGCTCGATGGCGGCGTCGCTCCCACCACAGCCGAGCACGGTCCACATGCCCAGCATCAGCCCCGCCGTGCTTGCCCGCCACCGTCCCATGTTCATTCCCCGTGAATCCGCTCGTCCTCCGGCCGGTGGCCAAGCTGGGGCCCGATGCTCCCGGAGGCAAGGTGGGCGTTGGGGACTGAACGAAGTCAGGGCAGGGAGGCGCGCGAGCGGGTCAGCTCGCGCCAGCGCGCGAGGGTCAGCGCCGTGTAGGGCCCGCTCTCCAGGCCATAGGCGCCCAGCGAGAAGCCGTCATTCCACTCCACGAGGGCGGTCTCCCCCGAGGAGAGCACGCCGAAGTCCACGGCGTAGCCCGCGGTGGCCTCCCCGGAGGTCTCCAGCAGACGAAGGGCCTCGCGCACGCGCTCCTCGTCGAGCGCGACGGTGGGGTCCCCCGCGTAGTGACGGATGCCCACGGATGTGCCCTGCGCCACGAAGACGCGGTACTCGGTGCGCCACTGCACCACGTCCGAGCAGAGGAGCGGCGTGGCCCGAGACGCCCTCTCGAGGAAGAGCAAATCGTCGGCGCTCTGGAAGACGTGCCCCGTGAAGCGCTTCCTGCGTCCCTGGGGCTTGGCGAACACAGGGGGACTGGAGACATCGAGCACCCTCGCGGTGAGCTCGCCCACCGTGCTGCTCCACAACCGGCGGTGGAGGAAGGGCGTGAGGCAGGAGGGATAGTCCCGGGTAGGGGGCGGCTCGATTCCGAGCTGCTTCAAGGCGCCCAGGACCGTGGGCACATAGCCCGCGACGAGCGTGTCCGGGGTCAGTGGGAGCTGTCGCCGCTCCAGGCGCTTGGCGGTGAAGCACTCCGTGGGGATGCCCAGCGCGCGCAGGCCCTCGAGCAGCAGGCGCATCTCCGGCTGCATCCGCCCGTGCGACTCCTCCTCGATGAAGGCCCGCGTCAGTCCGTGCATGCGGTGCCTCAGCCTCCCGCGCGCGCGAGCGGCGTGAGGATGTCGCGCCAGTGCGAGTAGAGGGAGAAGTGCCCTCCGCCCGGCAGGAAGTGGGGCACGGCGGTGGGGATGCGCGAGGCGAGATAGCGCCCCATCTGCGGCGGCACGATGCTGTCGCCGTCCCAGTACCAGAGGTCCACGTCGCGGCGAATCTCCTCGAGCGGGAAGTCCCACGGCGACGCGAGGATGTGGGCCTCACGGCGGATGCCCGCGACACCTTTGCGCGTGGCCTCGCGTCGCCAGCCCTGCACCTGCGCGGCGATGAGCGGGTCGGACAGCACGCGACGGTCATCCGGAGAGGCGTGGGCCATCACCGCGGCGAGCGCGCGGTCGGGGTTCGCGCGCACCTGTCGGTCATGCATCGCGAGCAGCGGGTGCAGCACCCACTCGGGCCAGGCGGCCATGGCGTAGGCGTTGCGGTAGTCGCGATTGACGCCCTCCATGCCCCCGGGGCGCTTGAGCGGCGAGGCGCCGGAGACGATGGCCGCGCGGAGGATGCGGTCGTCCAGGTGCCACGTGGAGACCGCGGCGTAGGGGCCACCCGCGGATACGCCGAAGAGGGAGAAGCGCCCGATGCCCAGCGCGTTGGCGAGCTGCTCCAGGTCGCTCGGGAAGTCGAGCAGCGTGCGGCCGGGTTGATGGTCGGACAGGCCGTAGCCGGGGCGGTCCGGCGTGATGAGGCGCACGCCGAGCCCGTGGGTGATGCGGTCATCCGGGTGGCGCATGTAGCGCGAGCCCGGATTGCCGTGGATGAAGAAGACGGGGACGCCGTCCAGGTCGCCCGACTCCACGTAGGCGAGCCGTCGCCCGTCCTTGAGTCGCAGGGAGCCTTCGCGCACCTGCACGCCGGAGGTCCTGTTCGAGAACGCGGTGTTCATGACTCCATCGCTTTCGAGCGAGCGCCAATCCATTCGGCGATGGAGGGCCACACGTGGGTGGAGCCCTTGCTGGATGCGGACAGGCCGATGTGGCCGACGGGGTAGCGCCGCGTCTCGGCGTCCTTCGTGCCCACCAGCTTCACCAGGGGCTCGCTCATGGCGGGGAAGGCGATGGTGTCCTGCTCGGCGATGACGTTGAGCACGGAGGCCTGGATGCGTCCCAGGTCGATGTTCTCTCCGCCGACCTTCATGCGTCCCTGGTGGAAGAGGTTCTGCTGGTAGCAGTCCTTGATGTACTGGCGATAGACCTCGCCGGGGAAGGGCACGGGGTCGGCGCCCCAGCGCTCCATCGCGAGGAACGTGGTGACGAAGTCGGGGTCGTCGATGCGGCGGCACACCTCCAGCCAGCGGGTGACGCGCTGCACGGGCGCCACCATGAGGAAGCCGCTCTCCAGCACGGGCGTGGGCACGTTGCCGTAGGCGTCCACCAGCGAGTCCACGTCGAAGTGGTTGGCGGAGGTCCACAGTGTGTAGACGCCGCCCTTGCTGAAGTCCACGGGCGTGGCCTGCGCCACCAGGTTGCGGATGCCCTCGGGATACAGCGACGTGTACGCGAGCGCGAGCGTGCCGCCCATGCAGTAGCCGTAGAGCGTCAAATCCCGGCTCTTGCTGACCCGGAGCGTCCAGCGCACGGCGGTCTGGATGAGCCCGCCGAGCAGGTCGGACCAGGTGAGGCGCTCCTCTTCCTGGCCGGGCACGCCCCAGTCGATGGCGTAGACGTCGAAGCCCTCGTGGGTGAGGTGCTCGATGAGGCTGCGGCCCGGCAGGAAGTCGAGGATGTACCAGCGGTTGATGAGCGAATAGACGAAGAGGATGGGCGTGCGGTGGCGTCGGCGGGGCGCGGCGTAGCGGAGCAGCCGCATGCTGCCGCGCGTGTACACCACGGTGTGGGGCGTGGCGCTGACGGGCGGCTCACGGACGCCGGACGCGCGCTCGATGAAGGGCTTGAGGTACGGGTACGGGTTGAAGGGGCGGGCCTTGAGCGCGTGGGCGACGGCGCGGGTGAGCTGGAGCTGGCCCGTGACGAAGGAGCGCAGGCGCTGGGGCGAGGAGGCGGTCATGGCGCGTCACCGGGCTTCTTCGCGGTGTCGGAGGCGGCCTCTTGTTTGTGGAGCAGGTCCACGACGACCTCCAGCTGGGAGCCGAGGGCCTCGACCTGGTCGTTCACGCGGCGGAGCTGGTCGCGGAGGTTCTCGACCTCGGACGTGGTGGGCAGGCGCAGGGTGCGCAGCGCGCCCTCGACGAAGCTGTTGCGGCGGATGCGGGCGTTGAGGCCCTGGCGCATCACGGTGCCGCTGGCGCGCAGATAGGTGGGGCTCTCGGCGACGCGAGAGAGGGCGCGGGTGAGGCCCTGTTCGGCGCGGGTGAACACCTTGCCCGTGCGTGTCTCCGGCTGGGTGAGGTGGCCCAGGAGCTTCAGGCTCCGGGCGAGGAGTCCCCGAGGAGGAGGCGGACGTTCCGAGTCGCTCATGGCCTTGAGGCTAGCCCAAGGGTGCGCGGGAGCGCAGGGGTCAGCGCTCGAAAAGTGAACCGAGATTCATGTTTTGAGCGGCGAAGGGCTCGGCCCGGATGTTCTCGGCGCCGGTGTGCGTGGCGCAGGGCGTCCAACGCCCGGCCTCCAGCCGGTAGACCTCCAGTTGCTGCTGGCGTGGGTCCAACAGCCACAGGTGCTTCACGCCCGCGCGGGCATACAGGTTCATCTTCGCGCCCCGGTCCCGGGAAGCGGTCGAAGGGGAGAGGACCTCACACACCCAATCGGGAGCGGTCGTCATCCCCACGACCAGCGGGAGCTCTGGCATGCGCTCGTGTCGCCACGCGGCCAGGTCCGGCACGAGCACGTTCGGCCCCAGATGCAGCTCGGGCTCGGGCAGGAAGACCCAGCCCCCGGGGCCTCGCCTGCGGAGCCCCTGCTCGAACGGACTCAGCACGATTGCCAGCCGGATTGCCGCACGTCCATGGGGAGGCAGCGGACGCGGACTGACGTGCAGCTCACCGTCGATGATCTCTCCCACTACATGCTCGGGAAGCTCTTCGAGCGCCTTGTAGAGGCTCCTGTCGATGGGCGACTCGTCACTCATGTCGCCCCCAGGATGAGACTCCACCACCACCCGTGCAACCCGACCCCTGACCTCGTGCTGGATGTCCTCGTTCATCCGTTCAGCATGAATCATACCTCTGACATCCTCAATCAGCCTGAGGACTCATTGGGTATGAGACCCGGAGAGCACGAAAACTCCGGGCTGGCCCCAGTCCGCTCAGCCCTGACGCTTCACCGCGAGCGGCCCGAAGGCCTGCGCCACGGGCATCAGCGACATGACGTTGATGTTCACGTGGGCGGGCCGCGTCGCCACCCAGTGCACCGTGTCCGCGATGTCCTCGGGCGTCAGCGGCTGCGTGTTGGCGTACACCGACGCGGCGCGGGCGTCGTCACCGCGGAAGCGGACGTTGGAGAACTCCGTGCCGCCCACGAGCCCCGGCTCGATGTCCGTCACTCGCACCGCCGTGCCCAGCAGGTCCGCGCGCAGGTTCAGGCTGAACTGCTGCACGAACGCCTTGGTGGCCCCGTAGATGTTGCCACCCGGATACGGATAGTCCGCGGCCACCGAGCCCATGTTCACGATGTGCCCCCGGTTGCGCGCCACCATCCCGGGCAGCACCGCGTGCGTGCAGTACATGAGCCCCTTCACGTTCGTGTCGACCATCACCTCCCAGTCCTCGAGCTTCGCCGACTGCGCGGGCTCCAACCCCAACGCCAGCCCCGCGTTGTTCACCAACACGTCCACCTCGGCGAACCCGGCGGGCAGCCCGTCGACCACCCGCTTCACCGCCTCGCGGTCCGTCACGTCGAGCGTCACCGGCAACAGCCGTTCCCCCAGCTCCGCGCGCACCTTCTCCAACAGCTCCGTGCGGCGTCCGGTGGCGATGACCCGCGCGCCCTCCTGGATGAAGCGTCGCGCGATGGCCAGGCCGAACCCGGCCGTGGCTCCCGTAACCAGCACGTTCATGACGTCTCCTTCGGATGTGTTGCCCGCGCGCTAGATGGCACGGCCCACCGGCCCGCGCACGGGGAAAGGCCCCACTCCACGGCTCGTCAGGGCCGGCTTCACGACGCGCCCCCGCTCGCACGCTCCCGCCCGGAGCGGGCTTCTCCCAGAGTGAAGCCTGCGCTCCCGCCCCGGGAATGAATCCGCCTTCATCCGCACACCTGCCGAAATAGCGAGGCGAATCCGAGGCCGTCCGAACATCAGCACGGCTTCTTCGTGCTCCACGCAACCGCCTGGAATCGCGTTTCTCGCCTTCTTCCCCTCCGGCCTGGCGAGCCTGGCTTGCCGTTGCCTCGGGGAATGAACAGGGCGCGAGCCCCGATTGGCGGCCGTCCCCGCGAGCGCCCCACACGCCGCGACCCACACAAGGAGTCCGACCGGATGCGCCAACGCTTACCGCTGATGACGGCTTGCTGCTCCGTGGCCCTGCTTGCCCTCCTCGCCTGCAACGGCAAGAGCGAGCTGACGCAGAACACGGGCTCGAGGCCGTCTCCGGACGGCACACCCTCGACGGGCACCGGGAACCCACCCGCGCCCACCACTCCCACGACGCCGACGAACCCCACCCCCGAACCCTCCTCGCCCGACCCCGAGGAGCCCTCCGAACCCACCCCCACCCCCCAAGAGCCCACGCCGGAGCCAGAGCCGCAGCCGCCCCCCGAGCCGCCGAAGCCCAGCTACACGCGCATCCTCTGGGTGGCGCCCTCCGGCAGCGACAGCGCCTCCGGCACCGAGAACGCGCCCCTGCGCACCGTGACGCGCGCCCTGACGCTCATCGCGCCGGGCGAGGCCATCTATCTGAAGACGGGCAACTACGCCGAGCGCCTCAAGCTGGAGGAGCGAGGAGGCTCGGAGGCGAAGCGGCTCACCGTGAAGGCGGCGCCGGGCCACGCGCCCGTGGTGAAGCCCAGCGGTGAGTCCGCGCTGGTGGACGTGCGCGGCGCGTACTGGAACGTGGAGGGGCTCACGCTGGACGCGGCGGGCAGCTCCACCTTCGCCGTGCTGTGGCGGGGCAGCGCCGCGCACCACGGCGTGCTGCGCGACTGCGTGGCGAAGAACGGCACCGCGGGCGCGGGGCTCAACGTGTCGGAGAAGGCCCACGACATCCTCATCGAGGGCAACACCATCTCCAACTTCAGCCGCGGCAGCAGCGACAGCCACGGCGTCATCGTCCAGACGACGTCCAAGAACGTCGTGGTGCGCGGCAATGACATCCACCACAACTCGGGCGACGCCGTGCAGTGCATCGGCCCCGAGGGCGGCGCCACCGTGTCCGGCACCCCGTTCGACAACCTGCTCGTGGAGGACAACGAGCTGCACGAGAACCGGGAGAACGGCGTGGACGTGAAGACGTGCACCCGCGTCACCCTGCGCAACAACATCATCTGGGGTCACAAGGCCACGTCGTCCTCGCGCGGCGAGGGCATCGTCATCCACCTGTCCGCGTCCGACGTGACGGTGGAGGACAACGTGCTCTACGGCAACGGGCGCGCCATCAACGTCGGCGGCAACCGGGTGAACGGGCCGCCCGCGCGCATCGTCATCCGCCGCAACCTCATCCGCGACGGCCTGGGCGGCGGCGAGGACGGCGGCGGCATCCGTGTGGACACCACCCACGACGTCAAGGTGCAGCACAACACGGTGTGGAACATGCCGGGGCCGTGCCTCACCTTCGGCCACGGCGACACCGGGCCGAGCGCCAGCCTGGACGTGCGCAACAACGTGTTCGCGGGCTGCGCGGTGAATGTGCGCGCGGGCTCGGGGCGCTCGGGCGCGGTGATGGACGGCAACCTCTTCTTCCGCACGTCGGGGGCGGCCGTGTTCAACGTGGATGGCTCGGACACGGGGCTTGCGGACTGGCGCTCTCGCACGGGGCTGGACAAGCGCTCGTTGGAGAAGACCCCGGCCTTCGTCAACATCGACACCGGGGACTTCCGTCTGGGAGCGAACTCGGCGGGTCGCAACGCGGGTCTGGGGTTGGGATTGACCTTCTGTGGCACGGCCCCCGACCTGGGGGCATTCGAGTCGGACTGCCCCTGAGGCATCGGGGCGTGTAGAGTGGGCACCGTCCCCCCTACCGCCCCGACCCTCCACGTGCCGTCTCCGTTGGAATTCGCTCTTGGCATCACGCTGGTGCCTCCGGCCTCGCCCGCGCGGGAGCTCCTGGCCGCGTCCGCCGCGCGCGCCGGCCTGCGCGTGGTGGATGGCATGGAGGGCGCCGCCCTGGTGCTGGTGGACCTCACCGCGCTGGGCGGTGGCCCGGACCTCCAGGCCCTGCTCGACTCACCGCGCGCCTCGCACGTCACCCTGGTGGCCCTGGTGGAGCCCACCGAGCGGGGCTTCGCCGCCGCCGAGCCGCTGCGCCCCGCGGACGTGCTCACGGTGCCGGTGGCCGCGCACGAGCTCATCTTCCGCCTCCAGCGCGCCGCCGGACGACACCTGGAGCGCGAGGCCCAGGAGCGCGGTCAGGAGGACTTGTCGCTCCTGTTGGAGCTGACGGCCGACTACGCCGAGACGTCGGACGTGGAGGCGCTCCTGCACGGCGTCACCCGGCGTCTGGCGGAGAAGCTGGACATCGCGCGCGCCACGCTGGTGATGCTCGGCCGCAACGCGGACGAGGGCGTCATCGTCGCGGCGAGCGATGACCCGGCGCTCAAGGATTTGCGCATCGAGCTGTCGCGCTACCCGGAGATTCGCGAGGTGGTGCGCACCGGTCGCCCGGTGGTGATGGAGGAGGCGCCCACGCATCCGCTGCTCGGCGACGTGGAGCGGCGCGCGGTGGCGGCCCGGGGCATCCACGCCATCGCCGCGCTGCCCCTGCCCATCCGAGGCGAGGTGCGGGGCGTGCTGCTGCTGCGCGCGGCGGGACGGCGGCGGACGTTCACGCCTCGCGAAATCGACTTCCTCACCACGGTGGCGCACGCCACGGCGGTGGCACTGCGCAACGCGTCGGTGCTCCAGCTGGTGCGCGGGCAGACGGAGGCGGAGAAGACGGCGCGCCTGGCGGCCGAGGAGCAGGCGGCGTCCTTCAAGCCCTACCAGCTCTTCTTCGCGCACGTCAGCGAGGGTGTGGCCATCCTCGACGACAAGGCGAGCGTGCTGTCGCTCAACCCCTCCGGCGCGGCGATGCTGGACTATCCGGCGCCCGAGGCCCGGGGGCGGCACCTGCACCAGGTGACGCAGCCGGTGGACGACGGCGTGCTGATGGAGCTGGTGACGGCGGCGTCGCGCGGCGAGGCGCGCTCGGGCGTGGACGTGGAGGTGTGCACGGCCACGGGGCGCAAGCTGACGCTGTCGATGTCGGCGGCGCCGCTGCGAGACGAGGACGCGGCCACCATCCTGTCGTTCCGCGACGTCACCGACGCGCGGCGGCTGGAGGACGAGCTGCGCCAGACGAAGGACTTCCTGGAGCGGCTCATCGACTCGTCGGTGGACGCCATCATCGCCGCGGACCTGAAGGGGCGCATCATCCTCTTCAACAAGGGCGCGGAGGCGCTGTGCGGCTACACCGCGCAGGAGGCGATGGCGAACCTCACCGTGGAGCAGCTCTATCCGCCCGGCGTGGCGCGGCGAATCATGGCCACGCTCAGGGGGGCGGAGCACGGCGGCAAGGGCCGCATGTCGCTGACGCGCGAGGACCTGGTGCACCGCACCGGTGAGCGGGTGCCGGTGAACATGACGGCGTCCATCGTGTACGAGGGCGGGCGCGAGGCGTTCAGCGTCGGCATCTTCACGGACATGCGCGACCGGATGAAGCTGGAGCGCAAGCTGTCCGACGCGGAGACGCGGCTGGAGGAGAGCGAGAAGAGCGCCGTCATCGTCGCGCTCGCCGGCACCGCGGCGCACGAGCTCAATCAGCCGCTGACCTCGGTCATGGGGTACGCGGAGCTGCTCAAGCGCAAGCTGAAGGAAGAAGACTTCGCCTGGAAGCCGGTGGACATCATCTACCGCGAGGCGGAGCGCATGGCGGAGATCGTCCGGAAGATTGGGAAGATCACCCGCTACGAGACCAAGGCCTACATGGGGGAGCAGCAGATTCTCGACCTGGACAAGGCGACCTCCCATGAAGACTGAGACCCGCGCCATGCGCATCCCCAGCGGCCCAGGGCCCGAGTCCTTCCAGGCGTTCTTCGAGGCGCTCGACGCGCCCGTGGCGCTGTGTGACCCCACGCTGCGGCTCTTGGCGGTCAACGAGGCCTTCCACCGCTTCTGCGCGGACCACCAGGTCACGGTGGAGGACGTCGCGCGCACGCTGTCGTCGGTGGGCGTGCCGGTAGACAACTCGAGCTGCGACGTGGAGCTGCCGTTCGCCGGGAAGCCGGGCGCGGTGGTGACGCTGTCCAGGCGGGGGGACGTGGTCGCCGTGCGGGCGAGGAACGACCCGGAGCTGGCGCGCAACCGGCTGGTGGTGGCGGAGCGGGCGCTGCTCGAGCAGGCGCGCACGGAGGGCGTGCTGCTGGACCTGGGCCGCAGCGTGGCGGAGGCGGGAGGCGAGGAGGAGCTGGTGGCCGCGGTGGCGCGCGGGGTGAAGGAGCTGTTCCCCGGGCGCTCGTTCTGCATCCGAATCACCGACTCGCGCACGGGCGGGCTGACGTCGCTCTACGCGGAGGGCCGGCTGAAGGAGGGCGCGCACGAGCCGCTGGTGTTGCTGCAGCGCGCGGTGGAGAAGCTGAACCTGGGGCGCGCGGCGCTGCCGCCGGGGCGGGTGACGGTGCTGGGCGAGGTGCCGCTGCTCTTCGTCGGGAGCACGCACGGCGTGAGCGCGCCGCTGGTGGCGAGCGGGCAGCTCTTCGGCGCCATCAACATGGAGTACCCGGAGGGACTGGACGCGGACGTCCAGCACGACGAGCGCGTGCTGTTGCAGCTGGCCAGCCAGGTGGCGGTGGCGGTGAAGAACGCGAAGCTCATCGACGAGCTGACGTTCGTGCGCAAGTACCTGGAGGACCTGCTGGAGAAGGCGAACGCGCTCATCCTCGTCGCCAACCGGGACAAGCAGGTGGTGGTGTTCAACCAGGCGCTGAGCGCGCTCACGGGCTTCCGGAAGGAAGACGTGCTGGGCAAGGACATCTTCTGGCTGGTGCCGGAGAGCGAGCACCTGCGCTTGTCGCAGGTCATCGCGGCGGCGATTCGCGGCGAGTCGGTGAACAGCTTCGAGACGCGGCTGTTGTCACGCGAGGGCCACGAGGTGCGGGTGTCCTTCGCCACGTCGTCGATGCTGGCGCACCACGGCGAGGTGGAGGGGGTCATCGCCATCGGCCAGGACATCACGGTGGTGAAGGAGTTGGAGAAGCGCATCATCCACGCGGAGAAGCTCGCGTCGATTGGACAGCTCGCGGCCAGCGTGGTGCATGAAATCAACAACCCGATGACGGCGGTGGCCACGTACGCGGATGCGCTGTTGCAGCGCTCGCGGACGACACCAGGGGCGAACCCGGCGGACCAGGAGAAGCTGCGGAAGATCCTGGAGAGCAGCCATCGCATCCTGCGCTTCACGCGCGATTTGGTCAGCTATGCGCGGCCGGCGCAGGACCGGCCGGAGCGGGTGCAGCTCAACGCCGTGGTGGACATGGCGGTGGGCTTCTGTGAGCACGTGGTGGGGCAGGCGCGGGTGAGCGTGCACCGGGAGTACTCGGAGCTGCCGCCGCTGTCGGCGGTGCGGGCGAACCTGGTGCAGGTGTTCGTCAACCTCATCACCAACGCGTGTCACGCGATGCCGCCGGGCGGCTCGGTGATGCTCTCGACGCGGCGCGAAGGTCAGGAGGCGGTGGTGTCGGTGCGCGACACGGGCACGGGCATCGACCCGAAGCACCTGCAGCGCATCTTCGAGCCCTTCTTCACGACGAAGCCGGAAGGGAAGGGCACGGGGCTGGGGTTGTCCATCTGCCAGGGCATCGTGGAGAACCACGGTGGCCGGCTCACGGTGGAGAGCACCGTGGGCGCGGGCACGACGTTCTCGGTGCGACTGCCGCTGCCCGTGGAGTGACAGCGGCCGCCTTTGCTCAGTCCCAGCCGCGCAGCTCCACGCGGACCTTGCGCACCAGCAGCTCCCACTCCTGACGCTTCATCGTCGTCAGGATGCGACCGCCGATGAGCGTGAGGCCCGCGAGTGTCATCACCAGGAAGCCGATGCGATGGTCCCTCAGGCCCGCGTCGAGCAGGTTCGCCACCACGTCCAGCGTGAGGAACAGCGTGCCCAGCGCCAGGTACGCGCGAATCTGCAGCGCCATGCCCACCACGACGCCCAACAGGCACACGCCTCCGAAGACGAGCGCATACGTCCCGTCCGGCGACTGGCCCACGCTCATCGCCAGCTTCGACGCGGCCGGCACGTACAGGAGCATCCCGCCCAGGATGCGCACCGTGTTGCGCGCCGCGTGCGGCAGGCTCTCCGTGAAGAGCTGCCCCAGCATCAGCAGCAACAACCCCAGCGGCGCCAGGTAGATCTCCAGCCCCTCCAGTCCGAAGGCCAGCGCCGCGATGAGCAGCGCCAGGTTGCACGCCGCCGCCGCGAAGGCACCGAACATCCGACTGCGCTCCACCGCCCCCAGCGCCGCGTACAACAGGCCCGAGCCTCCCGCGAGCAGCGCCGCCTCCCGCGTCGCCTCTCCCGGCAACACCATCGCCATGCCGATGGGCAAGAGCGCCGCGAACCTGCGCGTCGCCGCCTCCACCGGCTTCACCCCCGCGCGCCGCGCCATCACCGTCACGCCCACCAACACGAAGCCCAGCGCCAGCGCGAAGAGCGCGTCGTGCTCGGCCCGAAGCCCGGAGGCGTACAGCGCCCGCACCATCGCGTACACGCCCACCACCGCGAGCTGCACGAAGTAAACGTGCCGCCCCGTGTGCTCCACCCAGGCGCAGTGCAGCGCCACCAGCACCGACAGGCCGATGGCCGCGATGGCCAGCCTCAGCGCCTCGTCGGACGGCTGCCCCACCACGGCGAAGAGCGTGAGCATCAGCCCGCTCGTCACCAGCCACCCGTCGCGCCCCCACGTCATCCCGCCCGCGATGTCCAGCCGCCGCGTCCGCGCCCACCGCTGCGCCGCCTGCATCGCCGCCACCGCTCCCGCGGCCGCGAGCGCCAGCGCCGCGCCATGCACCGAGAACAGGTCGTCATAGCGAAGCCAGGGGCCCGACAGGCTCGCGCGGATGGTGAAGAACGTCATCACCGAGGCCACCACCGTGGCCCCCATCATCCCCGTCGCCATCGCCGCGACGAGTGACGCGAACGAACCCTTCCAGCGGAGCGCAGCCACCATCACCGCCGCCGAGGACAGCGCCAGCGTCACCGCGAAGGCCGGTGACACCATCCACGTCCCCCCCAGGCCGATGAGCACCTCTCCCAGGAGGTTGAGCGCCGCGAACGTCGGCGACGTGTCACCGTTCACCGCCAGCGCGTACAGCCCACCGGCCGCCAGGTAGACCATCATGGCCTGCTGGATGCGGACTCGTGCCGGTCCCTCGGGCATCCCACGCCGCGCCACCACCCACGGCCCCACCGTCACCACGAGCAGCCCCACCAGCGCGAGCACCGGACCCGGCCAGGCCTCGAGGATGGGCACGCGATGCGCCGCGGCGTGCACCAGCAAGAGGACGCTCACTCCCAGGACGCCGCGCCCCTTCGTCCGTGCCCCGCCGACGAACAGCACCACGCCCGTGGCGAAGACCAGCCCCGCCGCCGTCAGCCCGGGCTGGAAGAGCGCCGCCAGACTGACGAGCACCACCGTGGTGACCGCGCGACGGTGCAGCAGGTGCCGGAAGGACTCGGGCAGCCCACGAATCGAGGCCGCGGCGTAGACGAGCCCCACGGCCGCGATACCCACGAACGCGCGCTGCCACAGCAGGAACAGCGTGTCCCCGGGCGAAAGCCACGCGCCTTCCTGGAGCCAGTGGTAGCCCTCCGCGCCCGCTCGCACCCACTGTCCATCCGGTGGCGCCAGCGACACGAGCGACGGCCCCAGCAGCGACTGCCGTGCCGCCCAGAGCGCAGCCCCTGGAATCCCCAGGTACAGCCCCACGTTCGCCAGCGGCACCGAGCGGAACGAGCGCGCGAGCAACAACATCAGCATCGCCGCGCCCAGCACCATCAGCGGCGGGATGATGCCCAGCGCGCGAGACGGGTCCGGCAGGCCGACGAGCACCGCGCCCTTGAGCAGGACGAACACCAGCGCCAGCACGCCCGCGTGGGGCACCAGATGGTAGTGCGGCCCGTGAGAGGGCTTCTCCAGTCGCGCCGCCACCCACGGCCCGAAGCGCCGCGTCGCCAGCGCAATACCCCACAGCGCGATTCCGACGAGCGGATGGCGCATCGCCACGATGTCCGGAGGCAACGGACGACCCGCGCGGTTGATGATGGCCGTCAGCGCGATGAAGCCACCCATCGCCGCCAGCGCCACCACCGTGCCGCGCAGCTGCCAGTCCACGAACCCACGCGACACGAAGGCCAGCAGCGCCACCGCGGCGAGCATCCCTCCCGCGAGCAGGCACAGCGCGCGCTCCGCGTCGGAGGGCAGCGTCAGCCAGTGGGCCAACGTGAGGGTCGCGATGATGGCCTGGGCCAGCGCCACCGTCGCGAAGCCGTCCGTGTAGAGCGACAGCCCTCGCGCTCCCAGGGGGAGGGGGACCAGGTCGAACACCTTCCGTCCCCAGAAGCCGCGCACGGGCGGCGTCCCGTCGGTCACCACGGGCACGCGAGGACGCAGGGCCGCGAAGACGGCGAAGCCGAACGCCACGGACGCGGCGACGAGCGCCGCCCGCGCCGACTGGAAGTCCCACGTGGTCCCCAGCACCTGCGACACGACGAGCGAGACACCCAGCGCCGCCAGGAGGGTGACCAGCCGGGTTTCATCCCGCCGCGCTCGCAGGAGCAACCACGCGGACGCCCACGCCGTGGGCAGCGCGAGCCACGCCGTGCCAGGCAGTCCCGAGAGCAGCTCGGGGACCACCGGCGAGACGGCGACGGACAGCACCACGCCCGCCGAGGCCAGCACCATCGAGAGGTCATCCAGCGGCAACAACGCGTCGCGCGGAGCCGCCGGCTTCGCCCACGCGAGCTGCACGTGCCCCACGACGCCGTAAAGCGTGGCCAGCAGCGCGAAGACCGCCAGTCGGCTCCACTCTCCCGTCAGCTCCGGGGTTCCATCCACGAAGGCCAGCGCGCCGAAGAGCGCGGCCAGGCCTCCCAGGTAATGCAGTGCGCGCCAGCGCCAGCCGCCCGTGACATGCGCGACCAGGGCGATGCACAGCCCCGTCAGGACGCGCGGCCACGGCGTGCTCTCGCCCTCGAAGCGCGCTACCAGCGGCATCGACGCCACCGTGGCGACCAGGCTCCACGTCAGCAGCTTGATGCTCAGCATCGCCGCCGCGAACCTGCGTGAAGCGAACATCAACCCGGACGCGGCCACGGCGCCGCCGAACACCCACCAGCCCGCATCCGTGGGCGCCACGACACGCGCCACCAGCACACCCGCCAGCAGCGTGGCCATGACCGCGGGATGGACCAGGGCCCGACGTCGCGACTCGAGCAGGAAGAAGACTCCCGCGGCCACCACGGGCGCGAGCGCCGATGCGGCGGCGACCTGAACATCATCTCCGGCGCCCAGGGTGAACGCACCCAGCGCGCCCGCGAGCGCCCCGGCGGACAGCACCGCGTGTGCCACCGTCTCGACCACCGCGCTCAGTCGCGGATGCGTCCCGCGCGCGAACTCCGTGGTCGCGGCCAGCGCGAGCACCGTGGCGAGCCCCTGCGTCCAGAGCGTCATGCCCGCGAACAGCGCGCCGCCCGGCTCCATCGCGTCGAAGCCCGAGGGCGCGCTCGCCACGGCGAACACCGCCAGCCAGAGCGCGCCATAGAGCGCGGCGCAGGCGGACACCAGCACCGTGCTCGCGTCCTTCGCGGCCCGCCCTCGCCACAGCGTGGCACCCAGGGCCACCACACCCACCGACGCGCAGAGCACACGCGCCCACGGCGCATCGTCGAGCCCCATCAACGGCAGTCCCGCGAGCAGCGACGGGAACAGGGCCAGCGCGAGCGCCGACGCGGACGTCCCGTACAGCAACCGGCCCGCGGAGCGCAGCGGCACCAGTCCAATGGCCGTGACTCCGAGCGCCACGGGAATGCCCACCGTCAGCGACAGGCCCACGAGCGAGGACATCGCGATGAAGGCCACGGGCAGCAGCGCGAGCCCGATGCCCGACAGCACGCGGCCCACGGGCAACGAGCGGCGTGACAGGAACACCCCCAGCCCGATGAAGGCCGCGTGGTAGCCCCACAGCGCGCCCGTCACGAGGAGCTGCCGGGGCACGCCGCCCAACGCCTGCCAGGCCTCGCGCACGCCCATGAGCGAGCCGCCCAGCACCAGCACCGCGCCGAGGAACCACCAGATGAAATCATTGAGCCGGGCCGAGCTCGCGGGCTCCGCATCCAGCGCTACCATCGCCTCCAGCCCGCCGCCCAGCGCTCCAGAGGCATCCCGCGCGAAGAGCGACTGTCCCGAGCCCAGCGCGGAGCCCAGGTCGTCCTCGCTCGCGTCGCGGTCCCCGTGCTTGCGGCGAGCGGCCTGCTCACGCTCCTCCTTCGCCGCGTTGTCCAACGAGCGCGCGAGCGCTCCGGCCCATCCCCACGTCCAACCCTCCGCGCCTCGCACCGACGCGGCGACACCGTCCGCCCAGGCCTCCACGCGCGCGGCGGGGTCCAGCGGCGGCGCGACGGGCTCGACGGGGACGACTTCCGGCGCGGTGACGACCGCGGGCTCGGCGATGACCGGCGTCAGCGTTCCTTCGAGCCGCAGCGCGGTCGACTCATCGATGAGCGCGCCGTCGCGCCAGGACGCGATGTGTCGCCACAGCGTCGTCTTGACGAGGGCCTCGAAGTGCGGCTCGGTGACGGGCACGAGGGCGTTGCCACATTCCTGGCATGACTCCCCCGATGCCCCGTCGCGAAGTCGCGCGCAGACTGGGCAGATCATCCACCCAGCATAGCCGCACTCACACCCACCTCGCTGCGCCTGCTCGGCGGGTCATGAAACATCCAGCCTGAGTCGCGAAGTGCTCTCACGCTTTCCCCATCTCTGGGGCGTACGAGCGGCCTCGAGGGCGCGGGGTTTCTCAGTCCCTCATGTAATGGCAGGTGTATCCGCCTGGATTCTTCACCAGGTAGTCCTGGTGGTAGGCCTCGGCGGGGGTGAACTCACCGGCGCGGACGATTTGCGTGACGACGGGGCGCTTCCACTTCCCGGAGGCATCGACGCGGGCCTTCACGGCCTCGGCCACCTGCCACTGCCTGTCGGAGAGCACGAAGAGGGCGGAGCGGTACTGCGTGCCCACGTCATTGCCCTGGCGGTTGAGCGTCGTCGGGTCGTGCATGCGGAAGAACCACTGCTCCAGCAGCGTCTCGTAGCTGAGCACCTTGGGGTCGAACACCACGCGCACCGACTCGGCGTGTCCCGTCCTGCCCGTGCTCACGTCTTGATACGTGGGCCGCTCCAGCGAGCCCCCCGTGTAGCCGACGTCCGTCTGGAGCACGCCCGGAATCTTGCGCAGCAGGTCCTCCATTCCCCAGAAGCAGCCACCCGCGAGCAGCGCCGTCTCGGTGACACCGGACGCGGCCAGCGCCTTGCCCACGTCGACCTTCGGCGCCGCGGCGCTCGTGGGCTTGCGACCGAACAGCGCGAGCCACTCGCCGTACCCCTGCTTCTCCAAATCGTTCACGGACACGAAGCGCAGCGACGCGGAGTTGATGCAGTAGCGCTGCCCCGAGGGGCGCGGGCCGTCATCGAACAGGTGTCCCAGGTGCGAGTCGCCGGCCTTCGAGCGGACCTCGACGCGCACCATGCCCAGGCTCTCGTCGCGCTTCTCGACGACGCGGGCGGTGTCCACGGGCTTGGTGAAGCTGGGCCAGCCCGTGCCCGAGTCGAACTTGTCGCGCGAGGAGAACAGCGGCTCTCCGGTGACGACGTCGACGTAGAGCCCCTCTTCGTGGTGGTTCCAGTACGCGTTGCGGAACGGTGGCTCGGTCGCCGACTCCTGCGTCACCTGGTACGCGACAGGGGAGAGCGTGCGGCGCAGCTCCGCGTCCGAGGGCTTCTCGTAGCGGCGGGTGTCCTTCGCCACCGCGAGCGTCCCCGACTCGAGCGCGCCGCCTCCCGAGGCCGCGCCGCTCGCCTGGGTGCACGCCGCGAACACCGCGAACGCCATGCATAACCACAGGCTCCGCGAGGCGCTTGCTGAAGCGCGACGCGAGGTGACGACGAAGGTGGACGACATGGCGCAGACCTCTTCCGGTGACGCCGCGACGCGCGGGGGTTCTGTTCTCTTACGCGCGGGCCCCGAAGTCGGTTTCAGCCGCGGTGACACTTGTGTCGCGGGCGCCCCGGATAGCCGGCGGACGACCGAGCCCGCCGCGCCACGCATGCCCGCGAAAGACACGTCGCCAATCCTGCAGGAGTCGAGGGAGGACCGGCCGTGGCGCCGCGCTTCGAGGCTCACGTGATACCGCGGTCGTTTCGAGCCCGCCGCGCTCCCCGACACGCACGTCGCCCTCGATGCGGGATGTCGGCGTCTTGAGGGCAGTCCCGCGAGGCGCGGATGAGCGCTGTCGCGACGCCCGCGCCAGCACCCCGGAACGACGACGAGGCTCAGCCTTCCTGCGGCTTGTCCTCGTCGTCCAGCTCGCGGCTGAACTCCTCGTTCGTGAGCAGGCCCTTGCGCGCCATGATGCGCATCAGCGCCCAGAACTTCCGCTCCAGCTCCTCGACGCGGTCCGGGTCCTCGCGCGCCTGGCCGAACAGATAGTCCAGATCATCGAGCACGCCGCCGCCCGAGGCGGGCTTGGGCTTCGCCGCGGACTGCTCGCGCTTCTGCTTGCGCTGCTCCTCCCGCGTGCGGATCAACTCGGCCAGCGACGTGCGCTGGGTCGTCTCACCCGGAGGAAGCTCCTCGCCGACGATGACCTCCTCGTCATCCTCCTCGGGCGTGACCGGCGCGGGCTTCGCGGGCACCGCCGGACGCGGACGCGCCGCGGGGGCGGGCCGGGGCGGGGCCGCCGCCGCCGTGCCGCTCGCGGTCGCCACCGGCACCTTGTGGTAGTAGCGCAGGATGGCGCCACGCACGGCCGACAGCGCCGCCACGCGCACGCTGACCTTCAGTCCCGTGGTGAACTCAATCTCCTCCACCGCCGGCACGTTGAGTGGATCACTCATCGCGACCACGAGCTGACGGCGCCCGCCCACGCTCTCCAACGCGATGGGGAACAGGTCGTGCTGCTCGCAGAACCTGGCGCGCAGCATGTGCACCGCCGCCCACTCCGGAGTCACCGCCGCCAGGTCCACCTGCGGCATCCCCAGGGCCTGGCTCAGCGCCCCCGCGAGCGTCGCCTCGGTGATCGCCCCCTGCGCGATGAGTGTGGCTCCCAACCGCTGGCCCGATTTCCGATGGGCCGAAAGCCCCGCCTCGAGCTGCGCGACGCTGATCGCCCGCTGCTCCAGGAGCAGCTCGCCAATGCGCTTCCTCGCCATGGCGCCGGCATTACCACGCGGCCCCCAGGCGCCCAAGCGCCCGCAGACACAACCGCTCGTTCTTGGGAAGCCCCCGGAAATGGCCCGCATTGCTGCCTGGAGTCCATGCTGGCAAGGGGTACTCCAGCGCAAAATTCCTGTGAGATTTCAGCACTTAACGCCGGGCCCCCTGCCTTGACACCCCAGACAGCCATTCCTAAAGTCGGCACCACCGTTTTCAACATCCATTCCTGCCGCCCAATCACTGGGGCGCACGCCCGGGGGGGCGACAGGTTCTGGAAGGTCCGGAGCGCCGGGCCGAGCCGCCGTGGAGGCAAGACGCGATGAACCTGGGGTTTTTGACGAATCTGGCCGTGCTCGCCAACGCGGGGGGCCCCGAGCGGGGCTTCTTCGAAGAGATTGCCAAGCGCTGGGAGGCCGGTCAGTGGGGTATGTACCCCATCGCCGCGTGTCTCGTGGTGGCGCTGTCCATCATGGTCGAGCGCACCATCGTGCTGTTCGGCAAGGCCTCCATCAACAAGGAAGCCTTCCTGCGCGGCCTCAAGAAGCACATCTACGCGGGTGACCTGGACAAGGCCATCAACTACGTGGCGGGGCAGAAGTCCACGCCGCTGACCAGCGTCATCAAGGCCGGTCTGATGAACGTCCCGAAGGGCCAGGACGAAGTGCAGGCGGCGCTCGACGAGGCCACCCTGCGCGAGACGCCCCGCCTGGAGGCCCGCTCCGGCTACCTCGCGATGCTCGGCAACGCGGCGATGCTCGCCGGTCTGCTCGGCACCGTGTCGGGTCTCATCTCCTGCTTCGAGGCCGTGGCCAACGTGAACCCGGCCGACAAGGCGACCATTCTCGCCAACGGCATCTCCGAGGCCATGAACTGCACGGGCTTCGGGCTGGTGACGGCGATTCCCTGCCTCATCGCCTTCTCCGTGCTGATGGGCCGCACCCAGTCGCTGGTCAACGACATCAACGAGACCAGCGTCTCCGTGCTCAACCTCATCGTGGCGAACAAGGACAAGTTCAAGAACCTGAACGTCCCCGCCGCTCGGGACCACCACGACGACTGAGTCGGGCGCCCCGCTTCGGGGAACCCGCGACCCGGGCGCGCTGTCCTGTCCCCATGAGTGGGGACATACGGCGCGCCCCTTTCAGTCTCTTGCCGCGCCTCACCGCGCGGGGCCTTAGGAGGAGAACGCCATGGCCGGCGGAATGGACACAGGTCAAGGTGGCAAGGGCGGCAAGAAGCCGCTCGATACCGCCATCAACCTGACCGCTTTCATCGATCTGATGGCAGTGACCATCAGCTTCCTCATCATGACGGCCGTCTGGACCCAGATCGGTCGTCTCCAGGTGTCCCAGGCGGGAGGTCCCTCCACGGAGGAGGAGCCGCCCCCGACGGAGACCAAGACGGTTCAGTTGACGCTGCTCATCACCCCGACGGAGCTTCGGCTGTCGGCGGACCAGAGCACGTTCGACCCCATCCCCCTCACCAAGGACGGCAAGGGGAAGACGGACCTGTCCAAGCTGGTGGCGCGCTTCAAGGAGTTGAAGGCGCAGCTGCCGGACCAGACGGCCATCACCCTTCAGCCCGAGGACAAGGTCCGCTACGAGGACCTGGTCCGCATCATCGACGAGTGCATCGGCTCTGGGTTGCCCCAGGTGTCGGTGTCCGCGGCGATGGGCTAGCCGAGCACGGAGCCACACCCAGTCATGGCCATCAAGGTTCCAGGCAAGCGGTACGGCAAGCGCCTCCAGCACTCCAAGGTGTTCGGACACGGCGCGCACGGCAAGCGCAGCGGCTACGCCGACCTGCTCATCACGCCGCTGGTCGACATGTTCGTCATCATCGTGCTCTTCCTCATCGCGAACTTCTCCGCGACGGGTGAGGTGCTGATGATGACCAAGGACATCCAGCTGCCCGAGGCGGTCAACGTCGCCGAGGTGGAGATGCACCCCGTCGTCATGGTCTCCGGCGACCAGGTCAGCGTCTCCGGCACCATCGTCGGGCGCGTGGAGGACTTCTCCAAGGACGAGTACCTCAACATCCCCGCGCTGGAGGAGAAGCTGCGGGACATGAAGAAGCAGTTCGAGGACCTGCACGCGATGGCGAACGACGACGCCAACACGTTCAAGGGCGACATCAACATCCAGGCGCACAAGGACGTGGAGTACGCCATCATCAAGCGGGTGATGTTCAGCTGCGCCACGGCGGGCTACAACAACATCAACTTCGCGGTGATGACGGTGGCGCCCTCGGACGGTGGTGCCACCGCGGCGGCCACGCACTAGCGACGCGCATCCTCGAGCGGTCTGCTCGAACGCCCTGGCCCACCGTGGCCGGGGCGTTTTCGTTTTGTCTGGAGACCTCATCCCATGCAGCTTCGTGCCGTCTTCTTCGACCTCGATGGGACCCTGGTGGACTCGCTGGGCGACATCGCCGACGCGATGAACCATGCGCTCGCGCACCATGGCCTGCCCACGCATCCGGAGGCCGACTACCGCCGCTTCGTCGGCGAGGGGGTGAGGGAGCTGGCGCGCCGGGCGGTGCCCGCGGGCCGCGAGGACCAGGCGGCGCCGGTGCTGGAGACGTATCGGGCGTACTACGACGAGCACCTCTTCGACCGGACCGCGGCCTACCCGGGCATCCCCGCGATGCTGGACGCGCTCGCGCGGGACGGCGTGGTGATGGGCGTGCTGAGCAACAAGTCGGACAGCTTCGTGAAGCGGCTGGTGGAGCGGCTGTTGCCGGGGCTCCCCTTCGCCCGGGTGTATGGCGAGCGGCCCGGCATCCCGCGCAAGCCGGACCCGACGGCGGTGCTGGGGATGGCGACGGAGCTGGGGGTCGAGGCGGGCGTGTGCGGCTTCGTGGGGGACACGGCGGTGGACATGCTGACGGCGCGCGCGGCGGGGATGTACGGCGTGGGCGTCACGTGGGGCTTCCGCGACGTGGCGGAGCTGCACGGCAATGGCGCGCGCGCGGTGGCGACCACGGCGGAGGAGCTGCTCGCGGCGCTTCGCTCGGCCCGGGGCTGACGTCACGCGTTCAGACGGACCGGGTCCTCCTCGCGGCGCCCGGTGTCTGTCCGTAGCGACGGCGGAAGGCGTTGCCCAGGTGGCCCTGGTTGGCGAAGCCCGCCTCCAGCGCCACGTCCGCGAGCGGCAGCCGGGTGTCCAGCAGGAGGGCGAGCGCGTGTCGCAGCCGCACCTCCTGGAGGTGCTGGTGGATGCCGGTCCCCGTCACCTTGCGGAAGACGCGGCAGGCGTGGAACGGGGAGACGCCCGCGCTCGCGGCCAGGGTCTCGACGGAGACCCACGTGTCGAAGTGAAGCGCGGCCTCGTGTGCGATGGCGTGGGCGATGTCGCGCTCGCGCGGGCTCACGGTGGTGGAGCCTCGCTCGCCGGGCGTGAGGATGAGGCCCAGGGCCTCCTCCACCTGGACGCGCTCCACGGGGTCCTCGCGGAGGAGGGACTGGAGGCGCACATAGGCCTCGGCGCTCACGGCGAGCGTCGACGCGTCCGGGTGCGACCAGCGACGCAGCCACGCTCCTCTCACGGACAGGCAGGCGTCGCCGCCGCCATGGGGATGGCGGATTTCACAGGGCCGCTGGGGACCGAGCCTCAGTCCGACGCCAGGGGACACCACGGCCCGCGTCCGCGAATCGCGGTACTGGAAGCGCCCGTGCAGCGCGAGGACGAGCCGCTCGCTGTCCACGCCTTCCTCCCGGGGCCTGGGGCTGTCGTGTCCGTCGCAGGTGACGCGGGCGAGCTGGAGGTCCGGCGCGCTGTACAGGAGCGAGGCGTGCATGCGCGGCATGTCGTGAACATGGCGCGTCGCCCGAGGCGCGGGCAAGCGGTCCGGTGCGCGTGTGCTCGCGAACAGTGGGAGCAAGGATGTGTAAGACGGCGCCGCCGCTGTTCCCTAGGGTGGTCTCTCTTCCACGGGCTACCCCATGACCTACCTGGACCTTCTCTCGAAGTCCTCGCGCCGCTGCGTCCGTGCCTGGCAATGGACGCGCGAAGACGAGCCCTGCGGCGAATACGCGGAGCTGCACGAGCTCGCTGATGGCTGGGCCCTGGCGGGCTCGGTGGTGCTCTCACGGGAGGGGACGCCCTTCCTCGCGGAGTACTCCGTGGAGAGCGACTCACGGTGGCGGACGCGACAGGTCCACGTCGCGCTGCGAGGGGCGGGTGTCTCGCGGACGCTGGACCTGCGCGTGGATGATGGGCTGCGCTGGTGGCGAGGTCGCGAGGAGGTGGTCCAGTTCGCGGGCTGCACGGATGTGGACCTGGCCTTCTCTCCGTCGACGAACACGCTGCCCATCCGCAGGCTGTCGCTGGAGGTGGGGCAGGGCAGCGACGTGACGGCGGCGTGGGTGCGCATGCCGGACCTGTCGCTCGAGAAGCTGCCGCAGCGCTACACGCGCCTGTCCCCCACGCGCTATCGCTACGAGAGCGGCGGTGGCCGCTTCACCTCGGAGGTGGAGACGGATGAGCTCGGACTGGTGACGCGCTATCCGCCCGCGTGGGTGCGCGTGTCCTCCGCTTCGCGCTGAGTCCATCCCGGACAACGCAGTGCCATTCACAGGGGCGCCGAGCGACTTCGGTGCCTGATGGGAGACGTGCATCATGATGTCGAAGCCCGAGTCACCGCTCTCGCAGCGTGCGCTGGAGCTGCTGCGCGCGGACGGACCCTTGCCCGCGCTGGCGGATTCCCTCGCCTTGTTCGGCCGCTTCATCGGCGCCTGGGACGTGGACGTCGCGTTCTTCGACGCCGCCGGGAGGCAGACCTACCGCCAGCCCGGCGAGTGGTCCTTCTCGTGGGTCCTGGACGGACGCGTCATCCAGGACGTGCTCATCTATCCGAACCCCGAGGGGCTCGATGCGTCCGCGGGAGCGAGGCGCATCGGCACATCGCTGCGGCACTTCATCCCGGAGCAGGGCACCTGGCGTGTCGTGTGGATGGGCGCCACCGCGGGGTACCTCGTCTCGCTCGTTGGTCGCCCCGTCGGCGATGAAATCCACATCGAGGGGAAGGATATGGACGGCAAGCCGCTGCGCTGGATGTTCACCGCCGTCACCGACGGCGCGTTCCTCTGGCGGGGCTTCATGTCGGACGACGGTGGTGCCACCTATCGGCTCACGCAGGAGATGCACGCGCGCCGCCGCGTCCATCGCACCTGAGTCGCAGGGGGCGCCTCACGGCGGGTGGCTTTCGCGGCCCCTCCCCACCCTTTACGATGGGGCCGTGAGGTGCATCGCTTGATGGAGCAGGGCCACGTGCCTGGGGTGAGGGGGCTGGCGGAGCATCGTCTCGGACGCAGGTCCGCGTGGACCGTTGGACGAGGCGTGCTCGCGAGGGTCCGATGCGCCGCGAAGCCGCAGTGCACGAGCCGTCATCTCCGGGAGGGGGTGACGTGAGCACCGCGACGAAGACGGAGGGCGCGCGAGCCGAGGCCACCGAACAGAGCGCCGCTCCCTCCGGCGAAGTGGCGGCGCCATTGAACGAGCTGGTCGCCGTGCAAGCGCCGCCCGGCGACGCTCCGACAGCGACGGCTCCCAAGAGCCCACGTCGAAGCGCGGTGAGCGCGGCCCTCTCGAACCTGTGGCCCGTGCTGCGCGTGACGTTCTCGCTCCTCGGCTCGGGGCTGTGGGGCGCGCTCAAGGGGTTCTTCATCTTCGGTTGCGTCGGCCTCGCGCTGGCCCTCGCCTTCGTGCTGGCGCCGCTCTGGCTCGGGAGCGCGCGAGGGCCTCCCTGGCTGGATATGCTGAGCCTGGTGCTCATGCCCCTGTCGCTCGCGGTGACGGGCGGCTACGCGATGATGCTCCGTGGCGGCGCCTCCCGGCTCGGCGAGGAGGCGGAGAAGCGCGGCTGGCTGGGCTACCTCTACGCGGTCATCAAGCCCGCGGCGCGGCAGCTCGCCGGGCGCCTGCGGAGCAAGGGCACGCTCAGCCGCAAGGAGCTGCTCCGAGCCGTCAAGGAGTCGGTGGCCGAGCGCGCGAGCGGGCCCTCGGCGCCGTCCACCGTCGCCTCGCGACTGGGTGGGCTGGAGCGCTTCTTCATGGAGCAGTCCTACCGGGTGCTGGGCGCCATCGCCGTGCGCGCGGTGGTCGCCTCGCCGGATGGCGCCACGGCGGTGCGGGAGCTGGAGTCGCTGGCCATCGAGCGGCTGCAGGTCGCGCTCGTGGAGCGGCTGGAGGACCTGTTCCTCGTGCAGCAGGTTCTGGCGCTCGGCGTGGGGCTGCTCGTCGGTGCGATTCCGCTGTTCATCCTGCTGCTGCTGTCCTGACGAAAAGAAACGCGGGTCGGCCCTCCCCCTGGACCGACCCGCGCGAGCCCGCATCTCACGCCGTTCAGACGACGGTGACGCGGTACTTCTCCTTGTCCTCCGCGCGGTTGTAGGCCGTGGCCGCGGCGATGATGTGGCACACCCAGCCGAGACATCCGCCGGTGCCAATCCAGAAGCCGGGGGTGATGATGAGCCAGAAGACACCGCGCAGGATGTCCCCGTTGTAGATCTGCCCGACGCCTGGGATGAGGAAGGACAACAGGGCTGCGATTCCGGGACGCGACATCGTCTTGGTACCTCCTTGTTCTTCCCTACGCGCGCCGGCCGGAGCCATTGCATCCGGAGGGGCATCCCACCTATCGGCTCCTGGACGCTTGGCTGCCCTGCGCGGCGAGGGGAAGGTGCAATACCGTTCCCAGCCCGCTACCATGGTCCCACTTTGTGAACCCGTCGGGTCGGCGGACGGGCTTTCCGGGGGGATGGTCATCGTCGGGCTGCTTCGAGCCAGCGCGCGCGCGCTTCGCGGGCGGCATCTCGTCGAGATGCTGGTCCTGGCCGGCGTGTACCTCGCCGTCGCTCGGCTGGGCCTCTCCCTGGCCACCGTGGGTGGAAATGTCAGCCCCGTGTGGCCCCCCACCGGTGTCGCGCTGGCCGCACTGGTGCTGCGTGGACCCGTGCTGTGGCCGGGCGTCTTCCTGGGCGCATGTCTGGCGACCCTGTCGACGGGAGCGCCCCCGGCGGTGGTGCTGGGCGTGGCCACGGGCAACACGCTGGCGATGGTGCTCGGCGCGCTCCTGACGCGGCGGCTGCGCATGGACGCGGACCTGTCACGCATCCGCGACGTGGTCGTCCTGTGTGTGGGCGCGGGCGCGGTGTGCACCGGGGTCAGCTCGCTCGTCGGGCCGCTGTGCCTGTTCTGGGGCGGCGTGCTGCCGTGGGAGCAGATGGGCCACGCCGTCTGGGTGTGGTGGGTGGGGGACATGATGGGCGTGCTCGTGGTGGCGCCGCCGCTGCTCGTGCTCAGCCGCCCCGCATGGCCCGCCCGCCTGGGCGAGGCGCTGGCGCTCTCCGGGCTCACGACGGTGCTGGGCGTGGGCATCTTCCTCTTCCGGAACTCGCAGCCGGGGCTCGCGCACGCGGCCAGCTTCCTCTTGTTCCCCATCTCCGCGCTGGCGGCGCTGCGCTTCGGACCGCGCGGCGCGGCGCTGGCGACGCTGGCCATCTCGGCGGTGGCCATCGTCGGCACGGTGCGCGGACAGGGGCCGTTCTCCTCGGGCAACGTGGCGCAGGACCTGCTCGTGCTCCAGCTCTTCATCGTCATCAACGCGGTGACGGGCCAGCTCCTGGCGGCGGCGAGCGAGGAGCGGCGGCGCGCGGTGGAGCGGCTGCAACTGCTCGCCACCACGGTGCGCGGCGTGCACGAGGGCGTCTTCATCGCGGAGGTGGTGGGGCCCGGCCGGCTGCGCACCGTCTTCGCCAACGAGGCGCTGAGCATGCTCCTGGGCCGGCCTCCCGAGGAGATGGTGGACCAGGACCCGTGCCTGCTCTACGGCGACCAGGACCCCCGGCTCACGCAGCGCGTGCACTCGGCGCTCCAGGCGGGCGAGTCCCTCTGCGTCGAGGTGACGGTGCCGCGCAGGGATGGCCGCATCGTGTCCACGGAGGTGCTGTTATCGCCGGTGCGCGCGACGGGCGGGGACGTGTCCCACTTCGTGGCCACCCATCGCGACATCACCGCGACCAAGGAGCTGCAGGCGCGGCTGGTGGCGGCCGAGCGCGTGGCCGCGGTGGGGACGCTCGCGGCGGGCGTGGGGCATGAAATCAACAACCCGCTGGCCTACCTGGTGCTGAACCTGGAGTCCGCCTCTCGCGCGCTGTCGGAGAACGGGATGATGGCGATGCGGGACGTGCAGGCCAGCGTGCGCGGCGCGCTGGAGGGCGCCGAGCGCATCCGCCTCATCGTCCGCGACCTCCAGGTGTTCAGCCGGCAGGGGGACCAGGAGCGCTCGCTGGTGGACCTCAACGCGCTGGTGCCTCCGGCGGTGCGCATCATCAGCCATGCGCTGCGCCACCGCGCGCGGCTGGTGGAGGAGTTCGGCCCGGTGCCCAAGGTGCTGGGCAGCGAGGCGCGACTGGGACAGGTGCTGCTCAACCTGCTGGTCAACGCGATGCAGGCGGTGCCCGAGGGCAACCCGAGCCTCCACGAGGTGCGCGTGCGCACCAGCACGGACGTGACGGGCCGGGCCCGCGTGGACGTGGTGGACACGGGCGTGGGCATCGCCCCGCAGGTGATGTCGCGCATCTTCGAGCCCTTCTTCACCACCAAGCCCTCCGGAGAGGGGACCGGGCTGGGGCTCGCCATCTGCCAGCAGATCGTCCGCACGCACGGGGGCGACCTGGAGGTGCGCAGCGAGGAGGGCAAGGGCAGCGTCTTCACCATGTACCTGCCGGCGGCGCCGGTGCAGGTGGAGGTGCCGCCGCGCCCGGTGCCCCGGAGCAAGGTGCCCATGCCCTCGACGGGAAGGCGGGGACGGGTGCTGGTGGTGGACGACGAGCCCCGGCTGGCGCAGTCGATGCGGCTGCTGCTGGAGCCCTACCACGACGTCGTCACGGCGACGCGCGGCCAGGATGCGCTCGCGCTGGTGGCGGCGGGGAACCGCTTCGACGTCATCCTGTGTGATTTGCAGATGCCGGAGATCGACGGCGCGGCGCTCTTCCGGCGCCTGGGGGTGATGGCGCCGGAGTTGATTGAGCGCGTGGTGTTCATCTCCGGCGGGGCCTACACCGCGGAGACGCGCGGCTTCATCGAGACGGTGCAGAACCTGGTGCTGGAGAAGCCCGTCCGGCCCGAGGTGCTGATGGCGTCGGTGGACGCCGCGCTGGCCGCGCTCGACTCGCGAGACGAGGACGAGCGCGAGCCGGTGGTGGCCCGCGCGGGCGGCGCTCGTCACTGAGGACGGCGCCACCCGGCGGAGTGTGTCACGGCTGACGGGTGCTGATGCGCTGCTGGAAGAGCCAGGTCCAGAGCGCCGGGTCCGCGAAGGCGTTCTGCCACACGGTGTTGGAGTGCCCCACGCCCGGGTAGGTGGTGATGGCGTGCATGGCGCTGGTGGTGCCTCCGCACTGCGTCTCCAGCTTCGTCTTGAGCGCGGTGGATTGGGACGCGGCGCCCATGGTGTCCGAGCCGCCATGGAACGGCCAGATGGGCAGCGTGCGCAGGTTGCAGAGGTTGGTCGTGTTGGCGGAGACAGGATAATTGGTGACGGCGAGGGGGACGAAGGCCGAGACGCGGTCCATGTAGCTGGCGAGCCCGGTGGACTCGTAGAGGACGTTGGCGCCGCCGCTGAAGCCCGCGAAGTAGACGCGGTCCGCGTCGACCAGGAGGTCGCGCTTCAGCTCGCCAAGCAGCGCCATCAGGCTGCTGACGTTGAAGTAGGCGTTCTCTCCACTGACACGGCCGTTGGTCCAATAGTGCATGGACACGGCGATGGCACCGAAGCCCGCGCGGTAGGTGGCGTCGCGCAGGTTCCAGGCGAGCCCTTCCGCGTTCGTATTCACCGCCTGGTGGTCATCGGTGAGCATCACGCCGCCGGTGCCGGGCAGCGAGAAGACGATGGGCCAGCGGGCGTCGCGGTCCGCGTTGTAGCCCGCGGGGAGGAACAGCGCGTAGGCGTAGCGGGCGTCCTTCACGGTGATCTGCTCGCCGGCCGTGCACGTCAGCGGGCCGGTGCTGGGGGTGGTGGGATGGCCCATCACGCGCAGCTCGCGCACGTGGGCGTTGCTGGGGCCCAGGCCGGTGGCCGGGTCTCTGTATTCGAGCCACAGCAGTCGGACCTTGGAGGCGACCACGGGCGTGGTGAAGGTCACCGTCTTCACGGTCGTCGTCTTGGGGTTGTTGCGCACGGAGCCGCCGGGAATGGGCTTCCAGCAGCCGCCGTCCCACGCCAGCAGGTCGAAGTTGACGAGGGCCTCCGGGGAGTCGACGTAGAAGGACGAGTGCAGCTCCACGCCATGGATGAGGAAGCTGCCCTGGAGGTCGATGTCGAGGTGCGTGCCCCGCTTGGTGGTCCAGCCGGACTTCCAGAAGGTGGACAGGTTGTCATCGGTGACGCGAGTGGGGACGTTCGCGCCGTCGGTGGACAGGGCGGTGGCGGGCTTGTTCTTCGCCACGTTCGTCAGCGTGGTGGTGGGGTTCGACACCGTCACGGTGACGTCGTCCGAGTGCGTGGCGCCGTCGTCGTCCGTCACGGTGAGGCGGAAGACGAGCGTGCCGGCCGCGAGCGCGCTGACGGACAGGGACGGCGTGTTGGCGCCGCTCAGCGAAGCGGTGGGGCCGCTCACCTGCGTCCACGCATAGGACGTGATGCTGCCATCCGAGTCGGTGGCGGAGCCCGTCAGCGTGATGCCCGCGTTGGGCAGCACCACCGTGCGGTCCGCGCCCGCGTTGGCCACGGGCGGCTGGTTGGGCGGCGTGTTGGCGACCGTCACCGTGACGTCGTCGGAGTGCGTGGCGCCATCGTCATCCGTCACGGTGAGGCGGAGGACGAGCGTCCCGGCGGAGAGGTTGCTCACGGTGAGCGTCGAGGTGGCCGCGCCCGTCAGGGTGGCCGTCGGGCCGCTGACCTGCGTCCAGGCGTAGGACGCGATGGTCCCGTCCGAGTCCGATGCCGTGCCGGTGAGCGTGAGGCTCGACGTGGGCAGCACCACCGTGCGGTCCACGCCCGCGTTGGCGACGGGGGGCTGGTTCACCGGGGCGCTGGTCACCGTCACGGTGACGTCGTCCGAGTGTGTGGCGCCGTCATCGTCCGCCACGGTGAGCCGGAAGACGAAGGTGCCGGCCGTCAGGCCGCTGAGGGAGAGCGTGGCGGTGTTGGCTCCAGCGAGCGTGACCGCGGGGCCGCTGACCTTCGTCCACGAGTAGAGGGCGATGGTGCCGTCCGCGTCCGTGGCGGAGCCCGTGAGCATGAGGCTGGAGGTGGGCAGCACCACGCTCTGGTCCGTGCCGGCGTTGGCCACAGGCGGCTGATTGGCCCCGGGCGTGGCGGGCGCGCCGAACACCCAGAGCTCCTTCACACGGCAGTTCGAGCCCGCGGGCTCGTTGCACAGGAAGCGGACCTTCTGGCCCCGCACCACCTGCGTGAAGGTCCGGGACACGGCGACGCCCGTGGCCGGGTTGCCCGTCACCGTGGAGCCGGGGATGGGCTGCCAGCTCGTCCCGTCGTGGTACTGGAGCGCGAAGCTCGCGATGGCCCTGTCGCCCTGGTAGCCCGTGTAGACCTCCATCCGGTGGAGGTCGAACGTCCCCTGCAGGTCCACGTCGAGATACCGCTGCGAGGTGAAGTACTCGCCGGTGCACCAGCGCGAGTCATCCGAGGTGATGTTCCCGTCCACCGCGTACTGCGGGAGGAAGACGTAGGGGTCCGTCTGGTATTGCGACGCCGTCGCCGGCTTGTTCAACGTGACGTTGACCAGCGTCTCCAGCGACGCCGAGCGCGTCGACTCCTCGATGGGCGCCTGGGGCGTCGGGTCGCAACCGCTCAGCGCCAGGGCGCCGACACAGCTCCCCAGCAGGATGAAGGACTTGTTCAAGGTTGAATCTCCCGGACAGAACAGCAAAACAAGTTCTAGTCCAGGAGTGCACTCCAAGTACACGGGGAGGCTGGATGCTGAAGTTTCAGCGATACAGAAACAGGCGGGTGTCGATGGTGCGAGGGCTCAAGCGACGCGGATGAGGACCTTGCCGGTCGTCTTCCGGGCGGCCATGGCCTGATGCGCCTGGGCGACGGCCTCGAGCGGGAAGCCCTGCTCGAAGACGGGCT
Organism: Myxococcus sp. AS-1-15; assembly: GCF_020037055.1. Lineage (NCBI taxonomy): Bacteria > Pseudomonadati > Myxococcota > Myxococcia > Myxococcales > Myxococcaceae > Myxococcus > Myxococcus sp. AS-1-15. The sequence continues at coordinate 735,393 of NZ_JAIQDF010000003.1, read as the reverse complement.
GGAGCAGACGGCGCTCCACCAGGCCGAGGGCCTCGCGAAGCGCCGCCTGACGTTGCTCGAAGGGGAGGGTGAAGGTGGCGAAGCCGACGACGGACTGATTCTGGGCCAGGACGCCCATCATCTGCTCCCGGCTCCACGCGGTGTCGAACATGCTCTCCGCGCCGAAGAGCACCAGTCTCCCCCGGAAGGCGAGGGCCCGCAGGCTCGAGGCGGGGATGGCTCCGCCTCCCGCGACGAAGACGATGTCCGCGCCCTGTCCCGACGTGGCCTCGCGTACGTGCATGGGCCAGTCGTCGCGCGAGGTGTCCACGACGGCGTCCGCGCCCAGGCGGAGGACGAGGGCGCGCTTGTCCTCACTGCTTGTGCCGCCGATGACCTTCGCGGCCCCCAGCCGCTTCGCGAGCTGCACGAGCAGGCTGCCCACGCCTCCCGCCGCGGAAGGGATGTAGACGGATTCCCCCTCGCGCAGCTTCGCGCCTTCGCGCAGACCGAGCAGTGCCGTGGGCGCCTGGGCCGGAAGACAGACGGCCTGCTCGAAGGACACGCCCTCCGGGAGGGGCAGCACGGCCGATACGGGGACCACGGCCTGCTCCGCGAAGCCTCCCTGGCTCGGCAGGAGCGCGACGACGCGGGTGCCGGGCTCGAGCCCGCGCACGTCGGGGCCCACGGCGTCCACGACTCCCGCGACCTCCAGCCCAGGGATGAAGGGGAGGGGCGGTGTGCCCGGGATGCGTCCCTCCCGCTGTCCCAGGTCCGTGAAGTTGAGGCCCGAGACGTGGACCCGGGTGCGCACCTCGTCCTTTCCGGGCGTCGGAGTGGGGACCTCGTCGAGACGCAGCCCCTCGGGGCCGCCGAAGGCATGCAGGCGGATGGCTCTCATGCGATGGACCTATAGTCCTGGGTGAAAGGACGAACATGCGCCAGAAGTCCGTTTCTCTCGTCCAACCGTCCGGCAAGCCACCCGGGCTCGATGTCCTCGGGGACGTGCTCCAGGGCGTGAAGCTGCGCAGCCGGGTGAACGCGCGCTACGAGCTGACCGCGCCGTGGGGCATGCGAATCAGTGGCTCCCCGTTCCCGCTGTTCTACGCGGTGATGCGCGGCGGCTGTCTCTTGTCCACCGACGCGCGGGAGCTGGCGCTGGCGAGTGGCGACTTCGTGTTCATCCCCGCCGACGTGAAGTTCACGCTGAAGGACCGACGCTCCACGCGCGCGCTGCCCATCGAGGAGGTCTACGCGACCCGAAAGCCCCTGCGCTGCGGCGGTTTGCTCCAGTACGGCGGCGGAGGCGAGGCGGTGACGTTGATGGTCGGCTCGTTCCTCTTCGAGGGCGAGACGCTCAGCCCGCTGGTGAGGCACCTGCCCTCGCTGCTCCACGTCCGCGCGGACGACCCCAGGTCTCCTAGGTGGCTGGAGTCGACGCTGCGCTTCGTGGCCTCCGAAATCGAGGCTCAACAGCCCGGACACGAAGTGGTCGTCAGCCGGCTCGCGGACGTGCTCTTCGTGCAGGCGCTGCGCGCGCACCTGGAGTCGTCCTCGCGGGAGAACGGCTGGCTGCGAGCCCTGGTGGACCCGCGCATCGGCGCGGTGCTCCAGCAGGTCCACGAGAAGCCCCAGGCGCCGTGGACGCTGGAGGGCCTGGCGAAGCGGGCCGGCATGTCCCGCTCCGTGTTCGCCGAGCGCTTCAAGTCGCTTGTGGGAGAGGCGCCCCTGGCGTACGTGGGGCAGTGGCGCATGCACCGGGCGATGACGCTCTTGAAGGACCGGGACGCGTCGCTGGCCGAGGTCGCTCGCGCCGTGGGCTACGAGACGGAGAGCTCCTTCGGCAAGGCCTTCCGCAAGTGGGTGGGCGTCACGCCCGGCGCGTACCGTCGGACCGGCCTCGGCGAAGGGACCTCCGAGGCCCGGTGACGAGGCCCCTGACTACGGCTTCAGCCCCGCGTAGACGGCGTCACGCACGGCGCCGGGGAACGCGCCCGACATGCCCTCGAACGCGGTGTTGGTCAGCGTCACCACGGTGACGCCGCTGCGCGGGTCCACGAACCAATTGTGTCCGTACGCGCCACCCCACTGCCACGTGCCTTGCGCCTGCTCACCCTGAGCCAGCTCCGCGTCCGCCAGCACCGCGGAGATGAGCCCCCAGCCCCAGCCCGGTCCCTGCGTCTGCGACTCCGGCCCCACGTGCACGGCGCCGAGCTTGTCCACGGTGGCCTTCTTCAGCACCGGCGCGCCGCCCTTGCGCAGCGCCTCCAGGAACTTCACATAGTCCGCCGCCGTCCCCACCATGCCCGCGCCGCCCGAGGCGTACGCCTCCGCGCTCAGCGCCCGTCCCGGTGAGAAGCGGACCTTTCCGCCCCAGAGCGGCACGTCCTGCGTCCTGCCCATGCGCGTCGGCGTGGGCTTGCCGTCCGCGTACGCCGCCACCAGCCGCGAGGCATCGCCCGCCCGGAAGGACGTGTCCTTCAAGCCCAGGGGCCTCGTGACGAGCTTCGCCACGGCCTCCGGCAGCGGCGCCCCCGCGGCGCGAGAGACCACGGCGCCGAGCACGTCCGTCGACAGCGAGTAGTTCCAGCGCTGCCCCGGCTCGGAAGACAGCGGCACCGTCGCGAGCCTGCGCAGGTTCTCCTCCAACGTGAGCCCAGCCACCTCGTCCAGCCCGTCGGAGACGCCCGCCTTCTCATGGGCGGCCTCGTTCTGCGGCTGGAAGCCGTACGTCAGCCCCGAGGTGTGCGTCAGCAGGTGCTTCACCGTGATGACCGGCTCGCGGCCATCCGACAGCTTCGGCCGGAAGTCAGGCAGCCACTTCGTGATGGGGTCCTCCAGCGACAGCTTGCCCTGCTCCACCAGCGCCAGCGCCGCCACCGAGACGAGCGGCTTCGTCATGGACGCCAGCCGGAACACGCTGTCCTCGCGCATGGGGTGCTTCGCCTCCCGGTCGGCGAAGCCCGCGGCGCGGCGGTAGACGACCTTTCCATCGCGGAGCACGGTGACCACCGTGCCGACGATGCGCTGCTCGGCCAGGGCCTGGTCGATGACCGCATCCAGGTTGCGGGCCACCGCGGCCGGGCCGGTGGCCGTCGGGGCCGCGGTGGACTTGGGAGGGGACGTGGGAGCAGCGGAGGACACACCAAGGCTGGCAGCCACCAGCAGGCTGGCGATGGCAGGATTCATGGGTCGGGACTCCTTTTTATGTAGCGATTGTTATTTAAATAGGACCCGCCTTTGGGGATTTCAATAGTGAGCGTTATGAAAAAGGACCTGGCCCTCCAGCCCCGACCCCGAGGTCGGCCCCGGGAGTTCGACGAGACGAAGGCCGTGGACCGGGCGCTGGAGGTGTTCTGGCGGCTGGGCTACGAGGGCGCGTCCGTGGCGCAGCTCACCCAGGCCATGGGGCTCACCGCGCCCAGCCTCTACGCCGCGTTCGGCTCCAAGGAGGGCCTGTACCGGCGGGTGCTGGAGCGCTACCAGCAGGGCCCGGGCGCCTACACCTGGAACGTGTTCACCGAGGAGCCCACCGTGAGGGCCGCCGTCGAGCGGCTGCTGCGCGAGACGGCCCATCACTTCACGCGCCGCAAGCAGCCTCCCGGCTGCATGATTTCCACGGCGCTCCTGCGCTGCGCGGAGGAGCACCAGCCGGTGGCGGACTTCGTCGCGAGCCTGCGCACCCGCGCGGTGGGCGTGTTCCGCGAGCACATCCAGCGCGCCATCGCCAAGGGGGAGCTGCCCGCGGGCACGGACGCGGAGGCCATGGCCCGCTACCACGGCGCCATCATCCAGGGCATGTCCGTGCAGGCCCAGGACGGCGCGAGCGAGGCGGAATTGCTCGGGCTGGTGGAGGTGGCGATGCGGGCCTGGAGCCCTCCGGCCAGCCGGCCTCGCGCGCGCTGACCCGGGGGAACACCGCCCTTTCGGGCCGGAAAGTCCCTGCGAATCCGGCCGGTTGCGCCGCTCCTTGTCCCACCTCCCCCATGCCGCGCGGGTTTGCGGTGCGACGGGCGTCCGGGAGGCTTATCAACACGGGTAAGGATGCCCGACATGACCGCCCAAGAACGCGTCGAGACCGCCGCCGCCCGCGCGCTGAAGGTGTTTCCGCTGCCGTCGGCGGTGCTCTTCCCCCACACCCTCATCCCCCTGCACATCTTCGAGCCGCGCTACCGGGACATGGTGCGTGACGCGCTCGCGGGGGACCGCGTGGTGGCGCTGGCCCAGCTGGAGACGGGCTGGGAGGGCAACTACGAGGGGCGTCCCCCCATGCAGCCCATCATGTGCGCGGGCGTCATCGCCTGGGACGAGCAGGTGGAGGAGGGCCGCTACAACATCCTCCTGCAGGGCGTCAGCCGCATCCGGATGATCTCCGAGCTGTCGGGCGACAAGTCCTACCGCGAGGTGCGCGCGCAGGTGCTCGCGGACCACCCCTACCAGGGGCCCGAGGAGGAGCGGCTGCGACAGGCCGTCTTCGAGCTGGCCGGGCGCGTGCCGCCCACCTTCGCGGAGAGCCTGCTGCCGGTGGCGGCGCGCGCGGGCGGAGGGATGCTCGCGGACGTGGTGGCCTCGGCCATCATCCCGGAGGCCGAGCGGCGCCAGCAACTGCTCGTGGAGCTGGACGTGAAGCGCCGGCTGGAGGCGGTGCTCGCGGACGTGGGTGAGCTCATCGCCCGGCTCCAGCCCGTGCGGCCCTCCGGCCCACTGAACTGAAGCACCCCGGGCCCCCCGTCGCGGGGCTTGCCTTGCGCGTCGCTCCAGGCATTGCTGGGCCCCTCGTCGGGAACGAAAGGGGAGTGGGGAACCATGCGGCTCGTGAAAGTCGGCATCGCCAGCGTCAACACCGTCGTCGGAGCCTTCGTCCGCAACACGGACCGGGCCCTGGCACTGGCGAAGCGGATGGCCGAGGACGGCGTCACCGTGGGCGTCTTCCAGGAGCAGCTCATCGCCGGCTACCCGGCCGAGGACATGGTGCAGTGGCAGGGCTTCATCGACCGGCAGTGGCCGGAGCTGGAGCGCTTCGCGAACCAGACGGCGTCGCTGCCCACGGTGTTCCTGGTGGGCGTGGGCGTGGCGCTGCAGGGCCAGCGGCTCAACTGCGCCGCGGTGGTGGCCGGAGGGCGGGTGCTGGGCCTGGTGCCCAAGGAGAAGCTGCCCACGTACAGCGTCTTCTATGAGGCGCGCACGTTCGGCCGCGGCCAGCCGGGCATGGCGGAGGTGTACCGGGGCGTGCCCCTGGGCGACTACCTGTTCCAGTTCGACTTCGGCCTCATCGCGCCGGAGGTCTGCGAGGACATCTGGAGCGCGGATGGCCCCATGCGCCGGCGCACGTACTCGGGCGCGGAGCTGGTCATCAACCTGTCCGCGTCCCCGTTCCGGCTGGGCTTCGTGGAGACGCGCCGCGAGCTCATCGCCACGCGCGCCGCGGACCACCAGTGCACCATCGCCTACTGCAACGCGGTGGGCAGCAACGACGGGCTCATCTTCGACGGCGGCGGCTTCCTCAACCAGAACGGTCGCCACGTCATGGAGACGCCGCGCTTCCAGGAGGGCTACGCGGCGGCCGTCGTCGACCTGGACCGCACCCTGCGCCTGAGGGGCGAGGCCACCACCTGGCGCGTGGACCGCGAGTCGTGGCTGTCCTCCGGTGGCAAGAGCGTGCCGGTGCTCGACTGCACCAAGACGGTGGCCACGCGGCGCGAGGCGCTCACGTATCCGGTGCCGCCGCACAGGAGCTTCTTCCTGCCCGCCCCCGACAAGCGCCGACCCGCGCGCGAGGCCTTGTGCGAGGACATCCTGGACGCGCTCGCGCTGGGCGTGGGCGACTACTTCGAGAAGACGCGCGCCTTCAAGGTGCTGGGCATCGCGCTGTCGGGCGGACGCGATTCGCTGCTCACGCTGCTCATCGCCCACCGCTACGCGAAGCGCGCGCGACCGGACAACCCCGGCTCGCTCATCCAGGCGTTCTACATGCCCAGCCGCTTCTCCAGCGACTCCACGCGCGAGGCGGCGGAGACGATTGCGCGCGAGCTGGGCGTGGCCTTCCAGGTCGTCTCCATCGACGAGGCCTTCGAGCGCGAGCGCGCCGTGGCGGAGACGATGCTGGGCGGCGCCCCCGTCACCGCCATCACCGAGCAGAACATCCAGGCCCGCCTGCGCGCCCAGCGCATGTGGAACTGGAGCAACTCCTGCGGCGGCCTGTTCCTGCAGACGGGCAACATGAGCGAGAAGTCCGTGGGCTACACCACCATCGGCGGAGACCTGATGGGCGCGCTCGCCGTCATCTCCAACGTGCCCAAGACGGTGGTGATGTACCTGCTGGACTACCTCCAGGAGACCACCGGCCACGAGGGCATCCGCAAGGTGCTCGCCAAGCCCGCCGGTCCGGAGCTGGCGCACAACCAGGTGGGCGAGGAGGAGCTGATGCCCTTCCCCATCCTGGACGCGTGCTTCTACCTGTTCGCCGCGGAGAAGCTCACGCCCGCGGAGATGCTCCAGGCGCTCACGGCCATGTTCCCGGAGGTGGACGCGACGCGGCTTGCGGGCCACGTGGACAAGTTCGTGCGGCTGTTCAACCAGTCCATCTACAAGTGGGTCCAGTCCCCGCTGTCGCTGCACATCGGCAACCTGGACCTGGACCGCGAGCGCGCGCTGCAGCTGCCCGTCGTCACCGGCTCCGAGTGGCTGCGCGCGAAGTGAGCCACTGAACGCGCAACCGTGTTGCCCGTGCCCCACGCCCGCCCGCTTGCTGGGCGTGGGGGCGCGCTGGGGTGATCTCCACCCTTGTGCTCCTTGCCGGATGTCGCCCCGGAAACAACCTTCATGTCAGCCACTCGACGACGGAGGGTTGGATGAAAGCGAAGATTCTGGCTGGCGCCATCGGGGCGCTCATGTACGGCACCTCGGCCTTGGCTTCGGATGGCGATTGCCCGCCGCCCCAGGCGAGCACGGAGCGCCAGGGGCAAGGCGTGTTGTTGGCCCAGTCGCAGGACACCTCTTCGGGCAGCTCGGACGTGCTGCAGGAGGAAGACATCATCATCGAGACCGAGCCGGTGCCCGACTCCATGGGCGTGGACGACGACTCGGGCATCGGTGGCAGTGGAACGAGCGGGCAGGATGACTCCTCCAGTGGGAGCAGCCAGGCCCTCCCGCCCGCACAGGGCGAGCTGCGCATCAACATGCCGCTGCGCTGTGAGCCCGCGGACTCGCAGCAGCAGGGCACGGGTGGCAGCGGCTTCGACAGCCAGCAGCAGGGCATCCAGAGCGTGCCAGCTCCGGCCCCCGCTCCGTCCGCGCCGCAGCCTCGTCCCGAGGCGGGGGCTCCGGTGGAGCCGCAGTCGGAGTCCTATCCGGCGCCCGAGCAGGACGCCTTCGGTGGGAGCGGCGTCGCGGCGCCTCCTCCGGCGGACTATCGGCCCTCGGCGGAATCGGCCGAGCCCATCGAGCCGCTCGAGGTGAAGAAGAAGGACAAGCACGACATGAAAGGGCTGAGCCTGCTGCTCAACGGCGGTGTGGAGGGCTACACCGGCGCGCTGGCTCCGCAGCTCAACCCGGGCCCCACGGCGGGTGTGACGGCCGCCATCCGGCCCTCGAAGGTGTTCGGCATCGAGCTGGGCTACACCGGCGCGCTCAACAACATCGACTCCAAGCGCGGCGAGGTGGACACGGACGGTCCGGACCTGGTGCGCAACGGCGGTCAGGCGGTGGCGACGCTCGGGCTGACGCCCACGCCGTGGCAGCCGTACGTGCTGGGCGGCATCGGCATCAGCGACTACAACTTCCGGGGCGGCCAGTCGCTGGGCTACAAGGATGACACCGTGGGCAACGTGCCCGCGGGCGTGGGTCTGCGGGGCCACGTGGGCAACTTCACCGTGGACGCGCGCGCCAACTACAACTTCCTCTTCGACAAGGACTTCGCTCCGGGCATCGACTCCGGCGGCGGCGACTTCGACGGGGGCGGCAGCTACCAGGGTACCGTCAGCGTGGGTGGTACCTTCTGAGTGGCGGTCCTGACGCCTTCACACAGGGCGTGGTCAGTGGCGCGGTGCCCGGTAGCCAACGGGCCCGCGCCGCTGTGTTTTCAGGTGCGGCGCGCGGGGCACCCGCGGGTTAAGGTGAAACCTTCCACTGCAACAGGAGAGGGAATGAGCCTGAAGGTCGAGGATTCGAAGGTGGGCACCGGGACGGAGGCCACCGCCGGCAAGTCGGTCACCGTGCACTACGTGGGGACGCTGACGGACGGCAAGAAGTTCGACAGCAGCCGGGACCGGGGCCAGGGCTTCACGTTCCGTCTCGGCGCGGGTCAGGTCATCCAGGGTTGGGACCAGGGCGTTGCGGGCATGAAGGTGGGCGGCGTGCGCAAGCTCACCATCCCCCCGGAGCTGGGCTACGGCTCGCGCGGCGCGGGCGGCGTCATCCCGCCCAACGCCACCCTGGTGTTCGAGGTGGAGCTGCTGGACGTCCGCTGAAGTCATGCCCCGCTGACGGCGGGGAGAAACGAGGGCCGTCATGGCGACGGTGGAAATCACCAAGGACAACTTCAAGGAAACCGTCGGCAAGGACGGTATCGTCATCCTGGACTGGTGGGCGTCGTGGTGCGGCCCGTGCCGCCTCTTCGCGCCCACCTTCGAGACGTCGTCCGGCAAGCACCCGGACATCGTCTTCGGGAAGATAGACACCGAGGCGCAGCCGGAGCTCTCCGGGGCCTTTGAAATCCGCTCCATTCCCACCCTCATGGTGTTCCGTGACGGCATCCTCCTGTTCGAGCAGGCGGGCGCGCTGCCGGCCGCCGCGCTGGAGGACCTGGTCCGTCAGGTGAGGGGCTTGGACATGGCGCAGGTGAAGAAGGAAATCGAGGAGCGCCGGGGCAAGGAAGCGCCCAAGGCCTGAGCGGCCTGGCTTCGCGCGAGCGGATGGAGGTCCGTCCGCTCGCGTGAGGTGGGGCGGCTCACCAGTGGATGAGCAGGGAGAAGTCCTTGTAGGGCGGCTCGCCCGACTCCAGCTCGACGCGGAAGCGGCGCTCGGGGTTGGTCTGCAAGAGGCCGCTGCGCACCAGGCCGCTGCACCACGCGGGGCCGAAGAACTCGTCCTTGAAGCTCAGGCGCGCGGTGGTGTCGGAGACGCGCTCGTACTCGCGCTCGCCGAAGGTGCTGGTGGCGCCCGCCAGGCCCGAGCCCACGGACAGGCCGCGGTGCGGGTCCTCGCCGGTGATGGCCATGACCATCTCGCCCACGGGGGCGGAGAAGACGTGGGAGGCGGCGGTGAAGGACAGCTGCTCCACCGCGGCCGCGTAGTCCTCACCCAGCTTCTCTCCCACGGACAGGGCGCCCTCGTGCAGCAGCGCCAGGTAGTCGCTGGCGGGCCGGTGGGTGGGCGCGCCGCGCGCGGGGACGGCGGGGATGGGCGCTTGGGCGGCGATGGCGAGCGACTGGCCCATCCTCCTGGCGATGCTCTCCCTGAGACAGTGGACGAACAGGTCGAGCACCAGGTGTTCGGGACGGCAGAGAGCCATGCGGGCTTGCAGGTGCGCGGGAGAGTCCATGTCACTTTCCTAGCGGCGCCCGGTGGGCCAAGTCCAGGGGGGCGGGCTCGTCCGCGGGTCGCTCCGTCATTTGGCGACCGTGCAAACCCCTCCGCCGTTGAGGTGGGCCTGGTCGACGATGCTCTGGGTGACGAATTGCTGCAGCGTGCGCACATCGTGGGCGCCGGGCAGATACACCACGGGTTGACCCGCCGCGTCGCGCAGCTCGCCTCCGTCCCGACCTCGCAGGTCGGTGAGCAGCTGGGAGGCGAGTCCCTCCGGAGTGATGAGGTTGCCCTCGGTCGCCGTCGCGGCGATGGCGTCGAAGCGCAGCTGCACGCCCCGGTGGGTCCCGAGCCTGTCGTAGAACATGTGCTCGGCGTGGATGGTGACCTCCACGTCCGCGCGTGAGCCCTCGGGGACGATGATGCCCTGGGTGCCGTCCACCCCGTTGATGCAGTCCACCATGCGCGCGTCGACGGGGAAGCCCATCCGGAATTCGAACACACCCACACCGGACTTCACCGCGCGCCCCTCCACCCAGTAGCTGAAGCCGCGCTCGCGCATCCTGTGCAGGTCGTCGGCGGAGACCTGTCCGTCCGCCAGCTCGGTGCCGTCGTGGGGAGGGCTGACCCGGAAGCCCACGTCCCAGCGGCCCGCGGGCAGGCCCGAAAGCTCCGTGAGCGGGATGTCTCCCTTCTGCACGTCCACCAGCACGTGGCGCGGGCTTTCGCGCACCTCGCCGGACGCGGACGTCAGGCGCACCTCGCCCAGGGACACCAGGTACTTGGTGAACTGCACGGACCAGCCATCCTGGAAGAGGGTGTCCGGCAGGCCGCGCTGGGTGCCGTCCCCACCGCTCATCGTCACGCGCACGTCTCCGGTGGCCACGTTGTCGCAGCCCGCGAACAGCAGGGGGGCGAGCACGCAGAGCAGGAGACCTCTCGGGTTCGTTTTCATGTTCCTGGGATGTATATGCAACCAAGTTGCGATTCAAGCGGGCTCGTTGTATCTGCGAGCGGTCGACGTTCGCGGTGGCGGGTGCCGCCGGTTCCAGGAGTGAGGGCCTCGCCGTGTGGATTGCGATGCTGGTGATGTGTGCGATGGGGGCGCTGGAGGAGGTGCCCATCACACCGCCGGTTCCGGTGGAGGCGGCGCCGCCGTCGATGCCGGTGGATGCGCCGGTGTTGGAGCGGCCGGCGACGGTGGTGTTGCGGCTGACCATCGACGAGGCGGGGGAGGTGTCGCGCGCGGAGGTGCAGGCCTCGGCGGGGCGGGTGTTCGACCGGGCGGCGATGGAGGCGGCGGTGCGGTGGCGCTTCCAGCCGGCGCGACGGGGTGAGGCGCCGCTCGAGGTGCGGGTGGATGTGCCGGTGCACTTCGTCCCGGAGGCGGCGGGTGGCGTGGGGGCGCACCATCATGGTGAGGCGATGGCCGCCACGGCGGTGCCGGCGCGAGGGAGCGAATCGACGGGCGCCCGGTCCACGTCGGATGGTTCGGCGGCTGGCGCAGAAGCGCCGAGCGAAGCGCCCGGTTCCACGATGGAGTCCCGCTCTTCGCGGGATGCTTCGGCGCGAGGCGCGGCGGCTGGCTCAGAATCGTCGAGCGATGTGCCCGGTTCTGCGGCGGAGTCCGGCTCGTTGCGGAAGGCTTCGGCCCAAGGCTCAGCGACTGGCGCTGCGTTGCCAGGCGAAGCGCCCGGTTCCGCGACGGCGTCACGCCCGGCACGGGGAGCTTCCGCCCTGGGCTTGGCGGCTGGTGGCGCATCGTCAGGCGAGGCGACGAGCCCCGCGTCATCGACGCAAGCAGGCTCCGCGCAGGGCGCTTCGACCCCGGACGACGCAGAGAGTTCGGATTCGTTACGGGAGCAGGGCGCCACGACGGAGACGAAGTCCTCCGAGCGGGTCCTCTCCACCACCGTCCGCGATGTCGCCGCGGCGCCTCCGCCCGTCGCGGTGGGCGACTTCCACATCGAGGTGGGGCAGCTCGCGGACGTGCCGCGCAACTCCGCCTCCGACCTGATGTTGCTCGCGCCCGGCGTGATGCTCGCGAACCACGGAGGCGAAGGACACGCGGAGACGGTGTTCATCCGGGGCTTCGACGCGGGCGAGGGCAAGGACGTGGAGATGCGCCTCAACGGCGTGCCCCTCAATGAGGTCTCCCACGCGCACGGCCACGGCTACGCGGACACGTACTTCATCATCCCGGAGCTGGTGGACGCGCTTCGAGTGACGGAAGGTCCCTATGACGCGTCCCAGGGAGACTTCGGCGTGGCGGGCACGGTGGAGTACCAGCTCGGGCTGAAGCGCCGGGGGCTCACCACGTCGGTCAGCTACGGCAGCTTCGCCTCGCGTCGGCTCGCGCTGGTGTGGGGCCCGCCCGAGTCCAGCGAGGCCACCTTCGTGGGACTGCTCCTGCGTCAGGGCGACGGCTTCGGGCCGAATCGCTCGTTCGCCAACGCGAGCGCCATGGCGCAGGTGGAACTGCTCCTCGGTGATGACACCCGGCTGCGGTTGCTCGGCACGAGCTATGGCGCGCGCTTCGCCTCCGCGGGGGTGGTGCGCGAGACGGACGTGGTGGACTCGCGGCTGCCCTGCGCGCCGGACGCGGACTCACAGTTCTTCTGCTTCTACGACGAGAACCAGGGCGGCGCGAGCCAGCGCCACATCGTCTCCGCCGAGCTCCAGTCTCGGCTGAAGCGCGGCGGCCGACTGGTGCAGCAGGGGTACGTGGTGCTGCGCCAGACGCGCATCCGCGACAACTTCACCGGCTTCATGCAGGACACCCCGCCCGTGGGGCAGTCCCAGCGAGGCGACACGGCGGAAGGCTTCTATCGCGGCAACACGCTGGGCCTGCGCGGTCGGTACATCCCGGGGCTCACGTTGCTGGGGGAAGCGCGTCCGCTGGAGCTGGGCTACGTGGCTCGCTACGACGACGTGCGCACGCGCTCACGGCGACTGCGGGACAGCGGCGGCGCGCCCTACGCCACGCTCTACGACAACCAGGTGCGCACCACGAACCTGGGTGGCTACGCGTCCCTGCGCGTCTCGCCCCGTCCCTGGCTCACGCTGCGCGCGGGCCTGCGGCTGGACACGTTCCTGTTCGGCGTGGAGGACCTGAACCGTCCCGCGGTGGACCGGGACGGGCCCCGGCTCACGGATGAGTCCGTGGATGCCTATGGCTTCTTCGCCAGCCCCAGGGCCAGCGCGGAGGTGAAGCTGTCGCCCCGGCTCACGTGGATGACGAGCGCGGGGCTCGGCGCGCGCTCCAGTGACGCGGCCGCGCTGTCCGACGCGGAGCTGGCGCCATATGCGCGGGTGGCCTCGGGAGAGACGGGGCTCGGCTGGCGGCTGGAGGGCGAGGGGCGTCCGTACACCCTGGAGGCTCGCGGCGCTGTCTTCGCCACCCGCGTGTCGCAGGACTTCGTCTTCGACGAGCGATTGGGCCGCAACCAACCCATCGGCGCGTCGCAGCGCCTGGGCGCCTTCGCCACGGGTCGCTTCGTGTGGAGCGAGTGGATGGACGTGCAGGCCTCCATCGCCTGGGCGCGCGCCACGCTGCCCACGCCCGGCGCGTCCGCGTGGAAGCTGTGGGATGGCGCGGTGATGCCGTACATCCCGGCGCTGCTGGGGCGACTGGATGCATCGGTGCGCGGCGACGTCACGCTGGCGGGTGAGCGCGTGGGCTGGAACGTGGCGTTGGGGCACAGCGCGGTGGGGCCTCGGCCGCTCCCGCTCGACCGCTACAGTGCGCCCGTCTTCCTCTTCGATGTGGCCACGCGCGCGCGCTGGAGCTGGGTGGAGTTCGGCGTGTCCGTGGAGAACGCGCTCGATACGCGCTGGCGCGAGACGGAGCTCAACTACGTCTCCAACTTCCGTGGCGCGGATGCGCCCGCCTCGCTGCTCGCCACGCGGCACTTCACCGCCGGGCCTCCGCGCACCTTCCGCGGCACCCTCACGCTGTACCTGGACTTCGAGGAGGACTCTCCATGAGCTCGCCCGTGTTTCCTCGCGGCATGTCCCGCCGTGCCTTCACGCTGGGCCTGGGCGCGGCCCTCGCGGCGGGTGGCTCAGCCTGTGGACTCTCCGGCACCGGTGGTCGCGGCATCGTGTTCCACATGGGCCTGCGCACCGCGCTCGCGCCCGAGGCCACGCAGCTCGGTGAGTTCACCACGGACACGGGCTGGGGCGTGCGGCTCACCTCGGCGCGGATGGTGCTGGGACCCATCTACCTCTTCGAGAACGCGTCCCCCCTCCAGCAACAGGCGCGCGGTGTCCTCCGCTCGCTGATGGACGTGCTCGTGCCCACGGCCCACGCGCACGACGGAGACTTCTTCTCCGGAGGCACGGTGCTCGGTGAGTGGGACCGCGAGGTGGTGTTCGACCTGCTCGCCCAGGGTGACGCGCGGGTGCTCGGGCGCTCTCCCGGCATCGCGGGTCGTGCGCGCTCGTTCTCCCTGCTGCTCCAGCCGCCCTCTCGGGCACTCGGCGACGAGGGCGCGGCGCTGCAGGGGCACTCCGTGCTGATGGAGGGCACGGCCTTCCGGGGCGAGCAGCGCGTCCCCTTCCGCGTCGCGCTCGACTTCCCTCCGCCCGTGGAGCTCCAGCGCGTGGACTTCGTGCCCATCGAGGCGGACCTGGACGACGACGGCCTCTTCGTCGTGGAGGTCCGCCCCCATCAGTGGTTCCAGGGCGCTCACTTCGACCGGCTCCCTCCGTCCACCGAGGGGCTCCCGGTGGACGTGACGCCCGAGACCCAGGTGCACCGCGCGTTGTCCGTCAACGTGCGGCGCTTCACGGCCTTCTCGGGGGCGTGGGAGCCGGGCTTCCCGTCATGACGTGCTCGCGCCACCGGGCACGGGAGACGCGCTCCGGCGGGTCGCGCGCGAGATGCTCAGCCACACCAGCGTCACCGCGAGCCAGCCCACGGTGAGCGCCCGCCACGACATGGGCGCGTTCGCCTGGGCGAGCCACAGCGTCACGGCGCCCCCCATGGCGAACACCCGCGCCATCTCCAGCGGCAGGCCCCAGCGCTTGGACTCCATCATCCCGCCCCACGCGGTGGCCATGCCCCAGAAGAAGACGCTGAGCATCAGCTTCTGCCAGCCCGACAGCGGCGAGGCGTGGTGGCTGACCAGCAGCATGAAGGGCATCGACGCAATCATCTGGAAGACGAGGTAGCCGCGGATGTTGGGCAGCTCGGTGGACTGGAACTTCACCTCGACGCCCGTCTGGTTCCACTTCGTCTCCACGCGGGCCGGCAGGTCCGCGGGGCGCCAGCCGGTGGGCATCACCCACAGCCGCAGCTTGTCCCACCAGCTGCGCGTCTTCACCGCGTCGCTGCACAGCTTCGCCCAGAACTGGAAGTTGATGACGGTGGGGTCCCACGTGTTGGGCGGCGTGGTGACGCCGTAGGAGCACTCCTCCGTCTCCTCCCGGTACGTGCCGAACAGCTTGTCCCAGATGATGAGGAAGCCCGCGTAGTTCTTGTCGATGTAGACGTCATTGCGCGCGTGGTGCACGCGGTGGTGCGACGGCGTGTTGAGCCAGGACTCAATCCACCGGGGCAGCTTGGGGATGACGCGGGTGTGGGGGATGAACTGGAGCACCAGGTGGAAGGCCACCATGGCGAGCACGGCCTCCGGCGAGAAGCCGATGACGACGAGCGGCCAGTAGAACAGGAACGAGAACAGCCGCTGGGTGACGCTGGCGCGCAGGGCCACCGCGTAGTTGAGCTCCTCGGTGGAGTGGTGGGGCGAGTGCGCGGCCCAGCCGATGTTGGTGCGGTGCCCGAAGCGGTGGAACCAGTAGAAGAGGAAGTCGACGCCCAGGAAGAGGCCGACGAGCGCCCACGGCGATGTGCTGTCGATGCGCCACAGGGACAGCTCGCCCAGCAGCGTGAACAGGGGCAGCACCATCAGCGCCACGGCCACGTTGACGCACTGGTTGAGGACCGCGGTGCCCACGCTCGCGATGGAGTCCTGGAAGCTGTAATAGCCGTTGCGCTTCGCCACGCAGTAGATGAACTCGCCCAGCGCCAGCGCGATGACGAAGGGCGTGGCGATGGCGTAGACGTTGATGGACATGCCCTCGGGTGTACGGCGCCCGGCTCGCTGGGCGCCTTAACCTGGGTTAACCTCGTCCCACCTACCCGTGAGATTCCCGACGCTCTACGAGCAGCTCGCCCCGCTCGGCCCCATTCCCCCGGGTGAGTGGGAGCGCGCCGAGTCGTTCGCGAGGGAGCAGGCGGTGGAGCGCAAGGCCCACTTCCTGCGTCCCGGAGACCCGGCGGACCGCTTCGCCGTGGTGCTCCAGGGCGTGTTCCGCCTGGTGCGCGTCTCCGCGCGGGGCGGCGAGTCGGTGAAGGCGTTCCGCGCCGAGGGTGAACTCCTGGGCGCCTACGCGGAGATGTTGCAGCGACAGCCATCGATGACGTCCATCGAGGCGCTGGAGCCCGCACGGGTGCTGGTGTTCCGCACGCGGGACTTCCAGGCGCTGGAGGAGGGCCACACGTGCTGGGTGCGCGTGGCGCGCCGCGTCGCCGAGCGGCACTTCCTGTTGAAGGAGCGCCGCGAGCAGGAGTTCCTGGAGCTGTCCGCGGAGGAGCGGCTGGACACCTTCTGGGCGGAGCACCCGCACCTGCGCGGCCGCGTCCCGCAGCGCGACGTGGCGGCCTACCTGGGCATCACCGAGGTGGCCCTGAGCCGCATCATGTCCAGACGGCGCAAGCGCACCGAGTGAAGCCCGCACCCAGGGCCCACACGGTGCGCTCGGTCCTTCGACGCGCGCTTCAGTACCGCTCGAAGACGAAGGTGAACTTCTCCAGCGGCGTCGGGCCGTAGGTGAGGCGCAGGAAGCGGTCACCGGCGGGCGCGGTGAACTTCAGCGTGTGGGTGATGGCGGGCAGGCAGACCTGCGGCGCGGGCGTCACGGTGGAGGGGACCACCGTCTCGGCCTCCGTCACGTCGTGCACCACGATGGGCACGTCCTGGTTCAGGTACAGGACGACCGGCCGGTCGCGCTCGTCCGAGACGACCTCCGAGTAGCCGAGGAACGCGCCGCCGTTCGCGGGGAGCGTCAGCTCGTAGAACTCGTGGGGCGCGTCCGTCGCGGGATACATGGCCGTGGGGGATGCGCCCGCCGTGACGGCGACAGGGGCCTCCAGCAGGGCGTGGCCACAGGCGTGCTCGGTGACGCCGTCGCGCTTGCCCGTGGTGAAGTCGAGCCGCCCGTCTCCCAGGTTCGCGTGCGTGGTGTCCAGCGCATGGCCCGCCTCGTTGCGCAGGAGCGTGAGGTCCACCGAGTAACGGCTCTCCTCTTCGAGCGGCGGCAGGTCCGACTCCGGCCGGGGAATCGAGACGGTGAGCGTCAGCGCGTCCTCGGACCAGGTGCCCGTGAGCGAGCGCGGCGCGTTGGCGGGCGCGCTCTCATCCCGCAGCGTCACGCGGCCCTCCGTGACGTCCATCTTCTCGTTGAACGTGACGGTGACGAGCCGCCGCAGCGTCGTGCTCGTGCCGACCTTGTACGTCTGCACCGGCAGCACACCCGTGGCGCCCTCCGCCGGATTCGAGGTCACGACGTGGGGCCGCGCGACGTCCGCGCCCACCTGGAACGAGAAGCTGTACGCCGTCGCCTGTCGGTTGCCGGCGAGGTCCTCGAAGCGCTCCACCGTGACGTCCACCTTCGCGCCAGCGCGAAGGGGTTGCGTGGGGTGCGCGATGAGCGTGCGCCCCTCGTCCTCCCAGTGCCCCGTCTCCAGCGAGAGGATGACGTCGCCATCCGCGGCGCGCACCGTGCCCGAGTCCCGCTGGACGGGCTCGCTGAAGCGCACCGTGATGGCGCTGCCGGGCGCCACGTCCACCGCGTCGGCCGCGGGCGTGGTGCCCGTCACCGTGGGCGGCGCGGTGTCGCCCGCGTCGGGGCCCGCGTCCGTCGTCGAGCCTGCATCCGGAGGCGTGGGCGTGGGGTCGTCATTGTCGCAGCCCGTCAGGGCCAGCAGGGTGCAGGTGGCCAGCAACGTGGCCGCGTTGGAGAAGCGCATCGGGTGTGACCTCGCGAGGGTGAGTCAAAGGACGAGGGCGGAGCACCCCGGATGTCTGGGGTGCCCCGCCGGGAGTCACGCGGACTCCTTGTGACGAATCAGCGACTGTCAGCAGTTGAAGATGGCGGGGTTGGTGTCGTCGCAGTCGAAGCGCGTCTTCGAGTAGCCGCTGTTGACCTCACAGGCGAAGCGGTAGACGGGCGTGTTCACGCCGTAGCCGTCACCGTCCTGGTCCCGGTAGTAGCGGTCGCGGTTGTTGTAGAGGTACTCGGGGACGATGCCCACCTGGTTGCCCGACGCGGTGGCCGAGACGACGATGTACTCGGTGCCCGGCGTGAGGTCGTAGACCTGCGCCTTGATGAGCGAGCAGCCCGTCTCCGCGACGGACTCGTTGATGAGCGGCGAGACCGTCGCGCTGGTGGTGGCGTTCACCACGGTGAGGGCCACGTTCTTGTTCACGTAGAACGCGACGGACTCCACGGTGCCGCTCCCGGACACGTTGGTCGGGGTGAACGTCACCGAGCCCTCGGCGCCCGCCGGCAGGGTGAGCGTGTAGTGCTTGTGCTGCGTGCTGATGTCCGGCGCCGTGTCCACGCGCGTGGCGCTGGCCGTCACGTTCACGTTGTCGCCGCTGTTGCTCGCGTGGGTGCACGCGTGCGTCGTCATGAGGGTGTCGTCCACCGACACGCACCCGGCCTCCAGCGGCTGCTCGGCCTGGCCGGTCGACTCCTGCTCCACGTCCTCCGTCGGTCCGCAGGCCGCGAGCGACAGCCCGAGCAACGCACCGCAGAGGGTCTGCTTCAGCATCTTCATGTGGGATTTCCTTTCAAGGCCGGGCGCGACGCGCGGGCACCGGAGCGGCGTCCCGAGACACGCCACGGCGCCGGTATTCATGTCTTAATGGTAACTCAGTTGCAATAACGGCGCGTGCGATTTCCAGGAGCCATCGCGTATCGCGTTACTGGAGGTGTTCGATGACCATGCCGAGCTCGGTGAGCGAGGTGGGGCCGAGCGTGAGCGTGTATTGGACGCGGTCGGTCAGCTCGTAGCCGACCATGTGTTTCAAGCCCGAGCAGAAGTCGCCGGTGGGCCTGGTGCCCGCGGGGGTCACCGTCTTCTGGACGGCGGTCTCCACGAGGGTGACGGGGACGTCCGGGGTGCTCAGGTAGACGACAAAGTTGCCGGAGGCGAAGGCCTTGTAGCTGAACGTGCCGGTGTACTGGCCATCCACCTCGCGCAGCTTCACGGTGTAGTAGGTGTGGAAGTCGTCGACGCGAGGGTCGCGGGTGGTGGAGGCGGTGACGGTGACGAAGGGGCCGCTTTCGACGTGCCAGCAGGCGTGTTCTCCGTCGTCGCCGAAGTCGAAGCCCTCGCTGGGGACGTAGTCGGGGTCCACGACGCAGGAGAGGCCGTCCTGCGCGGCCAGGTAGCCCTTGTTGCAGTGACACCAGTCACCCTCGGGCTCGCGGTGGATGTGGCCATGGGGCTCGCACGGGTCCGCCGAGGGCTCGGGCTTGGGTTCGGGCGGAGGGGCGTCGCCACCGCAGGCGGAGGTCGCCAGGGCGAGCGTGGCCAGGAGGGCACGGAGTTTCCAACGCATGGGGGAGCGCTCCACGAAGGCTCGAGAGGTGGATGTCATTGAGAGGCGGGCTGGGAAGAAGGTCTTGAACGACGCTGCCTGGGGCGGAAGTGCCCGGAACGGTTCCAGGCACCCGCCGGTGAGGGGTTACTCCTCGTGGTGGTGACCGGCCTCCTCGACGATGAGCGAGAAGGAGGCGTTGCGGCGCAGCACGGAGCGGAACTCCAGGTAGTACTCGGTGTCGGCCTCGAGGTCCGCGAGGATGGTGGTCTTCAGCGCGCCGCAGACCTCGGCGGGGATTTCGTAGCGGCACTCACGCGCCACCTCGGTGCCGGTGGCCGCCTCGTAGATGCGCAGGCCGCGGTGGCGCGACAGCATGAAGGCGAACTCACCGGACTCGTCCGGGAGGAACGAGACGCGGCCGGCCCAGCCCCAGGAGTTCGTGCTCCGCGGCAGGCTGATGTTGAACGTGGTGTGGGGCGCGCTGACGTCCACCAGCACGGGGGCGCCGAGAGCCGCGGCGGTGACGGGCTCGAAGGGTCCCATCTCCGCGTGGATGCACGCGTGCTCGATGACCTCGTCGAGCTCCTCCGGCTCGTCGCAGGAGGGCAGGGCGCCGAAGAGCAGCGCGGACTCGCTGGTGGTCAGCGCCTCGGCCTGGACGGCCGGCTCCTCGGCGGTGGTGCCGCAGCCGGTGAGCAGGAGCGCGACGCTGGTGGCGAGCAGGGACTTGTGCAGCAGGGACTGGGGCTTCATCTGGGGACTTCTCCTTGTTGTGGGTACGGCGGGTGTGTCGACTGCGAAGGGCGGTGGCTCAGGGCGTGTCCGGGCGGAGCACGACCCAGGTGGCCAGGACCTGGCCCGAGGCGAGGTGCTCGGCGGGGAGTTGCAGGTGCGCGGCGTTGCCCGGCAGACGCAGCTCGGGCGTGAGGCGGAAGGCCGCGTCGTGCGTGGCCGCGTCCGGGAAGGTGACGCGCGTGACGCAGCCCGCGGCGAAGCAGCGCGGTGGCTCGGCCTCGACGGGCTGGATGCTCGTCGCCATCCGCTGCCGCCACGTGTCCAGCGCTTCTCGGGCCCCGGCGGTCCAGGGCTCCTGGCTCGCGCCCGTGGACTCCAAGGCCGCGAGCACGGCGTCACGGCGCGCCTTGGGGTCGGCGGGGGCCTTGCGCAGGGACTGGACGAGCAGCTTGCGTGACTCGGAGAGGGGACGGCGTGCGCGGACGGAGGGCGCGGGTGGGAGCTGCTCGAGGTCGGGCGACTCGAACTCCAGCGGCTCGTCGGGGAGCGGAGGCTGGGTGGGCGCGGAGGACGGGGGGCGCGAGGGCGCCATGGGCTGGGGAGCAACCGCGACGGGCTCCTCCCTGCGCGTGGGCTCGACCTGGAAGTCCTGGGGGGCCACGGGCGGCGTCGGGAGGTCGGGGAGTCGCAACAGCGCGGACGCGACGCACGCGAGCGCGAGCCCCGCCACTCCCACGCTCCAGATGATTCGCTTCATCGCTCTGCTCCCGCGCCAGGACCGTGTCGGCGGCCGACGAGGGCGTCAGCCGGTCAGTCCCCGCGAACCCCGCAAATATGCAACTGAGGTCTAAAAGTAATCAAGTTGCATTTACTGGGCATGGCTCCGGCCTGGTCCGAGGGGTGGGCGAGTCGGGACCCGCTGCGGGGGTGTGTTGGGAGGCGCCGCGAACTCCGTGATGGGTGGCGGTGCGCACCCGCGGCCGGTGGACTTGCGCGGCCTCGGGGGCCCGCCGCGCCGCGCGTCACGCGCACGACGTGCCCGCGCGAATGCGCGGTGACTTGTTCCGGACGGTGAGGTCACCGTCGGACGCTCGCGGAGGGGCGGCACCTCGGGATGCAGGGCGCACGTGCCCCGGCGGCGATGTTCATGTGGATGTGGGAGGCTGCTCCCTCTGGAGTGGCAACCGTCCAGCGCTCGCGGAGCGAGGGCGTCACATCGGGAGGCCGCGTGGGTCGCCCTGGCCGCGACGCTGCACGAGTGCAGGGGCTGGTCCGTCCGGAGGGCACACGTCGTGCGCGCGAAGAGACGTCATCTCGGGATGCGTGAGCATCGCGCATGCCGTGATGCCCATGTTGGTGAGCGGAGGGCTGGCATCCAGTCGAGGCGCGGGTCCGCTGGGAGCGCTCACCCGTCACCCCGTCGCCGAGGAACACTCAGGTCGACGGGCGTCAGGGAGCCAGGACTTCACCGAGCCTCGCGCTCGGGGGCGACAGGAAGGCGCCGGACCCAGGATGGCCGGCGTCCACGAAACTCAGGAACTCAGGCCGCGCTGGCAGTGACGCCTACGTCCTCGACAGCGGCGAGTCGAGGTCGATGCGCCTGGGCCCGGTGGTTGGCCTCGGCCTCTTCGGCGGCCTGCTCCTCGGCGCGGTTCCAGCAACCCAGCGCCTCCACCCAGCCCTCGAGCAAGTCCATCAGCGCGCTGCGCTGCTCGCCCCCCAGCGGCATCAACAGGCGCGCCATGCGCTCCTGCACCACCGAGTCCGCGTTCTCCGCCAGCGCCCGTCCCTGCTCGGTGAGCCGCACGCGCACGCGCCGGCGGTCATGCCGCACCGAGCGCTCGCGCTGCACGAGCTTGGCATCCTCCAGCCGGTCCAGCAGCCGGCTCAGGCGGGGCAGGGCGATGCCGCCCAGGCGGTCGGCGAGCACGTTGACGGGCAGCAGGCTCTCGGCCTTCAGCCACCAGATGGCCTGGACCTCCATGGGGTCCAGCTCATGGTGAGGCAAGGCACCCAGGGGACTGGCGAGCGCGCCACACCGCGCCACATCGATGACCAGGTTGCGTAACCGCGCCACCTGAACACGCACTTCCGCCGAAAGCTCGGTCATCTTCGTGCCTCCGCCTCGCGGACACCGTCTCCCCGAACCGGCCCTTGGGAGTCCGTCGGTCGTCCGCCATGAATGGAGGGCTTTCGCCCCCTGCTTGGGGACGTGAACGTGGCGGCGAAGGAGGCATATCGGACCCGTTGGAATATTTCCGGATCCGCGGGGAAACCCTCACCCCGCCTGCTGGGGGCGCTGGGCCTTGGCCTTGGCGTGGGCCTTGTCGAAGCCCTCGTAGAAGCGCACGGCCTGCTCACCCACGCGCTGGATGTGCTGGTTGTTGAAGTACGCGGTGATGGGGGCGGCGACCAGCGGCATGGCCCGTCCCAGCGTGTGCATCCCGCCCTTCTCAAGCACCATCGCGGCCAGCTTCCCCATCACCTTGGGGCTGGAGCGCTGGACAGGGCCCAGGCCGTTGGCGTAGCCGAACAGGTCCAACATCTCCCCCCGGGCGCGCTCGCTCTTGAGGTTCACCTTGTAGAGCGTGGCCACGTCCGTGAGCAGGATGATCTGCAGATAGGACATGAACAGCAGGTCCGCGGGCAGCGCCACCAGGCCGAAGACGCCGCTGACGCCGCCCACCATGCTGGCCAGGTTCTTCTTGTCGTCCACCAGACGTTGGGCCAGCTCCCGGGTGTCCGCGCGGGGGTAGCGCTTCTCCAGCTCCGCCACCCGCACCCGGGCCCGCTTCGTCTCCTGCAGGACGATGTCCGACAGCCGCGCCGCGCCGAGCTTCTTGAGCTCCGCCGGGGTCAGCTTCTTCATGAAGGCCAGCCGCTCGGCCACGCTGTCGTAGAAGGCCATGAGGTGTGTCTCCCGCCTCGGGTTGTCCCGGGTCCTCTAATAACCCCGCTCGGCGAGGTAGAGGTCCACCAGCGCGCCTTCCTCGTACCAGGCGTGGCGCATCTCCGCGTTGAACCAGCGCGAGTCCGGCTTCGCCCCGCGCACCTCCAGCTTCACCTGGTTGGGCGACGTGTCGATGACGGCCGCGCGCGCCTTGCACGCATAGCCCGGCTCCTCGCCGTAGCCGCCCTCCAGGCAGACCTCGTCACCGACCGACAGGCGCCGCGTGTACTCGGTGGCCAGGTAGAGCGCCTCGTCGCAGTGGCCGCGCACCGAGGACTTCCCGTGGCCCGCGCACCGCGTCTGGGGCGGCGCCTTGATGACGGGGATGGCCCCGTAGAGAGGGTCTTCGTCGTTGGGGTTGGGCCGGAACGAGCCCACCCCGGAACATCCGGAGAGTCCCAGCGCGAACACGCTGACTCCCGCCCACAGCCGCCTCATCGTGATGGTGCCTCCGGGGCCATGGGCCCCCCTCTAAAAGGTGGGGCGAGCATGGCAAAAGGCGCGCGGAGGCGAAAGCCGACGGCGGGAGGACGCCTGCCCTCAGGCAATGCGGCGAGCGGGCCCCGGAATCTCCTCCGTCTGTCCGGGGACGATGCGGTTGGCCGCGTCGACGAAGACGACCTTGGGCTTCCAGTCGCGGGCCTCGGCGTCCTCGACCTCGGCGAAGGTCGCGATGATGACCAGGTCGCCGGGCTTGTTGAGGTGCGCGGCGGCGCCGTTGATGCAGATGACGCCGCTGCCGGGCTCGCCCTCGAGGGCGTACGTCTCCAGGCGCGTGCCCTGGGTGACGTTCCAGATGGCCACCTTCTCGTTGGCGATGATGTCCGCCGCACGCAGGAGGTTCAGGTCGATGGTGACCGAGCCCTCGTAGTCGAGGTCGGCCTGGGTCACCGTCGCGCGGTGGATCTTGGACTTGAAGAGGATGCGGCGCATGGCGTGTGTCCCACGAAGGGCGCCCAACCGTAACGGCTGTGACGCCCTGGGACAACCTTCAGGTGCGCTCCTGCCCGCCCGGCGCCCGGACGGGCGTCATTTCACGATGTTGACCAGCTGGCTCAGGTTGAGCGGCACGGACTGCGAGTCCGAGGTGAGCTTGCCGTCCAGGCTCAGCTTGGCGTTGCCCCCCGAGCGCAGGGCCACGGCGGCGGAGGCGGCCCGGGCGAAGTTGATGGTGAGCGGCAGCGTCACCTGCTTCGTCCCGCTGCCGTCGAGCATGCCCAGGTTGCCGGTGGACAGCGTACCCACATCCGCGCCGGCGACCTTGAGCGC
Organism: Myxococcus sp. AS-1-15; assembly: GCF_020037055.1. Classification (NCBI taxonomy): domain Bacteria; kingdom Pseudomonadati; phylum Myxococcota; class Myxococcia; order Myxococcales; family Myxococcaceae; genus Myxococcus; species Myxococcus sp. AS-1-15. The sequence continues at coordinate 711,318 of NZ_JAIQDF010000003.1, read as the reverse complement.
GCCGGTGATTCCGGCGACGGGCAGGGGGAAGCTGTTGCGGTTGGTGATGGCCAGGGGGAACTCGACGGTGGCGCTGGTCAGCCCGATGTTGGTGATGCGCGGGGGCTGGAAGGCGACCTGGGGAATCTTGGGGACGTCGAACGCGCCCTCCTTCTGGAGGGGGAAGGAGAGCACGCCGATGGGCGTCTGCACGCCGACGCTGCCCTGGGCCTTGTAGGCGGCGCGGTCCTTGTTGAGGAAGGTCTCCACCACGGGGACGATGTCCGCGAAGCGCACGTTGGCGGGGAAGACCAGCTCGCTTCGGCCATTGGCCTTGAGGTTCAGGCCCTTGCGAGGCTTGCCGGCCACCACCTGCTTGCCCTCGACGAAGAACGAGTAGTCCACCGAGGCCAGCTCCAGACCGAAGCCGTTGGGGTTGTTGACCTCGTAGACCAGGTCGACGGTGGCGTCGGAGAGCGACGCGCTGGACAGCCGCGCCGTCTTGAAGGTGAGGGTGGGCTTCTTGAAGGCCTTCTTCAGCGCGCTCTGCAGGCCAGCGCAGCCGGCGAGGGTGGTGAAGCAGAGGGCGAACAGGACGAGGGCGAAGCGTTTCATCGTGGGCATGGGCGTATCACCAGACGGCCGCGCCCGCGTGGGATTCACGCTCGGGCGGTGTCGAGGCAATCACTTGCGGGGGCGGGTGTACTAGGAGGCGGCAGGTGTTAAAGGTCGGTGCGCCCGCACCCTACAGGGAGACACACTTGGCCGGGGCCCACACCCACATCCGCTCCATCCTCCGCCGCCTGGCCTGGGTCCTCGGGCTCGTGGCGCTGTCGGCCTGCTCGCGGGGGGGCTCGTCGCCCCAGGCGCGCACCTTGAAGCTCGAGCCCTGCCAGTTGGAGGGGCTGGCGCCCCAGGCGCAGTGCGGCACGCTGGAGGTCTTCGAGAACCGGGAGACGAAGACGGGCCGCAAGCTGTCCCTGCGCGTGGCGGTGGTGCCCGCGCTGGCGGCGCAGCCCCAGCCCGACCCCCTGGTGTTCCTGGCGGGAGGGCCCGGGCAGGCGGCCACCCGACTGGGCGCCGTGCTGCGCGCGGTGGAGCACATCCGCCGCCAGCGCGACATCGTGCTGGTGGACATGCGCGGCACGGGGGACTCGAGCCCGCTGGACTGCGAGTTCCTCCCGAAGGACGCCGGGCTGGCCGACTACTTCAGCGAAGACGACGACCTGGCGCCGCGCATCCGCGCGTGCCGGGAGCGCTGGGACGCGGACGTGCGGCAGTACACCACGCCCATCGCCATGGCGGACCTGGACGAGGTGCGCGCGGCGCTGGGGTACGAGAAGCTCAACCTCTGGGGCGGCTCCTACGGCACGCGCGCGGCGCTGGTGTACATGCGCCAGTATCCGGAGCGGGTGCGCACCGCCATCCTGGACGGCGTGGCGCCCATGAGCCTGTACCTGCCGCTGTACATGCCCCGCGACGCGCAGCGGGCGTTGGACCTGCTGCTGGCCCACTGCGAGAAGGACGCGGCCTGCGAGAAGAACTTCCCTCGGCTGCGCACGCGCACGGAGGCCCTGCTGGAGAAGCTCTCCCAGGAGCCGGCGCGGGTGCGGGTGGCCCATCCGCGCACGGGCGTGCCGGAGGACATCGTGCTGACGCGCCAGGCCTTCGTCGGAGCGCTGTTCGGGCTGCTCTACAGCGCGGAGGACTCGTCGATGGTGCCGCTGATGCTGGACCGGGTGACCCAAGGTGACTGGGCGCCGTTCGTGGCGCTGAACGTGGGGCGCGGCGAGCGGATGGAGAAGGTGATGAGCCGGGGCCTGCAGATGGCCGTCGTCTGCGCGGAGGATGTCCCGTTCCTCGACACGGCCGCGGTGGAGCGCGAGGCGAAGGGGACGTGGTTCGGCGCGAGCATGGGCCTGGAGATGATGAAGGCGTGCGAGGGCTGGCCCAAGGCGACGGTGCCCGCGGGCTTCCGCGACGCGGTGGTGTCGGACGTGCCCACGCTGCTGCTCTCCGGAGAGCTGGACCCGGTGACGCCTCCGGCGTGGGCGGAGGAGGCGAAGCGCACGCTGAAGAACAGCCTGCACGTGCAGGTCCCGGGCGTGGGGCACAACACGCTGGGCGTCGACTGTGTGCGCAAGCTGATGGTGGACCTGGTGGCGGACGGTCGGGTGGACACGCTGAAGCCCTCGTGCGGCGCGGGACTCGCGCGTCCGCCCTTCTTCACGTCCTTCGCCGGACCGGTACCCTGAGGACGCGACGCGGATGATTCGAGCGACGAATCTGCACAAGCGGTTTGGCGCCGTGACGGCGGTGGAGGATGTGTCCTTCACCGCCGAGGACGGGATGATTACCGGGCTGCTCGGCCCCAACGGCGCGGGCAAGACGACGACGCTGCGGATGCTCTACACGCTGGTGCGCCCGGACAAGGGCACCGCGGTGGTGGACGACGTGGACGTGGTGGCGCGTCCCGAGGATGCGCGCCGGGGGCTGGGCGTGCTGCCGGACACGCGGGGCCTGTACCCGCGGCTCACCGCGCGCGAGCACGCGCGCTACTTCGGGGAGCTGCACGGGCTGTCGGGCGCGGCGCTCGACAAGCGCGTGGACGAGCTGGTGGACCTGCTGGACATGAAGGACATCGTGGACCGGCGGGTGGAGGGCTTCAGCCAGGGCGAGCGGGTGAAGGTGGCGCTGGCGCGGGCGCTGGTGCACGGGCCTCGCAACGTGCTGCTGGATGAGCCCACCAACGGCCTGGATGTGATGAGCACGCGCGCGGTGCGCACGCTCCTGCGCCGGCTGCGGGACGAGGGGCGGTGCATCGTCTTCTCCAGCCACGTCATGCAGGAGGTCGCCGCGCTGTGCGAGCGCGTCGTCGTGGTGGCGCATGGCCGGGTGGTGGCGGAAGGGACGCCGGAGGCGCTGCGGCAGGCCACCGGCAAGGACAGCCTGGAAGAGGCCTTCGTGGCGACCATCGGCAGTGAGCAGGGGTTGATGCAATGAAGCGGCTGGTGGGCAGTGTCCTGCGCAAGGAGCTGACGGACCACGTCCGGGACCGACGCACGCTCAGCTCCTCGCTCCTGTGGGCGGTGTTCGGTCCGCTGGTGTTCCTGGCGACCTTCCAGCTCATGTCCAACATGATGCGGGACAAGCCGCTGGAGCTGCCCGTGGTGGGCCGGCAGCACGCGCCCAGCCTGATGGCGTTCCTGGAGCGCCAGGGCGTGACGCTGAAGGAGGCGCCCTCGGACTACGAGGCGCGCGTGCGCACGGGCGTGCTGGACGTGGTGCTGGTGGTGCCGGAGGGCTACGGCCGGGACTTCTCCACCGGGCGCACCGCGGACGTGAGCCTCATCATGGACAGCTCGCGCACGGCGGCGCGCAAGTCGGTGCAGCGCGCGCGGATGATGGTGGAGCTCTACTCGCGGCAGGTGGGCGACCAGCGGCTGTACGCGCGCGGCATGGCGCCGGAGCTGGCGATGCCGGTGGACGTGGAGGAGCTGGACCTGTCCACGCCCGAGCGCACCGCGGCCACGCTGTTCAACATGCTGCCGCTGTTCCTGGTGATGGCCACCTTCACGGGCGGCCTGCAGGTGGCGAGCGACACCATGGCGGGTGAGCGCGAGCGTGGCTCGCTGGAGCCGCTGCTGCTCAACCCGGCCCCGCGCGGGGCGCTGGTGGCGGGCAAGTGGCTGGCCACGGTGACGATGGCGGCGAGCACGGTGCTGGTGTCGCTCGTGGGCTTCGTATTGGTGGTGCGCGCGGTGCCGCTGGAGGAGCTGGGGCTCAAGGCGCGCATGGACCTGCCCATCGTCCTGGGGATGGTGCTGGCGGTGCTGCCGCTGACGCTGGCGGCCTCGGCGGTGCAGCTGTGGGTGTCCACCTATGCGCGCTCGTTCAAGGAGGCGCAGACGTACCTGAGCCTATTGACGGTGGTGCCGACGCTGCCGGGCATGTTGCTGGCGATGTCGCCGGTGCAGACGCAGACGTGGATGTTCGCGGTGCCGGTGGCGGGCCAGCAGATGCTCGCGGCCGAGGTGATGCGGGGCGAGGCGCTGGGGCCGCTGCCCTTCCTGCTCGCCGCGGCGTCCAGCGTTCTGCTGGCGCTGGTGGCCCTGCGTGTGACCACGGGGTTGTTGTCGAAGGAGAAAATCGTCTTCGGCCGGGCCTGAGCGGGTGTGGGCAGTGTCGTCGAGGCGTCGGTTGGGGATGCGGGCTGGCCGACGCCGGGTGACATCGGCGGGAGGTTGGCCTCCAATGGGGTGTGATGACACCCGAGAGAGAAGCCCTCCTGCCCCTCGCCCCGGCCTCCGTGGCCACCGCCCAGGGCGAGCCCCGATTCGGCACGTACCAGGGTGAGCTGCCCGAGGTGGACCTGCCCCGGTTGCTGGGCCGCTGGGCGCCCGAGCGCACCACGCGGCTGCTCAAGCGCAAGCGGTGGCACTACACCTTCACGGCGACGCCGGAGGTGGCCGCGCTCTTCGCGGTGGTGGACCTGGGGTACTCGGCGAGCGCGTTCGCGGTGGCGTTGGATTTGCGCGAGCGCAAGCCGCTGTGTGACGTGAGCTTCCTGGGCGTTCCCTGGCCCATGGTGTCCTTGGGGGACAAGCCCGGCGCGGGGCTCGACGCGTCGTTCCGCACGTTGGGCGGGAAGCTGGCCATCCGTCGGGGCGAGGAGGACGAGCGCTACCAGGTGGAGGTGGACGTCAGCCGCGTGCGCACGGGCAGCCTCAACACATTCCAGTGGAACGGGGAGATGTTGGTGGCGGGCGGGCCTCCCGCGCTGACGGTGATTGCGCCGGTGCAGGGGGACGGGCTCGTCAACGTCACGATGAAGCGCAACGGGCTGTTGTCCTTCGGCGGCATCGAGGCGGGCGGCAAGCGCTTCCGGTTGGATGGGGGCGTGGGCGGCATCGACTACACGCAGGGGTACCTGGCGCGGCACACGGCGTGGCGCTGGGCGTTCGCGGCGGGGCGGCTGGCGGATGGGACGCCGGTGGGGCTGAACCTCGTGGAGGGCTTCAACGAGACGGCGACCGAGGCGAACGAGAACGCCTTCTGGCTGGGGGACCGGCTGTATCCGCTGGCGCGCGCGCGGTTCGAGTACGACACGAAGGATTTGCTCGGGCCGTGGCGGATGACGACGGTGGATGGCGCGGTGGACCTGCGCTTCACGCCGTTCTACGTGCACCGCGAGGAGCGCAACCTGCGGCTCATCATCAGCCACTTCGCCCAGCCGGTGGGCTTCTTCGACGGCACGGTGACGGTGGGGGGGCGGACACACCAGCTCTCGCACGTCCCCGGCGTGAGCGAGGACCAGGACATGCTCTGGTGAGGTCGGGGGGCGTGCGCCCGGGCTCGCATCGTGCGTGGAGCCCGGGGCCGGAGGCGCTAGGCTGGGAGGCCCACGCCGTTGGTCCGGAGTGAGCCCATGTCGTCGTGTCCGCACTGCGGTCAGCCGCTTTCCGATGCTCGCGTCTTCGCGTGCCCGTCCTGTGGGCAGAGCGTGGGGGCGTCCGCGCGTGGGACCGAGTTGCCGGACGACGCCGCGGAGTCGGCGCGCCGGGCCGCGGAGGCCACGGGGCGCGCGGTGCGCACGGTGCTCGAGGACCCTCGGCTGCGTGAGCGGCTTCCTGGGGGCTCGTTGCCGCTGCTCGGCTCGGGGCTCGTCGCGGCGGCGGTGCTGCTGCCGGGGCTTCCCTTCATCAGCGGGACGATTGGCATCCCGTGGTCGGTGGTGATGCTGGGCGGGAGCCTCCTGCTGGGGGCTCGGGAGTGGAGCGCGGCGGGGCGGCCGGTTCCTCCGCTCCTGGAGCAGCTCGCGCGGATGGCCGCGTCCGCCACGTTCCTGTTGCTCTACACGTCGCTGGTCATCACCTTCGCGTTCCTCTCGCTCGGGCTCGGGTTGGTGCCGCTGGTCTGGGTCGCGGCCGCGGTGGTGCTCGGGTATGTGCAGTGGCGCGTGTTCCAGGCGTCGGCCGCCGCGATGCCGGAGCTGCGGCCCGCGCCGGGGGCCGCGCGGTTGAAGCGCTGGGTGCTCGGCGGCGCGGCCGTGTGCGCGGTGTCGCTGCTGCTCACGTGGGGCTCGGGGATGCGGACGTGGACGTCGCTGGGTGGCTACGGCTACGACAACAGCCTCGTGCACGAGGTGGACAGCACCGGTCGCTCCACGGGGCACTCGTACATCGAAACCCGTTACGGGTGGCAGCCGGGCATCACCAACACGTTCACCTCGTTCGCGACGTCCGGGCGTGCTCGGCCCGGGGCGCCGCTGGTCGTCATGGCGCTGATGTCGCTCGCCATGCTGGCCGCCGTGCCCCGGCTCCGTGAGGCGATTCCATCCCAGACGCCCTACATCCTGGCGGGCGCCATCACCGTGTGGGGGCTGCTGGGCCTGTCCCTGCGACTGGGGCCGCTGGTCTTCCTCGCGGGGGCATTGGCCATCGACTTCGCGCTGTACCAGGCGCATCGCGCGGCGAACGCGCGGGAGGAGCCTCCGCCCGGGAGCGGCGACTCATCGAGCTCCGGCCCGACGAGCGCCTGAGACACGGGCTCGCTGTCATGGCGAGCCCGTGGGTCTCACCTGCCCGTGCGGCGTGACTCGACGATGGCCTTGAACGAGCGGCTGCGCAGTTCGTCCAGCGTGAGCCCCGTGGCGAGCACTTCTTCCTGACTGAGCGCGCCACAGCTCGAGCCGCGCAGGAAGAAGTTGAGCAGGCCCTGGCCCGTGGCCGCGTCGTCGAACACGTCGCCCACCAGCGTCGCCTGCGCCGCCTTCTCCATGAAGGCCTTGAGCCGCCGCGTGGCCGCGTCCAGCCCTTCGAGGAAGAACGCATACACGGCCGCGTAGCGCACCGGGAGCTGGGCCGGATGCAAGTCCCACCCCTGATACCAGCCGCGCTCCAACGAGTGCCGGATGTGGCGATACGACATCTGCCACACCCGCTGCACCGCCTCCGCGTTCTCCCGCAACTGCGTGGGCAGGAGCGCCGTGTCCCCCTGCTTGCGATGCGGAGGCACCGGCATGACGTTCGTCGCGCCGTCCGCCATCTGGATGCCCGTGCCCGCGAGCGACACCTGCACCAAATCCCGCAGGAAGTCGCAGGCCGGGTGCAGCATGCTCTGCACATGCGCGCTCACACTGAGCGCCGCCGTGTAGTCATACAGCCCCAGGTGCACGCTGGAGCATCGCCCCGCCCCCGCGGCCACCAGCGCCGACAGGTGCAGCTTCCCCTCCCGGTCGAACAGGGCCTGCGGCGTCTCCACCATCAGCTCCAGCCCCAGCGCCCCCTTCTCCAGGCCGTGCTCCGTCTCCAGCACCTCCAGGATGCGCGCGAGCGCGGCCACCTGCTCGGGCAACGCGACCTTGGGCAGCGTGACGACGAACGACGGCGGCACCTTCCCGCCGCTCTGCTCCAACAACGTCGTGACGAACAAGTCCAACGTGCGCGACGCCCGCTCGAACAGCTCCTCGCTGAACGACTTCACCCGGATTCCGATGAACGGCGGCAACGTCCCCTGCTCGAGCCCCCGCGCCAGCTCCTTCGCGGCGGACACGGCGTGGCCATCCTCCTCCGCGTCGGAGCGGTGGCCGTAGCCGTCCTCGAAGTCGATGCGGTAGTCCTCCACCGGCTCGCGCTGGAGCTTGTCCACCACGCGCTCGTACACGCGCTGGGCGAACCTCCCTCGCTGGGGCAACCCCAGCCCGTGCGCCAGCTCGGCCGAGTCCGGCGCATAGTCCTTCAACGCACCGAGGGCCAGGTCCCCCAGCTTCCGCGCCGCCTCCGCGCGGAAGAGGTGCGCGCCGCCGTACACGACGTGCACCGGCTGGCGACGGGGGGAGTCCCCCGGGTACGTGCGTGAGAACCCGGCGTTGGCTCGCCGGAGGGACTCACGCACGCTGGAGAGGCTGTTGGGTGTCAGGGTGGTCTTCATCGAGTGCCTCTCGAACGGCGGCTCACGCTACGGCTGGCGCTTCAGCCAGGCGCTGACCTCCGGACCGCAGCGCTCCCGCAGCTCCACGTCCTGCGACAGCCGCTCCAGCGTCTGCGCCGTGGCCTGCTGCGCGTCGTTCACCGGCTGCTCCTTGAGCAGCGTCCTCACCGCGTCCAGGTGCTCGCGCGTGAGCAGCATGCCCAGCGACTCCACGATGCGGCGCACCAGCATCGGCGCGCCGCCCGTGCGGGCGACCACGTCCTTCCACTGCTTGCGCATCTGCGCCCACCACGACTCGCGGCCCGTGCGGTTGGCGAGCAGGCCCGTGGCGAAGCTCGCCACGTCCTGCGTCTTGACCGTGTCCGAGAAGAACAATGCGCGCGCACGCTCGGCCAGCGCGGGCTCCTCGAACGCCGTCAGCGCCATCAGGTACCGACGCTGCGTGGCCGGGTCCGGCTCCTTCGGCATCCGCTGCAGGAAGGTGTCGAACAGCTCCGAGTCCCCCGCGCGCGCCGCCATGGACACCGCCGCGTCGAGCAGGTTGGGCTCCAGCGCGTCACGCTCGCCCTTCAGCATCGACGTCACCCGCCGCCGCGCCTCCTCGAGCACCTTCGGCTCACGCGCCAGGCCCCCCATCGCGCGCACCAGCGCCGCGCGCCGCAGCTTCACCCGGTCCGTCTCCCCGGCCAGCGCCTGCCACCCGAGCTTCTCCAGCCCCGGGCCCAACAGCCGCGCCACCCACGCGCGCATCCGCGTCTGGTCCTCGCCCTCCACCAGCCGGCTCTCCACGTACGCCAGCCGCCCCACCAGCTCGTCCAGGACGGAGTCATCCTCCTCGTTCCCGAAGAGCGCGGCCAGGTCCAGCAGCTCCCCCACCGACGCCCGCCCCGAGCGCACCAACCCCCACTGGTCCGCCAGCAGGGAGATGCGCTCCGACGGCGCCAGCGCGTGCAGGTTCGCCGACAGGCCCGCGAGCGTCGCCTTGTCGTAGGCCACCCGGTAGAAGCCCGTGGAGCCCGCGTTGGCGCACAGCCACTTCACCGCGCCCGAGCCCGCCTCCAGCTTCACCGTGGCCTGCTTGTCGCGCAGCAGCACCCGCTGCTCCTTCACGCCGCTGGCGTCCTCGTACCGGAGCACCATGGGTACCGGCCACTTCTCCGCGCTCGCCACGCCGGGCTCCGAGTAGAAGCGCTCCTGCGACAGCGTCACCTCGCGGCCCTCCACGCGCGCCGTCACCAGGGGGAAGCCGCTCTGGCCCACCCACGCCGTGGCCAGCTCCTCCACCGGCTGCTTCGCCGCCTCACCCAGCGCGTTCCACAAATCCTCCTTCACCGCGTTGGCGCGCGCGTGCCGGCGCATGTACAGCCGGATGCCGTCGCGGAAGGGGCCCTCGCCGAGGAACCCTTCAATCATGCGCAGCACCGCGCCGCCCTTCTCGTACGTAATCGCGTCGAAGCTCTCACCGGCCTCACCCGCGTTGTTCACCTCGCCGTGGATGGGGTGCGTGGACTTGAGCGCGTCCAGGAACAGCGCGCTGGTGCGGTGCGAGTCGAAGTCCAGCCACATCCGCCACTCGGGGCGCCACTGGTCGACGATCTTGAAGGCAATCCACGTGGCGAACGCCTCGTTGAGCCACAGGTCGTCCCACCACACCATGGTGACCCAGTTGCCGAACCACTGGTGCGCCAGTTCGTGCGTCACCACCTCCGCCACGCGCTTCTGCACCGACAGCGGCGCGGTGGCCGGGTCGAGCAGCAGCGCCACCTCGCGGTAGGTAATCAGGCCGGCGTTCTCCATCGCGCCCGCCTCGAAGTCCGGGATGCCCACCTGGTCCACCTTGGTGAAGGCATACGGCAGATCGAAGTATTCTTGGAGTCGCGGCAGCACCGCGAGCGCCACGTCCTGGCCGAAGCGCGTCAGGTGCTTCTTCTCCTCCAGCGCCCAGGTGCGCACGGGCACCGTGCCCACGTGCTCCACGGGCGTGCCCACCAGCGGGCCCACCACGAGCGCGATGAGGTAGCTGCTGAGCACCTCCGTCTCCTGGAACGTCACCTTGGTCAGCGCGCCGTCCTGCTCCTCCTTCACCACCGGGCCGTTGCCCAGCACGGCGAGGCCCTGGGGCACGCGGACGCTCAGCGACCACTTCGCCTTGAAGGCCGGCTCGTCGAACGAGGGGAAGACGCGGCGGGCGTCCGCGGCCTCGAACTGCGTGGCCGCCACCTTGCCCGCCGAGTACAGGCCGCGCAGGCCGTCCGTGAAGGGGCCCGTCCAGGCGACGTCCAGCTGCGCCTCGCCCTGGGGCAGCGGCGCGTCGAAGGTCAGCCGCACCGTCTCGCTCACGGCGTTGACCTGGATGGAGGCGGGCTTGTGCGACGCGCCACCTTTCGCGCGGAACGTCACGTCCCCCAGCTTCAGGGAGATGGCGTGGAGGATGATTTCGCGCGTGGGCTCCGCCAGCGTCACGTCCACGGTCTGCTGACCGGAGAAGGTCTTCGCCTCCAGGTCCAGGGTCAGCGTGGCCGCGTAGCGCTGGGGGCGAACGGTGAGGGGAAGGCGGAAGTTCTTGTCTTCGGTCGGATGCGCCATAGGGAGGCGGAATCTAGCCTCGCTCAGGGCGCGCGTTCCCACTTCTGTCACGCCGGTGCAAGAAACCTGTCGCCGGCCGGGTGGGGTGTCGTCCGCCACACCCTTCCCGCGGGCCTATCCCCGAGCCCCCTTCGGGCCGCGCGGGACGGGCTTGGGCACCAGCTGGTGGAAGAGGCTGGATTCGCGCTCGAAGAAGCCCTCGGTGTGGAAGGAGTGGGGCAGCTCCAGGAGCTGGAAGTCCAGGTGGTGACACAGCTCGTGCAGCAGCGTGCGCAGGTACGTGCGGAAGGCCACGACGCGCGCCTGCTTCGCGGTGCGCATCCAGACCTGGAGGCGGGGGAGGCGCCCGGCCTCCCAGGTGTACAGGCCGTGCAGCTCACCCTCCTCGGAGGACGGGCGGACCTCCAGCACCTGGACCCGGACGGTGGCCACGTCCAATCGCTCGCACAGGGCATCCGTCAGGGCCCGGCTCGCGCGCTCCAGCGGGGCCCGGGCTCCGCTGGCCAGCGTCTCACGCACGGCGTCGACGAGCGGCGCCAGCGCCCCGGGGGCCCTCACCCGCAGGGACTTCACCCCGTCGCTCATGCGGTAGCTGCGCTGCTGCTCGGGGTCGAGGTTCTCGTAGTAGGCGAAGGGCACGGGGCGGCCGCGCACTCTAGGCGACCGCCGTGCGGCGTGATGCGTCGAGGTGCCAGGAGGACGACTCACCGGGGCAGGGTGGGAAAGGGATTGCTCAAGGGAGGGGCGTGCGTGGGGTGGGGAGATGTTCGCGAGCGGACGTCGGAGGCGTCGAGGGACAGGGCACGTCCATTGCTGTGGCGTGCGGGTATGCATCGTGGCGTGTGGTTGGGGGCGTTGGTGGGGTTGTGGCTGTGGGGTGGAACGGCCGAGGCCGCGAGGCGGAGCCCTCCGAAGCGGGCCGCGGCCGTGTCCCTGTCGGACCGGGCCGTGTGGCGCGCGAAGGGCTGGGTGGGACTGGGCTCGCTGAAGACGGTGAGCAGCTCGGTCAACGATGACTGTTCGGGCCTGACGCAGCTGGCCTACCGCCGCCCCGGGCTCAGCCTGATGCCGTCGCTCACCCTGCCCGGGGAGAACGGCGTGAAGGCCATCTACCGGAAGGCGGGCTCTCTGGGCGCGCTTCGCCAGACGCCGAAGCCGGGGGACCTGGTGTTCTTCCGCGAGACGCTGGACCGCAACAAGGATGGACGTCGCAACGACGGGCTCACGCACATCGGCATCGTCGAGAAGGTGGGGAAGGACGGCACCGTCACCTTCGTGCATCGCGCGGGCGGTGGGGTGAAGCGCGGCCGCTTCAACCAGGCGCGCCCGGACGTGCACAAGGACGAGAAGGGGCGCGTCGTGAATGACTGGCTGCGCCGCCGCGAGAAGCGCCAGCGGGCCTACCTGGCGGGCGAGCTGGTGGCCGGCTTCGCCTCCGTGGACGACAGCTGGCAGGCGCCCGTCACCGCGTCTCGGACGCAGCGCTGAGGGGGAGGTGACGTCCGGGTCGTGAGGCGCTATGCACGGCGCTGATGTCGACCACGGATGGACGACCGGAAGGCTCGCCGGAGGGTCCCGAGGCCACGGCCCGGACGCCTTCGGTGGCGGCTGTGTCCTCGCAGGCCCCCGCGCCTCGTCGCCGTAGGACGTGGCGATTCAAGCTGGTGCTCGGGGCCGTGGCGCTGCTCCTCGGCTTCGGGCTGTACGAGTACGTCACGCTCCCCAAGGCCGCGTCACTCGAGAAGGAGAACCCGAAGTCGACCGCGCTGATGGACCAGCGCGCCGAGGAGGCTCGGGCCGAGGGGAAGAAGGTCCGTCGGCGCCAGCACTGGGTGCCGCTCGCGTCGGTGCCGAAGCACGCGGTGGACTCGGTGCTCATCTCCGAGGACGCGAGCTTCTATCTGCACGAGGGTGTGGACACGACGGAGATGCGCAAGGCGCTGGGGGAAGCGTGGGCGAAGGGGCAGCTGGGGCGCGGGGCGTCGACCATCACCCAGCAGCTCGCGAAGAACCTCTGGCTGTCGACGGACCGCAGCTTGTTCCGCAAGGCGAAGGAGCTGGTGCTCGCTCGGCGATTGGAGGACGCGCTCTCCAAGAAGCGCATCCTCACGCTGTACCTCAACGTCGTCGAGTGGGGGAACGGCGTCTATGGCATCGACGCCGGAGCGCGGGAGCACTTCGGGGTGTCCGCGTCACAGGTCTCCGTGGCCCAGGGGGCCATCCTCGCCGCGATGCTGCCCGCGCCGCGCAAGCGTGGTCCGTCCTCCGGCTCGCGCGCGCTGTGGCGGCGTGCGCACTGGATTGTGGACCGGATGGAGTCCGTGGGGCGCATCTCCGAGGCGCAGGCCACGGATGCGCGTGCAGACATCGACCGGTTGTTGGGTCGCACGCCCGCGGGGAAGAGTGACGATGGAGACGAAGGCGCGGACGACGACGCGTGACCTGCGCGATGGCTCGCGAAGCGCCAGGTGCCATCGTGCGCCTGGTTGATGCCCGTGCCTCTTCGCGCCGTCGCTCCGTGGAGCCTGCTTCACGAGCCTCCAAGGCGGCTCGTGGCCTCAGCTGAGCGGTGGTCGTGCGTTCAGGGCGTGAGCTGGAGGAACAGCAGGTCTCCCGCGCCTCGCGAGGTGTACGACGCGTCTCCGGGCGCCAGGGCTTTCGTGAAGGGAACGCAGAGCCGGGCCTGGCCACCATACGTGACTTGGAGGGCCACGCTGTCCGGCGCGGTGCTCCCCAGCTCCCGGGCGTCGAGGTGCTTCCCCGTGCTGTCGTAGCGCGCGACGAAGTGGAGGACTTCACCCCGTGAGAGCGCCGTGCTCCTGAGCGCGCCGCCTCCGAGGTCCAGCTTCGCGTCCCGCGTCCAGCCAGCGACGACCAGCTCGCCCTTCGAGCTGCGGCCCAGGGACTGGCCGCGCGCGGCTCCCGCGCCGCCCATGACGCGCGCCCAGCCATCCGCCGCCGTCTCATGCAGCGTACCGAGCAGGACGTCCTCGCTCGCCTCGACCTCCTTCCCGTCGAAGGAGAACCGGCCGCTGACGTCACCGACGAAGGCCACGTCCCCACGTGCCATGGGCGTGAGCGCACGGATGCTGCCCTTGGCTCCGTTGAACGCGCGGAACCACTGCGGCGTGCCGTTCGCGGAGAGCTTGCCGAGGAACGGCGTCTCTCCGCCCGTCGCGTTCAGCAGCCACGAGTCCGTGTGCCCGCCGATGTAGATGAAGCCCGCTCCATCCGTGGCGAGTGCCTCCGCGCTCGAGCCCTCGTCCCCACCAGGAAACGCGAGCGACCACTCGTGCGCCCCGCTCGCATGGAACTTCGCGAGGAAGAGGGCGGGCACGGAGTCATCCCGCGTCCGGTTCCCCGGGTCCGCGTAGAGCCTCCCGCGCCCCAGGCCCATCTCGCCCGTGAAGTGGCCCGTGATGATGACGCTCCCTCGCGAGTCGAGCGTCACCGCCTGTGCCCTCGCGAGCCCCGAGCGCGTGTCCGAGATCTCCGCGCGGAAGCCTCGGGACCACAGCGGTGTCCCTTCCGGGGACAGCTTGAGCAGGAAGATGCCGGACGCCACCGACGCCTCCTCGATGTACGTCAGCGCGCCCGTGCCCAGGTCTGGGTCACCCTGATAGGCGCCCACGACCCAGACCTCACCCGAGGTCGCCACCGCGAGCCCCGTGGCCTCCACGCGCTCGCCCACCGCGTAGGCTCGCGACCACTGGTGCGAGCCATCCGCGCCGTAGCGCGCCACGACGAGTCCTCGCTCGCCCTGGAAGATTTCGCCGCCGAAGTCACCGCTGTCCTTGAAGGCGCCCGCGACGAGGAAGTCGAGCCCATCCTCCGCGCTCGCCATCGCCGTGACGCGCTCGTCTCCTGCTCCACCTCGATGCCAGCTCCAATCCGGTGCGGGTGTCCGAGGAGGCGCCGTCGGCTCCCGTGTCTCCACCACGAGGCGCGGCCGCATCGCCGGGTCCACGTCCTCGCGCGAGGCGAAGTCCGCGCCGTCGATGTCCGTCGAGAAGAGTCCGAAGTCCCGCGTGCCGTTCCCCGTCACCGCGGACGTCACATCCAGCTCCACCCAGCGGCCGGCGCGCACCTCCTTCGCGTCAGACAGCGCGGGGCCCACCGCGGCGGGCTGCCGGTCGAACGTGACGCTGTCCTCCTTCCAGTCAGAGTCCACCAACCGGACGATGGGCCCGTTTCCCGAGCCGTTCGTCACGAACAGCCGCAGCACCGCGCGCTTCACCGGGCCCTTCAGCCCCGACACCTCGAAGCGCAGGAAGGAGCGGTACTCGACGGGGGCGTCGTCCACGTAGAGCTGTGACGCGGCGCCGAAGTTCTTGTCGGGCCTGACGGAGTCGACGTGGGCATCCGCGACGGCGACGAAGGTGCCGCCCCCGGTCGCGAAGTCGCCCTGCTGCTCCAGGGGCGTCACCGCCTCGGGTGACGTGAGGCCACCACAGTGCGGCAGCAACGCCAGGACCGCCATCGCCCCCGCCTCCCGCCATCCCCGCTTCCTGCTTCCGTGCATCGCCCCTCCCCACGCCGCGTGCTCGCGAGGAGGCCGGCTGTGCATCGAGGGTGCCGCGCGCGGACGTGCGGAGCCCGACCCTCGCCTCATCCCGAGGGACGAGGCGAGGGGCAAGGCGCTTCCTCCGAGGAAGAAGGCGGGGGCCCGGAGTGGGGCGCTACAGCCCGCCCGCTTCCAGCGCGCCACCCAACCCCGGGAAGGGCTTGGTCAGCACGGCCTGGAACACGATGTCCTCGAGGACAATCTCGACGGGGAACCGGGGTGTGCCCAGCCCGCTGCGCACGACGGTGTTGCTGACGATGAACCAGACGCGCCGCTTGCCCACGGCGTCCTTCAGCGCGGGATGGTCCAACCGGATGGGTGTGCGGGTCTCCGGGTCGAAGTCCCGCGTGGGGAGGATCTCCGCCGCCTGCGCGTAGTACGCGGGCCGGTTCAGGTCCGAGTAGACGAGGGGCTCGTCCGGTGTGGCCTGCCCGGTGAAGGACAGCCGCATGGACGTGCGCAGCGTCAGCGACGGGGACGGGTTGACGATGGTGAACGTGGAGGAGACCTCCTCCACGACGATGTCCAGGTCCTCGGTGTTGACCGACTCCTCGGGCAGGTCGAGCGCCACCTCGGCGTAGACGGGCTGGAGCACGGAGGTGACGGGCACGCGCACGTCGAAGGGCTCGGTCGCGATGTCGATGCGCGCCGAGCAGCCGGACAACATCAGGACACTGCAGGCGAAGAGGGCGCGCATCATCGGAAGGACCAGGAGACATCGAAGACGGGAAGGACGGGGAGCGTCTCGCCGGGGACGGCCGGGTCGCTCAGGTCGACATACGTGGCGCCCAGGCCCAGGCCGAAGCCCTCGCCGCCATAGCGGATGCCCGCGGCGGCGCGCAGCTTCGCGCCACCCTTCACCCGCACGCCGGCCTCCGCGACCACGGACCAGTGCCCGACGAAGTTGAAGGCCGCGCCGCCGGTGAAGGACAGGTAGTCGGTGGTGTAGCGCGCGTAGCGGGCCTCGCCCTGCACCAGCAGCCGGCCGAGCGACAGGCCGTAGACGGCGTAGAACGAGGGGCCCTGGAGCTCGGGCTCGAAGCGTTGCAGGCCGGTCGTCCGGGACTCGACGATGCCCGAGTAGACGGAGGCGCCGACGAAGTGCGTGTAGCGCGCGCCCAGGACGAAGCGGTGCGGGCCGGACGCGAGCGCCCAGCGCAGGCCCAGGTTGGGTGCGAGCAGCAGGTCCGCGTAGACGGAGGTGTCCAGCGCGAGCCCCGCGAACAACGGCAACGCGGAGCGCTGCAGCCCGAGCACGGGCGCGTCGATGACCTCCGCCGCGTCCGAGCCCATCAGTCGCGCGGTGTTGGTGCGCACGCCCACCGAGGGCTCCGCGGAGGCGGGCAGGGGAGACAGCCAGGCGACGAGGAGACTGCACAGGGCGGCGGTTCCGGTGCCAATGGCTCGCACGCGAGAACGTCTGGAGTGTTTCAAATGGGGTGCTCCTGAAGTGGGCGACGCGGGTCCGGCGTGCGCCTCACGTGCGTCATCCTCGCACTGGGGTCATCTGCTCGCCAACCACCGACGGCCGGCGTCACGCGAAGGGGGGAGGCAGTGCTGACACCGGATGTCGGGTGGCCAGCACCCATGGTCCGGTATGCCATGCTCGTCCAAGGGACGCTTGTCGGGGACATTGCATGCGAATTCGCTGGGCAGTGCCGCTGCTCCTGCTGATGTGCATCACGGGCTGCGCGACGACCCGCACCGTGCGGCTGGAGACCGGGCAGGATTCTTTCGTTGTCACTCCAAGGGAGGAGCCCGACGCGGAACTGGCGTCCGTCGAATTGGATGACGAAGAGTTCGAAGCGGCTCTCACGGTGCTTGCGCGGGACGTTCGCCCGCAGCGCAACCCCATGCGGCAAGCGAGAGACCTCTTCGGTGTTCCGCCCCGAGGTGGCGTGTATGGCTATGAGGACCACCCGCCTCGGCTGACACTCCAGTCTCGAGAAGATGCGGACGGCCTTCGCCTGCTGGAGGCCTACGCCGACGAAGAGCTGACGCGTGCCTATGGCCTGTGGTGCGAGCGCAAGGACCGGCCTGGCGACTGCCTGCGCCTGTTGGAGGAAGGCCCCTTGCTGGCCAGCGACGGCAAGTTCACCTGGGCCTTCGCCATCGCGATGGATTCGGTGTGGGAGGAGACCGCCGAAGCCTTGGAGGACATGGTGGACCCCGTCGCGGTCATGTCCACCATCACCGCCGGCGCGACGATGTATCTCATGCTCTGGGCGCTACCGGAGCCGCTCTCGAAAGGTGTCGCGGCGACCTTCACAGCCCTCGCTATCGCCTACCTGGGCGTGGATACGGTCTGGCGTTTGCTGGACGGCTGGCTGACGTTGGTGCGCGAAGTGGAGCGGGCGACGACCTACGCACAGCTCCATGCGGCGAGTGAAGCGTATGGAGAAGTGTTGGGGGAGAACGCGGCGCGCGTCTTCGTGATGCTGGCGACGGCCGCGGTGGGCAGCACCGCGGGTCTGGCGTCGAAGGCCGTGGGGCTGCCGGGGTCCGCCCAGGCGGCTCTCGCCGTGGAGTCTCAGGCGGGCATTCGTTTTGTCGCTGTCGGAGGCGTGCGGACCGTCGCCGTGACGGCGGAGGGCTTCACCCTGGCGCTCGCTCCCACCGCCATGGCCATGGCGAACCAGGGCATGAGTGGTGGTGAGCGACACCACATCGCCACGAACAAGAACGATGTCTCATCCACGAGAGGTGGACCCTGGTCGCCGCGATTCAGGAAGCTGTTCGCGAGGGCTGGCATGGAGCTCAAGGATCCTGAAAACATCGTCAGGGTCTCTGGTCACAAAGGGCCTCACCCGAAGAAGTACCATGACGCGGTCTTCTTGCGGCTCCAGGATGCATTGGGCCCGTGCCGGACGGTGGAGGCTTGCCGCACGGCCCTCACGCGGGAGCTGCGCAACCTCGCCACAGAAGCGCAGACTCCGGGAACGGTCCTCAACAGGCTTGTGACTCAGGGTAAGTAGGACCCTCGAGCAATCCACCATGCCGAATCCATCGCGATACTTCAGGCTCATGGAGAACGTCCAGGCAGGGAACTGGTACCTGGGCGATCCGCTCACGAAGCAGGGACACGAGCTGGAGGACTTCAGGGAATTCTCATCGGGACGGCCCGCTCACGTCTCCGACCGCCTGACGGTTCCCATCGACGAGCCCGGGAGGCGATTGGATTTCAGCACCGCGGGTGCTGGAGCGACCCCCATCGTGCACGTCAGGGTGGCCACCCTCTTCGCGGAAATGGCCCCGAGCGACGTGCAGTTGATCCCCGTGAGCATCAAGGGCTGCCCCGATGAATACCTCATCCTCGTCGCGACGCGCCTCGTCCGATGTATCGACGATGAAGCCTCTGAAGAGGTGCTGTACTGGAAGCCGGAGGATGAGCGCCCGGACAAGCTCGGCATGTATCGAAGCGTCTTCGGGATGCGGATCGACCCCGCTCAAGTGGGTGACGCCAAGGTGTTCCGTCCCTGGGGATGGTCTGGCGTGCTCATCGTCTCCCAGGACATCAAGGCGGCGCTGGAGCGCGCGAACGTCACGGGCGCGGAGTTCGAGGAGGTCTAGTCAGATGGGCACGCTGTCGCCTGTGGGCTACCCTCGCGAGGAATGAGGAGCATCGAAGCCGTGGACGTCGAGCAAGAGCACGCAGGGGAGGAGCGGGAGCGCGCGCTGGAGCTGCTGCGCCGGTTCGGCTGGAACGCCACGTCCTTCCAGGTGCTGATGCCGGGCTTCCGCTACTGGTTCGACCCTGCGGGTGACGCCTTCGTCGCGTACGTGGACACGGGCGGCGCGTGGGTCGCCGCCGGAGCGCCCATCGCCTCGGAGGCGTCCCTGGCCCGCGCGGCGGAGGGCTTCCGTGCAGCCGCGAGGCGCGAGGGTCGGCGCGTGTGCTTCTTCGCCACCGAGCCGCGCTTCACCGAGGCCGTCCCCATGGAGTCGCTCTCCATCGGCGAGCAGCCGGTGTGGGAACCCTCCCGCTGGGACACCGTGGTGCGCGGCAGCAAGAGCCTGCGTGAGCAGCTGCGCCGCGCGCGCGCTCATGGCGTCGCGGTGCGCGAGCTGCCCTCGCAGGCGCTCGAGGACGCGGAGCACCCCTCGCGGCAGGCGCTGGAGCGGCTCAAGAAGCGGTGGCTCGCGTCGCGGCGCATGGCCCCCATGGGCTTCCTGGTCCAGCTGCGCCCGGACTCCTTCGCGCGCGAGCGACGCGCCTTCGTCGCCGAGTCGAAGGGCGAGCTCATGGGCTTCCTGCTCGTGTCCCCCGTCTACGCGCGCGACGGCTGGTTCCTCCAGGACCTGGTGAGAGATCCGGAGTCCCCCAATGGCACCGCGGAGGCCCTGGTGGACGCGGCCATGCGCACCGCCGCCGCCGAGGACCGCCGCTACGTGACGCTGGGCCTCGCGCCCCTCTCCGGCCCGGTGCGCCCGTGGCTGCGGCTGGCGCGCGCCTGCGGCCGGCCCCTGTTCGACTTCGAGGGCCTGCGCACCTTCAAGGCGAAGTTCCGCCCCGACTCCTGGGTGCCGCTCCACCTCTCGTATCCCGAGCCGCGCGGCGGCGTGCTCGCCGTCTACGACGCACTGCGAGCCTTCGCGCGCGGCAGCCTGGTGCGCTTCGGCGTCGCCACGCTGCTCAGGCGCCCCCGCCTGCTGGTGCACGCCCTCGCTGTGCTGCTCGTGCCCTGGACGGCGCTGCTCGCGCTGCCCACCACCACGCGCTGGTTCCCGTCCCTGCGCGTGCAGTGGAGCTGGGTGCTGTTCGACGTGGCGCTGGCCGCGGGCCTCTTCTCGCTGGTGCGCCGCTGGCGCAACGGGCTGGCCACCGCCCTGGTGTGCCTCACCGCCGCGGACGCGTGCCTCACCTTCGTCCAGGCCGCCGTCTACAACGCGCCCCGCGCGCGCGGCCCCGTCGACTGGCTGGTCATCACCGCCGCCATCCTCGCGCCCGCCACCGCCTCCGGCCTGCTCGTGCGCGCTCGCGACTTCCGCCTGCCCGCGCGCTGACGCGCCGCGCTCATTCCCTGGCGGACATCCCGCCCTCGCGGGTTTCCACAGGTCGACACTCCTCCGAAAGTCGCCTGGACCCGAAGGCAGGGAGAATGGTGTTTTCCGGAAAGAGCTGTTCCGGCTTCGGGCGCCGCGACTTTCTCGCGGCGCCGTCCGTCGCCGGTTGGGAGGGGTGACCATGCGAACGCCGTGGGGCGTTGCCCTGTCGCTCGCCGTGTTGCTGTGGGTCCACGAGAGCCACGCCGCGCCCGAAGCCCCGCGCTCGGCTCCGCCACCCTCGCCGTTGCCGCCCGGGGTGTCGGCCGTGCTGTGGAAGCTGTCGGTGCCGGAGAGCGCGGCGCCCACGCCGGAGCGGGTGGCGTTGGGAGAGAAGCTCTACAACGAGAAGCGCCTGTCCCTGGATGACAGCGTGTCGTGCGCCACGTGCCACGACCCGGCCAAGGGCTTCACGGACCACCTGCCGGTGTCGGCGGGCGTGAAGGGCCAGTTCGGCATGCGCAACAGCCCGACGGTGCTCAACGCGCTCTTCAACGCCTCGCAGTTCTGGGACGGGCGCGCGGCGACGCTGGAGGACCAGGCGAAGCTGCCCATCCTCAACCCGGTGGAGATGGCCATGCCGTCCCCCGAGGCCGTGGTGGCCAAGCTCAAGGGCATCCCCGAGTACGTCACCGCCTTCCAGCAGGTCTTCAAGCGCGACATCAACTACGACGACCTGGCCGCGGCCATCGCCGCCTTCGAGCGCACGCAGTTCTCCGGCAGCGCCCGCTTCGACCGCTTCATCCACGGCGAGACGAAGGCGCTCAACGAGTCCG
The DNA here is from genome assembly GCF_020037055.1 of Myxococcus sp. AS-1-15. Classification (NCBI taxonomy): domain Bacteria; kingdom Pseudomonadati; phylum Myxococcota; class Myxococcia; order Myxococcales; family Myxococcaceae; genus Myxococcus; species Myxococcus sp. AS-1-15. The sequence continues at coordinate 690,438 of NZ_JAIQDF010000003.1, read as the reverse complement.
AGCGCCGGGGCTGGGCGCTGTTCAACGGCAAGGCGCGCTGCAACTCGTGCCACGCGGGCAACGCCGTGTCGCCGCTGTTCAGTGACCAGAAGTTCCACAACATCGGCGTCTCCGCCCACAACCAGGACTTCCCGCAGCTGGCCCGCGAGGGCCTGAAAATCGTCCGCCTGGGCGACGAGAAGCAGATCGACGAGCTGGCGCTCCAGACGCGCTTCTCCGAGCTGGGCCGCTTCCTGGTGACCAAGCAGGAGAACGACGTGGGGGCCTTCAAGACGCCCACGCTGCGCAACGTGGGCATCACCGCCCCGTACATGCACGACGGCACGCTCGCGACGCTGTGGGACGTCATGGACCACTACAACAAGGGCGGCGTGGCCAACCCGTTCCTCGATGGGGGGATGCAGCGGCTGGGGCTGACGGAGCCCGAAATCGACGACCTGGTGGCCTTCCTCTTCACGCTCACCGACGAGCGCTTCACGAAGCTCAATGGCCAGGAGCTGGCGAAGCAGCGCGCGCGCAAGAACAAGCGCCCGGAGCGCGACACCGCGGTGGCGATGGGGAAGAAGGGGAACCTGGGAGACCTGGCGCCCAATCCGGACCTGGCGGTGAAGAACCCGGCGGACATCGGCGCGTATGGCACCGAGACGCTGCCCAAACCCGCTTCGACGAAGCAGCCCTGAGGAGGCGCCGTCCATGGGGAACAAGTTCCGCAGCATCGAGACGAAGCACCACGAGGAGCGCGACGCCTTCTTCGAGGGCCTCAAGCGCCTGGACCGCCGGGCCTTCCTGCGCGTGGCGGGCATGTCCGCCGGCATCGTCGCCGGCATGGGCCTGCGCACGCCGCAGAGCTTCCAGCTGGTCAACGTGGCGGAGGCACAAGGCACCAAGCCGCGCTTCACTTTCGCGTACATCTCCGACACGCACCTGTACGAGCAGAAGCTCAATGACCGCTTCGTGCGCTCCATCCTGAAGGCGGTGGACGACGTCAACGGGCTGGACCCGCAGCCGGACTTCGTCCTCTTCGGCGGGGACCTCGCCCAGCTGGGCGCGCCGGGTGAGCTGAAGCTGGGTGCCCAGATTCTCAAGAGCGTCAAGGCGCCCGTGAGGATGATGGTGGGCGAGCACGACTGGTTCCTCGACATGGGGGACATGTGGAAGGACCTGTTCGGCGCGCCGAACTACTCGTTCGACCACAAGGGCGTGCACTTCGTGGTGCTCAACTCCATCCTGGAGAAGGACTTCTGGACGGAGCGCAAGCTCACGCCCAAGGAGCGGATGCAGATTGTCGCGGGCCTGGACAACGGCATCCAGTCCCGCTTCGAGGTGGGCGAGCCGCAGCGCGCCTGGATGAAGCAGGACCTGGCGAAGGTGGACAAGAAGACGCCGGTCATCGTCTTCAGCCACTCGCCGCTCTACAAGTACTACCGCCCCTGGAACTTCTGGACGGACGACGCGGACGAGGTCCAGGCGCTGCTCAAGCCCTTCGACAAGGTCACCGTCATCCACGGGCACACGCACCAGCTGTTGTCGAACCGCATCGGCAACATCCAGTTCCACGGGATGCTGTCCACCGCGTGGCCGTGGCCGTACGCGCCCGAGGGTCTGCCGCAGCTCACGGTGCAGATGAACCGGCCGGACCCGTTCAGCCAGTTCGACGGGTGCGGAGACGGACGCATGGACGTGCTGGAGTCGGGTCTGGTGGACAAGCTGTACAACCTCTGGGAGCGCAACCCCATCACCGTCCGGGCCAGCTACCTGGGCTCGGGTGGGAAGCAGGACGCGCCGCCCCGGACGAAGCTTCCGAGCTACTGAGCGCGAGGCGACACGATGAACTTCCGGATGAAGCTGTGGGTGGGAACCGGAGCGCTGCTGTCCTTCGCGGGAGGCGTGGCCCTGGCCACCAGCCCCGCCGAGCGCCCCAAGGCGTCCTCGCTGAAGACCGAGCCGCTGCCGCGTCACCAGGTGCCCGTGTCGAAGGACGGCAACCTGGTGGTGGGCATGTGCGACGGCCAGACGTCCCTGGAGGTCAAGGGCGTCAAGGAGGGCGAGTCGCTCACGCGCGAGCAGGCCCAGCGTGTGTCCGACGAGCTGATGGCCGCGTGGCACCAGAAGAACCCGGACGCGACGTGGGACCCGCCGCCCGTGCGGCGCGTGGTGGCGCAGGCCGCGAAGCAGCCACAGAAGCAGCCGCAGCCGAACCCGCCCATGGGCACCAACCAGCCCTCGACGGGCGGCGTGGTGCGCGAGGGCGGCGTCACGGCGGAGAGCGGCGGCCGCGAGGTGCGCAAGGAGGCCGGCGCGAACATCCAGGACGGCCACTCCTACGGCGCCTTCACGCCTCGCGATGAGGCGGTGTGGGCCGCGTCCACGCAGCAGTTCGTGGAGGAGGGCCACCGCGTGTTCCACGACGCCGCGGCCGTGGGCGGCACCATCGCGGTATCCTGTGACATGTGTCACCCGGATGCATCCAACACCCACCCGGAGACGTATCCGAAGTACCAGGTGCAGCTGGGCCGCGTGGCGCTGCTGCGGGACATGATCAACTGGTGCATCGAGAATCCGGTGCGCGGCAAGCCGCTCGCGGATGGAGACCCTCGGATGCGCGCGATGGAGGCTTACATCTACGCGCAGCGCAAGGGCGTGAAGCTGGAGTACGGGAAGAAGTAGTCCGCGCGCGGGCCCGTGCCTCGGGGGAGCGGGGCACGGGTGCACAGTCGCGGTCCTTGCCCACCGGAACAGTCCGGTGTCGGTTGGGGGACCGACGAGCCCGGGGCGCACGCGAGGGTTGACGGCGGTGTCCGGAAGGACGATGTCTCGCCGGCAAGACGCATGAGCTTCTCGCCCCCCATCAGCGCTCCCTCCGAAACCGTCAACGCCCTGAGAGACAGGGGCTACGCCGTGCTGGACCGCGCGGGCCTGTCCGCGCTGGTGGGCATCCCCGCCGCGGAGCTGGATGCTTGGCGGCCCACCTGGGACGCGCTGCCGGCGGACGGCTACCTGCGCGACGGTGGCCGATATCGCACGCGCCGCCACTCGTGCTTCGTCGTGGAGGGCGACACCGTCACCCAGGTGCCCCACCGCGCGCACTGGCAGCCCGTCGAGTACAACGCGCTGCACGGCGGCCTGGAGCGCTGGTTCGAGCCGATGACGTCCACTGTCGTCGAGCACCCCGAGTGGCCCCGGCTGCTCAGCCGCCTGGCGGCCTGCGGCTCGGCGCTCAAGGGCGCGCAGCCCTGGTACGTGGAGGCGCACCAGTTCCGCATCGACACCACGGACGGCATCGGCCGGCCGACGCCCGAGGGCGCGCACCGCGACGGCGTGGACTTCGTCGTGGTGCTGCTCGTCGGACGCGACGGCATCAAGGGCGGCGAGACGCGCGTGTTCGAGGCCGCCGGCCCCAATGGCATCCGCTTCACGCTGACAGAGCCCTGGTCGGCGCTGCTGCTCGACGACGAGCGCGTCATCCACGAGAGCACGCCCATCCAGCCGCTGGGGGCCTCAGGACACCGCGACACCCTGGTGCTCACCTTCCGCGCCAAGGGCTTCCAGGGCCCCTGAGCCGCGGTCAGGACCGCCAGGCGAACCACCTCCTCCCGAGAGCCGGAGACGATACCGAGGGGCCACCGCGCGAGGCCCGGGCGACCCCCTCGTGACGAGGCGCGTCCGGAATCGTCGGAACGACGTCCTTGTCCCAGGGGGGATGTCCGCCCGACACTCGGCCTGTCGTGGTCGCGGCTCGCACGTTTTCGTGAGAGGGGGAGCGGCCAGCGGCCCGGGCCCGTCCCGGCACAGGAGCAGGTGATGTTGGACACTCTGTGGCAGGACCTCCGTTACGGCGCGCGCGTGCTCGTTCGCAGCCCCGCCTTCACCCTCGCCATCCTGTTGACGCTGGCGCTGGGCATCGGCGCGAACACGGCCATCTTCAGCCTCATCCACGTTGTGCTGCTGCGGCCGCTGCCCTATGCGGACGGCGCGCGGCTGGTGCACCTGGAGCAGCCGGTGACGCGGGCGGGCGTGGAGAACACGGGCTTCTCGCCGGTGGAACTGGGGGACTACCGGGAGCAGCTCACGCGCATCCAGGGGCTGGTGGAGTACCACTCGATGCCCTTCAACATCGTGGGGCACGGCGAGCCCCGGCGGGTGCAGACGGCGGTGGTGTCCGCGGGCTTCTTCGACACCCTGGGCGTGCGTCCGCTCCTGGGCCGCGCGTTCCTCCCCGAGGAGGAGGCCCCCGGCGCCGCGCCCGTGCTCATCCTGAGTCACGCGTATTGGAAGAACGTGCTGGGCGGAGACCCGGCCATGGTCGGGAAGACCTTCACGATGAACGGGCGAACGCACACGGTCATCGGCGTGCTGCCTCCCGTTCCGCAGTACCCGGCGGAGAACGACGTGTACATGCCCATCTCCGCGTGCCCGTTCCGCTCGGGCGCGGACTGGGCGCATGGGCGTACCAGTCGCGGGCTCACCGTGCTCGGACGACTGGCGCCAGGAGTGTCGCTCGAGGAGGCGCGCGTCGAGCTGGCCACGGTGGCGACCCGGCTCCATGAGGCGCACCCCGATGCCTATCCCGCCGCGGAGGGGTTCTCCACCACGGTGTCGAGCCTCGAGGACAGGCTGGTGGCGCGGGCGCGTCCCACGCTGCTGCTCCTGCTGGGCACCGCGCTCTTCCTGCTGCTCGTCGTCTGCGCGAACATGGCGAACCTGACGCTGGCGCGGCTGGCGCGACGTGAGCAGGAGCTGGCGGTCCGCGCGGCGCTGGGCGCGGGGCAGGGCAGGATTGCACGGCAGTTGCTGACCGAGCACCTGTTGCTGTCGCTCGTGGGCGGACTGCTCGGGCTCATGGTGGCGGCGGCGGGGATGGAGCTGCTGGTGGCGTTCGTCGCGCGCTACACGTCGCGCGCGGTGGAGGTGGAGGTCGGCTTGCCGATGCTGCTCATCAGCCTCTGCTTGTCGCTGGGCACGGGGCTGGTGCTCTCGCTGCTGCCCGCGATGCCGGCGCGCACGGTGCTCGGCTCGGCGGTCACCGGTGGCGCGGGGACCTCACGGGTGAGCCCGCGGCTGCGTGGGTTCTTCATCGTCTCTCAGGTGGCGCTCTCGTGCATCCTGCTGGTGGGCGCGGGGTTGATGTTGCGCAGCATGGCGCGGCTGCATCGCGTGGACCCGGGGTTCGACGCGGACAACGTGCTCACCGCGCGCGTGGACCTCGGGTGGGACGGGTATCGCGAGGACGACAAGGTCCGCGCCTTCGTCGAGGAGCTGTTGCCCCGACTGGAGGCGATGCCGGGGGTGACCTCCGTCGGGCTCGCCAACGCGCTGCCGCTCAGCGAGAACAGACCGTGGACGACCACGTTGCAGGTGGATGGGCAGGAGCTCGTTCCGGGACAGGTGCGGCCCCAGGCGGACCTGCGCAGCGCGACGGGGGGGTACTTCCGGGCGCTGGGTGTACCGCTGCTGAAGGGGCGGCTGTTCGAGCCGGGGGACCGTCCCGGAGCGGATCCGGTGGTGGTGGTGAACCAGGCGTTCGTGCGCGCGCATCTCGGGGGCGGGGAGGGCGTGGGGCGGCGCATCTCGTTCGATGGAGGGGCGCACTGGGTCACGGTGGTGGGCGTGGTGGGAGATGTGCGGGAGCGCGGGCTCGGTGATGAGCCGCCGCGCGAGGTGTATCTCCCGTTCGCGTTGCAGCCGCTGAGGGACTTGCGGTTGCTCGTCCGCACGCAGGGCCCGCCGATGGTGCTCGCGGAGCGCGTGCGCGCGCTGGTGCACGAACTGGACGCGGCGCAGCCGGTGACGGACGTGCATCCGCTGTCGAACGTGCGCAACGAGTCGCTCGCCGCGCCGCGCTTGATGACGATGCTCCTGGGCTTCTTCGCGGTGCTGGCGCTGGTGCTGACGTGCACGGGCCTGTCCGGCGTGGTGGCGTTCTCCGTGAGCCAGCGGGTGCGGGAGATGGGCATCCGCCTGGCGCTCGGTGCGACGCCCGCGGGCGTGCTCGTGCTGGTGCTGCGACAGGGCATGCACCTGGTGCTCTCGGGGCTCGCGCTGGGGACGGCGGGGGCACTCGGCCTGTCCTCGTTGATGGAGGGGCTGCTGTTCGGCGTGGAGCCCACGGACCCGGTGACGCTGCTGGGCGTGTTGCTGTTGCTGGGGGGCACGGGCGTGGTCGCCTGTCTGCTGCCCGCGCTGCAGGCCTCGCGGGTGGACCCGGCCATCTCGTTGCGGGGGGCGTGACGCTCGTGTGGCGCCGGGCGAGGGCGCAACCCCTCGCCGCGAGGCAGGCGCTCGCAGTCGTGCTCGTGTCCTGGGGCTCGACGCCGCGGCGTCGTGACCTCCTCGCTGTGAGGCCTCGCGGAGAGCCCACGCTCCCGAGGCGGGGCTAACATGCCGGGGCGTGAGGTGCGGATGACGGCGACACGCAGGAGGGTGGGCATTCTCGGCTACGAGGGCGTGGAGAGCCTGGACCTCGTCGGGCCGCTGGAGGCGTTCGCCAAGGTCCACTCGGGTGGACAGCGCAGCTACGAGGTGCTGGTGGTGGGACTGCACCCGGGAGAGTTCCGCTCCGAGTCGGGGGTCGTCTTCAAGCCGCACCTGGTGCTGGAGGACGCGAGTGGATTGGACACGCTCGTCATCCCCGGCGGCGCGGGCCTGCGGACCGCGGAGACCCACGCGCGGGTGACGCGCTGGCTGCGCGCGCATGGGCCCAGGCTCCGTCGCGTCGTCTCCGTGTGCACGGGCATCTACGCGCTCGCGGCCTCGGGGCTGCTCGATGGCCGACGCGCCACCACGCATTGGCAGTTCGCGCGGGACGTGGCGGAGCGCTTCCCGAAGGTCCGCATCGAAGCGGACGCGCTGTTCATCCAGGATGGCTCCTTCTACACGTCCGCGGGAATCACCGCAGGCATCGACCTGGCGCTCGCGCTCATCGAGGAGGACCACGGCCCGCGCTCGGCGCTCACCGTCGCGCGGGAGCTGGTGATGTACCTCAAGCGTCCCGGAGGTCAGGCCCAGTACTCCGAGCCGCTGCGCTTCCAGGAGGAGAGCGGAGGCCGGTTCGGAGACCTGCCGAGCTGGATGCTGGTCAACCTCGCGAAGGACCTCTCGGTGGAGGCCCTGGCCGAGCGTGTCTCCCTCAGCCCACGACACTTCGCGCGTCAGTTCCGCTCCGTCTTCGGACAGACGCCGGCCGCATATGTCGAGCAGCTCCGGCTGGAGGAGGCGCGGCGCAGGCTGGTGGAGGGCCAGAGCGGCATCGAGCAGGTGGCGCTCGCCGTGGGCTTCCAGAGCGCGGACGTCTTCCGCAGGGCCTTCGAGCGTCGGTTCGGCGTGGCGCCGAGTCTGTATCGCGAGGGTTTCCGCGCCCGCGCCTCGGGGACCAGGACCACTCCACGGCCCGGGCGTGCTGGCGGCTCCAGGCGCACGGGGGCTCGAGCACGGGCCTCACGCTGAGCCTGAAGTCGGGACTCGGCGTGTCGTCAGCGGGGCACGCCGGGCGGATGGCGGGGACCCCGCGCTTCAAGGGAAGCTGCCTGCCGTGTGGGAGGAAGCGGGGCCGTGGCCTGGAATGGGCGCGGCCGAGCCGTGTTGGAGGCCCGCCGCATCCCCACCAGGAGACGAGGACCATGGGCAGGTTGTTTGTCGCGCCGCTGCTGACCGGGCTGTTGACCGCTTCGGCGGCGATGGCGGAGGAGGACCCCTTCCTGTGGCTGGAGGAGGTGCAGGGACAGCGCGCGCTGGAGTGGGTGCGCGCGCAGAACGCGAAGACGGAGGCCGTGCTGGAGAAGGACCCGCGCTTCGCGCCCTTCCAGGCCGAGGCGCTGCGCATCTTCACCGCCACGGACCGCATCCCCGGGCCCTCGTTCCGCGCGGGCGGCGTGGACACCTTCTGGCAGGACGCGGCGAACCCTCGCGGCCAGTGGCGACACACCACCACCGAGGGCTACGCGAGCCCCACCATCCCCTGGCAGACGGTGCTGGACGTGGACGCGCTGTCGAAGGCGGAGGGCGCCAACTGGATATGGAAGGGCAAGGAGTGCCTGCCTCCCGCGGACCAGCGCTGCATCGTGCGCCTGTCCAACGGCGGCAAGGACGCGGTGGAGGCGCGCGAGTTCGACGCGGGCGCGAAGCAGTTCGTCGAGAACGGCTTCAAGCTCACCGAGGGCAAGCAGTCCGTGGACTGGCTGGACGCGGACACGCTGCTCGTGGGGCGTGACTGGGGCGGGGACACGCTCACCGAGTCCGGTTACCCGTTCGTGCTCAAGCGCTGGAAGCGCGGCACGCCGGTGGAGCAGGCGACGGAGGTGTTCCGCGGCGAGCGCACCGACGTCTCCGCGTCGCCCATCATCCTGCGGGACGAGGAGGGCGTGCTCCAGGCGGTGTTCGTCAACCGCGGGGTGACGTTCTACGAGTCGGAGCTGTACCTCCTGGGAGACGCGGCGCCCGTGCGGCTGCCGTTCCCGAGGAAGGTGTCCTTCCAGGCGTTCCTCCAGGGGCAGGTGGTCTTCACCATCGAGGAGGACTGGGGCGGCTTCAAGCAGGGCGCGCTGCTGGCCTATCCGCTGGCGGCGCTGAAGGCGGACCCGGCGAAGGCGAAGCCCACGCTCATCCTCCAGCCCGGTCCTCGCCAGGGCATCGAGCGCGTGGCGGCCACGCGCAACCTGCTGCTCGTCAACGTGTACGAGGACGTGAAGGGCGCGCTGGACGTCTACACGCCGGGCAAGAAGCGCTGGACGCGCAAGCGGCTGGCGATGCCGAAGAACGCGTCGGTGGAGATCGTCGATACGTCCTCCTCGCACGACCAGGTGTTCGCGGGCGCGGAGGGCTTCCTGGAGCCTGGGTCGCTGTGGTTCGGCGACGCGGCGGCGGGGAAGGTGAAGCGCATCAAGTCCCTGCCCGCGCGCTTCGATGCGTCCAAGCACCGCGTCGAGCAGTTCTGGGTGAAGTCGAAGGACGGGACGAAGGTGCCGTACTTCCTGGTGCGCCCGGTGAAGCCGAAGGTGGCCGGCGTCACGCCGATGGTGGTGTACGGCTACGGCGGCTTCCAGGTGTCCAAGCCGCCCGTCTACCTGCCGGAGATGGGCAAGCTGTGGCTGGAGCGGGGCGGCGCGTACGTCGTCGCCAACATCCGCGGCGGTGGTGAGTTCGGCCCGAGCTGGCACCAGGCCGCCCTGCGCGAGAAGCGTCAGCGCGCGTTCGATGACTTCGCCGCGGTGCTGGAAGACCTGGTGCGCCGCAAGGTGACGTCGCCGAAGCACATCGGCATCTACGGGCGCTCGAATGGTGGCGTGCTCACCAGCGTGGTGATGACGCAGCGGCCGGAGCTGCTCAACGCGGCGGTCATCGAGAGCCCGCTCATCGACATGATGCGCTACCCGAAGCTGCCCGCGGGCGCGTCCTGGGTGGGCGAGTACGGCGACCCGGCGGTGCCCGAGGACGCGGCGTTCATCTCGAAGTACTCGGCCTACCAGAACCTCAAGCCGGGCGTGCGCTACCCCAAGCCGTACATCACCACGAACACGAAGGACGACCGCGTCCACCCGGGACACGCGCGCAAGTTCGCCGCGAAGCTGGAGTCCATGGGTCTGCCGTATCTGTATTACGAGAACACGGACGGCGGGCACAGCAACGACTCCGACCCGATGCTGAACGCGCGCCGGTGGGCGCTGCACCACGTGTACCTGTCGCAGCAGCTGATGGACGCCGCGGCGCCCTAGCTGACGCTCTCCGCGCTGTAGCGGGCGATGAGGCCCGTGCGCACGGCGTGGCGGAAGACGCGGGTGAAGAAGAAGGCGGCCAGCAGGATGTAGAGGATGGCGAGGCCGCCTCCCAGCGCCACCGTGGACCAGGACACCGAGCCACCGGCGACGATGGCTCGCATGCCCTCGAACACGTACGAGGGTGGCAGCATGCGGCTGATGCCCTGCATCCACGAGGGCAGCGTGGACAGCGGGTAGAAGACGCCGACGAACGGGGACAGGAGCGCGGGGATGGGCCAGATGAACCACTCCGCGGACGGCCCCAGCCGCAGCACCACCGCCGTGCCGATGATGCCCAGCGCGATGCCGAAGAGGAACAGCACGAGCAGGAACGGCACCAGCATGGCGCCATAGACGAGCATCGACAGGCCGAACACCGTGCCCGCGACCACGAGCATGACGATGAGGCCCACCGAGCTGGTCGCGATGCTGGAGAGCACCAGTCCCAGCACGTACTCGCTGATGGACATGGGCGTGGCGAAGACGTTGAGGAAGTTGCGCGACCAGACGTCCTCGAAGAAGGCCATCGTCACGCCCTGCATGACGCGGGTGAGGAAGTCCCAGAGGAGCACGGCGCCCAGCAGCGCGGGCACCAGGTCCATGCCGGGCTCGTGGGTGATGGTGCCCAGATAGCGGGTGATGAAGCCCCACAGGACGATGTCGATGGCCACCCACGCGAAGAGGGGGAAGACGCGCGAGGGGCTGCCCTTGAGCAGGTAGAACTGGCGCAGGACGACGGCGGCGGCGCGGGACAGTCGCATGGCTTCAGTGATTCCCCAGCGCGAGCGGCTCGCGGGCGACGGTGATGAACAGCTCCTCAAGCGTGGCCTTGCCGTGCTCCTGCGGCAGCTTGCGAGGGTCTCCCTGGAGCAGCACCTCGCCGCGCGACATGAAGAGGACGCGGTCGCAGACCTCCTCGACCTCGTACATGTTGTGGGACGTCCACAGCACGCCGCCGGTGCCCTGGGCCGCGAAGTCGCGGATGCGGGCGCGGATGTCCTTCGCGGTGGCCGGGTCCAGGGACGCGGTGGGCTCGTCGAGCAGGAGCAGCTGCGGCTGGTTGAGCATGGCCTTGGCGAGCGCCACGCGGGTCTGCTCGCCCGAGGACAGCACGCCGCTCTTGGTGTCGCGGAAGCGCACGAGGTCGAATTCCTTCAGCAGGGTCTCGATGCGCTGGGAGACGTGCTTCACGCCGTAGATGAGCCCGAAGTAGCGCAGGTTCTGCTCGACGGTGAGGTTGCCGGGCAGGGGCGCGTAGACGGCGGCGAAGTTGGTGCGCTCCAGGGCCTGGGAGCGGTGCTTCGCCAGGTCCACGCCCTGGATGTGGATGGAGCCGGAGGTGGGCTCGAGCACGCCGAGCACCATGTTGATGGTCGTCGTCTTGCCGGCGCCGTTGGGGCCGAGCAGCCCGACGATTTCGTTGCGGCCCACCTCGAAGGAGATGCCGTCGACGGCGACCGTGCCCGCGTAGGTCTTGCACAGCTCGCGCACGGCGAGCACGGGGGAGGAGCTGGAGGCGGGCATCAGGAGTGGATCTTCTCGTTCCGGGCGAGCATGTCGACGTACTCGGCGATCTTGCGGGCGCGGGTCTCCGCCTTCTTGACGTTCTGGACGCGGAACAGGATGGCGTAGCGGTTGACGGAGTTGAGTGTCGCGAAGAACGCCTGGGCGCGCGGGTTGGCGGCCAGGGCCTGGGCGAGGTCCTCCGGCACGGTGGATGTGCGCGCGGAGTCGTAGGCGGCGTCCCAGCGGCCGTTCTTCTTCGCGTTCTCGACTTCGGCCAGCCCCGTGGGGCGCATCTTCCCGGCGTCGATGAGGGCGAGCACCTTCTCGCGGTTGATCTTCGACCAGATGCTGCGCGGGCCGCGTGGGGTGAAGCGCAGCAGGTACGCGGTCTCGTCGAAGCGGCCCTTCTGGCCGTCGATCCAACCCCAGATCAGCGCGACCTCCAGCGCCTCCTGGTAGGTGACCGAGGTGGGGCTGTGGCCCTTCTTCGTGAACTTGAGCCACGCGCCGCGCGTGGTGTGGTGCTTCTCCATCCAGCGGTCGAAGGCGGCGGGGGTCTCGAAGAAGACGATGGGCAGGCCGTCCGTGGGGGCGGGGGCGGACGGCGTCTTGGTCGCGGCGGGCGCGGACTTGGATGGCATGGGCGGGTTTCGAGCGGCGCTGGTGGTGGGCTTCGCGGCCGGGGACTTGTGGGTCGCGGCGCTGGCGAGCGTCTTTCGAGCACCGGCCTTGCGCGGCGCGGTGCTGGCGGTGGGCTTCGTGGCCGAGGACTTGCCGGTCGCCGCGCTGGCCGAGGGCTTCGGGGCGGAGGACTTGCCGCCCCTGGCGCCGCGAGGAGGCGTCTGCGGTGCCACGGACTTCGCGGCGAGGGCGTTCCGGGCGGCCTTCACGGGGGCGGTGGTCTTCCCGCGCTTCGACGCGGGGCGGGAGGACTGCTTCGTCGAGGAGCGGGGCTCGCGGGCAGGGCTCATGGGCCCGGCTTGTAGCACGGGTCCGCGGCGCTATGGCTTCAGCCGGGCGTCATCCGTCGCGGCTGCGCGGAGGGTGCCGGGGATGAAGTCCGGTCCCACCACGGTGCGCAGCCACGCGTCCTTCATCTGTCGCGCGCAGCGGAGGGCGGGCATGCGGCCGACGGCGGTGCCCAGGCCTGGGGTGAGGATGGTGCGGATGGGTGTCTTCGCCGTCTTGTTGTACGCGAGCACGCAGCGCAGCGAGGCGCGCATGGCGAGGTAGGCGTTCACCGTCTCGCTGACATCCGTGGGCACGCGCATGGTGGGCGCGCTGATGCACCAGGGAATCTCCTCGCGGCCGGTGGGGACGAGCACCGCGTTGCCCACGGGCAGCTCGCCGCCCCAGTCCTTCTCGAGCAGCTCGCGCAGGCGGTCCTGTACCTGCTGGCCGAGCTGGTACGTGTAGACGGCGTCGATGCCGCCATCCATGAACCCGAAGCTGTTGGCGGGGCTGATGATGGCGTCGGCGCGGATGTCGATGGGGTCGTTGGGGGACACCTGTCCCTCGCGCTCGGAGAAGATGTCTCCTCGGGAGATGGTGACGCCGTCGAGGCCCGCGAACTCCTGGCGCCAGGCCTCCACCAGGGCGTGGCTGAGGTCACGCAGGTGCAGTCGGAGGGGAGGCGTCATGTCCTGGTTATACATCCCGCCCTGGTCCGGCGTAGGTTCCGGGGCCTATGCGCACTCTGTATGGGTTGCGGTACTCGGGTTGGACGGAGAAGGCCCTCTGGGCGTTGGACCACCACGGTGTCGACTACCGCTACCGCGAGCACACGCCGCTGACGGGTGAGCTGGCGCTGCGCTGGCGCACGCCGAAGGGCACGCGTCCCACGGTGCCGTTGCTCGTGGAGCCGGAGGGGGCGACGACGGGTTCGTTCTCGATTGCACGCAGGGCGGAGGCACAGGGGCGCGGTGCGCCGCTGTTTCCCGCGAATGCGATGGAGACCATCGAGCGCTGGGAGCTGGTGAGCGACGCGGTGCTGGGCATCGCCCGGGCCAACGTGTTGCGACGGATGCTCGAGAATCCGCGCGCGCAGCGCGAGAGCCTGCCTGGGTACATCCCTGGGTTTCTTCGGGGGCTGTCCGCGCCGGTGGCCCGACTGGGGGTGCGGTTCATCTCGCGCAAGCATCACGCGGTGGCGGACCCCGAGCGGGTGCTGCATGAGAAGGCGGTCCCCGCGTTGGAGCGGCTCCGCGCGGAGCTGAAGGGGCGTCCCTATCTGATGGACGGCTTCACGTACGCGGACATCACGGCGGGGCTGATGCTCCAGTTCGTGCGGCCCGTGGATGACGCGTGGTTGCCGGTGGGGCCGGGGACGCGTGAGGTGTGGCATCACGAGTCGCTGGCCGCGGCGTTCCCGGACCTGCTCGCGTGGAGGGACTCGCTGTATGCGAAGCACCGCCGCCCCGCGTTGTTGGGGGCTGGCGGTGTGGTGGCTCGCGCGAGCTGAAGCGGGCTACTTCGTCTTCGCGGGCGGGGTGCTCTGGGGGGCAGCCATGCGCTGACGAATCATCTCTTGAATCTGCTCGGGGGACTTGCCCTTGAAGTCCTCGGGCTTGAAGGAGCCCATGACGGAGTCGTTGGGGCCGGGGGCGTCGAGTTCCTCGTAGTCAGCGGGGATGGTGAAGAGGGAGGCAGGCTGCTCGCCGACCTTGATGTTGGTGACGTCGATTTCGGCCTGGAGCTTGCCCTTGGTGTCGAAGGTCTGGCTGCGCACGTAGGCGACCTCGGGGAGGTCGGTGGGGCGCCACACCTTCTGACGCTCGACGGCGCCCTCGGCACCGGGAGGGACACCTTCATAGATGACGGTGGGGTGGCCGTTGACCTTCTGGGTGCCGACCTTCTTGAAGCCCTGCTCCTTGAAGCACGCGTCGAAGTCCTGGTTCTTCCCGGAGCAGGCGCCGGGAATCTTCACGGACATGTCGTCGAGGTTGCGGGTGGTGGCGGCCTTGCGCTCGTGGAAGAGGGTGGAGCCGGTGCGCTTCTCCCAGTTGAAGAGGATGGACATTCCGCCGGGGACCTCGGCGGGGGACAGGTCCATGCGCAGCATGCCGGTGCGGCCGTACATCTTGCCCTTGGTCTCGGGGGCGGCCTTCTGGCCGGGCGGGGGCGCGCTCTTCACGCGCAGGTCACCGACCCAGTCCGCGAGCGCGGGCGAGGACACGAGCAGCGTGGCGGCGAGGACCTTCGACAACGTGTGACGAACCGTGGATGTGCTCATGGGCGCACCACAATCCAGGGCCTGTGTGGGTGTCAAACCCGCTCGTGCTCCCTTTCTGGCCCGGGTGAGGGGACGTGTCAGGGCCGCGAGGCATGGTTCGGGCTCCTGACACGGAGGGCCCATGTCGCCACGTTGGTGCGTCGCGCTGCTCATGCTGTTGACGGGAGTTGGGTGCTCCTCGGCCCGGGTCGTTCGTCTCGACACGGGGCGCGAGGTCCTGACCCTGGCGCCCCATGAGGAAGAGGGTGCGGAGCTGGCCGAGGCCCGACTCGAAGATGACGAGTTCGAGGATGCGATGAAGTCCCTGTCGCGTGATGTCGTTCCCTCGAACAACCCGATGAGGCAGGCCCGTGAACTGTTCGGGCTCCCCTCCCGCAGCGGGTTGTACCTCTACGAGCACCGGGCGCACCGGCTCTCGGTCAGAGGCGAGCCCTCGGCTGAGGGGCCTCACCTGCTGGAGACCTATGCGGACGAGGAGATGACCCAGGCCTATGGCCGATGGTGTCGGAACAAGGGCACGCCGGGTGATTGCCTGAGTCTGCTGGAAGAAGGCCCGCTGCTCGGCAGTGATGGCAAGTACGTGCTGGCGATGGCCATCGCCATGGGCTCGGTCTGGGATGAGTCGGCCGAGGCGCTGGAGGACATGACCGACCCCAAGCAAGTCCTCTCGGTGGTGATGGCCTCCGTGACGATGTACATGCTCCTGTGGTCCTTGCCCGAGCCTGTGTCGAAGGGCCTGGCGACGTTGCTGACAGCGACGGCCATCGCCTATCTGGGCGTCGATACGGTGTTGGGCATCATCGGGGGATGGTGCGCGCTCGTCAGGGATGTGGACCGTGCCACCACCTTCGAGCAGCTCGACGAAGCGGGCTCCGCATTTGGAGCGGTGCTGGGGGAGAACGCAGCGCGTGTCTTCGTGATGTTGGCCACCGCCGCTATCGGCAACACGGCGGGGTTGGCGGCGAAGTCAGCGCAACTGCCGGGCTCCGCACAGGCGGCGCTGGCGGTCGAATCTCAGGCGGGTTTCCAGTTCGCGGCCATGGGGGCGGTGCGTTCGGTCGCGGTGTCGGGCGAGGGACTCACCATCGCGCTCGCACCCAATGCGCTGGCGATGGCTGGCCAGCGAAACGGTACGAGCAAGCCGCATCGCCATCACATCGCCACGGACAAGAACAGCGTCTCCGCTGTCCAGGGGGGACCCTGGACTCCTCAGTTCAGGAGAATCTTCCGCAAGGCGGGAATGAAGCTGAAGGACCCGGAGAACGTCGTGGAAGTGCGAGGCCACAAAGGCCCTCACCCTCAGAAGTACCACGAAGCCATTTACGAGCGGCTCAACAGCGTGACGAGGACGTGTCGCACCGTGGAAGCTTGTCGCAAGGCGCTGACCACCGAACTCCAGGCCCTGTCCGTGGAAGTCAGGACGAAGGGGACGAGACTCAACGAACTGGTGACGCGAGGAAAGTGAGGTAGAGGGCCAGATATGCCCAAGCGTTACTTCAAGCTCGCGCAGGTGGTGGAGTCGGGGAACTGGGACCTGGGAGATCCGTTGGATGAGCGTGGCGTGGAACTGGAGGACCCCTATGTCTTCCGTTCTGGACGTGCGCTTCCACCCCAAGGACGTTTGAGCATCCCCATCGATGAGCCCGGGCGACGCCTGGAGTTCAGCACCGCGGGGCTTGGCATGGCGCCAGTCGTCCATGTCCGTGTCGCCACGCTCTTCATGGAGCTGGCTCCTGACGCAGTGCAGTTCTGCCCCGTCGAAATCCAGGGGTTGCCCGACCAGTACCTCATCCTGGTGGCCACGAAGCTCCTGCGCTGCATCGACGATGAGGCGTCCGAGGAGGTCCTGTACTGGAAGCCCGAAGACGGTCAGCCCGAGCGGGTGGGGGAGTACAGGTCCGTCATCGGCATGCGCATCGACAAGTCGAAGGTCGGTGACGCCAAGGTGTTCCGCACCTGGGGCTGGGACCTGGGCCTCATCGTCTCCGAGGACCTCAAGCTCGCACTGGAGCGCGCTCAAGTCACCGGCGTGAGGTTCACCGAGGTCTGACCTCTGGAAACACGAACGGCGCCGGCCTCCAGGAGGCACGGCGCCGCGGTGCTCACGACAGGGCCGAGGCTCAGCCCGGCTGGCAGACCTGGCGGAGGATGTCGAGCGACTCCAGCGCCTTGCCCGCGCCAATCACCACGGCGGAAAGTGGGTCCTCGGCCAGGAACACCGGCAGGCCCGTCTCCTCACGCAACAGCGTGTCCAGGTTCTTCAGCAGCGCGCCACCACCGGCCAGCACGATGCCCCTGTCGGCGATGTCACCGGCCAGCTCCGGGGGCGTGCGCTCCAGCGTCAGCTTCACCGCCTCGACGATGCCGTTCACCGGCTCGGCGAGCGCGTCACGCACCTCGTCGCTCGACACCGTCAGCGTGCGCGGCACACCCGCCACCAGGTCGCGACCCTTGATCTCCATGGTCATGACCTCGTCCGTCGGATACGCCGTGCCGATGCCCATCTTGATGAGCTCCGCCGTGCGCTCGCCGATGAGCAGGTTGTACTTGCGCTTCACGTACTGGATGATCGCCTCGTCCAGCTTGTCGCCGCCGATGCGCACGCTCTTGGCGAACACGATGCCCGCCAGGCTGATGACCGCGACGTCGGACGTGCCACCGCCGATGTCCACAATCATGTTGCCGCTGGGCTCCGTCACCGGCAGGCCCGCGCCGATGGCCGCCGCCATGGGCTGCTCAATCAGGTAGACCTCGCGCGCGCCCGCGTTCGCCGCCGCCTCGCGCACCGCGCGGCGCTCCACCTCCGTGATTCCAGAGGGGATGCCGATGATGATGCGCGGGTTCACCAGCGTCTTGCGGTTGTGCGCGCTCTGGATGAAGTAGCGCAGCATCGCCGCCGTGATTTCGAAGTCGGCGATGACGCCGTCCTTCATCGGCCGGATGGCGACGATGTTGCCCGGCGTGCGGCCCAACATCTCCTTGGCTTCCTTGCCCACCGCGAGGACCTTCTTGCCCCCGCGCGCGTCCTGCTGGACGGCCACCACCGAGGGCTCGTTGGACACGATGCCCTGACCGCGGATGTAGATGAGCGTGTTCGCCGTGCCGAGGTCGATGGCGAGGTCGCGCGAAAAGAGGGTGTGAAGCCAGTCGAACATACGAGGGCGGAAACTTTCGGAGAGTCGGCGGAATTTCCCGCTGGCGCGTGGGGGAATGCGGCCGCGAAGGTACTACGCGACGCGGCACGGAGGAAGAAAAGCCGGAAGCCCTTTCACAACCGCCTGGGGAGCAGTCGACCAGCGGACTCGGGCGGGGGAAGGGCCACCCCCCACGAACCCCCGCCTCAGGGGGAGACTTCCACCACCTGGGCCCGCTCGAAGCGCGTGGCCACCACACCCGCCTGCTCCGCCTCGCCCTCGGGAAGGCACCCGGCGGGCACCACCCCGGCCTCCTCGGCCTCCCGGTACTCGGGCGTGTGCCGCAAAGCCTCGCTGGTGACGTGGAGCAGCCCGTCGCGGACCGGCTCGAACAGCAGCGCGGTGAGGTACCAGGCGGGCGCGTAGTCCAGGCGGATGAGCCCGTGCACGCTCCAGCGGTGCGGCGTGTAGTCCCACGGGCAGCGGCCGAGCACCTTCTTCAAGAGCCACCCCGTGGCGTACTCCGCCCCGAAGATGAGGGCCGTGTAGGCCAGCGCCCTCACCGGCCGGGGCAGGGGCTTGAGCCTGGCGGAGACCTCCTCCAGCGCCAGCGCCGTCCCCCCGTAGATGGGGTGCATCCAGAGATAGGTCTGCGCCGTGGCGCTCCTGTCCCGGCGCAGGGCCGCGTTCGCCCCCGTGAAGAGGACCTCCAGCACCCAACCCGTGCACCCGTAGAGCAGGAATCGTGAAAGCACATCCTCAACCTAGGGATGCTCCCCCTCGGCGGCACGCCCATGCACGGGCCGCATCGACGCCTGCCATCGCTGTGCACGGGCGGACGTTGTCATCGTCCACGCGCGCCTTCGCGCCCCGTCCCGGTCGACTCATTCGTGGAGAGGAGGACATGGGCCTACAGCCCGGTGACGCACCCGCCTGGAACGGGGTGTCGTCCCCTCGCGTCAGGGCGCGTGGAGCCACGGGCACATGGCCGCGCCGCCGCTCCGCGCGCTCGCCACCTCGTCCGCGCGGTGGGGCTTGAGCGGACTGGCGGGCGGGGGACAACCCGCGCTTTACGGGGCCATGTCCGGCGTAGTACCTGAACGGCCGATGCGCTCCCCCGGCCCGACATCGCGAATGCCCGGTTCCGGGAGTGAGCTGCTCCGTGCCGGGCTGCTGGCCCTGGGCATGGCGCTGGTCCTGGCGACCGTCCTGCGCGCCGGGGACGCCGAGTGCCCCACCCGAAGCACCCCCGAGCGCGGCTTCTACGCCGACTCCGGCGTGACGTCGGTGCTCCAGGGCGCCGGGTCCTCCAAGAAGTCCTCGCGGCGCTGGGGCGCGCAGTTCCACATCACGGACCTGGGCGGCTGGGACCTGGGGCTCCATGTGGGCGCGGGGCCCGTCGTCTTCGCGGCCTCCTCGGTGCGGACCCGCACGGGGCTGGAGCCGGACCTGCTGGCCCTGTACCGCTGGGGCCGCGAGCGTCACCACGCCTTCACGCGCGTCACCCTGCGCGAACGTCGTGCCCCGGCGGCGCCCACGTCGAGCGGGGAAGTCGCGGACCGTCCCTCCATCGCCAGTCGGACGCTGCGCGGACCGCCCGAGTTCGGCTGACCCGTGCGCGACGCGGGCCCTCTGCCGGGCCGGGGTCGCGCGTGGAGTCCCGCGGTGGTCCGGGCGAGAAGCCCGGCGTGACGTCGTCTTTTCCTTTCATCCCCGAGGGATGGCCCTTGTCTTTCCGAGTCCTCGGAAAAAAGCGGGGCGCGTCCCGTCCGAGTCTTCCAGATTGAGGTGACCTGATGCACGGAGCCCACGAGGTCCTCCAGGCCATTGCCATTGTCCTGTGCGTCGCCGCGGTGACGACGGTGGTCTTCCAGAAGCTGCGCCAGCCCGTGGTGCTCGGCTACATCCTCGCGGGCCTCGTGGTGGGCCCCTACCTGCCGATTCCGCTGGTCGCCAACCAGGAGGTGGTGACGACGCTGTCGGAGCTGGGCGTCATCCTGCTGATGTTCTCGCTCGGGCTGGAGTTCAGCCTGCGCAAGCTGTTCTCGGTGGGGTTCACCGCCGGGCTCACGGCCGTCATCCAGTGCAGCATCATGGTGTGGCTGGGCTTCGTGGTGGGGCGCGCCTTCGGCTGGACGACGCTGGAGAGCATCTTCACCGGCGCCATCATCGCCGTGTCCAGCACCACCATCATCGCCAAGGTGTTCGACGAGCAGGGCATCCGCGGGAAGCTGCGGGAGCTGGTGGTGGGCGTGCTCATCGTCGAGGACCTCATCGCGGTGCTGCTGATGGCCACGCTGACGGCCATCTCCACGGGCGCGGGCCTGTCGGTGAAGGACCTGACGCTGACCACGGGCAAGCTGGTGGCGTTCCTGGTGGGCCTGGTGGCGGTGGGCCTGTTCATCATCCCCCGGGCCATGCGCGCGGTCATCAAGCTGAACCGGCCGGAGACGACGCTCGTGACGAGCGTGGGCATCTGCTTCGCGGTGGCGCTGCTGGCCCAGTCGTTCGGCTACTCGGTGGCGCTGGGCGCGTTCCTGGCGGGCTCGCTGGTGGCGGAGTCGGGTGAGGAGAAGCTGGTCGAGCACCTGGTGCAGCCGGTGCGCGACATGTTCGCGGCCATCTTCTTCGTGTCGGTGGGCATGCTCATCAGCCCCGCGCTCATCATGGAGCACTGGGCGGCCATCCTGGTGCTCACCGTGGTGGTCATCGTCGGCAAGCTGGTCAGCGTGGCGCTGGGCGCGTTCCTGACGGGCAACAGCACGCGCACCTCCGTGCAGGCGGGCCTGAGCCTGGCGCAGATTGGCGAGTTCTCCTTCATCATCGCCGCGCTGGGCCTGTCGCTGAAGGCCACCGGCTCGTTCATCTACCCGGTGGCGGTGGCCGTGTCGGCCATCACCACGCTCACCACGCCCCTGCTCATCAAGGCCTCGGGGCCGGTGGCGTCGTGGGTGGACCGCAAGCTGCCCAAGCCCCTGCAGACCTTCGTCACGCTGTACGGTACGTGGGTGGAGCGGCTGCGGCAGGCGCCGCGTCGGGAGACGTTGGGCGCGGGCGTGCGGCGCCTCATCCGGCTGTTGGTGCTGGACGCGGTGCTGCTGGTGGTCCTGGTCATCGGCACGGCGCTGATGGCGGACCGCATGGCCCACTTCGTCGAGGTCCAGACGGGCGTGGACGAGGACCTGTCGAAGAACCTCATCCTGGGCGGCGCGGTGCTGCTGGCGGTGCCGTTCATCCTGGGCGTCATCGGCATGGCGCGGCGGCTGGGCTCGATTCTGTCGGAGGCGGCGCTGCCGGCGCGCAAGGACGGCAAGCTGGACCTGGCCGCGGCGCCTCGGCGGGTGCTGCTCGTCACGCTGCAGGTGGGCATCGTCCTGCTGGTGGCCATCCCCGTGGTGGTGGTGACGCAGCCCTTCTTGAAGGGCGTGGCGGGCCCCCTGGTGTTGCTGGTGCTGGTGGGCGCGCTGGGCGTCGCCTTCTGGCGCGGGGCGACCAATCTGCACGGCCACGTGCGCGCCGGCGCGCAGGTGCTGGTGGCGGCGCTGGCGGCGCAGTCGCACTCGAAGGAGCCGGGCGCGGAGGAGCACGCGCTGGACCACGTGCAGGGGCTGTTGCCGGGCCTGGGCGCGCCGGCCTCCGTGCGGCTGGAGGAGTCCAGCCCCGGCGCGGGCAAGACGCTGGCCCAGGTGAACCTGCGCGGCCTCACGGGCGCGACGGTGCTGGCCATCCAGCGTGGCGAGCAGAGCCTGTCGGTGCCCACCGCGCAGGAGGTGCTGCGGGTGGGCGACGTGCTCGCGCTGACGGGGACGAGCGAGGCGGTGGACGCGGCGAAGGCGCTGCTCCTGGGCGCGCCGCCCTCGGTGCCGCCGCCCGAGCCCCCTCCCACGGAGGAGACGCGCGCCCACGGGTAGCCTGTCCGCCTGGGGGGCGGTGAGCCTCACCGCCCCCGTCGCGCGACGCGGCCCCCGCGCCCGTGCGAGCACGCTCCCTTGCCTCACAGTCCACGGAAGGGGCGATGTGTCTGGGCGTCCTGCTCTCCGAGCGACGGCCCGACACCCGCCGCCGTGCCCCTGTCCTTCGTGCGCCTCGTTTTCACATTGAGAGGTCCACAGTGGTGGGGAGCACGACCATGAAAGATTTCCGAAGAGGGTGGTTGATTGGCGCGCTGGTGCCGGCGATGGCGCTGGGCTGGGCCTGTGAGTCCCGGCAGTCCGCGGATTCACGCAACGAGCAGGGCACAGGGGGCTCGGGTCGCACGACGGAGATGACGGGGGGCTCGCAGGACGCCGTCCCGAGTGGCGCCACGCAGGACCACGGCGGTGCGGGCTCGAGCGACGACGGCATCGGGGGCAGCGGCAGCAGCTCCGATGTCCAGGGCTCGGGCGCCCAGCCGGGCAGCACCGGCTCCGGTGTCTACGGCACGGGCGCGGGGGGCAGCAGCACCGGCTCGGATGTCAGCGGCTCGGGCTCGAGCGGCACCGGCTCCGACCTCAACGGCACGGGGGCGGGTGGCAGCGGCACCGGCAGCCAGGGCACTACCGGCTCCGACCTCAACGGCACGGGCTCCGGCGGCAGCGGCGCGAGCGGGACGGACACCACGGATACGTCGGGCACGAGCAGCACGAACGACCCGGCCACCAGCGGCACCAGCCCGGGAGGCACCGGCGGCACGGGCGCGAGCGGCACCCGCACGGACACCCCGAACAACACCGGTGGCACGGGCGGCTCGGGCGCGGGGCTCGACAACAGCAGCTCCGGCGGCACCACGGGCACCAACGCGGGACCCTCGGGCAGCAGTGACAGCGGCACCCGGCGCTAGTCGTGAAGGGGGCGTGTGTCCGGGCGGACCTCGTGCACGCGAGGCCCGCGCCGGACGACCCGGGAGGTCCACTCCGTCCCGACGGGGACGGGGCCTTCCCGGACGGCGCGCGGACTAGCGCTTCAGCGCGTACTTGCCGATGGCATAGAGGGCGCGCACGCCGTCCTTCCAGCCAATCTTCTTGCCCTCCTCGTACGTGCGCCCGTGGTAGCTGATGGGCACCTCGTAGATGCGCCAGTTGCCGCGGGCCACCTTGGCGGTGATTTCGGGCTCGAAGCCGAAGCGGTCCTCCTCCACCTCGACGGAGCGCAGCACCTCGGCGCGGAAGGCCTTGTAGCAGGTCTCCATGTCGGTGAGGTTCAGCCCGCTCGTCATGTTGGAGAGCGTGGTCAGCAGGTTGTTGATGACCGTGTGCCAGAAGTACAGCACCCGGCGGGGCGTCCCCGTGAAGCGGCTGCCGAAGACGACGTCGGCCTCACCGTCCAGGATGGGCTGAATCACCCGCGGGATGTCGCGCGGGTCGTATTCCAGGTCCGCGTCCTGCACGAGGATGATGTCCCCGGTGGCCTCGGCGAAGCCCCTGCGCAGCGCGGCGCCCTTGCCCTGGTTCTGCTCCTGGAACAGCACCCGGATGTCGTTGCGGTTCTTCGGCGTGCCCCCCAGCAGGCCCACACCCTGCTCGGCCAGCTGCTGCAACAGCTCCCGGCTTCCGTCCCGGGAGCAATCGTCCACGAGGACAAGCTCCTTGGGGAAGTCGACCGCGATGCAGCGGCGCAGCAGCTCCGCCAGGGTGGGAATCTCGTTGTAGACGGGGATGACCAGGGAGACGAGCATGTCGCCCCGGGCTCTATCGCATTTCGACCCGGGGGGCGACTGTCCAGCACCCGGCGCGTGTACCCACGTCTCATGCCCTTTCCCCGCGTCCCGGTGTGAGATGGGGGGTGGCAAGAGTCACCTGTTTTGCATGGAATACTTCCTCCGGGGGGAACAGCCGTGGGGGTCCCCCGCCATGCGTGACAGTGGAAGGGAACGCCATGAACGACCAGCTCGGACATGCGGTGCGCGGCGCGGTTTCCCTGGAGCGGTTCTCCCAGCTCACAGAGGGCCTGCGGGACTTCTTCTACGGTGCCTGGAACATGCCACACGGGCACTGCTACCTGTGGAAACAGGACCTGGTGGCGATGCACGTCCTGTCGGACATCCTCATCGGCTCGGCGTACTTCTTCATCTCGCTGACGCTGTACGCGCTGGTGCGGCGGGCGCGGCTGCCCTTCGGCGGGATGATTCTGTCGTTCGGGGTCTTCATCGGCGCGTGTGGGCTGACGCACCTGATGGAGGTGTGGAACGTCTGGTACTCGGCCTACTACCTGGGGGGCGGCATCAAGGTGGTGACGGCGGTGGCCTCGGTGGCCACGGGCATGTACCTGGTGCCGCTGCGCGGGCGGGTGGTGGAGGTGACGGAGGCGGCGCGGCTGTCCGAGGAGCGCCGGGTGCAGTTGGAGAAGAGCTCGCGGGAGCTGGAGACGCTGTACGCGAAGCTGAAGGCCTCCGAGGCGCAGCGCACCGGCTTCTTCGCCAACGTCAGCCATGAGCTGCGCACGCCGCTGACGCTCATCCTGGGGCCGGTGGACCGGCTGCTCCAGCAGGGCACGCTGCCGGACGCGGCGCACCGCGATTTGGAGGTGGTGCGCCGCAACGCGCGGGTGCTGCTCCGGCACGTCAACGCGCTGCTCGACGTGGCCAAGCTGGACGCGGGGCAGATGCGGCTGTCGTACGAGGAGGTGGACCTGGCGCGGCTGGTGCGGCTGGCCGCGGAGAACTTCGAGGGGCTGGTGGCCGAGCGCGAGCTGGACTTCGCGCTGGACTTGCCCGCGATGCTGCCGGCGCAGGTGGACCCGGAGAAGGTGGAGCGCGTGGTGCTCAACCTCCTGTCCAACGCGGCCAAGTTCACGCCCGAGGGCGGGCACATCCGCGTGGCGGTGAGCGCGGAGGCGGGGCAGGGGCGGCTGGTGGTGGAGGACAGCGGGCCGGGCGTGCCCGCCGAGCATCGCGAGAGCATCTTCGAGCGCTTCCGCCAGGGGGACGCGGCCACCACGCGCGACACCGGGGGCACGGGGCTGGGGCTGGCCATCGCCCGGGACTTCGTGGCGCTGCACGAGGGGCGCATCTGGGCGGAGGAGCGCCCGGGTGGCGGCGCGCGCTTCGTGGTGGAGCTGCCGCTGCTCGCGCCCACGGGGGTGAAGCTCGCGGCGCGCGCGGACGCCCCGGCGCACGAGGTGGATGTCGAGGCGGCGCGCGCGGAGCTGGACGTGCTGCGGCCGCCCGAGCGCGAGGTGGCGGTGGCCACGCGGGCGGATGACTCGAGCCGGCCGCGCGTGCTGGTGGTGGAGGACACCCAGGAGATGCGCCGCTACGTGGTGGACACGCTGGCGAAGGACTTCCAGGTGGCCACCGCCGAGGACGGCCTGGAGGGGCTGGCGAAGGCGGAGCGGATGCTGCCGGACGTCATCGTGAGCGACTTGATGATGCCGCGCATGGGCGGAGACCAGCTGGTGCGCGCGGTGCGCACGCGCCCGGGGCTGGAGTCCACGCCCATCCTGCTGCTCACCGCGCGCGCGGATGATGCGCTGAGGGTGGACCTGCTGCGCGGCGGCGCGCAGGACTACGTGGTGAAGCCCTTCGTGTCCGAGGAGCTGGTGGCGCGGGTGACGAACCTGGCCGTGATGAAGCGCACGCGCGAGGTGCTCCAGGGGCTGCTCGCCGCGCGCTCGGTGGACCTGGAGGCGATGGCGCGCGAATTGGGCATGCGCAAGCGGCAGCTGGAGGTGGCGCTGGAGACCACCGAGCGCGCCAGCGCGTCGCGCAGCACGCTGCTGCAGCTGGTGTCACACGAGCTGCGCACGCCGCTGTCGGTGTTGCAGCTCACCCAGCACGCGCTGCAGCGGGAGCTGGGAGGGCTGCCGCCCCGGGCGCTGGACATGTTCGACCGGATGCACCGCTCCACGCTGCGGCTGCGCGACATGGTGGAGATGGTGCTCCAGTACAACCAGCTGGAGGAGGGCAGGCTGGTGGTGCGGCGCGAGACGGTGGACCTGGGCGCGGTGGTGGACGAGGTGGTGGAGGAGGCGCGGCTGGAGGCGCGGCGCAAGGGGCTGGCGCTGGAGTGGGACCGGCCCCGGGGGCAGGCAGTGGCGCGCACGGATCCGCGCATCGTGCAGATGGTGCTGCTCAACCTGGTGTCCAACGCGGTGAAGTACACCGAGCAGGGCGGGGTGTCGGTGGCGGTGGAGGCGCGGCCCCAGGGCTGGCGCCTGCGGGTGCGCGACACCGGGCCTGGCATCCCCCGCGCCGAGCAGGCCCACATCTTCGAGCCCTTCTCACACCTGGAGCCCCTGGACCACAAGTCCAAGCCGGGCGTGGGGCTGGGGCTGACGCTGGTGCGGGAGATGGTGTCGGTGCTGGGCGGCGTCGTCTCGGTGGCGTCCGAGCCCGGCGTCGGCAGCGAGTTCACCGTCGAGCTGCCGTCCTGAGCGCCTCCATCAGCGCGTCCAGGTCCGCGTCGGTGGTGAGCGGGTTGATGACGGTGACGCGCAGGAACACGCCCTGGGGCAGCTTCGTCTGCACCAGATAGAAGTCTCCGCGCGTCACCAGCCGCTCGCGCAGGCGCGCCTGCAGCGCGTCCCACGCCTCGGGCGGCACGTGTCCGGGGGTGTGGCGGAAGCAGAGGATGTTGCAGTCGGGCGGGACGGGGACCTGGAAGTCGCCGGCCTGGGAGAGCCGCTCGGCGAAGCGGCGGGTGAGGGCGTAGGACTCCGTCACCGCGTCGGCGAACAGGCGGGTGCCCAGCACGCTCAGGCAGGCGTACAGCTTGAGCGCCATCATCTCCTTGGTGCACTCCATCGTGCGCAGGGCCACGTCGCTCCACGGGCGCTCGGTGTCGCCGAAGAGGTAGCTGGCCTCCTGGGCGAAGGACTCGAAGGAGCGCGCGCCGTCGCGGAAGAGCACCGCCGTCACCAGCGCGGGCATGAGCAGGCCCTTGTGCGCGTCCCAGACGACGGAGTCCGCGCGGGCGATTCCGCGCACCTGGTGGCGATGGGCGGCGCTGAGCGCGGCGGAGGCGCCGTGCGCGGCGTCCACGTGGAACCACAGGCCGTGGTGCTCGCAGAAGTCCGCCACGGGCTCCAGCGGGTCGAACGCGCCGGTGGCGGTGGAGCCCGCGCTGGCGACGACGGCGATGACCTTGCGGCCCTGTCGCGTGGCGGACTCCAGCGCGGGGCCGAGCGCGTCGGGGCGCAGGCGGAAGCGCTCGTCCACGGCGACGGGGATGGCGCCGCCCTGGCCCCAGCCCATGACGCGGAGGGCGCGCGACAGGCTGTAGTGGGCGGTGGCGGGCACCAGCACCGCGAGCGGCGGGCCCGCGTGGGCGCCCTCGTTCCACGCGTCGTAGCCGGCCTTCGCCTGGCGGGCGGCGAGCAGGGCGGTGAGGTTGCCCAGGGAGCCGCCGGAGGTGAGCACGCCGTCCGCGGACTCCGGCAGGCCCAGGCGCGCGGCCATCCAGCGCAGCACGTTGCGCTCCATGGCGGTGGAGACGGGGCCCATCTCGTACACGGCCATGCCGTTGTTGAGCAGCGAGGAGACGGCGTCGCACAGCGCGGCCAGCGGCACGGGGGCCGTCACCTGGTGGCCCACGTAGCGCGGGTGGTGCAGGTGGTTGGAGCCGGAGAGCACGCGCGCCACCAGCTCCGCGAAGTCGCCCGTGGGCTCCTCGGGGAAGGCGGCGGGGAAGCGGTCCACACTCACCGCGGGCGCGGCCCAGGGCAGTACCGGCAGGCCCTCTCCGCGCTCGGCCTGGGCCAGGTAGTCCGCCAGCGTGTCCACCAGCCGCTGGCCCTCGCGGCGGAAGGACTCGACGTCATAGGCGGCGGCGATGCGCTCACGAAAGTCCGTCATGGCGGAGAAGAACCTAGCGCCGCGGACGGCGCGCGTCCTGTCCCCGGCGCCAGGCGTGGGCTGGCTCGCGGGCCGCGAACGCATTATCTCTTCGGGGACGGGGTCGAGCCCCGCGCGAGGAGACACGCCATGGCCGACAAGAAGGTCACGATTACGTACTGCAACTCCTGAGGCTACAAGCCCAGGGCCGCCCGTGCGGCGGCCGCGTTGAAGGACGAGCTGGATGTGGAGGCGGAGCTGAAGCCCGGGCCGTCGGGCAGCTACGAGGTCGCCGTCGACGGCAAGGTGGTCATCCGGAAGGCGTCGCTGGCCTTCCCCACGGACCAGGAGGTGGTGGACGCGGTGGCGCGCGTCCTCGACGCCTGAAGTCGCCTGAGCCTTGGGGGCCGCCTCCGGAGGGACGGTGGCGGCCCCGCATCATGCGGGCGCTTCAGCGCTTGATGAACGTCATGGGCGGGCGGTCGTTCTTGCCCTTGCCCGCGGCCTTGAGCGCCGCCGGGTCCAACCCGGACAGGTGGAGCGCCGTGGCGTACACGTGGCCGGCGTCGGACACGAAGCTGGTGGCGTTCTTGGTCCGCCCCGGCACCAGCAGGCCCGTGTCCGGGTCGTACGCCGGGTCCAGCGTGCCGTTGGGCATCATCGGGATGCCGTCCAGGGACGCGCTGCCCACGCGGCCATACTGCGTGTTGCCGCGCACGGTGCCACCCAGGAAGGCCACGCTGTTGACGCGCCAGTGCTGGCAGCAGTCCTGGAGCATGATCTCCTCGTACTTCTGCGCGTCCGTCACGCCCGCCTTGGCGAGGATGCCCTCCACGTCGCCCTGAATCGTGCGGCCCATCTCCGAGGCGAGGACGATGGTGGTGAAGTCGTAGTAGCTCTTGCCCGTGGTGCCGTAGGGCGTGGACTTGAGCTTCGCCACCAGCGTCCTGAGCGGGTTCCAGAGGTTCTTGCGCATCATGTCGCGCTGCTCCGTCTGGCCCTTGTTGTTCATGATGGAGCGGCGGTCGCGGTGCGTGTCGAACTGGCGCAGGCCGCGGTTCTCGATGAAGAAGCCGATGGACAGCCCCTTCGTCATCATCTCGTACGTCATCAACGCCTGCACGTTGGTGTTGGGCGTCTCCTTGGTGCGCGCGGGGTTGCCGTTGATGGACGACGAGTCCGTGGCCTCGTCCGCCGCGGTGATGCCGAACTCGGCGCGCAGCGTGGTGTGGGTGAACAGCGTGCGAGGGTCCAGGTTGATGCTGCCGCCGGCCGTCAGCGCCCGGTGAATCTGGAGCGCGGAGTTGAAGGCGCGCACCGACTCGCTGTTCTTCTCCGCCAGGAAGCTCGCCTGCAGGTTGTCGGTGAACTGGCGGATGCGCGCGTCGCGCTGGCCCTGCGCCACGTTGCCCAGCGACGCGAGCCGCTCGCGCATCGCCGCGGGCGTCTTGCCGTAGAGCGTGTGCGCGTGCACCGGGCCCAGCTTCTCGTAGTAGCCGGTGCCCTCGGGATAGGACGGGATGGACAGCTCACCGTCGGACAGCCACCGGTGCCACGAGACGTGGGGCAAGAGGAAGCCCGTGCCGTACGCCTCGCAGAACGCCTGCATCACCGTGCGCTCGTCCGCGCCCCGCTTGCCCGACAGCGACGCGCTGTACTTGCCGTAGTGGTACTCCCACCGTCCGCCCGAGTGGAAGGTGTTGCCGTTGTGGCTGGACACCACCGCCAGGTCGGGGAACAGGTCCAGGCCGTCCTGCGCCAGGTAGCCGTACTGGATGTTGCCCTGCGTCTTCGGCGGGTCCGACGGCGTGGCGCCGTAGCCCTTGGGCCGGTAGCGGTGGTTCGTCCACGACGGGGTGGGGCGCAGTTCGCCCGCGGGGATGACGCGGATGGAGTCATTGGGCGTGTGGACGGGGTTGAACATCGAGTACCCGTCCCAGCCTCCCTCCTGGAACCAGTAGATGAGGAAGCGGGGGTTGTCGGCCTCGGCGGCGGCGGCCTCGGCGAAGCCCAGCTCCTTCTTCGTCCCGGGCACTCCGAAGGCGCGGAAGAAGCGGAGCCAGTCCAGGGTGCTGATGGCGGCGCCCGCGGCGGCGCCCGCGAGGAATCGGCGGCGGTTCATGGCGGCGGTCCTTTGGGCGGCGCTACTGGCGCAGGTATTCGGGAGAGGTGGCGAGGGTCTTGAGCACGGCCTTGAGGTTGCCGTCGTGCTCGTGGCTGACGTCCCACAGGCGCTTGTAGATGGCGCGCTCGTCCTGCTCGTGGCGCATCTCGCGGCCGAACAGCAGGGCGAACTGGGCGTTGAGCGTGCGGCGCACGAAGGCCTCCTTCTTCACCGCCTGCGTGGCGAAGGCCTCCATGCCCTGGCCCTTGAAGGCATAGGTGGCGGCGAGGTTCCTGTCCGTGTCGTCCAGCGTGACGCCCTGCTCGTCCTGGGTGCGGTAGTTGCCCTCGTCGTCCCAGCGCAGGCGCTGGTGCGCCAGCGGGGTGAGCGTCTGGTGGCAGGAGTAGCAGATGCTGCTGGGGTCCACGGTGGAGGACGCGGTGGCCGCGCCGCGCATGTCGAAGACCTCGGCGGGGACCTCGTACAGGGTGCCCATGAAGTCCGTCATCACGCGCGCCGCGTAGTTGTAGTGCGGCAGGCCCGGCTTGTTCTTGATGAAGCCCTTCATCGTAAGCACGCCCGTCTTGCCGTGCTGCGGGGGGCGCGTCACCTGCTGGAAGCTTCCGTCCACCGAGTAGTCGCCGGTGAGCAGCTCCCCGAACGGCCGCTCCTGCTCGACCAGGAAGGTCCACAGCCGCGCGGGCTCGTCCGTGTCGGGCGTGCCCTCGCTCTCGGTGCGCACGCGCATGCGCTTGAAGTAGTTCGCCCGGAAGTCCGCCGAGGCCAGGTATCCGTCCACCATCGCCTCCCACGACTTCTGCCCGTCCTCCAGCGCGGTGAAGTCCTGCGCGGACGGCGGCCTGCCCAGCAGGTCCATGGCCAGCTTCACCAAGAGCAGCCGCTCGCGCTCCTTGCCCGTGAAGCGCTCGTACGAGGGCGGCAGCGTGAAGAGGAAGTCGGGCGCGCGCATCAGGCCCTCGCACAGGCCGCTCCAGGCCTTGGTGGCGTTGGCCTCGATGCCCAGCAGGTCCGTCACCAGCGCGTAGCCGTTGGCGCGCTCCTCGGGGGAGGAGGCCCGGTACAGCATCCGCCGGTAGAGCGTGTCCACCTTGGCCTTCGCCGCGTCCGCGCGCTGGGTGCCGGTGGCGGCCTCCGTGGGGCCGTACACCACGAGCGCGTCCACGTGCAGGTTGCGGTCGCAGACACCCGTCTCGCCGTAGTCGTTGGTGAAGCCCACCGTGAGGAGGTGGTCCCCGCCGGCGACGGCCTGCGTGTGCACGAAGTCCGCGTAGGCCGTGTTGTTGGCGACGCTCCACTCCTTCACCAGCACGCCGTCCACCTTGAGCTGCATGTTCGGCAGGTCCGGGCCGCACAGGTCCCCCTTGGCCTTCACCGTGAAGCGGTAGGTGGCGGACGCGGGGAAGACGTAGGGCTGCAGCGTGGTGAGGGTGCCGGTGGTGTAGAGGTTCCAGCCCGTGCTGCCGGACTTGCCGCCGGTGCTCGCGAGAATCTGCGTGCCCGCGGGGAGGGTGGTGCCGTCGCGCGCGGCGGCCTCCATCTCGTACGTCTTGGTGGTGGGCGCGGGGATGTCCGTCAGCGGCTGTGCCAGGTCCAGGCCCGTGAAGGGGCCCGTCTTGTGGGTGGCGGCCGTGAGGCACACGTCGCGCGACAGGTCATCCAGGCCCAGGAAGAAGTCGGCGGTGGCGACGCGCGCCTCGACGAAGTGGTCCTTGTAGTCCACGCCGCCCAGCAGGCCCACGTTCTGCGCGAAGCGGTCCACCCCGCCGCGCACCCAGTCGTCGTTGAAGACGGCCTTCACCTTGCCCTTGAGCTGCTCGAAGCCCAGGAAGGGATTGTCATACGTGGCGACGGAGGGGCCCCGGTAGGGCTCCAGGAGCGCTGGCGGGAACTCCTCGTCCGGACGCGACGAGGGCTGGCGCGTCTCCACCGCCTTGAGCTGACAGGTGAGCGCGGCCACCGCGGCGATTTCGCGCGCGTTCCACGCCGGCTCGCCGCGCGGCATGCGCGCGCTCTCGTCCGTCGTGACGAGGCGCGACAGCATGGAGCCCGACGCGGGCGTGAGGTAGCCGGCGGCGCGGATGGCGTAGAAGTTCTCCACGCCGTTGAGGCCCACCTTGAAGAGCCGGCCGCTCGTCGTCGCGTGGCAGGAGATGCAGCCGGACACCTCGCGCACCAGGGCCGGGTGCACCTCGCGCTCGAAGTCGGAGGCGATGCTCGCGAGCGTCACGCCCGCCGGCACCCGGTCCAGGTCACAGTCGAGCGTGCCGTCCTGCTGCACCGGCGGGGGCTGGGGGTTGGGGTTGCCGGGGCCCGGCAGACCTTGCATGTCGAGCGCCGCCTCGCCGAGGCATCCGGCGACGAACGACGCGAGCACTGCCACGGCGAGGCTCCACGGGCGCGAGGGGGTAGCGCTCATGTGCCCTCCAGGGGGTGAGGGATGACCCGATGCTGGCACGACCAGGGGTCGATTGACCAGTTGTGGACACTGCTCAACGCGACAAAACAGAGAGTTATCGGAGCCCTTGGGACTCAAGTTGCCTCAAGCAGGCGAGGAAGCGGGCGCGCGAGGGGTGCTCCTCTGTGGGCAGGAGGAGGTGCACCTTGGGGGCAGGAGGTGGAACGCATGGCCTGGCCCGAGACGGCGTCGCCCTATGAGCGGCGCTCCATCACCCGAGGGATGCGCGTGCGCGACGAGGGCGGCGCGCTGCTGGGATACGTGGCGCTGTTGAGCGACACGCACCTCTACGTGCGTCGCTGGCCCTTCAGCCGGACCTGGGGCGAGGTGCCCATGGCGCGGGTGAGACATGTTTCACGGGGCGCGGTGGAGCTGGAGGGACGCGGGCACACGGAGGTGGCGCCCCGGACGTTGCATGGGGAGATCACCACGCAGACGCTGCCCCTGGCGGAGCCCGCGGGCCTGATTGAGCCGGACGCGAGCCAGGCGTCGGAGCCGGACGCGTCCCACCCCTGAGGGCGGGCAGGTTGGTGCGGCGCGGCGCGCCGAAGTGTGCTTCAAGGTGGCGCCATGTTGCCCATCGAAGAACTGTCCCAGAAGGTCTCGGCCGCGTTCGCGGACCGGACGAAGCTCAAGGATGCGGACTTCGTGTCCGCCGTGCGCGAGACGGTGGCGCGCCTGGACGCGGGCGAGCTGCGCGTGGCGGAGAAGGGCCCGGACGGCTGGAAGGTCCACGCCTGGGTCAAGGAGGCCATCCTCCTGTTCTTCGCCGTGTCGGAGATGAAGGTGATGGAGGTGGGGCCCTTCGAGTTCCACGACAAGGTCCCCCTGAAGAAGAACCTGGACAAGGCGGGCGTGCGGGTCGTCCCGCCGGGCACGGTGCGCTACGGGGCCTTCGTGGAGAAGGGCGCGGTGGTGATGCCCGGCTACGTGAACATCGGCGCGCGCGTGGGCGCGGGCACCATGGTGGACACGTGGGCCACGGTGGGCAGCTGCGCGCAGGTGGGCAGCGACGTGCACCTGTCGGGTGGCGTGGGGCTGGGCGGGGTGCTCGAGCCGCCCACGGCGTCTCCCGTCATCATCGAGGACCGCGCGTTCCTGGGCAGCCGCTGCATCGTGGTGGAGGGCGTGGTGGTGGAGGAGGAGGCGGTGCTGGGCGCCAACGTGGTGCTCACCGCGTCCACGCAAATCATCGACGTCACCGGCCCCGAGGAGCGCGTCTACAAGGGCCGCGTCCCCGCGCGCAGCGTGGTGATTCCGGGCATGCGCGAGAAGCAGTTCCCCGCGGGCAGGTACATGGTGCCGTGCGCGCTCATCATCGGGCAGCGGACACAGTCCACGGACAAGAAGACAAGCCTCAACTCGGCCCTTCGCGACTTCGCGGTGGCGGTGTAGCCCCCAGGGAAATCCACCCGGGCGGTGGCTTCCGTAGGGCTCGTGTGATGGGACGGGATGGGACGCGATGACGGAGCACCTCGACGACATCCTGGCCGAGTGGGCACTGGGGACGCTGGACTCCTCCTCGCGGGAGGTGCTGGAGCGACACCTGGCGACGTGCGAGCGCTGCCGGGTCGAGGCCGACCGCCTGTCCTCGGTGCGCGGGGGCCTGCTGGCGCTGGAGTCGCCGGTGGAGCCTCCGGCCGGGGTGCTGGCCGCGTTGATGGCCCGGATGGAGGGGCCGCGCCGGCTGGAGCGCTTCGCGCAGGAGCTGGCGGCCTTCTTCGACGTGACGCGGGAGCGGGCGAGCGCGCTGCTCGAGTCGCTGGAGGACGCGTCGCTGTGGATGCCGGGGCCGGTGGAGGGCTCGGAGCTGTTCCCGGTGGAGACGGGCCCCGCGCGCGAGGGGATGATGGCCGCGGTGCTGCGGCTGAACCCGGGCGTGCGCTATCCGCGTCACACGCACCTGGGGCGCGAGTGGAACCTGGTGCTGGAGGGCGGGCTGCGCGAGGACGGCGGGCACGAGGTGTGGCCCGGTGAGACGCTCGACAAGCTGGAGGGCAGCGCGCATGGCTTCACCGCGTTGCAGGGCCCCGCGTGTCTCTGCGCGTCGCTGCTGGAGGGCGCGACGGAGTTCGAGGAAGCGCTCGCACCGGCCGGCTGAGCGTGGAGCTCGACTTCATCCGGACGCTCTGAGGGGCTACTCGCGGAAGACGGGCAGGCCCTTGCTGATGCGGTGGAAGAGCTCGCCCTTGTCGAGGCGGGCCGGCTCGCCGTCCTCTTCGTCCGTCTCCTCGGTGGTCTCGAAGACCTCGTCGACGAAGAGGGCCTTCAGCTCCTCCGCCACGCCGTCGCCGTAGCCCTGCGCGTAGGTGTCGATGTCGAAGTGGTGCTGCGCCTCGGTGCGGGCATCGAAGGCGTGGTCATCCTCGATGACGACGCGGGCCCGGATGGTGTTCGCCGAGAGCAGGTGGTCGTTGTAGTAGCCGAGCACCACGTCGCGCGCCTCGATGTCCTGGGCGACGCTGAACTCGCCGCTCGAGTAGAGCCCGTGGCACGTCAGCTTGCCCAGGATGTTCACCAGCGAGTCGTTGCCCGAGTCCCACACCACGCCGTGCACGATGACGTCCCCCGTCACCGCGAACGGCCGGCCGATGTCCAGGTTGCCGTCCACCTCCAGGTCGCCGTGGTGGAAGAAGGCGCTCCGGATGCTCAGCGACTCCCGGATGTGGACCTTCCTGGGCGGCGTGGTGAGCGTGTCCCGCAGCGTCTCCAGCTTGCCGAGGGCCTCGGCGGGGTCTCCATGGCCGTGCAGTCCCGTGATGGCCTCCTGCGCGGAGGCGATGGCGTGCTTGAAGGAGAGCTTCTGCTTCTTCTCCGCCAGGGCCCCGCGGAACGCCGCCTCGTCGATGGGGTAGGGGGCGAAGACGTCATCGCTCAGGGGAATGGAGACGCTGGCCTTGCCGCCCGCGGCCTCGAGTACCTGGATGACGGCGTTGAACCCGGCCGTCCGCTTGTTGTGCGCGACCCAGACCTCCTCCTTGGTGCGCAGCGCGATGCCCAGCGCCGTGCGGCCCTGGCCGTCGATGGCGTTCACATCGGCGCCGCGCTCCAGCATCAACTGGATGACGTCGGGGTCTCCGGAGACCACGGCGCTGTGGAGCGGCGTCCCGCCCCGCTCGTTGCGCGCGTCGAGGCGAGCCCCCGCGTCGAGCACCTCCTTGAGGAGCCTGGCGGTCGTCCAGCGGAACGCCGCGCCGTTTCCGTCCACCACGTCCGAGGGCACCTTCCCACCAGCGGCCTTCAAGAGGGCGATGAGCTCCAGCGCCAGCGCCTCGTTCTCCGGGGTCTTCTCCGAGGGGAAGGCGCGGGTCAGCGGCGTCTGCTGGTGGTTGTCCCGCGCATTCACATCCGCGCCCGCCTCGATGAGCGCGCGCACCACCGCGACGTCCGGGAGCGGATCCCCCTTCTGGTACTGCCCCTGGACGGCGTGGTGCAGGGCGCTCTGGCCATTGACGTCCCGAGCGTTCACGTCCGCGCCCTCGGCGAGCAGCTTCCTCACCGCGTCCACGGTGAGCTCCGCCTTCCATCGGCGCTTGTCGCCGCAGAGGGAGAGCAGGGCCTGGGTCGCTTCGCTGTTCGACGACATTTCATCCTCGGAGGATTGGGGGCGGCGGCAGCTTCGGTGAACGTGCGATCAGTGTCACGCCCCGCCTTCGAGTGAGACGACGGAATCACCGGGCGTCAATCCGGAGGCTCCGGAGTCCTGGGGAGACCGGTTCGTTGTCGGAGAGCGGGGAGGCCAGCGAAGGGGGAGGGGGTGGGGTTATGGTGGTGTCCGCATGTCCTCTCAAGACCTCGCCACGAGGCTCGCCCGCACGACGCTCGAGCTGTGCCGCATCTCCAGTCCCATCACGCAGGAAGGCCCCATCGCGGACTTCGTCGAGCGCTGGGCGCTCCAGCACTTCCCACCCGGGGAGGTCTTCCGCGTGGGGCACACGTTGTTGCTCGGTCGTCTGGAGGACCCTCGCCCCACGGTGGCGCTCATCGGTCACCTGGACACGGTGCCCGCGCACCCGAGCGACCAGGGGCGTGAGCCTCGCATCGAGGGAGAGCGCGTCTTCGGCCTGGGCGCCTCGGACATGAAGGGCGGGCTCGCGGTGATGATGGCGCTGGCGGAGGACCTCCGTCGCGACACGCTGCCGGTCAACCTGGCCTTCCTCTTCTACGAGCGCGAGGAGGGCGCATATGCGGAGAGCGGCCTCATCCCGTTGTTCGCGGCGCGCCCGGACCTGGCGAAGGTGAAGTTCGGCATCGCGATGGAGCCCACGGACAGCGAGGTGCAGGTGGGCTGCGTCGGCTCCATGCAGGTGACGGTGCGCTTCGGCGGACGCAGCGCGCACTCTGCGCGGCCGTGGCAGGGGGAGAACGCCATCCACAAGGCGGGCCCGTTCCTCACGGAGCTCCTGGCGCGTCAGCGGGTGGAGGTGGATGTGCAGGGCTTCCGCTTCTACGAGGTCATCAACGCCACGCTGGCCAAGGGCGGCCGCGCGCGCAACGTCATCCCCGAGTCGTTCGAGCTGAACCTCAACTACCGCTTCGCGCCGGGAAAGAGCATCGAGCAGGCGAAGGCGGACGTGCACGCGCTCGTCGCGGGACGCGCGGAGGTCATCATCACGGATGCCTCGCCCAGCGGCCCCGTGGTGGCGGGCAATCCGCTGTTCCAGAAGCTGCTCGCCATCACCGGACTGCCCGCCGCGTCGAAGCAGGCGTGGACGGACGTGGCCCGGTTCGGTGAGTGGGGCGTGGACGCCATCAACTACGGGCCCGGCGAGACGGCGCAGGCGCACCAGGCCAACGAGAGCGCGCCCATTGCTCCGCTCGCGGTGGCGTACGAGAAGCTGGCGGCGTTCCTCAAGGGCTGAAGGGACGGGCTTCGGCAAGGGACGCGTGGACGGACTAGAGTCCACGCCGTCCATCATGTCGACGAGCCCGACCGTGTCATGGAGTCCCGTGTCCGCCGCTGAGTCCTCGTCCACCGGGGCCCGGTGGGGACTGTCGTCCCGGTGGTTCTGGCCCGCGGTGATTCTGGCCGGGTACACGGTGCTCGCGCTGCTCTATGGGGCGCAGCTCTTCGTGTACCGCGCCTCGCACGGGGAGCCGCCGCGTCTGGGCGAGGCCCTGCTGACGGGCGCGTGTGTCTGGTACGCCTGGGCAGCGCTCACGCCGTTCGTGCTGGCGGTGGCGCGCCGGATTCGCGCGACGGGCCGGCCGTGGTTCGTGCAACTGCTGCTGCACCTGGTGCCCGGCGTGGGCTTCGCGGTGCTGGCGCTGGGGCTGTTCGCGGTGCTGCGCGAGTGGCTGGTGGTGGAGGTCAGCGGCGGCGCGTCCGCGGCGTGGACCTACTTCCTGTTCATCGCCTCGAAGACGACGGACTTCGACCTGCTCATCTACTTCTCCCTGGTGGGCATGGAGGCTGCGGTGGCGTACGCGCGGCGGATGCGCGAGGAGGCGGTGCGCGCGTCCCAGCTGGAGGCGCAGCTCGCGCAGGCCCAGCTGCAGCTCTTGCGAAGTCAGCTCCAGCCCCACTTCCTGTTCAATACGTTGCACGCCATCTCCGCGCTGATGCACCGGGAT
The DNA here is from genome assembly GCF_020037055.1 of Myxococcus sp. AS-1-15. Taxonomy (NCBI): domain Bacteria; kingdom Pseudomonadati; phylum Myxococcota; class Myxococcia; order Myxococcales; family Myxococcaceae; genus Myxococcus; species Myxococcus sp. AS-1-15. Next base: position 652,915 of record NZ_JAIQDF010000003.1, on the reverse strand, counting down.
GTGGAGTCCGCGGACCGGATGGTGGGGCAGTTGAGCGAGCTGCTGCGCGCGAGCCTGGAGCGCGACGGGCGACACGAGGTCCCGCTCTCGGAGGAGCTGGAGCTGCTCTCGCCCTACCTGGACATCGAGCGCACGCGCTTCTCGGACCGGCTCCAGGTGGACGTCGATGTCGCGGAGGACGCGAGGGATGCGCTGGTGCCGTCGTTGTTGCTCCAGCCGCTGGTGGAGAACGCCATCCGACACGGCATCGCGCCGCGCAGGGGACCCGGGAAGGTCTGGGTCCGGGTCCGGCGTGATGGTGCGCGGCTGGCGGTGGAGGTGGAGGACGACGGGGTGGGGCCGCCGGCGGGGCGCACGGAGCTGGAGGAGGGAATCGGGCTGGGGGCCACGCGGGCGCGACTGGAGCGACTGCACGGTGTCGAGCAGTCGGTGACGTGGAAGGTGCGTGCGCCGAGTGGGTTCCTGCTCTCGCTCTCGCTGCCCTATCGGAGGACGCGGGCATGACGGTGCGCACGCTCATCGTCGATGACGAGCCGCTGGCGCGCGAGCGACTGCGGACGTTGCTGGCATCGGAGACGGACCTGCATCCCGTCGTAGAGTGCGGGGACGGGCAGGAGGCGCTGGAGCTTCTGGCGCGCGAGCGGCCGGCGCTGGTGTTCCTGGATGTGGAGATGCCGGAGCGGGACGGGTTCGGCGTGCTGGCGGAGCTGGGGCAGGCCGCGCCTCCCGTGGTCGTCTTCGTCACGGCGTGGCCGCAGCATGCCTTGCGTGCGTTCGATGCCGCCGCGGTGGACTACCTGCTCAAGCCATTCACGGTGGAGCGCTTCCGACGTACGTTGACGCGGGTGCGGGAGCGGCTGACGGCGCCTCCGGGAGACTTGAGGCAGCAGCTCCAGCGGATGTTCCAGGAGCTGAAGCCGGAGCCCACGGAGCGGCTCGTGGTGAAGTCGGCGACGCGGACGCTGCTCGTGCCGGTAGAGGACCTGGACTGGGTGGAGTCCGCGGGGAACTACGTCACGCTGCATGTCGGCACCCAGACACATCTGTTGCGCGAGACGATGGCGGAGCTGGAGGGCCGGCTTCCGGCGCGGCGCTTCGCGCGGGTGCATCGCTCGGCGCTCGTGAACGTGGACCGGATTGTCTCCCTGACCCCCACGCTGTCCGGGGACCATCGACTGGTGCTGAAGGATGGCCAGGAGCTGACGCTGAGCCGCACGTACCGGGCCCGGCTGGAGCAGGTGCTCGGCCATCCGCTGTGAGGCGTCAGTCCTCTTCGAGCAGCGCGAGGGCGAGCGGCTTCGTCGTCCGGTTCAGGTTGATGGGCGACACCGCGCGGATGCGCTCCATCGACTCGCGGTCCCCGAGCAGCGCGAGCCCCAGCGAGGCCAGCCCGTATTCGTTGTGCGAGCTGGTCCTGGCGAAGAACGACTCGTCGAACACCCGGCGCAGCGTCGCAATCGCGCCCGTGTCCCCCGCGAGCGCCTGACGCGCCGCCACCGCGAGCTTCCCGTAGCCCATGCGGTCGTCCTCGTCCCTGCGCGTGGGGGACTCCCAGCGGACCACCTGCTCCAACAGGAGCGCCCGCGCTTGCTCCACGAGCTTCTGTCGTTCCTCGGCCGTCATGATGTCGCAGAGGGTAACCCCATCCGAGGCACCCCCGACAGCGGGACACTCATCCTTCCCCGTCCGCGGCTCGTCCCTCCCATCCGCGTCTCATCCCATCAGCGCCCCACGGCGCGACTCACTCCCTAGCCTCGTCTCCGCGATGGAGGGGCACGACGCCTCTCCCGGAGGACTCGGACATGCGGCAGGTCATCTGTGTGGGACTGGCATCACTCGTCACCGCTTGCGCGACCGGCCGGTCCGCCCAGGCCACCAGCATCGGCACGGCCGCGGAGCAGGGGCGCCCCTTCAGCGAGGCCGCCGTCACCGTGATGCAGGCCTACGATTTGGAGAGCCGCTTCGATGACGCCGTGTCGCTGGGTCAGTTCGCCAGTGAGCGCGCTCGGACCCTGAAGGACCCGGGAGGGGAAGCCCGCATCCTCGCCGAGCAGGGCCGCGTCATGTCCCGCATGCTCCGTCACCAGCCAGGGATGGACACCACCCAGGTGCTCGACGTGCTGCGCCGCGCCCGCCACCTCGCCGACGCCTCGGGTGACGCCCGTGCCCGCGTCGCCGCGCTCGACGCCGAGGGCATGTTCCACTACTTCATCGTGCTCCTCACCGGCCAGGGCGAGTGGGCCCCCGTCGTCGCCCTCTTCGAGCAGGCCCGGGACCTCGCCGTGTCCTCCGGTGACTCGCGAGGACACATCGAGGCCCTGTTCCATCTGGGCCTCACCCAACAGTTCCAGGGCCAGGCCGAGGCCGCGAGGTCGACCTACGCGCATGGCCTGTCCCTCGCCCGCGCCTCGAACGACGTCCTGATGGAGTCCTACCACCTTCGCCACCTCGCCTCCCTCGACGAGGACCAGGGCCAGCTCGACTCCGCCATCACCCTGTATGAACAGTCCCTGCGGCTGCGCGAGCAGGTCGGCTTCAACACCGGCCAGATGTTCGCCCTGGTCGCCCTCGCCAACGTGCGCTCGCGCAAGGACCCCAAGGACGCCCAGGCCCTGGCGCTCTCGGAGAAGGCCCTCGCCCTGGCTCGTCGGGTGAAGGACCCCGCTGGCCAGCGCGAGGCCCATACCTCCCTCGGCCGGCTCCACCTGCGTCGGGGCGATGTCCCCGCCGCGCTGCCCCATCTGGAGCAGGCCCTCACCAACGCGGAGTCCCACGAGGACTGGTGGTCCGCCGTCGATGCGTTGCTGGAGCTGGGCCGGGCCCACGCGCTGCTCGGGGAGAAGGCGCGCGTCGAGGAGCGCCTGCGGCGCGCGCGCGCGGTGGCTTCCTCACGAGGACTGAAGGAAGCGCTCGGACAGGTGGAGAAGGCGGAGCGCGAACTCGGCTACGCACCCTGATGGGCGAGGCCCGACGCGCCATTCGTCCGCTGTCGTTCATCTTCGCGAGGGGGAGGGCTCTCATCGCGCGCGCACAGGCGTACGCTGCGTTTCGCATCGCCTGTTGTTCTCGTTCACCGGAGGAGATGGAATGACTCACGAGACCGTCAATTCGCAGATCACCGACAGCCTGGCCCCCTCGGAGATGGCCCTGGCTCCCTCGACGTCCTCGACGCGCAAGTCATCCTCGCGGCGCCGTCGCGCCACGAAGAAGGCGTCGGGCCGCACCGGTGCTCGCGCGAAGAAGACCACCTCGCGCCGCAAGGCCGCGGCGAAGCGCACGACCACGCGCGGAAAGACTGCTCGCAAGAAGACCCCGGCCCGGAGCAAGCGGGGCGGTGCTCGCAAGACGACCGCGCGTCGGACCGGAACGGCGGGTCGCACCGCTCGCAAGAGCCCGGCCCGTGGCCGCACCACCGCGCGCAAGGGGGCGGCTCGCAAGGGCGCGGCCCGGAAGACCTCGCGTCGCACCACGCGCCGCTAGGCGCCCTGTCCACACGCTCCGGTGAGCCGACCGCCTCGGGATGCAGGTGCCTTCCGAGCGGCGGCTGACCGGGGACTTCCGGCGCGAAGGCCACGCGCGCGCCGCGGATGTGTCTGTCTCGAGGCCCGGTGGGCTCAGCCGCCCCGGCGCCGCGCACCCATCACACGAGGGTGGACCCGACACGAGGCTCGACGCCGCTCGTCGCGGCGTGAGCCAAGAGGCCCGTGTCATCCGAGCGCAGGCGAAGGGCCCCGAGTCATGCTCGAGGCCCTCGCGCCGCCTATTGCTTCATGCGCAGCAGGAACAAATCACTGCGCGCCGGCGCGCGCCGGCCGGTGCCGAAGTCCGAGTTGCGGTCCGTGTGGCCGAACAGCAGGACATCGCCGTCCGGGAGCATGCCCACGAAGCGGAGGTCCTCCACGCCGTACAGCTCGCCTCGCGGTTGGGGCGGGTCGGAGATGTACAGCTTCAGCCCGAGCGACGCGCCGTCCGCGCCGTAGCGCAGGGCCACGGGCTGCGCCGAGCCCAGTCCATCCGGCCCCGCCGCGCCGTCCACGATGAGCGAGTACGTGAAGCCGCCCACCACCAGCTCGCCCGAGGGCTTCACCCCGAGCGCTCCGGCCCGCAGTCCATCGCCCAGGTTGCGGCTCCAGCGCTCCTTGCCCGCCGCGTCCGCGGACACGAGGAAGGGGCTCGCCCGGTACGCGTGGCCCTGGAGCTTCGCCGTCCCCCAGGACACCGTGCCCAGGAAGGAGCCGAGCGCCACCACCGTGCCTCGCGCATCCACCCCCACGTCGCTCACCGTGCCCTTCGCCTGCGCGAGCGGCCGCGCCCAGACCAGTGCGCCCGTCGGCAGGTACATGGCGACGAACGCGCTGCCCTCGGAGGCGCCCTCCGAGCGCTGCGTCCCGAAGCGGACCGCGCCCGTGTAGCGCCCGCCCACCACCACGTGCCCGTCCGGCCCCAGGGCCATCGTGGTGATGAGGACGCGCGCGCCCTCGCCCTCCGCGCGTCCGACGTTCAGCGCCTGCTCGGGCTTGCCGTCCACCGAGTACGTCACCACCACCGCGCCGGAGCCGACCACGCCCTCGCCGAAGTCGGTGGAGCCGGAGGTGTTGAACGCGACCATCGGCCGGCCCTGGGCGTCGAGCAGCAGGTCCGCCACCGTCGCGTCGCCCCCGGGGACACGCGCCGTCCAGACCAGGTTGCCCGCCGAATCCAACCGCGCCAGGAACGCGCCGTCCCCCAGTTCCTGGGGTTCGAAGTCCACCAGGCCCCGGGCATCCACGGCCACGAAGAGTCCCCCCTCCGGCGCCGGCGCGACGCGTGCATTCACCTCCGCGCGCAGGGACTCCGGCGTCTGGGCCACGCGCACCGGATAGGCGCGTGTCCACCGCACGTCGCCCGTCTCCGCGCGGCGGGTGAGCACCAGCCGCACGGTGTCGTCCGTGGGCTGACGTTCCTGGAGGTCATCCAGCTCGTACTGCGCCGCCGTGAGGATGTCGCCGTTGGCGTCCACCGCGGCGCCGAGCGCCAGGTCATCCTGCGCGGTGCCCTCGCGCGCCATCCACAGCGTGCTCCCCGTCGTCGCCGGTGGCGGCGGAGGCGGAGGCTCCAGGGGCGGTGGACCCGCGTCGGGTGTCCCCGCGTCTGCCTCGGGAGGTGGCGTGCCCGCGTCCTCCTCGGGAGGCGGCAGCTCCTGCGCGGGCTCGGGACATCCCCCTCGTCGTGGTTCGCTCACACAATCGGTTGGCTCCTCCGGGTCCGAGTCCTCACAGCCCGTCAGCCAGCCCGCCCAACCCAGCGCTGTCGCGCACGCGACAGTCCGCAACCACCGCCGCCCTTGATGCATGAAGCCCCCTCCGCACTCGGAGGGTCTCCATGCTGGTAGGTGCCAGCAATACCGTGTGCGATGTCTGCTCGCTCGCCCGCTTCGACGCGCGCGCCAGGTTTCCCTCGAGGAGTGGCGGCGTGCCCTGGTCGCGCACCCGGTGTCGCCACGGAGGCCCGTGCGCTACCCACGTGCGGGCGCGCGCCGCGCCTTCAGCGCCAGAAGCCGATGGACAGGCCGACGTTGGTGTAGCGGCTCGCCAGGTCGAAGGAGGCGTTGATGGACCAGTCCTCCCAGTAGCGCAGGACGAACACCTCGAAGCCGCCGGTGATGTGCGGCCGCGGCGGCCGGCCATCGAAGGGCGAGGGCTCCGCGTACACGCCCGCGCGCAGGCGAATCATCCCTGGCACGGTGTCGTGCTCCACGCCCAGCCGGGGCGCGAACTCGGAGGTGTGGCCCACGAGCTGCTCCTGGGCCGTGGACGCGAAGGTGCGCAGCGGCACCGCGTTGTCCACGCCGGACAAGAGGTCCACCTGCGCGCTGATGAGCCACCGTCCCGCGGGCGCGTCCCGGGGCTCCTCCTCCGGCACCGGGAGCGCGTCCCCGTCCACGAGCAGCTGCCGCCGCGCCGCGGGGGACAGGCGGTTGTAGCGCTCCGCGCCCTCGCCCAGCCGCCAGCTCGCGCCCAAAGACAGCACTGCGGGCGACACCACCGCGCTGAACAGCGTGCGGTCCGCCAGCACCGGCGCCTGGCCGTCCTTGCGGCGCCAGTCCGCCACCACCTCGGGCCGCACCGTCACGCCCAGCCGCCAGGCGCGACCATGCGGCCGGTACAGCATGTCCACGGCCACGCCCGTGTCGCCGTAGCGCCAGTCCTCACCGCCGGAGGACAGCCGGAAGGTGGCCTGCGCCGCGTAGATGCCCAGCGCGAGGATGAAGTCGTCCTGGCCGAAGGACACCGCGCCCGCCAGCACCGACTGCGTCATGGACACGCGGATGCGCTCGCTGTCCGTCGCGCACGCCACCGTGGCGCAGTAGGTGACGGCGCTGTTGCGCAGCGCGAAGCCGATGCCGAAGCGCTTGTATTGCAGCAGCAGGCCGCCGAGCAGCTGCCGCCGGTCCTGGGACTCGTCCGCGCGGCCGTCGTTGTCCACGTCGCGCGCGCGTCCGCTGGTGAACGGCAGGTCCAGCCAGGACAGGGTGACGCCCAGGTCCCAGTCCTTCTCCAGCGCGGGGCCCCGGTGGGCCAGCGCCGCCAGGTTGCTGGGGAAGCCCGCCGCGCCCTCGGCGATGCCCACGTAGGCACCCCCCAGCGCGACGACGCGCGCCGAGCCCAACAGCGAGCCGGGGTTGAAGTACAGCCGCTCCGGACGCGGCTCCGTGGGCTGCTCGTCCTGCGCGAGCGCGGCGGACGACAGCATCACCACCGCGCACCCGACGAGCGCGCGCAGCCCCGCGAGGGTCCTGGAGGTCATCACGACGAAGCCACTCACAGCCCAGGTGCTCACTTCTGGGGCACCACCTCGTCGAAGAGCCGGTCCGCCTCATGGGCGAGGTCGGTGTCCTTGGACGTCAGGCCGTTGGAGTCGTGTGTGACGAGCGCCAGCGTCACCTTGCGCCAGCGGATGTCGATGTCCGGGTGGTGGTCCGCCTTCTCCGCCGCGTGCGCCACGCGCTCCACGAAGGCGATGCCCGCGAGGAAGGACGGGGCCTCATAGGTGCGGCGAATCATCCCGCCTTCGTGCTTCCACTCGGGATGCTGGGCGAGGAAGGACTGGAGGGCCTCGGGCGCGAGCAGGGGGGCTTTCTGGGACATGGTGCCCTCCTTCATATCCGCTTGGCCGCCCGAGGAAAGCACCCGTCAGGGGGAGGACGTCCACGGATGCACGCGCACCCCCGGCGCGCCGAGACGGTTCACCGTCCAGGTGAAATGGTCCGAGATGCGCGTAATGTGATTCGCGTGTCCGGGGTCGGGTAGCAACGCGAGCACGAGCGCGGTTCGCTCCGCGTTCCATCGGGGCGTGGCGAGGGTTCCGACTCCGCTCGAGGACTTGAGCAGCGGATGGGAGGGCCCGGGCCGCAGCTCCTGCACGAAGCTGGTGATGCTGCTGTCCAGCGAGAGCGCGCCCGCCTCCTGGAGGCCGTGCGCGGCGCTCACTTCATGACGGTGCAGCACGGGGATGAAGCCGGTCGAGGTCTGCACCGTGTCACGGGTCCACACCACGCCCTCGCCATGGCCCACGGGCTCGCCGGCGAGCACCGCACACGCGCGGGTGGTGCTGGGACGATAGAAGCCCCGCGCGTCCACCTGGAAGGGACAGGCCTGGGTGCGCGGGGTGAAGGTGACGGAGTCCTGCGCGGAGCTCACCAGCCACACGGTGTCCCCGCCGCGCACCAGGATGGCGCGGGTGCTGTCGGTGCCGAAGGTGAGCTGTGGTGTGGAGAGCGAGCTCCAGGGGGTGTTGGAGAAGGCGAGCACCCCTTCACCCTCACGGAAGATGAAGCGGTGCAGCGTCGTCGCGTCCGCCACCAGGTACTCGTCCTCGGTGGCGAGCCGCGAGTGGGGCGTGCGGTCCGTGTCGTACGAGCCGGGCGGGAGGGGCGCGGCGCCGGTGAGGACGAGGGGCCCCGTGCCCGGGTCGACGTAGCGGCGCACCTCGGTTTCCGTCATCGTCCACACCACGTCTCCGGCCACGGCGGTGGCCGGCTGGGTCTCACGGCCCACGGGCTGGGGCGGCGTCCCCGGCTCGCGCAGGGCCAGGTGGTCGCACAGCCAGGTCCCGCTGCGCGTGCGGTCCACGAAGAGACAGGTGGGGCGCGGGTCGAGCGTCGCCACCGGGGGGAGCGAGCGCTCATCCTGGGCCACGTGGACGTCGAACTGACGCAGGCTGCCCACGGGCGCGAAGGCGACGATGACGTGGTGGCGGCCCGTGGACTTCGGCGTGAAGCGCACGGTGGCGAACCAGGTGCCCGGCTGCAACTCCACCGTGGCGGGCACGGGCAGGTTGTCGGGGCCGTGGACCTCCACGGTGACGGACTCGGGCGTGTGGGCGTCCTCCGGCGTGTCGCAGACCTGGGGGCTGGTGGCGGGGACGCGCACGCTCGCCGTCTCCCCTTGCGCGATGATGAGCGTGGGGGGCTCCGCCGCGCCGGTGAGGAAACACTCCTCGGGAGGCAGGGCGTCCGGGCAGCCCGTGAGCAAGGCGAGGGCGAGCAGGAGGAGCCGCCGGGACTTCATGCGCGCTCCACCGCGCGCTTCCACTTGGCGAGGTGGCGCTCGCGCTCGGGCGGCTTCATCCTCGGCTTGAAGGTCTTGTCAGCCTTCCACGCGCGCTTGATGGCCTCCGGGCTGTCCCAGACGCCCGCGCCCAGGCCGCCCAGGAAGGCCGCGCCCAGGCTGGTGGTCTCCAGGTTCTTCGGACGCACCACGGGCACGCCGAGCAGGTCCGCCTGGTACTGCATGAGCAGGTTGTTGGCCGCGGCGCCGCCGTCCGCCTTGAAGACGGGGATGGTGCGGCCGCTGTCGCGGCGCATGGCCTCGGCCAGGTCGTGAATCTGCAGGGCGATGCCCTCGAGCACCGCGCGCGCCATGTGGGCCACGGTGGTGGAGCGGTCCATGCCGGCGAACAGGCCGCGCGCCTCAGGGCGCCAGTGCGGCGCGCCCAGGCCGGCGAGCGCGGGGACGAAGACGACGTCGCCGGAGTCCTTCACGCTGGCGGCGAGCGCCTCGATGTCGGGGGCGCGCTTGATGGCCTTGAGGCCGTCGCGCATCCACTGCACGGCGGCGCCGGCGATGAAGCTGGAGCCCTCCAGCGCGTACGTGGTGGAGCCGGTGCCGCCCAGCCGCCACGCCACGGTGGTGAGCAGGCCCGCCGACGAGCGCACCGGCTCCGTGCCGGTGTTCATCAGGAGGAACGCGCCGGTGCCGTAGGTGCACTTGGATTCGCCGGGCTCGAAGCAGGCCTGGCCGAAGAGGGCGGCCTGCTGGTCCCCGGCCATGCCCGCCACGGGCACGCCGTCGGGCAGGCTGCGCATGCCGCGCGTGGTGCCGTAGACCTCGGCCGAGCCGCGAATCTGCGGCAGGCACGCGCCGGGCACGTCGAGCAGCGAGCGCATCTCGTCGCTCCACTGCAGGGTGCGCAGGTCCATCAGCAGGGTGCGGCTGGCGTTGGACACGTCGGTGACGTGGGTGGTGCCGCCGGTGAGCTTGTAGACGAGCCACGTGTCGATGGTGCCGAAGCACACGTCGCCGCGCTCGGCCTTGGCGCGCGCGCCCTTCACGTGCTCGAAGAGCCAGGTGAGCTTGGTGCCGGAGAAGTACGGGTCCACCACCAGGCCCGTCGTCTCGCGCACGCGGGGCTCCACGCCGCGCTCCTTGAGCTTGCGGCACAGGTCCGCGGTGCGCCGGTCCTGCCAGACGATGGCGCGGTGCAGGGGCTTGCCGGTGTCGCGTGTCCACAGGCCCGTCGTCTCGCGCTGGTTGGTGATGCCCACCGCGGAGATGTCCCGGCCGGTGAGCCCCGCGCTCTTGAGCGCCCGGGCGATGCACCACTCGCTGGTGGCCCAGATTTCATCCAGGTCGTGCTCCACCCAGGACGGCTTGGGGAAGTGCTGGGTGAACTCCTTGTAGGACTTGCCCACCACCTTGAGCTTCGAGTCGAGGATGGAGACGTGGGTGCCAGTGGTGCCCTGGTCCAGGGCCAGCACGTACTTCGTCTTCGGCATGAGGTGGGTCCTCCCGGGGATGTGGGGGGAACCTACTCCACGTCCCCGGCCGGTGTGGATGCCGTTGGCGGGGCGGTGTGTTGGCGCCCGCACGAGTCGGGCCCGTGGAGGGGCTTCGGCCGGGATGGCGGATGGGAGCAAATCGATGGCCGATGCGCGCAAGCAGGCCAGGAGCCGCTGGCGCATCTTCCGCCTCGTTCGCCGGGCCCTCGGGTGGGGCCGGCCTTTCGGCACGAGGTGGAAGACGATGCGTGGGTTCGAGATGAAGTCGGTGGTGTGGATGTTGGGCGCGCTGTTGGGGATGGGCTGCGCGGGGACGAAGGCGGGGCTGGGGGAGGCGCGGCTGGAGCGCTACACGAGTGACGCGAGCGGGTTCGACACGCACTCGTTCTTCTACGACACGGGCGCGGAGGTGGTGGTGTTCGACGCGCAGTTCACGGAAGGGGAGGCGAACAAGGTGCTGGAGCACATCCGCGCGCGCACCGCGCATCCCATCCGCTACGTGGTCATCACGCATCCGAACCCGGACAAGTTCAACGGTGCGGCGGTGTTCCAGCGCGTGGGGGCGAAGGTGGTCGCGAGCAAGGCCACCGCCGAGGCGATTCCCGCCGTGCACGCGTACAAGAAGTTCTATTGGGTGAACGTGGCGAAGGCCTTCACGGAGGAGACCTATCCCGCCGAGGCCACGGTGGATGTCACCTTCACGGGGAGCTACTCGCTGCCGCTCGAAGGGGGCGCGAAGGTGGAGCTGACGGAGCTGAAGCACGCGGGTGTGACGGTGACGCAGACGGTGGCGTACGTGCCGGGGAGCGAGGCGCTCATCGTCGGGGATTTGGTGCACCACGGCGCGCACGCGTGGCTGGAGGGCGGGGTGCGCGAGGGCAAGGTGGTGCCGGACGTGGCGTCATGGAAGGCGGCGCTGGGGGAGCTGTCCGCGTGGCCTCGGGCCACGGTGCATGGCGGGCGAGGGGACAGCGCGCCGGTGGTGGATGTGATTGAAGCGCAGCGGCGCTACCTGGATGGGATGGTGGCGCTGGTGGAAGGGTACGCGGCGGAGCTGGGCGAGCGCAGGTCGGAGCTGTGCGGCGAGCAGGCGTCGACGCACTACGGGCAGTTGGAGCAGCGCGCGGTGGCGGCGTTCCCGGAGCTGAAGCTGCCGTACCTGGTGGGCTACGGCGTGTACGGCCTGGTCAACCGCGTCGCCTGCGGCGGGTAGGGGAGGGGAGCGCGGTGGTGCCCTTGGCGATGCGTTGGCGGAAGTCGCGGGGGCGCTCACCGGTGAAGGCGGTGAAGGCGTGGGTGAAGGCGGCGAGGCTCTCGAAGCCCACGGCGTAGGCGGTCTGCGTGACGCGGGCGCCGTCCTCGGCGAGCAGCTCCATGGCGCGCAGCATGCGGGCGTCGTGGAGGAAGCGGCGCCAGGAGGTGCCGGCCTCGTCATCGAAGCGGCGGGCGAGGGTGCGCTGGGCGAGTCCCGCGGCCTTCGCCGCGCCCGCGAGGGTGACGGGGCCTGGGAGGTGGGCCAGGGTGTAGGCCATGGCGCGCTCCAGCTCGGGTGTGCGGGCGCGGGGCAGGCGCCAGTCGCGAGGCTCCGCGCTCCATTCGGACAGCAGGTGCGCGAGGGTGGAGAAGAAGCTCTCGGCGACGGGGTCGCGAGGTGAGCGCTCGGGTCCCCAGCGGGTGGAGTGGAGGAGCATCTCGCGCGCGAGGGGTGGCAGGACGAAGACGCGGCAGTCGCCGGAGGGGGCGGCGGGGACGCGCGAGGGCTTCAGGTAGACGGTGCAGAGGGTGGCGGGCTGGGTGGTGCGGACGCGGTGGCGGGTGCCGGCGGCGAGCCAGGCGGCGCGTTGAGGAGGCAGGAGCTACTGGGCCTCGGCGACCTCGAGGTGGAGGGCGCCGCTGGCGGCGTAGAGGAGCTGGTGGCGACGGTGGGTGTGCCACGGGGAGGTGGAGGGGGACAGGGCGTCGGTGAGGCAGAAGGCGGACGCGGGCGCCGAGTCCACATCGACCAGGGGTCTGGGCACGGCTCCTCCGGGCTCGGGCGCGCGGCGTCACGAGCGGGCACGAGCATACGGTGGGCGGTGCGTCAGGCGGGCTTTGAGTTGGAGTGGTCGGTGGTCTTGCTGACCAGGTAGCCGCCGTGGCTGATGGCGAGCAGGGCGATGAAGCCCTGGGAGAGCGCGGGCAGCTCCGCCACGCTGCCAGGCTTGCTGGAGGCGCAGATGGAACCTCGAGCCGGCCACTTTTTCCGCGCGGGTGCGAAGGAATCCAGCCGCTCGCGTTGAACCCGATCAGCCATGATAAGGAGATTCTCCCATGCGAACCGGCCTCATCGTCCTCGCGCTCGGGGCGTTGCTCTTCCTGGGGTGTGGTGACTCCGGGGATTCCGAAGAACCGAACGACTGTCCCACCATGGGCCAGGGCACGCTGGAGGTCACCATCCGCGGGCTCCCCGCCTCCGCCGCCTCCATCGTCACCCTGCGCAACGGGAGCGGGCTGCGGATCATCGATGCCTCGCGCAGGCTGGAGGGGCTCTCCGCGGGCACGTGGAACCTCCTTCCCGAGCCTACCGGCGGGAGCGGGCCGCTGATTCGCACGGCCTATGACGCACCGACCTCCCAGGTCTGCGTCCGGGACGGGCAGACGGCCACCGCCACGGTCGACTATGCGCTCGTCCCCAGCAGCCAGAAGCTGTGGCTGTCCACGAGCAATGGCGCCGCCGAAATCGAGGCCTTCTCCGCAGAGAGCCTCGGCGCCTCCGGGAGCCCCTCGGCCACGGTGTTGCTCGACTCCTCCCCGGCCATCCCCCGCGCATCAGGGCTCGCGTTCGACCGACGAGGCAACCTCTGGGTGGCGCTCGGCTCGGGGGAAATCCGGCGCTATCCAGCCCGGGACCTCGGTGCCTCGGGTGTCCGCGCGCCCGACATCACCCTGACGGGTAGTGCCCTGCGCGGGGGCGTCCCGGGCCCCATTGCCCTCGCCTTCGACAAGATGGGGAACCTCTGGGTCTCCGTCGGCTTCAGCGACAAGGTGCTGCGCTTCGGCGCCGCCCAGCTCACCACCAGCGGCTCGCCCACGCCCGAGGTGGAGCTCTCGGGGCTCGGCGAGCCGAGCGCCCTGGCGTTCGACGCCGATGGCCACCTGTGGGTGGCGGACAGCGCCAGCACTGGCTCCCGCGTGCACCAGGTGGGGAGCTTGCGCCTGGGCACGTCGGGCACGGTGACTCCCGAGACGAGCATCGACGTCAAGCCCACTCCGGATGGCGTCAGCTTCGCCGGCCCCTCAGGGCTCGCCTTCGACGAGGAAGGCAACCTGTGGGTCGCCTATGCCGCGAGTGGCATCGTCGCCCGGCTCACGCCCAGGGAGCAGGGCGACGCGGGCCCACGGACCGTCACGCCCGCGGTGTGGCTCGACGTAGGGGGCCCTAGGGAGCTCGCCTTCGACGAGGAGGGCGGGCTCTGGCTGGGCTACGATTCCGGCGACATCGCCCGCTTGAGCCCGGGGCAGCTCGCCGCCACCGGTGCGCCGACGCCCCAGACTCTCATCTCCAGCGCCGACCTCGGCGTCACCCACGGCGTGGCCATCTATCCCGCCCCCGCCAACCTGCCCCTGTTCCACGGGCTGGACTGACGCTCGGCCCCCGGCGCGAAGGCCACTCTCCGCGCCGGGTGTCGCGCTGGTATTATGGCATCCCATCCGCTTCGCACGGCCCGTGCCCCGGAGCGTCCCGCCCGTGAACACGCTTCGAGGGCGCGCTCGACAGGTCGTCGCGGGCAGGCTCGCTCAACGGTGGGTTTCGGGGGGAGAAGCGCTTGCCGCGCCAATGGCGAGAGGAAGACCAGCGCCGTCTGCAACTGCCATGACCTCGTCCCTTGCCCCGCTTCGTCTTTCCGACGCAGGGCAGCGTTTCTTCGCCGAGGCGAAGAACGCGTCGACGAATCCCTCCTCCAGGTCGAATCCTCCGCGCACCTTGAGGGCCAGGGCCCGCAGGGCGGTAGGGAAGGAGCCGTCCTTCACGCAGTCCTGGAACCAACGGTAGACTGTCTTGCAGGGCGGATGCTTTCCCCTGCGGCAGGCAGGAGCAGCTCGTCTCCAGGGAGCGCACGGAGGTCTGACGAGGCCAGCAGGGCTCGTGCATCTTGTGGGGACAAGGTGGCCACTCGTTGGAACCACTCCCTCACGATTTCAGGGTCCAGGATGTCGTCCTCTTGTCGTGGACCCAGATCCTCGATGAGGCGTGCGCGCAGGTTCATGGCTCGACTCATCGACGGAATCCAATCCGTGCCTGCCAAGGGTTGTATCGGATTCGGGGCGTGCGCCTCAGTGACCGCCGCGAGTCTCCGGGGTTCCACGGGCCCGGGTCTCTGGTCGCCGCGTGGAGGCGTGTGTGTCCGCGTAGCCCGTCAGCTCCACGTAGCCGCGTCCTCGCACCGGCTGGCCCGCACGATTGCCATCCAGCGCCACCGTGCCCTCCCAGTAGCGCACGCTCACTGGCAGCTCCTGGTCCGCGAGCTTCGGCGTCACCGTCAGCTCCAGCCCGAGCTTCGCCACGCGCAGCCGCCACCGCGATGGATACTCCCCACCGCGCGGGCTCTTCCACGTGTCCAGCACTGACAGCTCCACGTCGTCCCGGGTCAGATGCACTGACGCACTGTCCACCGCCCCCACCGGCGGCACCCACGTCCCCGCGCTGAACGGGTCCACCGAGCCGTCCTTCTTCCGCAACTGGTAGTACATCAGCTCGCTGCCATCGGAGAGCTGCAGCGAGAACCAATCCCAGCCCACCTGGTCCGGTCCCAGCGCGCTGGTGCTCCACTCGCGGTCCATCCAGCTCTCCCCCGTCACCGCGTACGTCTGTCCCTCCACCTTCACCGTGCCCCGCGAGGGCATCCGCGTCATCGAGTAGTAGTACGACGCGTTCCCCGGCTCCGCGCTCTTCTGGCTCAACCCCCGCTCACCCTCGAGCACCGGCGGCTTGCCCGGCTCCAACAACAACTCCAACGTCACATCGTCACCTTGCGCGCGCAGCCGCACCGGCCACATCGACTCGCCCGCGGTCGTGGCCTCCCAGCTCTCCAGCCACACCTTGAACGGCTGCGTGCTCGCCCCCGCCAGTCCCAGCGCCGCCCGGCTGTAGCGCTCCGCGACGTGGAACCGTCCCGCCGCCACGTCTGTCACCGTGAAGTGCCCCAGGTACACCTGCCGCGCTCCCCACGCCGAGTCACGCTGTGACTCCGTCGGCGACAGCGCATTGCGGAACAGCGTGAACTGATACCCGAACGCCCGTCCGTCCGCGGTCTCCAGATTTCCCGTCCAGTACCACCACTCCGTGCGGAACTCCGGATGCGGACCGTGGTCCTCGGGGAAGTGGAACTCACGAGGCTCGAAGGCCCGTGCATAGCCCTCCATCCCACCGTCGCTCCCGCCGAGCGCCGACGCCACCGTCAACGTGCCGCCCCGCGCCAGGGGCGGCAGCTCCGTCTCGCGCGTCACGAAGTACGCCGCCACCGCCAGCGCCACCAGCACCACCGCCGTCCCGATGACGAGCCCTCGGCCGTTGCTCATGGCGTCACTCCTCCCTCAACGCGAGCGCGGGATTGGCTCTCGCCATCCGCCACGCCGGGTACAGCCCCGCCAGCGCCGAGGCCACCAGCGCCAGCAACATCGCCTGACCCAACGTCTCCGACGTCACCGCGAGCCGCAGCGTCCACCCGAAGGAGCGCTGGTTGATGACGTGCACCAGGATGTACGCCAGCCCCACGCCCAGCGGCATGGAGAACAATCCCGCCAGCAACCCCAACGGCCCCGTCTGCAGCGACACCAGTCCCCACAACTGCCCCGGCGTCAGTCCCATCGCGCGCAGCACCGCGAACTCGCGCGAGCGCTCCAGTTGCAATGACATCAACGCGCTCAGCACGCCCACGAACGCCACGCCGATGGCCAGCAGCCGCAGCACCTGCGTAATCGTGAACGTGCGGTCGAACACCTCCATCGACGCTTGTCGCAGTGAGCGATTCGGGCGCACCAGCAGCGCCTGTTCATCCCCCGCTTGCGCTCGCACGGTGTTCACCAGCGCGTCCACGTCCTGCCCCGGCGCCGCGTACAGCGCGACGCCGCTGACGCCCCGGTCGTCGAACCAGCGGTCATACGTAGCGCGAGGCATCAGCATCGTCCCCACGTCGGAGCCGTAGTCGAAGTACACCCCCGCCACATTGAAGTCATGCGGCCCCCGGTCCGTGGAGAGCCGCACCGTGTCGCCCACCTTCACGCGCCGATGGAACGCGAAGGGCTCGGACACGACGAGCGAGTCTTTTGACGCGTCCAGCTCGCGCCACACCGCGGCCTCGTCGCCGCCCTCCTTGAAGCGATAGGGCCGCGCCGGTGATTGGCTGAAGTCGACGGCGATCAGGTCCGTGGGAATCTCATCCGCGCGCACCAGCGCCACGCGCAGCGTGCTGCTGCCCGCGATGCCCGGCGTCGCGCGCAACTTCTCGGCGAGCCCCGGCACCATCGTGGCGCCACCTCGCCGCGCCACCAGTGACGGCGGCGAGATGAACACGTCCGCCTGGAGCGACGTCTCCAGCCAGGACAGCACCGTGCCCCGGAAGCTGGACACCATCAGTCCCACGCCCACCGTCGTCGCCACCGCCACCATCAGCGCCGCCAGCGCCACCGCCGTGCGGCTCAGGCTGGTCCTCACCCCACGCGCGGCCATGCGCCCGAGCAATCCGAACGAGAGCCCCAGCGGCAGCGCCGCGTACAGCGACAGCCGCTCCGTCACCCACGGCACCAACAGCGCCGCGCCAAGCAGCACCGCGAACAGGCCCACGTACGCGGGGAACAGCGCTGGCGTGGACCAGCTCAGGAGCCCCACGCCCACCGCGAGCACGGCGACTCCCAGCACCGCGAGCCGAGGCGCGCGAGTCCTCGACACATCCTCCAGCGTCGAGCGTCGCAGCGTCGTCGCCGGAGCCGAGCGCGCGGCCTCCCAGGCCGGCACCAGCGCCGCGAGCACCGTCGCGCCGAGCCCCAGCGCCAATCCCTTGGCCAACGTGAAGGGCTCCAGCGCCAGCCCGCGCACGCTCACCACGAAGTAGAGGTCATTGATGGTCTGGGTGATGAGCCCCACCAACCCACGACCCAACAGGATGCCGAGCAACAGCCCCGCCACGGTGCCCACGACGCCGAGCACCAGCGCCTCACCGAGCACCAGCGCGAACAGCTCGTTCCGGGTGATTCCCACCGCGCGCAGCCGTCCCAGCAGACCGCGCCGCTGCACCACCGAGAACGTCATCGTGTTGTAGATGAGGAACATCCCCACCACGAGCGCCAGGAGCGACAGCGCGGTGAGGTTGGTGCGGAACGCCCGCGTCATCTGCTCCACCGTGTTCGCCCGCGCCGACGAGCGCACCACCTCCACGCCTTCGGGGAGCGTCGAGCGCAGCGCCTCCGCCTGGTCCTCCGTCAGCCGCAGGTCCACGCGCGTCAGCCGGCCCATGCGGCCCAGCACCTCCTGCGCCGTGGAGATGTCCGTCAGCACCAGGGCCTCCAACGCTCGCGCGGTATCCTCGTCGGCGGGAGCGAGCAGCGCGGCGATACGCAGCGAGACCTCACGTCCCTCCACGCGCACAGGCAACCGCTCTCCGGTGCGGACACCCAGCGCCCGCGCGGCGCGCTCGCTCAGGAGCACCGCGCCCGGCTCGGTGAGCAGCGCGCTCACGTCACCGACCGCTTCGCCTCCCGCATACGCGCGGAAGGGAGACTCCATGAACGGGTCCACGCCCAGCACCGTGAGTGTGCGCCGGTCCCCTACGGCGGCCTGTACGTAGCCCTCGACGACGGGCGCCGCCACGGGCGCGTCCTGTCGCAAGCGCAAGTCGCGATACACGTCCTCCGACAAGCCCGACGTCCCGCCCACGAGCTGATGCGTGGCACGTCCCGCCACCGCGTCCGTGGATCGCTCGAAGGCACGAAGCGCGCTGCCGCTCGCCAGGTCGATGGACACCACCACCGCCACGCCGAGCGCGATGCCGAGGAGCGACAATGCCGTCAACCACGGATGCCGCCCCAGGTGACGCAGGCTGGAGCGCACGAGCAGGTTCCTCACGGGCGCCCCCCGGTCCGGGCTTCATGCGCGCCGCGGCTTCCATCCTCGATGCCCGGACAGCTCGCCCACGCCCAGCCGTCCGTGTGCGCGATGCACCGATTCACGGCCGCTCCTTCCGGTGCGCCTCGCGCTCCACCAGTCTCCCGCCCACCATCTCCAGCACCCGGTCCGCGCGCGCCACCAACCCCGGCTCATGCGTGACGACGAGCGCACACGCCTGTCCCCGCCGCGTGAGCCCCTCCAGCAAATCCAGCACCTGCCGCCCCGTGGCCTCGTCCAGGTTCCCCGTGGGCTCATCCGCCAACAGCAACGGCGGCGCATGTGCCAGCGCCCGCGCCACCGCCACGCGCTGCTGCTCTCCGCCCGACAGCCGGTCCGGGAAGCTGCCCCCGCGGTTCGCCAGCCCCACCTGCTCCAACAGCTCGCGCGCCCGCGCCCCCGCCTTCGCCGCGTCGCTCCCGTTCAGCTCCACCGGCAGCCGCACGTTCTCCTCCACCGTCAACGTGGGCAGCAGGTTGAAGGCCTGGAAGATGAACCCCACGCGCTCGCGGCGCAGCAGCGTCCGCTCACGCTCGCTCAGCGCGCCCAGGTTCTTCCCATCGACGTGCACCTCGCCGCGCGTGGGCAGGTCGATGCCGCTGATGAGGTTGAGCAGCGTGGACTTGCCCGAGCCGCTGCGGCCCAGCAGCACCACGAACTCACCGCGCCACAGCGACAGGCTCACCCCGGAGAGCACCTCGCGCGCGGTGTCGCCTTCGACATAGGACTTGGTGACGTCTCTCAGCTCGACGACGGGAGGCGTGTCGGACATGGGTGGGCTCTTGATACACGGGCGCCCGGCTTTTCGCCGCGCCCCGAACCCACCTCATGCGCCCGTGGGTTGTGGCTCCCATTCCCCGAAGTCACGCCACTGCCCCAGGAAGTCCGCCACCTCCCGCGCGAACAGCCGCCCGTCCGTGTCCCGCGGAATCACATGGAAGCCGCGCCGCAGCGACACCACGCGCACACACGGCGACGCCGTGAGCCGCCGCGCCAGCCAACGGCCCCCCTCCGGGTCCACCACGTGGTCCTGCTCGGCCACCGCCACCAACACCGGACAGCGCACCTGCGCCACCCGCCGCGCCGCCTCGTCCTGCAGCGTCACCAAATCCCGCAGCCGCGCCACCGGGAACGCCGACAGCACCGGCGCCTCCGCCAGCGCCGCCGGGTCCGAGATGTCCGTGCCCGTCTTCTCCACCCACGGCCGCGCCCACTCCAGCAGCGGCGTGCGCGACAACTGTCGGATGAGCATCATCCGAGGCCCCCGGAAGCGAATCGCCGGCGCCGCGAGCGCCAACGCCCGCACCGCCTCCGGCCGCTCCGCCGCCAGCCCCAGCGCCAACAACGCCCCCATGGACAGCCCCGCCACGTAGACGCTGGAGTGCCCCCGCAGGTCGTCCAGCGCCTCCAGCGCCGCCTCCCGCCAGTCCCGCCAGGTGACGCGCAACAGCGCCTGGGGCGTCGTGCCATGGCCGGGCAAGAGGGGGGCCACCACCCGCATGCCCCGCGCGGCCAGCGCCTCGCCCAGGGGCCTCACATCCCAGGGACTGCCGGTGAAGCCGTGAAGCAAGAGGCACGCCTCCGGGCCTTGCCCCAGGTCGAAGGGCTCCGTCTTCGCCGCGTCCATCGGGAGCAAGGTGTCCATCATGAAGACACGCTGGTCACGCGAGGGCCCAGGCGCTATGCCACATGCCTCATGGCGGACACTCCGAAGCCCCCGGACATGCAGTTGCAGATTCAAATCGACGAGGACGTCGCCAATGGTCAGTACGCCAACATGGCCCTCGTGAACCACACGGACACGGAATTCACCCTGGACTTCATCTACGTCCAGCCGCAGCAGCTGCGGGCCAAGGTGCGCTCGCGCATCATCACCAGCCCCAAGCACATGAAGCGGCTGATGCTGGCCATGCAGGACAACCTCAACCGCTACGAGGCGAAGTACGGCCCCATCGTCCTGCGCGAGGACGACGGGGGCATGCACTGACGCCCGGGCGCGCTCACTCCTCGGTGGGCTCGCTGGGGTCCCTGCCCAGCGCCAGGTAGTGCTGGGCGCGCGTCTCCAGGAACGCGGCGAAGCGCGGCTCCACCCGCTCCAGCACCTCCCACTCGAAGTCCGGCGCCCGGCGCACGACGGGCTTCGACGGTGACAGCGGCTCGCCCAGGACGTACGTGCCCGTGGGCACCTGGGCCAGCTTGGAGTCGCGGTCCCCCGCGCCGAGGCTCGGTTGCGACCTGGCCAGGCCGTCACCCACGTCGAGAGGCGTGAGCGCATGGAAATATGTCCGGAGGTGGCCCCGTACGTGGAGTGACGTGAAGCACGGTCCGACGCCCGGGGCGATGGCGTGGGCTTCGCGTGCTGGAACGCACGGGGCGTGGTCCCCATATCGCCAGGGCCCGGGAACGGATTTGGCATCCACCCCGCAGGGGCGCAGACTTGGCTCCACCGTGCTCCGATTCCTCGTGCCGTTGTTCGTGCTGCTCCTCGCCCGCGACGCCTTCGCCCAGTGCCTGGGGGACGGCGTGCAGGTCTTCCCCACGCCGGGCGCCATCGTCCCCATCAACAGCCGCTTCCTCCTGGAGGGCGTGGGCACGGCCCGCGAGCCGGTGGTGGCGCTGGTGGGCAAGAAGCTGCGGCTGGTGGCGGACGGCCACGAGGCGGAGGTGAAGGCGCAGCGCGGTTGGGAGAGCAGCCTGGGCCGGGCCACCATCATCCTCAAGGTGGTGGGCAAGCTGGAGGCGGACAAGCGCTACACGCTGCGCATCGACGAGGCGCTGCCCAACGTGGCGCTGCTCAACGGCCGCGGCGGCGCGGTGCTGCCCGAGTGGCACACCGGCAAGGGCGCCGACACCCAGCCGCCGCGCTGGCTCAAGCGCCCCGCCGTCTCCGAGGGCTTCCTGCGTCGCACCGCCCAGGGCACCGCCCGCTTCGTGCGCTTGAACCTGTCCCTGCGCGAGGAGAGCCCCGCCTACCTGGTGGTCAAGCTGGAGCCCCGGCGCCCGGGCCCCAGCGTGCAGCAGTACGTGGTGCCGGTGACGAACAACGCGGCCTTCATCGGCCATGAGGCGTGCAGCGGGACGTTCGCCATGGAGGACGGCCGCAGCTACCGCGCCCGCATCGAGGCGTTCGATGCCGCCGGGCACAATGCGCCCCCCGTTCCTCCTGTGGACTTCGAGGCGCCGGCCGACTACTCCGCGCAGTGAGTGGGCATCGCCGGGAGCCGAGCATGACGAAGGTGGACGTGGAGAGTCTCAAGGAGCGGATGGCCGCCTTCACCCAGTCCCTGCAGGACGAAATCTGTCAGGCGCTGGAGACGCTGGATGGCTCGGCCCGCTTCCGCGAGGACCCGTGGCAGCGCCCCGGCGGTGGCGGCGGGCGCACCCGCGTGCTGGAGGACGGCGCCGTGCTGGAGAAGGCGGGCGTCAACACCTCGGTGGTCTTCGGCGAGCTGGAGGACCAGTTCGCCAAGAAGCTCCAGGGCGAGGGGCGCAGCTTCTGGGCCGGCGGCATCTCCCTGGTGCTCCACCCGCGCAACCCCCACGTGCCCACCGTGCACGCCAACTACCGCTTCATCCACCAGGGCGGCAAGGCGTGGTTCGGCGGCGGCGCGGACCTGACGCCGTACTACCTCTACGAAGAGGACGCGGCGCACTTCCACCGCGTGCACAAGGCCGCGTGCGACAAGCACGACGCCTCCTACTACCCGCGCTTCAAGGCGGCGTGCGACCAGTACTTCTTCCTGCGCCACCGCGACGAGACGCGCGGCGTGGGCGGCGTCTTCTTCGAGAACATGGGGGGGGAGCTGGAGCGCGAGTTCGACTTCGTGCGCGACTGCGGCCGGGCCTTCGTGGACGCGTACCTGCCCATCGCCCAGAAGCGCAAGGACACGCCCTACACCCCCGAGCAGCGCGTCTGGCAGGAGGTGCGGCGCGGCCGGTACGTGGAGTTCAACCTCGTGTACGACCGGGGCACCGTCTTCGGCCTGGAGACGCGCGGGCGCACCGAGTCCATCCTCATGTCCCTGCCGCCCCAGACGCGCTGGCGCTACGACTTCCACCCGGAGCCCGGCACCTGGGAGGCCCGGCTGGTGGACGTGCTGCGCAGCCCGCGCGACTGGGCCGCGTGGACGAAGGAGGGCTGAGCGCCATGGCGAAGACACCCGCACCGAGCGGTATGGGCAGGAAGTGGCCCTTCGCCGTCGTCGGGCTCGTGCTCGCGACCGGGGCCGCCTTCGTGTTCGCGTACCGGCTGTCGCCCGCGCCCGCCGAGCCGCTGACGGACCGCGAGGCGCGCCTCAACGTGCTGGCCTTGTGTGACGCGGTGCAGGCCTACCGCGACGAGCACGGCAACTACCAGCTCGCCGGGCCCACGCCGCGGGAGGTGCCCCGGGGCGGCCGCGCGGTGCCCTTCCCGGAGGACGAGGCCTTCCACCGGCTGGGCTTCGAGCCCCAGGACGGCGTGCGCTTCCAGTACGAGGTGGTGCTGCAGGAGAGCCCCGTGGGCGAGCCGGAGGTGTCGTGCCTGGCGCGCGGCGACTTCGACGCGGACGGGCTCAACTCCGTCTACCGCGTGCGCCTGGACTCCAATGGCATGACGACGCCCATCGAGGTCGAGCGCGAGGGCGAGTAGCCCCCGGGCGCAACCCGCCCCGCTCCTGGCGCGAGAATCCGGGAGATGGGCCACGTCGGAGACATCCGGGCGCCTCGCGAGGGCCCCCGCTCGGGCAGGGGAGGTGGGCGCCCGGGCTCGGGGACACCGCCCGCCGGCCTGCCTGT
The DNA here is from genome assembly GCF_020037055.1 of Myxococcus sp. AS-1-15. NCBI lineage: Bacteria > Pseudomonadati > Myxococcota > Myxococcia > Myxococcales > Myxococcaceae > Myxococcus > Myxococcus sp. AS-1-15. Next base: position 629,960 of record NZ_JAIQDF010000003.1, on the reverse strand, counting down.
GCTCCCTGGGGACGGCGTGGCGTACGGCACCGAGCCTGGCCGCCCGCCGCGCGCGTCGGTGGCGGACACTTCGTTCAACCCCCGGAACGGTCCTCCGGAGCGACCCGCGCTAGGCTCCGACCCTCTCGAGCAGCCGCCGTCCCACTCCACGGCCGATGAGGAACCCGCCATGTCTTCTTCCTCGCGCGTCCCCTCTGCCTTCGCCCGGCTGGCCCAGCACATCCTCAAGTCGCCGGCGGGCCCCATCCCCCGCGTGGGCCCCAAGGCGCCGGAGCGCGGCGGCCTCCCGGGGGGCAACAAGGACGGCTTCAAGAGCCAGGTGCCCACCACGGGCCAGCCGACGCTGGGGGGCCAGGAGCGCGCCCCGCTGCGCAAGGTGGCGGAGCTGGTGCCCCCTGGGCTGGAGAAGCTGGTGGGCAAGCAGGAGCTGGGCGTGCGCTTCGGCTCGGACGCGGCGCTCCTGTCCGCGCACCTGCAGCCCTCGGGCATGTCCGGCTCCGAGCGCGCCACCCGGCTGTGGGCCTTCTTCGCCGCGTACGCGGAGACGGCCGCCGCCCAGCCGCCCCAGAAGGAGGGCCAGGAGGCCTTCCGGGAGTCGCTGGAGGGCCACGGCTTCGCGGAGCTGCGCGACGCGAACACGGGGAAGGACGGCGTGACGCAGGGGCTGTGGGTGCTGGAGGCCCGCACGCCCGACGAGGCCCGCGAGCGCGTGGCCAGCGTCCGGCTGGAGCCGCCCCCGGAGGTCCGCCACTCGGAGGCCGCGGTGCGCGCCGAGGGGACCGTCGACCCGGGGCTCGCGGCCCAGGGCCGGGGCCCGGACTCGCTGCGAGGCGCGCCCGCGCCCCTCGCGATGCGGCCGGCGGAGTCCCAGGAGCGGGACGAGGGCGAGCCGGACGACGAGGGCCTCCCGCGCCGCACGACGAACAAGAAGCTGGGCGCGATGATGCTCTGGAACGTGCTGCACCGCTTCCGCGACGACGCCGAGGACGGCTCGGTGGCGCAGGGGCAGTGGGACCGGGTGGCCTTCGGGGCGGTGCTGGCCCTGGTGGGAATCGCGCTCGTCGTGCTGGCGCTCGTCAGCCTCTAGGGCGGGCGAGGGGGACTCTTCCGGTCCGCGTGCGAAAAGTCTCGGCCCCCGCCGGCTTGTGGTACGTTGCCGCACCCATTGGCAACCGACGACCTCACACTCGTCAAGCGCGTCCGGAGCGGCGACCAACGCGCCTTCAAGCTCCTCGTCGAGCGTTACCAGCGCAAGGTGTACGCAGTCGCGCTCGGCATGCTCAAGGACAAGGAGGAGGCGATGGACGTCTCCCAGGAGGCGTTCGTCAAGGTCTACAAGTACCTGGACCACTTCAAGGGCGACTCGTCCTTCTACACGTGGCTCTACCGCATCACCGTGAACATCTGCATCGACGTGCTGCGAAAGCGCGGCGGTGGAGGCGAGGCGGTGGAGTTCGACGAGAGCCAGGCCATGGACCTGTCCGAGGCGCGCATCGGCGCTTTGGGCAGCCGCCTGGGCACCAACCCCCAGAAGAGCGCGCTCCGGCGGGAGCTGGCGGAGAAGATTCAGGAGGCCCTGAGCACGGTGCCGGAGAAGCACCGCGCCATCCTGCTGCTCCGGGAGATCGAAGGCATGTCCTACGAGGACCTGGCCCGCACGCTCGATATTCCCAAGGGCACCGTGATGAGCCGGCTGTTCCATGCCCGGGCCAAGGTCCAGAAAATCCTGAGTGAATACCTGGAGTTGGACGAAGCGAAGAGCGGCGTGGGGAACGAATGAAGGGCCCTCGAATATCTGAGGGGACCCGGCGTCACAGCCACAGCATTCGCAGCTTCCACCACCGAGCAGGGTGAAGGTTATGGCCGGAAATCCCGCATGTGAGCGTTTCGTCCCCATGCTCTCTCCGTACGTCGACGGAGAGCTGACGCCCGCGGAGCGGGTGAACGTGGAGCGGCATCTCACCGCCTGCCGAGACTGCACCGGGCGCGCGGCGGACCTGCGCGCCGAGTCGGGCCTGCTCCGGGTCGGCCTGGACATGGCGGTGGACGACGTCGACTTCAAGGACTTCGCCCAGAAGGTCATGGCGCGGGTGACGCCGGAGAAGCCGCCCCTGTTGGAGCGGCTCAAGCTGGCCCTGTCGGAGATGTTCCTCTACCAGCGCACGGCGATGGTCTCCTCGCTGGCCACCGCGGCGGTGCTGGTGGCGGTGGGCCTGCCGCTGCTGCTCAGCGACAGGGCCCCGGTGGGCTACGGCGCCGAGCGCATGACGGTGAAGTCCATCCAGCCCTACCAGGACGCGCGCGTGGCGCCCGTGGTGATGGAGACGGACAATGGTGGCACCATCATCTGGCTGGTCGACGAGGAGACGCAGGACGACCCGTCCCAGGAGGATGAGGAGCAGGGCGAGGACATTGGGGGCGGCCTTCGTGGCGGCAAGGGAGTAAAACCCCTGGGCAAGCCGAAGTCGGAAGTGGAGCGGCCCTCGGGAGGTCCCCTGTGATGAGACACATGTCGTCCGGCCGGGTGTTGCTGGCCGTGCTGGGCCTGGGCGTGCTCATGCCGCTGGTGAGCCAGGCCCAGGAGGAGCAGAAGGTCAGCGTCCAGGTGGAGGTGGTGCTCGCCTCCAAGAAGGGCACGGAGGTGGACCCTCCGGAGCTGGCGAAGATGAAGGAGCAGTTCCAGAAGCAGAACTTCAACTTCACCTCCTTCAAGCGGCTGTCCAACGACACGCTGGACGTCACCGCGAAGCAGTCCACCGAGGTGAAGCTGCCCAACGGCAGCAACGCGTCGCTGCAGCTGGTGGGCATGAAGGACGGCACCGCCACCGTGCGCGTGGCCATCCCCCGCCAGCCCACGCTGGACGTGGAGCTGGGTCGTCAGGGCGCCGTCTACCAGAAGGCCGGCAAGCACGTGGGCGGAGAGCTCATCCTGGTGCTCTCCCCGCCCTCGAAGTAACCCCGGGCCGGCCGCGTCACGCTTTGGCCGGCCAAGGTCTTCTCGGGACTTCAGGCGGCCCGGTCCACCGCGAGCGCCACGTCGCTGAAGTCCGTCTCGTCCACCTCGAAGGGCTCCTCGACGCGCGAGGGCGCTGGGGCCACCGTCGCCTGGCGGGGCTCGGCCTGGTCGGCGCGCTCGTGCTCCAGGTGGATGCGCAGCCCGTCGAACATGGTGTCGAACGCGCGGTAGACGCGGTCCACCATGGCCAGGGCGTCGCGGCGCACCTCGGGCTCCAGCACCATGGCCTCCAGCTCCGCCGCCAGCTCCTGCTCGAACATGGCGTGCTGCGCCTCGGCCTGCATGTGGTGGTCGGAGAAGTACTTGAGCCGCTCGTCGGCGCCCTGCGCCGCGCTGACGATGGCGGTGCGGCTGAAGAACACGTGACTGGTGGACTCCAGCGCCCACAAGAGGACGATGCGCAGCCGGTCGTCCACCGGCCGGTACACCTCGCTGATGATGGCGTAGGCGGCGTCGCGCGTCTTCGCGTGCGCCTTGCCGTAGAGCGCGCCGATGCTCAGCGAGCCCCCGGTGAGCTGGGCGATGTCGTCCTCGAACCACTGGTCATGACCGCCCTCCTCCGCGTGGTGGCGCGTGGCGAGCATCTTGAGATGAGCGTCCTGGATGAAGTGCGCGTTGAGGCGCAGCACGTCCTGGAACGTCATCACCCAGAACGTCAGGCGCGGCGCGAACGCCATCACCTGCTCAATCGGGCGGTCCTGCTTCAGGTCCGAGAAGAAGGGGTGTGAGGCGAACCGCTCCTCGCACACCGCGATGTGTTGGAGCACGGCCTTCATGGATGTCCCTCCCAGATGCGGATGCTTGGACTCCGCTCGGCCCTGGCGGAGTGTCTTGTCGAAGCGCCCAGGCCCACGCAGGGGAGATGTGTGGGCTTGGAGGCCAGCGGTGTGCGCTACCAACTGATGTTGTACGTACAGGCCCCATCTCCCCGGCGACGGCAACTCTTGGGGTCATGTTCAATACGCACCCAAAGAGAATCCTTGGGGCGGAATTTGTCGGTGATTGCCTCCAGGAGGCCGTAGTCCAGGTCGCACGGGTAGGGATTGTCGCAGCGCATCCTCGCGTTGCGCTTGTCCACGGGCTCGAAGTGGTAGCCGCCGATGTTGCCCTTGCCGCGGTGGTTCATGCCGTAGGCCATGTTCACGCCGCGCAGCCCCTTCTCCAGCGTGTCGATGTCCGGCGGGAAGTGCGCGCTGTCCGGAATCTTCCGGCCAATCGTTCGCACCGTGCTGGGGCCAATCTTGTCGAACACCAGGCTGAAGGACTTCAGCAGCGCGGACATCGGGTACCAGGTCTTGGCCTCCAGCGGGGTGATGCCATTCTCCGCGAGGATGCGCAGCGCCCGCGCCTGGGCCAGCTCCATCCCGTTGACGATGGCGAGGATGGACTGACCGATGACCTCGATGCCCTGGTAGGACGCGAAGGCCGGAGGGGTGGGATGGACGGAGGGGGTCTTCAATTCCATACGTGGCTGACCTCGCGATTCGATGCCACGCATTGAACCGGGTTTCGCGGGTATTTTCAAATTGACTGATATGTTCAAACTTTTCCGTTGCCGTGGATGTTTTGGATTGGGGCGGGGCTGACCCATGTCTCACTGTCTCGTGTCTGATTCCAGACAGTCATGTGTGGCGTGGGACGTGGGGGTGGGTGTGCCCATGCGGGGCTGGGAACATTGGGTGCGGAGATCGCCGCACGGACTGAAAAAATGGCAGTCCTTCCAGCCCTCCGGGCGGGGGCGAGTGCCGCAAACCCGCGAGAGGACAGGGGGAGGCGGCTCGGCACGTGGGTTGCTCAAGGGCAGGGGGCAGTCGGGCGGCGGCGGTGGCGGCGGGATTACGCGGTAACCCTCATCCTTGGAGAAGAACCATGGCGAAGACTCAGCGGCGTGGAGCGGTCATCCGGAAGGCTCGGCAGGTCAAGGCGACGACGGCCCGTGCGGTGTCGGGGGCTGGCAAGAGCGCTCGCAAGGTGCAGGTGACGCTGGGGGACCTCATCGCGGCCGCGTTCGACACGGTGGGCGGCGAGGTGAAGAAGGTGAAGCAGGTGATGTCCTCGCAGGACATGGTGCTGGCCACCGGCAAGCACATCGTCTTCGTGGGCTGAGGGCCGGGGCCTTGGCGGTGAGGGCGCCACGAGCGCGTGGCGCCAGGGGAGGGCGGCGAGGGGGTTGGGTGTGTGAAGCGCATCATCATTCCCGGACGCAACTGCTGGACGGTGGAGGAAACGAGCGACGCGGGCGTTCTCGTGGATGGACGCGCCTACTACCGTGAGCTGTACCGGGCCGCGAAGAAGGCCCGGCGCTACATCGCGATGACGGGCTGGCAGTTCGACAGCGACGTGTCGCTCCTGAGAGGCGAGGACCTGGAGGAGGCGCGCGGCGGCGAGGTCCGCCTGCTGCCCATGCTGGACGCGCTGTGTCGGGCCAACCCCGAACTGCACGTGTACATCCTCGCGTGGGACTTCAGCCTGCTGCTCGCGATGGAGCGCGAGTGGATGCAGCACCTGCTGTTCAACTGGACGACGAACGAGCGCGTGCGCTTCCGCTTCGACCCGTCCAGTCCCTTGTATGGCGCGCACCACCAGAAGCTGGTGGTCATCGACGGCGTGCAGGCCTTCAGCGGCGGCATGGATGTCTGTGATTGTCGTTGGGACGACCGCGACCACCGGCTGAGCTCGTCGCTGCGCTGCGACAGCGGCAGGGACCCGCATGGGCCCTACCACGACGTGCAGGCCGTGTTCACCGGACCGGTGGTGGGCCGACTGACGGAGCTGTTCGAGGCGAGATGGGCGCACTCGGGCGGCGGCGAGCTGCACCTGCCGACGGTGGCGCGCGACGACGTGACGTTCAGCTCGAGCGTGCCGGCGCCGCCGGGGCCGGTGGCCATCAGCCGCACGTTCGGCAAGACGCTGCTGCCGCCCCAGGAGGCCGTGCAGGAGGTGCGCGCGCTGTTCCTGGACGCCATCGAGGCGGCCGACCGGTTCATCTACATCGAGAACCAGTACTTCTCCTCCCGCGCCATCTTCCAGGCGCTGGTGCGCCGCTTCCGCGAGTCCGGGCGTCCACCCATCCAGGTGGTGCTGGTGTTGCCCAAGCAGCCCGAGGCGCTGCGCGAGCAACTGGCCATGGGCATCGCGCAGGTGCGGCTGCTGCGCGCGCTGGAGCGGGTGGCGCGCGAGACGGGCAACACCTTCCGCGTGTACTGCTCGGCGGCGCGCGACGAGCAGACGGGCGAGGACGTCTATACCTACATCCACTCGAAGGTGATGGTGGTGGACGACCGCTTCCTCACGCTGGGCTCGGCCAACACCACCAACCGCAGCCTGGGGTTGGACTCGGAGCTGAACCTGAGCTGGGAGGCGGAGGCCGACGGCGACGCGGTGTCGCGCGCCATCCGCCGCGTGCGGGTGTCGTTGATGGCCGAGCACGCGGGGCTGTCCGGCGCGGAGACGCTGGCGCCGCTGATGCGCGCGGACGCGGGGCTGGTGGACTGGCTGGACGCGGTGGCGAGCGCGGGGCTGCACCGGCTGCGCCCGCACCCCATGGAGACGGTGTTTGACCAGAGCCCGCTGCTCAAGTCGCTGGAGCCCGAGGACCTGGTCATCGACCCGGAGGACTCCGTGCTGGACGAGTCCCTGTTCGAGGCGCTGCGCGGCGGCGAGGACGGGCTGTTCGCCTCCGGCATCCGCCTGCTGTCGCGCTGGCTGGTGGGCGCGGCCGAGGAGCGGCCCCACCGGGCCATCCTCCCCGCGGACGCGGACTCCGAGGGGGGCGGCCACTACGGCGGAGGGTGACGCACCCGTCACTCCCGGGGTGTCACCCGTCGGGTGGGTGTGCCGAGGCTCGGCAGTGTCACCCACACCCGGGCGGCGGCCGGGCGCTTCGCCGGAGGGCGGGGCCGGGTAGACTCGGGAGACGATGACTGGCGCCCCCCTCCTCGTCCTGTTCGCCCTCGTTACCCACCAGAGCTCCACCATCTCCGAGGAGGGGCCCTCGGATGAGAGCTCCATCTCCTCCGGCCAGCAGACGCCCGTGTCCAAGGCGCGCCTGGACGAGCCCGCGCCCCCGGGCAGCCGCAAGGGCGGTGACGGCTTCGGCTTCGGCGGGCAGCTGGAGGTGGGCGGGCTGAGCCTGCCGTCCGGCACACCGGGGGGCGGGCAGGACCTGTTCATCCGCGTCTACCCGTCGCTGGGGCTGACGAAGGGAGACTCCTTCGTGCTGCGGCTGGGGGCGAACCTCCGGATGCGCATGGTGGACGAGGAGCCGAAGCAGGCGGACGGGGACTACGGCGCGCGCCTGCGCCGCGAGGACTGGGATGAGCTGAGCGACATGGGGCAGGTGGTGCGCATGCTGCGCATCGGCCAGGAGGGCCGGCCGTTCTTCCTGCGCGTGGAGCCCTTCGTCGAGGAGTCGCTGGGCCGGGGCTACCTGATGGGCCGCTACAGCAACGTGCTGTCGCCCGACTACCACCCGGCCGGCGGCTCGCTGACGGTGGTGAAGGGGCCGGTGCGCGCGGAGGTCATCGCGAGCGACGTGCTCGCCGCGCGCATCTTCGCCGCGGAGGTGATGTTGGACCTGGGCCGCGCGGCCAGCGACGACGCGAACCGCTTCGACCGCTACCTGCTCCGCCTGTCCGCCGCGCACGACGCGGGCAAGGCCGGCGGCGAGTCCCCCAACATGACGCTCACCTCGCTGGGCGGCGACATCGCGCTGTACAAGGGCGAGCGGCTGCGCGCGTGGGCGCTCCTGGGCGGCGGCGCGCGCTTCGCTGAGTCGCACTCTCCGGCGGTGGGCGGCCTGTTGGGCGTGGCCTTCGAGGGGCAGCTGGCCAGCGGCACGCAGCTGAGCGTGACGGTGCAGGGCCGCCGTCAGGGCGGGCGCTTCCGCTTCGGCATGTTCGGCCCGGACTACGAGCTGGGGCGCTTCTCCGGCACGGGCCTGGCGGAGCAGCCCATCGCGGACGAGGAGCTGCCCACGGGCTTCTCCGGCTACCTGGAGGCCTCCATCGCCAAGGGCAGCGCGGACACCACGCTGCTGCTGGGCAGCGTGGCCGCGCAGTATCACGGCTTCGGCCGCACGGACCTGGACGTGTCCGCGGGCTTCGAGCTGCCCGGCGGGCGCACCCGCGTGCTGGGCCGCGCGGTGCTGACGGCGCTGGGAGACCGGCCGCGCTACTCGGTGAGCGCGGAGGTGCGTCAGCGCCTGGTGAACCACCTGTACGCCTGGGGCTCCGGCGGCACGGTGCACTTCCCGCAGGCGGACAACGTGCTGGTGCGCGGCGTGACGGTGGGCGCGGGCGTGGGTGTGGACTTCCAGCGCTGAAGGCGCGCGCCTCAGGGGGCCAGGGGCAGGGTGAAGTGGAAGGTGGAGCCGTGGCCCACGCGGGTGTCCACCCAGATGTGGCCGCCGTGGCGCTCGATGATGTCGCGGCAGATGTAGAGCCCCAGGCCCAGCCCGCCGAAGCCGGAGATGGGCGCGTTGCGCGCGCGGAAGAAGCGCTGGAACAGGTGCTCGCGCTGGTCCTCGGGGATGCCGATGCCGGAGTCGCGCACGGACACGTGGACGCAGCTCCCGTCGCGCTCCAGCTTCAGCCGCACGCAGCCCCCGGTGGGGCTGTACTTGAAGGCGTTCTCCAGCAGGTTCGACAGCACCTGCGCGAGCCTGCCCCGGTCCCCCAGCACGACGAGCGGCTCGGGCGGGACCACGCGCTCCAGGGTGTGCTGTCCCGTGAGCGGGCGTGTCTCCGCGAGCACCTCGTCGATGAGCGTCTGGAGCTCCACGGCGCCCCGGTGCAGCTCCAGCCGTCCCGCCTCGATGCGGGTGGCGTCCAGCAGGTCGTGGATGAGCAGCGACAGGCGCGACACCTGGGAGAGCGCCTTGTCCACGTGGTGGGGCTTGGGGGCGTGGCCCTGGGTGGCCTGCTGCTTCATCATCTGCAGGTGCAGCTTGAGCGGCGTCAGCGGCGTCTTCAGCTCGTGGGCGGCGATGGACAGGAAGTCGTCGCGGACGCGGATGGCCTCCTGGGCCTCCTTGAGCAGCCGCTCGCGCTCCTGTCGGGCGCGGTGCTCCTCGGTCACCTCCACGACGACGGCGCCCAGGCCGACGATGCCCGCGCTGGGCGTGCTCACCGGGTAGTAGCTGACGCGCCAGTGGCGCAGCTCCTCCGGCGTCGCGGGCACGTTGCCGGACATCTCCATGTCGCTCATGGGGATGCCCGTCTCCATCACCTGGAGCATCAGCGGCGCGAAGTGCGGCGCCATGAGCGGGTTGGCCTCCCACACGGTCCGCCCCAGCTCCCACTCGCGCGAGTGGCCGTGCAGTGACGCGAGCGCGGTGTTGATGCGCAGGTAGCGCAGCTCCCGGTTGAGGAACGCGAGCCCCACGGGCGCGTGGGCCAGGAAGGTGTCGAGCAGCGCGAAGGACTCCTCGGTCCGCTCGCGCGCGTTCTGCTCCGCGACCAGCAGCCGCTCCCGCTCCACCTTCGCGCGGCGCTCCTGCGTCACATCCCGGTAGCTCCACACCCGGCCGATGATGGCGTCGCCCATCCGCTGTGGCAGCGACGTGCCCTCCAGCACGCGGCCGTCCTTCATCTCGATGACGTCCACGTGGACGGCGTCGGAGGGGATGTACTGCGCCTGGATGCTGGCGAGGAACGCCTCCGGGTCCGCCGTCTGGGGCGCGGCGTGGCGGAGGGCCGCCTCCGCGATGCGTGGGCGCAGCAGCGCGTCGCTCAGGTCCCACATGTCCTGGAAGCGCTTGTTGAAGGCGATGATGCGCCGCTCCGCGTCCACCACGATGACGCCGTCCGCGATGGAGTCGAATGTCGCGCGCAGCACGGAGTGGGTGTGCTCCAGGCGCTCGCGCGCGCGGCGCTGCTCGGTGACATCCACCAGCAACCCGCGCAGCCTCACCGGCCGGCCCTCCTCCGCGGTGGCGGTGACCTGCGTCCGCATCCACACGGCCTGGCCGCTGTCGGTCATCATGCGGAACTCCAGCTCGTGGGTGCGCCCCTGGCGCAGCGCGCCCAGGCAGGTGGCCATGACGCGGCTCCAATCCTCCGGATGGACATGGCGCGCCCAGAAGTCGGGCTCGCTCACCCAGCGCCGCGCTTGCAGCCCCAGCAGCCGCTCCGCCTGGTTGCTGACGAAGGTGAAGCGGAACTCCGCGTCCGCCTCCCACACGATGCCGTCGATGCTGTCGATGAGGCTCTCGTAGTGCTCGCGCACGTGCTCCGCGCTCGGGACGGCGTGCGCTGTTCGCGGGGCCTGTCGCGGCTGAAGCCGGGCGCATGCGCCCACGAGCGAGCCGTCGTCCCCGTACACGGGGAGCACCACGGCGAAGAGACGCTGTCCCTGGCCGCTGCCCTCACCCAGCCCCTGCTCGCCCGCCAGCGCGGCCCGCACGGCGGTGAAGAGCCAGGGCAGGCGCGCGAGGACCTCTCGGCAGGAGCGGCCCTGCTCTCCACCGCCCTCCCAGCCGGCCGCCAGCGCGAGCACCGGGTCCATCCAGATGACGCCTCCCTGGGCGTCGACGACGAGCGCGGCGCGCAGGTCGCGGCCCACCTGGAGCAGCCGCTCGTGGGGCGTCACGGGGCGCGAGGCGGCCTGGGCACCCGGGCCCGCCTGCCATCGCCGCATGTCGCCCTTCGCCATGTGCTCCACCTTCCGTGCCCATGTCGCCTGCTCCCGTCCCGGGCCTGGGAGGGCCGTGTTTCAAACATGGGACGCGCTCCGGGCCCGCGAAAGGGCGCCGCTCCCCTGGAGCCTCGCGCTTGACTACGTTTGTAGTCACGCGTACCTTCTTCGTGACTACAGTTGTCGTCACGGGATGCGCCATGAAGAAGCCGGTGGGTGAGCAGGAGCTGTCGGTGCTGCGGTACGTGGCCGAGCATGGGCCGGCCACGGTGGGCGAGGTGGCGGAGCGCTTCGGCGAGGCGCAGGGCCTGGCGCGCTCCACCATCCTGACGGTGATGGAGCGGCTGCGGCAGAAGGGGTACCTCACGCGGCGCAAGGTGGACGGCGTGTTCCAGTACGCCTCGCCGGTGCCGGAGGGGGAGCTGCTGCGGGGCGTGGTGGACGACTTCGTGCAGAGGACGTTGTCCGGCTCGCTGTCGCCGTTCGCCGCGTATCTGTCGGAGGCGGAGGATGTCTCCGACGCGGAGCTGGCGCAGCTGCAGGACGTGGTGGCTCGGCTTCGCTCGAAGAAGAAGAAGGACTAGCCCATGCGAACGGAATGGCTCGTGGATGTGGCCGCGTGGCTGTCGTCATGGCCGGAGGGACTGTGGCGCGCGTCGTGGCAGGGCGCGCTGTGCGCGGGGCTGGTGTGGGCGCTGACGCGGCTGTGGGCGCGGATGCCGGCCGCGGTGCGCGCGGGGCTGTGGTGGCTGGTGGCGCTCAAGTTCGTGGTGTCGCTGGTGGGGCCTCATCCGCTGTCGCTGCCGGTGTTGCCCGCGTCGCTCTCGTTCCTGGGCGGCGCGTCGGCGGAGCCGGTGGCCTCGCTGGCGCAGGTCGAGCCCTCGGCGCCGGTGGTGCATGGGGCGTACGTGGAGGCGCCGGTGTACCGCGGGGTGGGCACGCGGGAGGTGCACGTGGAGAAGCGCGAGGTCGCGTCGGAGGGGCTCGTCGTGTCGCCGGTCGCGCCTCGCGGTGAGGTGGCGGGGTGGACGCGGGTGCTGGCGTCCCATGGGAAGGCGCTCCTCTTGTGGGCGGTGCTCGCGGCGTGGCTCGGGGGCGTGGTGTGGCGGGTGCGGGCGCAGGCTCGCAACTGGGTGACGATGGCGCGGCTGCGTCGGGATGCGCGGTGCTTGAATCATCCGGACCTGGAGGAGGAGGTCCGCGAGCTGGCCGCCAGCGCGGGGCTGCGGCGCGTGCCGGCGCTGCTCGTGTCGGACCAGGTGACGAGCCCGCTGGCCACGGGGTTGTGGAAGCCCGTGGTGGTGCTGCCGACGAAGGCGGTGCGACGGCTGCCGCTGGCGGGGCTGCGCATGGCGCTGGCGCACGAGGTGGCGCACCTGAAGCGCGGCGACTTGTGGCTCGGCTGGGTGCCGGCGCTCACGGAGGCGCTGCTGTTCTTCCATCCGCTCGCGCGGCGCGCGGTGAAGGAATACGCGCTGGCTCGCGAGGAGGCGTGTGACGCGGAGGCCCTGCGTCTCACCGGCGCGGAGCCCGCGGATTACGGCGAGCTGCTGCTCGCCTTCGGGGTCGCCCGTCCCCATGGAAGCGCCGCGGCACTCGGCGCCTCGGACCACGTTCACGCGTTGCACAGGAGGTTGAGCATGCTGGAGCACGTCGACATCGGTTCCTCCCATTCCCGTCGCTGGTTGAAGGTGACGCTGTCCGTGCTGGGCCTCGTGGCCCTGGTGCCCTTCCAGGTCGTCGCCCGGCCGGAAGGACAGGACACGTCGAAGGCACAGGCGCCCGCCGCCGCGCCTTCTCCGGCGCCCGCCGCCGAGACGCCGGCCTCGCCGTCCCAGAAGCAGGGCACGACGCGCACCGGCGTGATGCCTGCGCCGACGCCGGCCTCGCCCGCCGCTCCGCGAACGCCGGTGTCGCCCACGGCCCCGGCTGCGGTGACGCCGCCGACGCTCGTGACGCCGCTGACGCCCTCGATGCGCGTGATGCCGCCGACGCCTCCGACGCCGATGATGGGGAGCGCGCCGCGTCCTCCCACGCCGCCGACGCCGATGATGGCCATGGCGGGTGGGCCCCCGGCGCCGAAGCCGCCGCGTCCTCCCGAGCCGCTCGATGACGACTCCGGCTACGTGCTGCTGTCCGGCGACAGCGCGACGATGAACGGCAGCATGGTGGACCTGCAGCTCGCCAAGATGTTCAAGGACAAGAAGGGCGGCGAGCTGCTCTACGTCCGCCGCAAGGGCGAGACCTTCCTCATCCGCGACGCGGCCACGCTGAAGACGGTGCGCGAGGCGCTCAACGACGTGCGGACCGCGGGCGAGGCGCAGGGCAAGGTCGGCGAGCGCCAGGGCGCGCTGGGCCGCGAGCAGGGCGCGCTCGGCATGAAGCAGGGCGCGCTGGGCATCAAGCAGAGCGAGCTCGGCCTGCGGCACGCGGAGCTGGCCCACAAGCGCGCCGGGCTGCGCTTCGAGTCGAACCGCGCGGACGCCCTGCCCGAGGCCGAGCGGGAGCGCCGCCAGGCGGAGCTCGACAAGCAGGAGGCGGAGCTGGACAAGCAGATCGACGCGCTCGACGAGCAGCAGGAAGCGTTGAGCCGTGAGCAGGAGGCGCTCGGCCGCGAGCAGGAGAAGCTCGGCGAGCGTCAGGAAGCGCTCGGTCGCGAACAGGAGAAGGTCAGCGAGAAGGCCGAAGCCCTGCGACGCGAGGCCGAGCGCAAGGTCCAGTCCCTCATCGACGAGGCCCTGAGGAAGGGCCTGGGCCAGCCGCTGCCCACCTGATGACGGTTGCCGGCGGGCACCTGGGACGCGGGGATGAGCGCTCCTCTACCGTGAGAGGAGCCACCCGTCCTCTCACAGGAGGCCCCGTCCGATGAGTCTCGCCGCAAGTCCGCAGGGAACCCCCGCCGGAGCGCTCGAGTCCGCCATCCAGCGCGTGAAGTCGGGCTCGCTCTCCTGGGTGAAGCTCACGCTGCCGGAGCGAATCTCCCTCCTGGAGGAGCTGGGGCGGGGCTATGTCGCCATCGCGGAGCCGAGCGTGCGCGCGGCGTGCGAGGCGAAGGGCATCAAACCCGACAGTCCGCTGGCCGGTGAGGAGTGGCTGTCGGGCCCCATGGTGGTGGTGCGCAACCTGCGCCTGTTGGCCGCCTCGCTCCGGGACATCCAGCACCACGGGGTCCCCCGCATCCCCGCCTCCCGCCTGCGCACGCTCGAGGACGGGAGGCTCGCGGCGCGCATCTTCCCCATGGACTCGCTGGAGGGGATGTTGCTGCCGCGCAACGAGGGCGAGGTCCACTTCCAGCCCGGCGTCACCGCCGCCAACCTGCGCGAGCACCAAGCCGCGTTCTACCGGGAGCCGCACGGCGGCCGGCTGTGCGCGGTGTTGGGCGCGGGCAACGTCAACTCCATCCCCCCGGCGGACTGTCTCTACAAGCTGTTCGTCGAGGGCACCGCCTGCGTGCTCAAGATGAACCCGGTGAACGCCTACCTGGGGCCCTTCCTGGAGCAGGCGTTCGCCCCGCTGGTGCGCCGGGGCTTCTTCGCGGTGGTGTACGGCGGAGCGGCGGAGGGCGCGGCGCTGGTGTCACATCCCGCGGTGGACGAGGTCCACATCACCGGCAGCGACAAGACGCATGACGCGCTGGTGTGGGGACCGCCGGGGCCCGAGTCGGACGCGCGGCGGGCCCGGAACGAGCCGCTCCTGAAGAAGCCCTTCACCAGCGAGCTGGGCAACATCTCCCCGGTGGTGGTGGTGCCGGGGCCGTACTCGGACGGCGAGCTGCGCTTCCAGGCGGACAACATCGCCGGCATGGTGGCCAACAACGCGTCCTTCAACTGCAACTCCGCGAAGCTGCTGGTGCAGCCGAAGTCGTGGAGCGCGCGCTCGCGCGTGGTCGACGCGGTGGAGGCGAGCCTGGGCAAGGCGGCCGTGCGGCGCGCGTACTACCCGGGCGCGGACCAGCGCTGGCGTCAGTTCACCGAAGGCCGCGCGCACCTGCGCCAGGTGGGCCGGGCCGCGGAGGGTGAGCTGCCCTACGCGCTGATTGCCGACGTGGACCCGCTCCAGACGCAGGACCGCGTCTTCCGCCACGAGCCGTGGTGCACGGTGTTGTCGGAGACGGGGCTGGAGGGGACGGACGACCCGGTGGCCTTCCTGGCGCGCGCGGTGGCGTTCCTGAACGAGAAGGTGTGGGGCACGCTGAACGCCACGCTCATCGTGCATCCGGGCTCGCTGAAGGACGCGGAGGTATACCGCGCGGTGGAGCAGGCGGTGCGCGAGCTGCGCTACGGCACGGTGGCGGTGAACACGTGGCCCGCGGCGGCGTACGCGCTGGTGTCGCTGCCGTGGGGCGGGCATCCGTCCTCGACGCCGCGAGACATCCAGAGCGGGCTGGGCTGGGTGCACAACACGTTGATGCTGGAGGGGGTGGAGAAGTCGGTCCTCCGCGCGCCGCTGACGAACCTGCCGGCGCCTCCGTGGGTGCCGGGGCACCGTGGGGTGGGTGAGCTGGGACAGCGGCTGGTCCAGTTCGAGAAATCGCCCTCGTGGCTCAAGGTGCCGGGCATCGCGGCGGCGGCCCTGCGTCGCTGAGTGTCACGACCCGCTCTCCCAGCGCAGGGCGGGGGGCCTCGGGGTGTCGGGGCGCCAGCGCCGTGATAAACCCGGCGCATGTCATCGACGCATGCTCGGGAAGGCGGACGGCTGCTCCAGGTGGGGCAGCCGCAGGAGGCGGTGAAGAGTTTCCAGAAGGGGCTCGCCATCGACCCGGACGACGTGGAGTGCCTGCTGGGGCTCGTCCGGACGTACCTGAGCACGGGCGCGGCGGCGGACGCGGAGACGGCGGCGCTGCGGCTGTTGAAGGTGAAGCCGGACCACGCGGAGGGCCAGGCGCACCTGGCCATGCTGCGGGCGCAGGCGGGGAGCGCCGAGGCGCTGGAGGCGCTCAAGGCGTTGGCCTCGGCGCCGACGGCGGGCTACTTCGAGCGCTTCAACCTGGGCGGGCTGCTGCTGGACCGGGGGGATCTGGAGGGCGCGAAGGCCGCGTACGAGTCCGCGCTCCAGGTGGCGCCGGGCAGCGCGCACGTGCACTTCGAGCTGGGCCGCATCGGCCTGGCGCAGGGGCAGGCGGGCGCGGCGGTGACGCACTTCCAGAAGGCGTCCGAGGCCGCGCCGCAGGAGGCGATGCCGCTGCTGATGCTGTCGCGCGCGCACGCGGCGCAGGGCTCGCTGGGGCTGGGCATCCAGGCGGGCACGCAGGCGCTGGAGAAGGCGCAGGGCGGGCTGCGGCGCGCGGTGCTGGAGGATTTGTTCAAGCTGTACCTGTCCGGGGGCAGCCCCGAGGGGGCGAAGCGCACCGCGCAGGAGCTGCGCCAGTTCGACCCGTCGCACGTCAACTACGTCTACATGCACGGCCTCGCGATGATGAGCGCGGCGCAGTTCCCGGAGGCGAAGGCGCTCTTCGAGGAGGCGCTGCGGCTGGCGCCGCGAAGCTGGCAGACGCTCCAGGCGCTGGCGCAGATGCATGGCGCGCTGGGTGAGCGCGCGGAGATGCGCCGACGGATGGAGGAGGCGGTGGCGCTGGTCCCCACGGAGCTGGGGCCCGTGAATGACCTGGCGTTGCTGCTGATGCAGGACGACCAGCACGCCGTCGCGAAGCCCCTGCTGGAGCGCGCGCTGGCGGCGCATCCCGAGGATGCGACCACGCACCTGAACATGGCGGTGGCCACGTTCCTGACGGACCGTCAGGCGTGCATCCACCACGCGCAGAAGGCGCTCGCGCTGGGCGAAGGCGTGGTGCGCGAGCAGGCCGAGCGGTTGTTGAAGACGCTCAACGCGGGCTGAGGTGTCCGAGCGACGGGGCGCATCGGTGCCCCGTCCGCTCCGGTCCTCGATTCGTGCGCTCGCGCTGGGTGAGCGCATCGTGCGCGAGCAGAGAAGACGCTGTCCGAGGGGGCGGGGCATCGCAGTGCCTCGTCCGCTCCGGTCCTCGATTCATGCGCGGTGCCCGTGCCGCCCGGAGACGCGAGCCTCGCGATGCCGACGGTTCAGCGCCATCGCCTCGCGCTCAGGTCCGAGCCCTTACCGTCCGAAGAGCCCCCACCGCTTGTGCGCCTTGCCACCCTGGGCCCGTGACAGCCGCTCGCCCAGGATGCGGCTCATCTCCAGCGCCACGCCGGGGTTGGCCATGACGACGCTGCGGAAGTCCTCGCGGCCCACCGCGGCCAGCTCGCACGCCGTCGCCGTCACCGCCGTGGCCGTGCGCGGCTCGCCCGTCAGCAACGCCAGCTCACCGAAGAAGCCCCCGGGCTTCACCAGGGCCACGGCCTGTCCACCCGTGTCCTTGAGCTGCACCTCGCCGGAGAGCACCACGTAGAAGCTCTCGCCCGCGTCACCCTGGCGGAACAGCTCCGTGCCCGCCGGCCGCTGGAGGTGCTCCGCGCCGCGCGCCACCGTCTCCAGCTCCTCCGGATTCAACGGCGCCAGGAAGTCCACCTTGCGCAGCGTGGCCGCCAGCGCCGCCGCGCCCGTGGTGCCCACCGGCTCCGCCGTGAGGAACGTCACCGCGTCCGCCAGGTGCGCCCGCCGCGCCACGAGGATGATGGTGTGCCCCGCGCGCAGCACGGTGCTCCCGTCCGGCAGCGTCGCCCGCCCCTGCGGGTCCACCATGCCGATGAACACGCACTCGCGCGGGAAGCCCTCCATCGCCCGCACCTGCGCCACCGTCTGCCCCGCCACCCGCGCGCGCAAGGGCAGCTCCAGCTCGAACAGCACCGTGTCGCCGTCACCCAGCGGCAGCGAGCCCGCCACCTGCGGGAAGTCGATGGCCGTGGTCATCTTCGCGACCACCACCTCGGCCTCGGCCACCAGCTCCTTCACGCCCGCGAGCCGGTACGCCTCGCGATAGCTGGTGTCCAGCATGCGCACCATGATGCGCGCCGGCGACATGCTGCGCACCAGCATGGCGAACGCCAGGTTCTCCGGGTCCCGCGCCAGCACCCCCGCGGCCACGTCCGCCGAGGAGATACCCGCCGCCTCCAGCACCTGGGGACTCGTCGCGTCCCCGCACACGGCCACCACGCCCACCTCGTCGAACAGGCGCGCGCAGATGCCCGCGTCCCGCTCGATGACCGTCACCGTGTGCTGCTCGGCCACCAGCCGCGCCGCCAGCACGCTGCCCACCCGGCCCCCTCCCGCGATGATGATTTTCACGACGCCTTCCTCCCGTGCTCCGCCGTCGGCTCCTCGCCGTGCGCGCCGTGCAGCATCTTCTCCAGGTTCAACGTGCGCTCATCCAGCTGCGCCAGCATGTGCTCCGCCGTCGTCTCGGGGATGAGCCCGCTCCTGCGCGCGTTCTGCAACGCCGTGCGCTCCGCGTCGATGAGCCGCCGCCGCATGGCGATGAGGTCCTTCGCGCCCTGCGCCAGATGGTGCTCGTTGAGCCGGCGCAGCTCCCGCTCCGCGCGCGCGATGCTCACCTGGTACTCGCTGCGCAGGTGCTCATACGCCGCCCGGGGCACCAGCCCCTGCTCGTGCAGCGTCGCCAGCTCCTGATGCGCCGCCCGGCTGGCGATGAGCCGGCCGCGCTGCTCGGACATGGACAGCGCCACCTCGTCCTGCTGGAACAAGCCCAACCACTTCAACGCGCGCGTGAGCGCCATGCCCTGTCCCACGAGCGACACCAGCGTCACGCCGAACGCGATGGCCACCAGCTTCTCGCGCCCCGGCGTCGTCGCCGGCAGACCCAGCGCGAGCCCGATGGAGAGCGCGCCCTTGATGTTCCCCACGATGAAGACGTGCTGCCACCGGGGCGGCACCGCCTCCGCCGGACGCGCGAGCTTGAGCAGCAGGAAGGGCAGGTAGATGGCCACCGCGCGCCCGGCGAGCACACAGCCCACCGCGATGAGCGTCTCCGGCACGTAGTCGCGCAGCGTCTGCGGCTTCGTGGTGAGCCCCACCGCGAGGAACAGGAAGGTGTTCACCCCGAAGGTGGCGTACTCCCAGAAGGAGTGGATGGCCACCTGGCTCTGCGGCGACGCCTCCCTGCGCAGGCTGACCCCCACGGCGAGCCCCGCGACGACGGCGGCGATGGCGCCCGACAGGTGGAGCTGCTCGGCGACCACGAACGACGCGAGCGCCACGGCCGTCGTCACCATGATTTCGGCGAGCGGGTCCTCGGTGCGACGGATGACGAAGCCGCCGAGCATGCCCACCGCCAGCCCCACCACCGCGCCGCCCGCGGAGGCCAGCAGCACGCGCGCGGCGAGCATGGGGATGGACGGCGCCGCCGCTCCCGCCACCACGCTGGCGATGGCCGCGTAGGCCACCAGCGCGGTGCCGTCGTTGAAGAGGCTCTCCCCCTGGATGATGCCCGACAGCCGCGAGGGCACCGGCGCGCGGCGGAACGCGTAGAGGATGGAGACGGTGTCCGTCACGGCGAGCAGCGCGCCCAGCAGCAGCGCGGGCCAGATGGGCAGGTCCACCAGCACGTGCAGGAGCGAGCCCGTGGCGCCGATGGCCAGCACCATGCCCAGCGTGGACAGGATGAGGATGGGCAGGGCATTGGCGCGGATGCCGTTGAGGTCCGCGGTGATGCCTCCCTCGAAGAGCAGCGCCGGGAGGCAGACGAGGAACACCACCTCCGGGTTGAGGGGCGGCACGCCGGGGAGCAGGTTGCCCACCGAGATGAGCAGCCCTCCCACCACGAGCGCCACGTTGTAGGGCATGTTCGCCCGTTTGGCCGCGATGGCCAGGACGATGGCTGCCACCATCAATCCAATGACGAGGGGCATCTCCAAGTGCACGGCGCGCAGTCTTCCAGAACGCGCGAGCGCCCGTAAGGCCCCCGTGCGTCAACGCCGCAAGCGCAGGATGAGGTCCTTGCGAGGCCCGCAGTCGCCTCGGCCGTCGCAGTTGCTGGTGGTGACGTACAGGTGGCCGTCCGGCCCCATGCTCACCTCCCGCAGCCGGCCATGCGTGTCGCGCAGGTACACCTCGTGCCGGGCCACCCGGGCGGGGTTGCCCTGGTCGAACTCCACCCGGTGCAGGTGCTTTGAGCCCAACGTTCCGATGAGCAGCGAGCCCGTCCACTCGGGGATGGCGGTGCCGGTGTAGAGCGCGGCGCCGCCGGGAGGCATGGCGTCCGCGAAGGTGAGCGACGGCGTCACCCAGCCTTCGTGCACCTCGCACGAGTAGATGCCGGGCCAGCCCAGGTTGCCGCCGGGGCGCGCGAGGCTGACCTCGTCATGTCCTCGGCGCATCGTCTCGCCGCTCGGGCCGTGGTCGGTGACGTACAGCGTGGTGGCATCCTTCCAGTCCCAGCCCTGGAGGTTGCGCAGGCCGGTGAGGAAGGCAGGCGAGTGGGGGAAGGGGTTGTCCTGGGGCACCTGGCCGTCGGGGGTGAGGCGCAGGAGCTTGCCGGCGGGGTCGTTCACATCCTGGGAGCGGTCGGGTGAGCGGGCGTCGCCGGTGCCCGCGTAGAGCATGCCGTCCGGGCCGAAGCGCAGGCGTCCGCCGTCGTGGTACGTGGCGGAGGGGATGTTTCCGAAGACGACGCGGTCGAAGGTGGCGGTGGTGTGGTCCTCGGAGAGCGTCCACCGCTCGATGCGGTTCTCGTCCTGTCCGCCGGCGTCGGTGGTGACGTAGACGTAGAACTGGCGGTTCGTGGTGAAGTCCGGGTGCGCGGCGATGCCGAGCAGTCCGCCCTCCGCGGCGCGGGTGATGCGCACGGTGGCCACGGGTTGGGGTTGGAGGGTGCCGGCCTTGAGCAGGCGGATGCGGCCGGGGCGCTCGGTGACGAGCGCGTCACCGCCGGGCAGCCAGGCGATGCCCCACGGGACTTCGAGTCCCTCGGCGACGACGTCCACGGTGATGGGGACGGTGCCATCCGGGCCCCAGTCGTCGGCGACGCGCACGCAGTCCTGGGAGTTGGCGGTGCCCTGGGACTGGCTCTTGCGGCAGGCGGAGGCCGACAGGGCGAGCACGACGAGGCTCGGGGCGAGCAGGCGAGAGACGCGCATGGGGCGATTAATGTCCGGCGGTGAGCGCTCACGCCAGCGCCGAGGGTGCTCGGGTGCGGAGGGGTGGACGGTTCATCGGGTGAGAGGGTCCCTGAGGGCAGGGCGGGCAGGCGGACGGGCTGGGGCTGCGATCACTCCTTTTTCGCGGTGGGGCGCGTGGGCACCTTCAGCGCACGGGACAACCCACCCAGGTGAAGCAAGGAGACGTCCTATGGCGCGCATCGCGTTCATCCTCGCCGACGACTTCGAGGATGCGGAGTTTCGTGTGCCCTATGACCGCGTGAAGCAGGCGGGGCACGAGGCGGTCATCATCGGCCTGGAGGCTGGCGAGCCGGTGAAGGGGAAGAAGGGGGAGGAGGTCATCACGCCGGAGAAGGCCGTGAGGAACGTGTCCTCGCGGGAGTTCGACGCGCTGGTGATTCCTGGCGGTTATTCGCCGGACCACCTGCGCATGGACATCGACATGGTGGGCTTCGTGCGGGACTTCTTCCGGGCGGACAAGCCGCTGGCGGCCATCTGCCATGCGCCGTGGATGTTCGTGGAGGCGGACATCGCGGATGGGCGGACGCTCACCTCGTGGCCGTCGTTGAGGACGGACCTCATCAACGCGGGCGCGCGCTGGGTGGACCGGGAGGTGGTGGAGGACGGCAACATCATCACCTCGCGCAACCCGGGGGACCTGCTGGCGTTCAGCGAGGCGCTGCTGCGTCAGGTGGAGCACGGGATTGCGCAGCCACTGAAGGCCCCGCTCGCGCCCGAGGCCGTGTCGGAGCAGCCTCCGACGATGCACTGAGCAGGGGCACTCTCGTATCGGTCCTCTCCAGGGCTGCATGCTCATGGGCGAGCTCCCGCGAAGACAACGCGGGAGCAGCGCTCCCCTCATGCTGCCGCGCATGTCGGTGCGCTCCCGCGAGAGAAGACGCAGTGCCCTCGTTCAAACGGGCTGCTGTTGCATGAATGCTCGCAACGACTCGGCACAGGCCGCGCAGCGCTCGCGGAAGTGGGCGCTGAGCGTGAGTTCCTGGGTGAGTCGCTCCCAGTAGGCGAGGGCCCGACGGGCGGCGTCAGGCCAGACGTCCAGCGTGGTCGCGTTGGGAGGCTGGGGTGTGTACTCGCGCTCGACGAGGTTCGTGCCCACGGGCGCGAACATCATCGGCAGCATGTCGTACGCGGGTGCGAGCCGGAACCGCTTCGGTCCTTCCGTGAAGAAGGCGAGGTTGCCGAAGTGTCGGTCGGTGTTGCCAATGAGTTGGCCGAAGACGTCGAGCCACCGCGCCTGGCGTGCGTCCTCCTCGGAGATGAAGCGGGCCTCGCACAGCTTCAGCGTGGCCTGGGTCCAGGTGCCGCGCACGCCGAGGTACTCATTGTCGATGGCGCCGAGTGAGAGCAGGCCGCGTCTGCCACGGAGGCCGACGCGGTCGAAGCGCTCGACCTCGAGGAAGCGATAGCCCTCCGCATCGAACCAGCGTGTCGACGCCGCCGCGTGCCCCGCGTCACGGATGGCTTCGAGCGCGAGGTGCTCGGTGACGAGCAGGTCCTTCCATCGGGACACTGCCGCGCCTTCGTCATTGCCCGCGAACTTCACGATGACGTGCCGGTCCTTCACGCGCGTCGCGAACTTGAGATGCTCGCCTCCCACGGAGGAGCCAGGATGTCCCTGTCCCGAGGCTCGAGCGAGCCGGGGATAGTCGTCGGGAGTGGCGTGTGTATCGGGCGTCGCGAGATACCGGTCGAGTGATTCATCGCCGAGGATGAAATCTCCGACGCAGTCCTCGCCTCGCAGCGCGAGCGCGACCAGACAGTCATCATCGGTCCAGTCCGTCACACGCTGGGGCAGGGCGAGCTCGGGACATCGCAGGGAGAAGGTCCGACCGATGTAGCCCTGGGGACTCATGTCCGCCGCGAAGGGTGGCAGTCCCTCGAACAGCTCGGATTCTCCCCTCACGCGTTCGAGCCAGTGACGTCCCTCCGCGAGCAGGTGGAGCTCTCCGTCCCGATGGATGGTACCTGTCTCGTCGATGCGATGGAGGCTCAGCCGCGTGCCGAGTGAAGGCAGTGAGCGTGTCCGCGCATAGCGCGTCGCGGGGCCTTTCCCCATGCGGCACAGCCGGTCTCCCGCGGCCGCGAGCAAGCGTGTCACCGTGGGCCGAGAGACCTGGAGCCACGTGGCGAGCTCGCTCGCCTGCGCATCGCCGCGACGGCCGAGCGCCGCGAGAAGCTGTTCCACCGTGGCCATGCCCGTGCCTCCGCATACTCCCGAAGTCCTCCTCCGTGAGCAGAAGAGTGATTCGATTCGTGAGCAGAACACAGGACGCGCGCGCGCCGCGTTCTGAGGCTTCCATCTCTTTGGAATCACGATGGAGAATGAACGGGCCGGCCCGCGATGGATGCGGAGCCGGCCCGTGGGATGAGTCGATTTTCGTCCGTGGCTCAGTGGTCGCCGTAGCGCTTCTCACCGGCCTCCACGCGGAGGGCCAGGCGGTTGCCGCGCGGGGGCAGGGGGCAGGTGGCGAAGCGGGTGAACGCGCAGGGCGGGTTGTAGGCGCGGTTGAAGTCGAGCACCACCTGCCCGTCCTTCGGCATGTCCGCGTACAGGAAGCGGCCCGCGCCGTAGGTGGCGTCGCGGTTGGTCTCGTCCGCGAAGATGACGAAGAGCTGGTTGGAGCCGTCCTCCACCGGCGTCAGGCGGTACTCCTTGCCCGCCACCGTGAAGACGAGCGTGCCCGGGGCCTTCATCTCCTCCGTGGTGCCCAGCACGTTGGGGACCTGGAGCATGCGCGGCGTCTCGGCGGGCTCGAAGCGCGCGGTGACGCGCCAGGCGTTGCTCGCGGGGTACGTGGGGATGCCGTGGAACCCCGTGCGCGCGGGCGACTGCGAGTCCTTCACCCGCACGCCCACCTTGTCGCCGCGCTGGATGACGTGGAAGTTGAGGCTGCCGAGCTTCAGCACATCCGGCGAGCCCTGCTCGTCCGTCTTCAACGCGCCGCCGGTGAAGGGCTCGCCGTTGCGCGTGAACTGCACGCCCTTCTCGGGCTGGAAGGAGACCTCCTTCCCCTTGCGCGTGAAGGTGCCGAGCTTCGGCGGCGTGCCGTCCGGGAAGTCCAGCTTGTTCTCCGGCGCGGAGCCGGCGGTCTGCGAGCCCTCCTCCAGCCAGAACAGACCCACGAGGGACAGCCAGCCGTCCTCGGACTGGAGTCGCTGGAGGCGCTGCTCGTGCCACGTGCGGGTGGCGGCGGTGATGTCTTCGGGCGTCGTGGGGGCGGACACGTTCTTGGCGGGGGCGGCGGGTTTCGGGGGCGCGGCCTTGGGGGCCGGCGCGGCGTGAAGGGCGAGGGACAGGGCCAGGGCGATGGGCGTCATGTCGGGGGCCTCGGTGGAGGGCTGGCTGCGGACGACCTGTCTAACAGGGTGCCCTCCGCCGCGCAGGGTGGGGTTGCAGGAGCGTTGGACTCCATGCGAAGCCCGGGCTCTTCGTGGACCTCGACCTGAAGCCGGCGCCGCCTCCTGGGGCCTTCCGCAAGCTCGCCCTGGGGGCCTGGGGCGCGCCTCGGGACCCGACGTCCTATGCCGCACTCGAGGTGCGCATGGAGCGCGCGCTCGTGTTCCTGGAGGCGTGGCGCGAGCGGACGGGGCAGCGGCTCACCGTGACACACCTGGTGGCCAAGGCCGCCGCGGACGCGCTGCGGCTGTACCCCGAGGCCAACGTGCTCATGCGCTGGGGCAGTCCGTCTCCGCGCGTCGACGTGGGCGTGTGCGTGCTCGTGGTGCAGCCCGAGCCGTCGGGGCGCGTGGACCTGACGACGGCCACGGTGCACCGCGCGGACACGCTGTCGCTCGCGGACTTCGTGCGGGCGATGGAGGGCGTGGTGGGGCGGGTGCGCTCGCGGGAGGACGCGGTCATCGAGCGGGGCAAGCGCCGCTCGTATCGCATCCCGGGGATGTTCATGGGGTGGGCGCTGCGGCTGTTGTCCTTCGTGTGGTTCACGCTGAACGTGGACCTGCGCTGGGTGGGGATGCCGAGAGACCCGTTCGGCTCGGTGGTGGTGACGAGCCTGGGCACGCTGGGGCTCGAACGGGGCTACGTGGCGACCGTGCCGTACACGCGGGTGCCGTTGGTGCTGGCGCCTTGCTCCGTGCGGACCGAGCCGGTGGTGGAGGCGGGGGAGCTGGTGCCGGGGAAGGTGATGACGCTGACGTGTACGTGGGATGCGCGGGCGCTGGATGTGGAGGTGGTGGCGCGGGTGCTCCGGCATGTCGGGGAGGTGCTGGAGTCGCCCGAGGAGACCCTGGGGGCTGCGAGCGGGACGCAGGTGGGGTAGAACGGGGCGTCGTCACCGCTGGAGGTCTGGTCATGCCCGTGGATACGAACCGCCGTGTTGCTTCCGCTCGCCCCGTGGGACGCGCGCTCGGAGGGCAGGACCGCTACGAGAAGGAGGCCCTCGAGGGCCCCGCGGAGGGAGGTCTGGCGATGGCTCGGCGGCAGCGGCTGGCGGGCGGTCCCAACCGGGTAGAGGGGGAGAGCCCCTTCGCCGCGAAGATGCGTCAGCTCGCCGAGGGCAAGTCGTCGAAGGACGGCGGACGCTGACTCGCCTGGGGTGACGCGGTGAGAGTGTATCTGGATGACGAGCGGCCCACGCCCGAGGGCTGGGTGGCCGTCCGTTGGCCGGAAGAGGCCATCGCGTTGCTCGAGGGAGGACAGGTGGTCGAGCTCAGCCTCGACCATGACCTCGGGGATGACGAGCACGGCACCGGGTATGACGTGCTGCTGTGGCTGGAGGAAGCGGTGGCCACGCGAGGCTTCGTTCCTCCGCGAGTCCGCGTGCACTCGGCGAACAGCTCGGCGCGCCAGAAGATGGAGCTGGCGATTGTGCGCATCGAGCGGTTCGCGCGCGAGCGGTGAAGCTCCTTCGCACATGAGCTGGCGACACGAGGCGCGCAGGCCGCGCGCCGAGGCGCCCGCGCGGGCAGGACGCGGACCCAGCTCATGGTTCGCGCGTGAGCGAGAGGTGCTTGCGCCGGGGCCTGACGTGAGCGCCTCCGCCGGGAATCAGCGCGAGCGCGGTGTCACCTGGATTCGGGTCGCGTCGGAGGTGCCATCCGCGATGAGGTTGTAGGCGGCCTGGACGGCGGTGCCCTGTCGCAGGCCCTGCGTCGAGATGCGCTGCCCGTTGCGGACGATGCGGGTGTTCTCGCCGACGCGCAGGTCGTAGAGGTCCCCGGTCTCCGAGTCCTTGATGACAATCCGGTCCTGGGTGGCCGAGGTCACCTGTCCGCGCATGACGACGTTCGCGACGATGGTCTTCTCGGGGTCGGCGTTCACGTCGCCGGTGTCATTGGCGGAGGCGTCCTGTCGAGGCGCGCTCGCTGGGCCCGAGCCTCCCGTGCCGTCCTGCTGCTTCCCTGAGTCATCGTCATTGGCATGTCCGCCTCGGAGCGCGTTGACCTGTCGCTGGAGTCGCAGGACATCGTTGCGAAGCATGGCGACCTCTCGGGTCAGGTCTCTCTGGCTCAGGTCCTCTCCGGACGCGGCTGCCTCCGCGCTGCCGCCTCGTGCATCGCCCGCCGCATCTCGCGGCTCGGTGCCCTGGCGCGTGGGCTCGGGGCGACCGGCGGGCACGGAGTCCTTGTTGCCAGAGCCGCCCGTTCCGCGCGCATCCGACGCATTGTTGCCTGTGTCCGTGCCGCCAGCGTTGGTGTTCGAGGTGTTGCCAGAGCCACCGGTCGCCTGCGTGGTGGTGGTCGTGCTGGAGATGTCTTCAGCGCCCGTGGACCCATAGGGAACGACGGAGAAGGTCCCGGACGGATAGGTGCCAGGTGCCTGGTTGGCGCCGACGCCCGACTGGGATGGAGAGGACGTCCCTGCGCCCGCTCCGCTGCCCGCTGATTGGGCGAGGGCGACAGGAGACAAGAGGAAGCTGAACGTCAGGGTCGCGGTGCAGAGCGCTCGTCGCATGGGTGGGGTCCTTTCCTCGTGCTCAAACTTGAGGCGAGGACGGCCAGCGACAAGCGAGCCTCACGGAGGGCTCGGCCCCGTGGCTACTCGGGGAGCGGCGTGGTGACCCGAGACTCCAGGACCCGTGTCAGCGCGGGTTGTCCACAAGTTCCCCAGTCGATGGGGCGCACCGTGAGGAACAGCGGTGCGCGGAGGGCCGTCGCCAGCGCCGGCTCATCGAGCCCCTCGCGGTCATGCAGCGTCCACAGCAGCGCATCACGGACCGCATGGAGTTGTTCCCGCTCGCACCAGGGGTCCACGCGCCAGGAGAGTTGCCCCAGTGCCATGAGCAACGCGAGGTCCTCGACGGGGAGCTGGGTCCAGCTTCGCGCGAGGAACACGGGGACGCCGCGCCTCACGCTCGACGCGTGCCACCGTGACTCGATGGCGGCGACCCGCCAGTCGACCTCGTCCCAGTGGCGCGTGAGCCAGATGGCCAGGGCGACCCGGTCGAGCTCTCGGAGCGGGACCGTTGCGCGTGCATTCAGGACGTTGAGCCAACGGCTCGCCGCATCCAGCGCATGCTCGAAGCCCTCGGGCAGGGATTCGTCCTCACACGCATGTCGGGAGAGCGTGAAGTCCAGGAGGCCGTGGACCACGGTCCAGGACCAGATCGGCTGGACGTGCCGCGTGGAGGAGTCCAGGTCCCGCCACCATGTCACCCGCTGACGCGCGGACGGCGTGAGCCCTTGGGTGGGCGATGGAGGAAGCTCCGGTAGCCGCGCGAGCGCGTACCGGTAGACACACTCCACCGTGGCCAGCGGCGCCACGAGGATGAGGCTCAGCAGCCACAGGAGGGTCCGCGCGGGGAGGATGCGACGCATGGCCGGCCCGCTGTGCAACACGTGGACCAACTCGAGCCCGCACCCCGGGCTCAGAACGCGTACCGTGCCCCGAGCCGTACCTGTCGGGGCGTCTGGTACGCGGGGAGGATGGCGACTTCACGGTCCGAGGCGAGCGAGTCGTCGTCCTGGGAGTCGAAGACGTTGAGGACGTCGAGGTGGAACTCGATGGCCTGCCTCCGCTCCACGTTGTAGCGGACAGCCAGTCGTGCATCCACGGTATGCATCCACGGCTCGTGTTGCTCGGTGGTTCCAATGCGTGCCCCAGCAATGCCAACGTACGAGGCACCCACGGATACCCCCCAGCTTCCGTTACGCGGATTGAACGTCCGGCTGCCGGAGAGCTTCAGTACATGCGGCCGATTCAAAATGCCGCGCTGTTCCTCGAGGGTCGCTCCTTGGAGCCGTGACCACGTGTAGGCGAGCAACATCGACCAGCTGTCATGAAAGTTTCGATCCACCTCGAACGTCACCGAGTCGTGTCTGCTCCGAGGTGCGGGGAACTCCGCGCCCAGGCCGCGTCCGGGATTGACGAGCAGGAGGTCACCACGCTCGAGGTCCTGGATGAGCTGGAGTCCCGCGGTCCGTATGCGACGTGCATAGACAATGCTCGCGGAAGTGATGAACTCGGGAGCGAACTCGACGCCAGTCACCCACTCCGTGGTGGCGGGAGGTGTCAGTGAGGGGGCCAGCCGGACGTTCGTCACCACCCCCTCGGTGTCCTGGTGGGGGCGCAGCAGGCTGAGCAGGACACGTCCGTGATACCTCGCGTAGTTCGCGAAGATGCGCAGTTGCTGCTGTCCCCGGGACACGGTCGAGGACGACATCGTGACGCCAAGGCGCGGCGACAGCGTGTGTGACGCCACGTCTCCCCCGTGAATCCGACCTCCGACCGACTGGGCGTCGTACCGGAGCCCGGTATTGAAGGTGAGCCAGTCAGAGGGGCTCCAGGTGTCCTGGAGATAGGCGCTCACGAACCCGCTGTGGGTCTCAGGGAGTGGTGTCGCCACCAGGGTATTTCGCTCCCAACGATGGATGCCCCGCTCGACCGAGACGCCCATCTGCGGAATATGGAGCAGTCCCCATATCTCGCCGGAGTACATCGCCCGGGCTGAGGCCTGATATCGGTGTGTCGCCTGGTCGCCGACGTCGCAGTCCATGGGCCAGTCGTCGACAGAGCCGCCGCAGACCGAGCCAGTCTCTTCAGCCGGTCGATGCTCACGTGGGGGGCTCGTGGTCACGCGCTGTCCCAGCCAGCCTGCATGGGCATCCAGCAGCAGCCGCTTCTCGAAGAACGCGCCGTTGTAGTCAAGCGCCACCCGCGAAGTGTCGCGGTCCACTTCTCCTGACGCCGATTCGACGGTCTGCCATCGAGAGAGGGAGGGGGCGGTTACCGCAATCAAGGAGAGGTTGTGGTCGTAGTTGAGGAGGTAGGTCAATCTTCCCAAGGCCTGGACCTCGCGGTGGTCGATGAACGACCGGCTCCCGCCAGCGTGCTCGGTTGGGGTCTGTTCCACTCGTGCGAGGGCGGGGACCACCCCCATGAAGAACCACAATTTGTCCTTGGCGACGGGGCCATGGAGCGTCACTCCGAACGCGCCTTGATTGAGGACGGCGCGTCGCACGGAGGGCTCCCCGAGCCTCGTGTTGACGTGACCACTCTCCGCCAGCACGCCAGGGACCCACTCAATGAAGGCGTGTCCTCTGAGGTCGTTGGAGCCGGAGCTGGAGTTCTGTTCGACGATGACACCTGTCGCGCCTCCCTGCTGCGCCCTGAGGCCATGGGTGAACACGGTCGCGTCCTGGAGGAACTCCAGGCTCAGTGGGAGTGCGTTGCGCCCCGTTACGGCATCCCGCGTGGACAGGCCATCCAGGAGGTACTCATTCTCCCAGGGGCTCGTGCCCAGCAGCGTGCTGCCCTGGCGTGTCTCCACCATGTTCGATGCCAGGAGGAGGAAACCCTCCAGGGTGCGCATGGCTCGCCGTCCCGCCAATGGGCGCTGTGCCAACGCGCTGAAGCCAAGGTCGGTTGAGAGGTCCGTCGACACGCTCGAACTGGAGTCGTCGGCAACGGTAGGGCCGCAGTAGAGTATGTCCTCCCATTCGTCGGGTGACCCCTGCTCGAGCAGGACATCGACCCGGAGTTCTTGCCCCGCGAGCTTGCGGACCTCGGTTCGACGCAAGGGGATGTACAGCTCATGCTCGAAGAGAAGGGTATAGGTCCCTGGGGGCACCGACGGAATACGGTACGTGCCCTCCACATCCGTCACGACAGTGTTCTCCTCGGGAAGCTCCGCCGTCATGGCCGTCACCACCACGTCCGGCACGGGCAACTGGCTCACCGCGTCCACCACCTTGCCCACGATGACGTCCGTGGCCTCCTCTGCGCGCGTCGTGGGCGCCCAGGCCACCCCCACCAGGACTCCGACGACACCGCACACCCGCGCGAGCTGAGACACAGTCAGGTTCTTCACCCGCGTGAAGATTCCACGCAGCTCTCGCGCGCTTCCTCATGGTTCCCTCACGAAGCAGGCGAGCATCCATGCCGATTCCGTGATGTGCTGGAATGCACCTCGGGGGGAGTGGCCTGGAGACAGGCCGGGCGCTATGCGTAGGGCCGGGCGGCGCGAGGTAGCGAGGAGTCACCTTGAGCGGACGCGAGAGCGCGGTGACCACGGGAAGGAAGAACGCGCGTGCTCCCGCCAGGAACACCCGCGCGCGCAGCCTCAGGCCCTGGCCCCTGACCCTCGCCTCCGCCGTCTCCCTGGGCCTGCTCCTCTACGTCGCCACCACCAGCCTGCCCTACCTCGTGTCCTCCCCCACGACGGACCCGAACTTCGGCGCCCTCAACCACTGTCTCTTCAAGGCCCACCCCGAGGCCCGGCTCGGCTGGGCCGTCTCGCCCGATGCCTCCCGCGCCGCCGTCTTCGGCGCCCACTCCGTCGCCACCTGCGGCCCCGCCAACGCCACCACGCGCCATGACCTCACCGGCGCGCTCGCCATCGCCTTCGACGCGGACAACCACCTGTGGCTCTCCGCCGGAAACCGCCTCCTGCGCGAGGACGGCGCCACCCTCGTCCCCATGGGCGACTTCCAGCCCATCGCCCTCGCCGGACACGCGCACGGCATGCTCGCCCTCGATGCCTCGGGGCAGCTCGTCTCCGTCTCCTCCAACGGCTCCGTGCTCGCGCAGACCCAGGTCCCCGCCTCCACCGCCCGGCTCTCCGTGGGCGCCGGCGGCGTGCTGGCCGCCGTGCTCTCCGACGGACACCTCCGCGTCTACGACACCCGCTCCCTCTCCCACCGCCCCCTCGATGTCCCCTGTCAGGTGGAAACGATGTGGTGGCTGGACGCACCCGAGCAGTTGATGATCGGCTGTTCCCCGACCGGGGCGCCGTCGTTCTCGCTCGATGTGCGGACGGGGGAGCGGACTCCCGTGCCCGAGGGCCGCGCGTTGGCCCCTGCTCGCCGGCTCTCCGGTCGGCCGCTTTATGTCCAGGGCTGCGACGGTTTTCCCTGCACGGCGCCGCCGCCCTGACATGTTGGACAGAGGCTGTGGGTTCCGCATGTTTCACGCGCGGTATCCATCGCCCGGGCTCGAAGTTCAGTAAGCGACAAATCACCTGGAGGACCGGGGCTTTGATTCGACAAGCCCGCGAACTCACAGGAGATTCGCTCCTGCCCGTCCGCTGCGAGGTCTCGGCTCGCGGCGTTCATCCCGATCAGAAGGGTTCTCCTCGTGGACGACACCAAGGTTCCCAGCTCCAACGGCAATGGCAGGAAGCGCGCCTCGACGCGCAAGCCCCGGAGCGAAGCGGCGTCCAGCCCGCAGCTCGCGGCCAACCGCGTCGAGTCCGAGCGCACGCGCGGCCGTGCCGCCGAGGACGGCGGCAGACAGACGGGCGGCCGAGGCGGCGGCGCGAGGACGCCGGGCGCGCGCATCCGCGGGGATGACCCCATGCAGACGCTGCTCGCCGCGCTGCGGGCCGTGCAAGGCGGCGACTTCTCCGTGCGCCTGCCGGACTTCACCTCCGTGCCGGTGATGGACGACATCTCCCGCGCCTTCAACGCGGTGGTGACCCTCAACTCCGCCATGACGCACGAGATGGTGCGCGTGGCGCGAGTCGTCGGCCGCGAGGGCCGCATGGCCGAGCGCGTGTCCTTGGGCGACGGGCGCGGCGACTGGGCCACGAGCATCAACTCCATCAACGCGCTCATCGGCGACCTGGTGCAGCCGACCACGGAAGTCGCGCGCGTGCTGGTGGCCGTGGCCGAGGGCGACCTCACCCAGAAGATGGCCCTGGAAATCGACGGCCAGCCGGTGAAGGGCGAGTTCCTGCGCATCGGCACCACCGTGAACGCGATGCTCGACCAGCTCAACTCGTTCGCCGCCGAGGTGACGCGCGTCGCGCGCGAGGTCGGCAGCGACGGCAAGCTGGGCGGTCAGGCCGAGGTGAAGGGCGTCTCCGGCGTCTGGAAGGACCTCACCGACAACGTGAACCTGATGGCCAACAACCTCACGGCCCAGGTGCGAAACATCGCCGAGGTGTCCACCGCCGTCGCCAACGGCGACCTGTCGAAGAAGATCACGGTGGACGCGCGCGGCGAGGTGCTCGAGCTCAAGAGCACCATCAACACGATGGTGGACCAGCTCAATGGCTTCGCCTCCGAAGTGACGCGCGTGGCGCGCGAGGTGGGCACGGAAGGAAAGCTGGGCGGTCAGGCCGCGGTGCCCGGTGTCTCCGGCACGTGGAAGGACCTCACCGACAACGTGAACTTCATGGCGTCCAACCTCACGACGCAGGTGCGCGGCATCGTGAAGGTGGTGACGGCGGTCGCCAACGGCGACCTCACCCAGAAGCTGATGGTGCCGTCGCAGGGCGAAATCGCCGCGCTGGGCTCCACGCTCAACAACATGACGGACACGCTCAACGTCTTCGCGCAGCAGGTGACGAGCGTGGCGCGCACGGTGGGCGTCGAGGGCAAGCTGGGCGCCCAGGCCCAGGTGCCCGGCGCCGCCGGCACGTGGAAGGACCTCACCGACAACGTGAACCTGATGGCCAACAACCTCACGGCCCAGGTGCGCAACATCGCCGACGTGACGACGGCCGTCGCCAAGGGTGACCTCTCCAAGAAGATCACCGTGGACGTGAAGGGCGAGGTGATGGAGCTCAAGGACACCATCAATACGATGGTGGACCAGCTGCGCGCCTTCGCCTCCGAGGTGACGCGTGTCGCTCGCGAGGTGGGCACCGACGGCAAGCTGGGCGGTCAGGCCGACGTGAAGGGCGTTGCCGGCGTGTGGAAGGACCTCACCGACAACGTGAACTCGATGGCCTCCAACCTCACCACCCAGGTGCGCAACATCGCCCTGGTGACGACGTCGGTGGCCAACGGCGACCTGTCCAAGAAGATCACCGTGGACGCGCGCGGCGAGATTCTGGAGCTCAAGAACACCATCAACACGATGGTGGACCAGCTCAACTCGTTCGCCTCCGAGGTGACGCGCGTGGCTCGCGAGGTCGGCACCCACGGCAAGCTGGGCGGTCAGGCCGAGGTGAAGGGCGTCTCCGGCACCTGGAAGGACCTCACCGACAACGTGAACGTGATGGCCGTGAACCTCACGACCCAGGTGCGCGGCATCGCCAAGGTCGTGACGGCGGTCGCCAACGGTGACCTCACGCAGCGGCTGAAGATGGAGGCCAAGGGCGAGGTCGCCGAGCTGGCCGACACCATCAACGCGATGACGCAGACACTGTCCATCTTCGCGCAGCAGGTGACGGACGTCGCGCGCACGGTGGGCGTGGAAGGCAAGCTGGGCGCCCAGGCCGTGGTGCCGGGCGTCGCGGGCACGTGGAAGGACCTCACCAACAACGTGAACCTGCTCGCGAACAACCTCACCGACCAGGTCCGCAACATCGCCGAAGTCACCACGGCCGTCGCCAATGGTGACCTGTCCAAGAAGATCACCGTCGACGCCAAGGGCGAGGTGCTGGAGCTCAAGAGCACCATCAACACGATGGTGGACCAGCTCCGAGGCTTCGCGTCCGAGGTGACCCGCGTCGCCAAGGAAGTCGGCACCGAAGGGAAGCTGGGCGGTCAGGCCGAGGTGCGCGGGGTGTCCGGCGTCTGGAAGGACCTCACCGACAACGTGAACTTCATGGCGTCCAACCTCACCAGCCAGGTGCGCGGTATCGTGCGCGTGGTGACGGCGGTCGCCAACGGTGACCTCACCCAGAAGCTGATGATGGACGCGAAGGGTGAGATCGCCGCGCTCGCGGACACCATCAACGCGATGACGCAGACCCTGTCCATCTTCGCGCAGCAGGTGACGGACGTCGCCCGCACGGTGGGCGTGGAAGGCAAGCTGGGCGCCCAGGCCGAGGTGCCGGGCGTCGCGGGCACGTGGAAGGACCTCACCAACAACGTGAACCTGCTGGCCAACAACCTCACGGCCCAGGTGCGAAACATCGCCGAGGTGACGACGGCGGTCGCCAATGGCGACCTGTCCAAGAAGATCACCGTCGACGCGAAGGGCGAGGTGCTGGAGCTCAAGAGCACCATCAACACGATGGTGGACCAGCTCCGCGCGTTCGCCGCCGAGGTGACCCGCGTCGCCAAGGAGGTCGGCACCGAAGGAAAGCTGGGCGGACAGGCCGACGTGAAGGGCGTGTCCGGCGTGTGGAAGGACCTCACCGACAACGTGAACGTCCTCGCCGGCAACCTCACCGACCAGGTGCGAAACATCGCCAAGGTCACGACGGCCGTCGCCAATGGCGACCTGTCCCAGAAGATCACCGTCTCCGTGAAGGGCGAGGTGCTGGAGCTCAAGAACACCATCAACACGATGGTGGACCAGCTCCGGGGCTTCGCGTCGGAAGTGACTCGCGTCGCCAAGGAGGTCGGCACCGAGGGCAAGCTGGGTGGTCAGGCCGCGGTGCCCGGGGTCGCCGGCGTGTGGAAGGACCTCACCGACAACGTGAACGTGCTGGCCGGCAACCTCACCGACCAGGTGCGAAACATCGCCAAGGTCACGACGGCGGTCGCGAATGGCGACCTGTCGCAGAAGATCTCCGTCGAGGCCCGGGGTGAGATCCTCGAGCTCAAGAGCACCATCAACACGATGGTGGACCAGCTCCGCGCGTTCGCCGCCGAGGTGACCCGCGTCGCCAAGGAGGTCGGCACGGACGGCAAGCTCGGTGGTCAGGCCGCGGTGCCCGGGGTCGCCGGCACGTGGAAGGACCTCACCGACAACGTGAACTCGATGGCCTCCAACCTCACCGCGCAGGTGCGAAACATCGCGCTGGTGACCACCGCGGTGGCCAACGGAGACCTGTCCAAGAAGATCACCGTCGACGCCAAGGGTGAGATCCTCGAGCTGAAGGACACCATCAACATCATGGTGGACCAGCTCAACTCGTTCGCCTCGGAAGTGACGCGCGTGGCGCGCGAGGTCGGCACCGAAGGAAAGCTGGGCGGTCAGGCGGAAGTGCGCGGGGTGTCCGGCGTCTGGAAGGACCTCACGGACAACGTGAACTTCATGGCCCGCAACCTCACCACGCAGGTGCGCGGCATCGTCAAGGTCGTGACGGCCGTCGCCAACGGCGACCTCAAGCAGAAGCTGGTGGTCGAGGCGAAGGGCGAGGTCGCCGCGCTCGCGGAGACCATCAACAACATGACGGACACGCTGGGCACCTTCGCCGAGCAGGTGTCCACCGTGGCCCGCGAGGTCGGTGTCGAGGGGAAGCTGGGCGGCCAGGCCCGCGTGCCCGGTGTGGCCGGCACGTGGAAGGACCTCACGGACAACGTGAACTTCATGGCCTCCAACCTCACCACGCAGGTGCGCGGCATCGTGCGCGTGGTGACGGCGGTGGCCAACGGTGACCTCACCCAGAAGCTCATCGTCGACGCGAAGGGCGAGGTGGCCGCGCTCGCGGACACCATCAACAACATGACGGACACGCTGGGCACCTTCGCCGAGCAGGTGTCCACCGTGGCCCGCGAGGTCGGTATCGAAGGAAAGCTGGGCGGCCAGGCCCGCGTGCCCGGCGCTCGCGGCACGTGGCGGCAGCTGACCGACAACGTGAACCAGCTCGCCGGGACGCTGACCAGCCAGCTGCGCGCCATCTCCGACGTGGCCACCGCGGTGACGAAGGGTGACCTCACCCGCAGCATCACCGTCGTCGCCGAGGGCGAGGTCGCCGCGCTGAAGGACAACATCAACCAGATGATCGTCAACCTGCGTGAGACCACGCAGAAGAACCAGGAGCAGGACTGGCTCAAGACGAACCTGGCGAAGTTCAGCGGCATGATGCAGGGCCAGAAGAGCCTGGACGCCGTCAGCCGCCTCATCATGAGCGAGCTGACGCCGCTGGTCTCCGCCCACCACGGCGCGTTCTTCCTGATGGACACCGACTCCGGGACGCCGGTGCTCAAGCTGACCAGCACCTACGCCTACCGGGAGCGCAAGCACATCGCCAACCGCTTCCGTCTGGGCGAGGGGCTCGTCGGTCAGTGCGCCCTGGAGCGCAAGACCATCCTCCTCACCCACGTCCCGCCGGACTACATCACCATCTCCTCCGGCCTGGGTGAGTCCGCCCCGCTCAACATCATCGTCCTGCCCGTGCTCTTCGAGGGCGAGGTGAAGGCGGTCATCGAGCTGGCCTCGTTCCACACCTTCAGCGCCATCCATCAAATCTTCCTGGACCAGCTCACCGAGAGCATCGGCGTGGTCCTGAACATGATCATGGCGAACATGCGCACCGAGCAGCTCCTGCAGCAGTCGCAGGGGCTCACTCAGGAGCTGCAGAGCCAGTCGCGCGAGCTCACCCAGCAGCAGGACGCGCTCAAGCGCAGCAACAGCGAGCTGGAGGAGAAGGCGAAGCTGCTCGAGGAGCAGAACCGCCGCGTCGAGGAGAAGAACAACGAGGTCGAGCGCGCCCGCGTCAGCCTGGAGGAGAAGGCCGAGCAGCTCACCGTCATCTCCAAGTACAAGAGCGAGTTCCTGGCCAACATGAGCCACGAGCTGCGCACGCCGCTCAACAGCCTGCTCATCCTGGCCAAGCTCCTGTCGGACAACAAGGACGGCAACCTCTCCACCAAGCAGGTGGAGTACGCCAACACCATCTACGCGTCCGGCGGAGACCTGCTCAGCCTCATCAACGAAATCCTCGACCTGTCCAAGGTGGAGGCCGGCAAGATGCAGGTGGAGCCCCGGGACATCGTCCTCACGGAGCTCAACCAGTTCATCGACCGCGGCTTCCGCCCGGTGGCCGAGCAGAAGAACCTGGCCTTCACCGTGGAGGTCGCGCAGGGCACCCCGCGCGCCATCCGCACCGACCCGCAGCGGCTGCAGCAGGTGCTCAAGAACCTGCTCTCCAACGCCTTCAAGTTCACCGACGAAGGCAGCGTGAAGCTCACCGTGAAGCTGGCCGAGCCCGGCGCGCGGCTGGAGCACGAGGTGCTCAAGCGCTCGCGCTACGTCATCGCCTTCGCGGTGTCGGACACGGGCATCGGCATCGCCAAGGACAAGCAGCGCCTCATCTTCGAGGCCTTCCAGCAGGCGGACGGCTCCACCGCCCGCAAGTACGGCGGCACGGGCCTGGGCCTGTCCATCAGCCGCGAAATCGCCAAGCTCCTGGGCGGCGAAATCCACGTCAGCAGCGAGCCGCGCAAGGGCAGCACCTTCACGCTGTACCTGCCGCCCGAGTACGTGGGCCCCGACGACGACGGCCTGCCGGCCCTGCCCGCCATGCCCGCGCCGCTCGAGCCCCTGATGCCCCGCGGCAGCAACGTGGTGCCGGAGGCCCCGCTGCCTCCCGCGCCGGCGCCGGTGCCTCCCGCCGTGGCGGAGAGCGGCCACGTGCTGGACGCCGCGCTGCCGCCCCCGGTGGACTCGCTCCTGCCGCCGCTCGCGGTGGAGGATGACCGCGACCACATCCGCGAGGGTGACCGCGTCCTGCTCATCATCGAGGACGACCTGAAGTTCGCCCGCATCATGGTGCAGCTGGCGCGTGAGAAGGGCTTCAAGGCCCTGGTCGCCACCCGCGGCGACACCGGCCTGTCCATGGCCAACGAGTTCCAGCCGCACGCGGTGACGCTCGACATCCAGCTGCCCGTGGTGGACGGCTGGAGCGTGCTCGACAGGCTCAAGCGCAACCCGCGCACGCGCCACATCCCCGTCCACATCATCAGCGTCATGGACAAGCACCTGGGCAACGCCCAGGGCGCGTTCGGCTACCTCACCAAGCCCGTCAGCAAGGAAGGGCTGGAGCGGGTGTTCAACCAGCTGGCGCGCTTCCTGGAGCGCAAGGAGCGCCGGCTGCTGCTCGTCGAGGACGACGACGTCCAGCGCAGCAGCCTGGTCAGCCTGCTCGCCGAGGGAGGTGACGTCGTCGTCACGGCCGTGGCCACCGGCCAGGAGGTCCTCCAGAAGCTGGAGGAGGGTGAGTACGACTGCCTGGTCATCGACCTGCTGCTGCCCGACATGGACGGCATCAAGCTGGTGGAGGAGGTCAAGACCCAGCAGCGCTTCCGGGATTTGCCCATCGTCATCTACACGGGCAAGGAGCTCACGCCCAAGGACGAGGCCCGCCTGCGCCGCTACACCGGCAGTGTCATCCTCAAGAGCGGAACGAAGAGTCCCGAACAGTTGCTCAGCGACACCGCGCTGTTCCTGCACCGGCTGGACCAGAATCTGCCTCCCCGGGCGCGGGCGGCGCTGGCCCAGCGCAACGAGGAGGAGTCCGAGCTTGTTGGCAAGAAGGTGCTCGTCGTCGATGACGACATGCGCAACATCTTCGCCCTCACCAGCGTGCTGGAGAACCACGGCATGCAGGTGGTCTTCGCGGAGAACGGGCGGGCGGCCATCGAGACGCTCGAGCAGCACCGCGACGTGGATGTCGTCCTGATGGACGTGATGATGCCGGAGATGGACGGGTACGAGACCATGCGGGCCATCCGCAAGGACCTCCGGTACGCCAGCCTCCCCATCATCGCCGTGACGGCCAAGGCGCTGAAGGACGACCGGGAGAAGTGCATGGCCGCAGGGGCCAGCGACTACCTGCCCAAGCCGGTGGATACGGACAAGCTTCTGGAGCTCATCCGTCTGTGGGTATCGGCATGACGAAGAGAGGGTCCGATTGATGGCTAGCGCACGACTCGTCTTTGCCGGGCTTTTGACCGGCGGAGGCCGCGCCTAGCCTGTCCGGCCAGTAAACGGTCGGGGCATACCTTGCTCCTATTTCAATGACGCCTAGCGAACACATCTCCGCCGAACGCCCGCAGGACAGCAGCACCCGTTCCAGGGCGAGCATCTTGATGGTGGACGACCACCCGTCCAACCTGCTGGCGCTGGAGGCCATCCTCGAGCCGTTGGGGCAGGAGCTCGTCAAGGCGACGAGCGGCGAGGAGGCGCTCAAGTTCCTCCTGCAGCGCGACTTCGCCGTCATCCTGATGGACGTGCAGATGCCGGGGCTGGATGGCTTCCAGACGGCCACGCTCATCAAGCAGCGCGAGCGCACCCGCACCATCCCCATCATCTTCCTCACCGCGCTCAGCCGCGACGCGGCCCACATCTTCAAGGGCTACGCGCACGGCGCGGTGGACTACCTGCTCAAGCCCTTCGACCCGGAAATCCTCCGCTCGAAGGTCAGCGTCTTCGTGGACCTGTTCCTCAAGGAGCAGCAAATCCAGCGGCAGGCGGCCTTGCTGCGTCAGCGCGAGCGCGAGGCGATGGAGCGCCAGAGCGAGCTGCGCTACCGGCGGCTCACCGAGTCGCTGCCGGAGGTGATGTGGGCGGCGCGCGCGGACGGCTCGTTCACGTACGCGAACCGCGCGGGGCGTGACTACACGGGCATCCACGAGGAGCAGCCGCTGTCCTTGAGCACCTTCCTGGAGTTCGTGCACCCGGTGGACCGCGAGGAGATGCGGCAGGCGTGGGAGACGGCCATCCGCTCCAGTCAGCGGGTGGAGCGCGAGTTCCGCCTGCGCCGGTTCGACGGTGTGTATCGCTGGCACCTGGCGCGCGCGGTGCCGGAGCGGGACGAGACGGGCCACGTGGTGGGATGGATTGCGGTGGCCACGGACATCGACGACAAGCGCCGCGCCGAGGAGGCGCTGGGGCGCTTCAAGATGACGCTGGACGCGACGCTGGACTGCGTCCTGATGTTCTCGCCGGACTCGCTGACGTTGACGTACGCGAACGCGGGCGCGGCGAAGCAGCTGGCGAGCACCACGGATGAGCTGGTGGGGCTGTCGGTGCTGGAGGTGGAGGGGGCGTTCGACGAGGCGGGCTTCCGCAAGCTGCTGGCGCCGCTGGTGAGTGGGACGCTGCCCAGCCAGACGTACTCCACGACGCACCGGCGGCGGGATGGCAGCGAGGTGCCGGTGGAGGTGGTGCTCCAGTTCGTGTCGGCGGCGGAGGGGCCCGGGCGGTTCATCTCCGTGGCGCGCGACATCACCGAGCGGCAGCGCGCGGAGACGGCGCTGCGGCTGGCGAGCGAGGCGAAGGACGCGTTCCTGGCGGCGGCGAGCCACGAGCTGCGCACGCCGCTGGCGGCGGCCAAGGGGCACGCGCACCTGGCGCTCCTGAAGCTGGGGGGCGAGACGGAGGCGGGGCCGGGCAAGTCGCTGAAAATCATCAACCGTCAGATTGACCGGATGGCGAAGCTGGTCGAGGACCTGCTGGACATCAGCCGGCTGCAGGCAGGAAGGCTGTCGCTGGAGCTGGAGCGGTTCGACTTCAGCCAGCTGGTGCACGAGACGCGCGACCGGATGGCGGTGTTGTCGCAGGGGCATGAAATCCAGGTGGAGACGCCGGAGAACCTGGAGGGCATCTGGGACCGCGGGCGGTTGGACCAGGTGCTGACGAACCTCTTGTCCAACGCCATCCGTTACTCGCCGGAGGGCGGGGCGGTGCTGGTGCGGCTGACGGGGGAGGGGAGCGAGGGCGTGCACCTGTCCGTGAAGGACAGCGGCGTGGGGATTCCCAAGGACAAGCAGGCGCTCATCTTCGAGCGCTTCGGCCGCGCGCACGGCAGCAAGTACGGCGGACTGGGCCTGGGGCTCACCATCAGCCAGGGCATCGTCGAGCAGCACGGCGGCCGCATCTGGGTGGAGTCCCCGGGCGTGCCGGGACAGGGCTCCACCTTCAACGTGTGGCTGCCGCGCGAGACGGAAGTGCCGGGCGTGCACCACACGCAGCCGGGCCCGCGCACGGCGAGCTGACGAGGGGCGCGAGGGCGCCCCCTCGCGTCACAGGTTGAAGCCCACGTTGCCCACGGAGATGCTGGGTCCGAAGATGAAGGACCAGCGGCTCGAGTCGACGACGGAGCCGTCCGAGCGGCGGGTGATGTCGTCGCGGAACTCCCGCGCCACCCACGCCTGCGCGCCCACCGCCGCGCCCGGACCGATGGGCACCCGCAAGCTCAGCCCCATCACCACCGCCAACGTCGGCGGGAACTCGATGTCGCCGGACTGGGGAATCAATCCCATGCCCATCAGCCCCATCTCGAAGCCGAGCAGCCGCTCCTGGCCTTCGTCATTCAAGAGCGCCAGGCGCGACACCACGCCGAAGTTGAGGATGAGCTGACCGCTGGGCTCCGTGGCCCGGTAGAGACCCGCCGGAATCGTCGCCGTCGTGTACAGCCGCAGCCGCCCGCCGCTGACGATGGCCGTCCACTGCGCCGACGGCAGCCCCGAGCGGTCCGCCGTGCTCAGCGCATAGCGCGACTCGTCCGCCACCAGCGACACCTGCACGAGAATCCGGTCGAACTGGCCCAGCTGCCCCGGCACCGGAATCGTGCGCGTCTCCCCCTGCGGCCGCAGCAACATGCGCTGCTCCACCTGGCTCTCCCCGCGCGCCGAACCATCCGGCTTGGTGACGCCGATGCGCAGCACCACCTCCTGCGCGCCCTGCTCGGGCTTGAGCCGCTCGCGGTGGATGACCACCCGACAGGAGTTGCGCATGGCGTAGTCGATGCGGTGCGGACGGCTGGGCTCCAGCACCCGGTCCTTGCCGTCCTTGTCCGCGCACACCAGCTCCACCACGCTCTCCACCCGGATGGGCACGCTCGCCTCGCGCACCGAGCGCTGCACCCGCTCCGTGACGACCACCAGGTCCGTGGTGGCCAGCTCCCCCGGCAGCGTGGAGAGCTGATAGCCGAAGCGCAGCGACACGAAGCCGCCCGCGGTGGGCTCGCCCTGCACGTACGTCGTCCCGTCGCGCGTCGTGACGGTGTACGCGCCCGCCACGGGGCGCGGCACGAAGCGGCCCTGCTCGCCGCTGGCCGCCACGTGCAGCTCCGCGGGCCGGTTGATGGGGATGAAGTCGATGGTGCCCTGGTCGCCCAGCTCCAGCGACGCCCTGGGCACCGGCAACGGCTGCGTCCTCGTCGTGTCCGACGCCACCACCGAGCCCTCCACCCGCGACGTCTGCGCGCTCACTGTCACTTGCTGCTCGGACGTGCCGCCGGTGCGCAGGAGCACGTAGGTGCCGTCGGAGGCCTTCACCACGCGCTCCACGCGGGCGCGCTGGTCGTTCATGGCCCAGAGCAGCTTGCGCGGGTCGTGCTGACAGGACACGTCCAGGCGGACCACCATCGCGGAGTTCTCCGCGTCGCGCAGCACCGTGCCGTCCACCGCCGTCAGCGGACACGCGAGCACCGGCAGCGTCTCCACCAGCACCTGGTCCAGCGCCTCGCCGCGCGCGAAGTAGATGCGCGGCGCGAGCCTCAGCCGCAGCGTCACGCTGACGTCCACGCCCGGCACGTTGCGCAAGGACACCGAGCCCTCGTTCACCTCGCAGCGCACCGGACCGCAGTCCACCGACGCCAGCGCCTCCGAGTGGCTCAGCGCCACGAAGCCCGGCCCGCGCGACACGTCCACGCCCGCCGACTGGATGAGCGGCTGGGTGAGCACCACGCGCCCGGGACGCAGGCGGAAGGTCTCCGGGTCCACCACGTTGCCGGACGCATCGAACGTGGTGACGTCCTTGCCCCAGCGCCCATGCGGCGGCGTCCAGTACAGCGCCGCGTCCGTGGGCAGCCCGCGCGCCACCGGCACCGTGCAGTTGCCCGGGCCTCGCTCCACGGATGGCGTCAGGCACACGTCCTGACCCTCCATCAACGTCGGCTCGGCCACCGTGCGCGGCGTGCCGCTCCAGGCGACGCCCACGTGCGACAGCCCCGTGCCGCGCAGCTCCACCCGGCCCTCGTCGGGGAAGAAGTTGGTGCCCGCCGCGTCCACGCGCGGGAAGGGGCCGGTGGCGATGACGGTGACGCGCTCCTCCGTCGTCTCGCACTGGCCACCCGTGGGCGCGACCTTCAGCTCGAGGATGCGCGCGTCATCCTGCTCCACGCGCGCGGGAGGCTTGAGCGAGCGTCCGTCCGGCGACAGCGTCCAGCCGGCCCTCACGGGGCCACACAGCGTGCCCTTGGCGGTGACGGGGACGCTCGGGCCTCCCTCGGGGACCTGGATGACGGGAGCGGCGGTGGACACGCCCGTCACGAGCAGGCAGGCGAGGCAGAGCGCGCGAAGGGATTCCATCCCTCCGTTAAACAGCCCGAGACACAACCCACGTCAAGCGCCGTCTGGCCTCGTCGGCCCGGGTTGACACCGCACGTGTGTCCCCCCGGGCACGGCGGGTCCGCGAACGTCGTCCCTCAGCGCTTGCGTGTCAGCAGCACCACGGCGCCAAGAATCGCGGCCATGGCCACCCACGCCAGGGGACTCAGGGATTCGCCGGCGAACACCGCGCCCAGCAGCACCGCCACCACCGGGTTGACGTACGCGTAGCTGGTGGCGAGCGAGGGGCTCGCGTGCCGCATCATGTACGCATACGCGCTGTAGCCCACCAGCGAGCCGAACGTCACCAGGTACGCGAAGGCCGCCCACGCGCGCGGCTCCGGCATCACGTCGAACGATTCGCCGCGCAACAGCCCGAAGAGCAGCATCAGCGCGCCGCCGCACAGCATCTGCGCCGCGGGCGCCATCATGCCCGTGGGCATGGGCATGCGCCGGCCCAGCACCGAGCCCAGCGCCCAGCTCGCCGGCGACACCAGCAACACCAGCGTGGGCAGCAGGCTTCCGCCCAGCTCACCTCCCAGGTTGAGCAGCACGATGCCGCCGAAGCCCACCGCCAGCCCCCAGCGCTCCAGCTTCCCGGGCCACTGTCCGAAGAGCCCACCGAACAGCGCCGACCACATGGGCAGGCTGCCCACCACCAGCGCCGCCACGCCCGAGGGCACCCACTGCTGCGCGAAGACGAGCCCGCCGTTGCCCACGCCCAGAAGCAGCGTGCCCACCACCGCGCTCGCGCCCCACTGTCGCCCGGTGGGCACGGGTGTGCCCTTGAGCCACAGCGCCGCGAACATCAGCGTCCCCGCCAGCAGGAACCGCGTCCCCGACGCGAGGAACGGCGGCATGCCTCCCTGGAGCACCCAGCGGATGGCCAGATAGGTGGACCCCCAAACGAGGTACAGCGTCACCAGGCACAAGAGGAGGCGGCCGCGCGGGGCGCTCGGGGTGGGCGTGTCCGCGAGGGAGACGGAGGTGAGGGTGGGGGCGGGAGGCGTGGACAGGGATGACGCGGCGGATGAG
Source organism: Myxococcus sp. AS-1-15 (assembly GCF_020037055.1). Classification (NCBI taxonomy): domain Bacteria; kingdom Pseudomonadati; phylum Myxococcota; class Myxococcia; order Myxococcales; family Myxococcaceae; genus Myxococcus; species Myxococcus sp. AS-1-15. Next base: position 585,866 of record NZ_JAIQDF010000003.1, on the reverse strand, counting down.
GCGGTCACGGTGGCGCGGCTTGTAGCGTCGGCACACCCCGTCGGCCATGTGAGCATTGCCATACCCCACAGTCGGTCGTTCTCCCGGGCGATACAGTGCGAGTGCACGCCCGCTCGGACGCTGGCGGACGGGGCGCGGTGGGGGCCCGCTGTCGGCCGCTCGGCGGATGGGGCGTGGATTGAACCCGCGGACGCGCTTTCTTACACTTGGGTGTTGGAGCGGTGGCCGCGAGGTGGTGGGCCACGGGCTCCCAAGTGAGAGCGCCTGGATGTCCGAAGAGCTGGGTGAACGCGAGAAGGAAGTCCTGCGAGCCGTGGTGCAGGAGTACATCTCCACGGGCGGGCCGGTGGGCAGCCAGCAGCTCACCCGGCGCCCTGGGTTCGAGGTCTCCTCGGCGACCATGCGCAACGTGCTGGCCGACCTGGAGGAGCTGGGTTTCCTGGAGAAGCCGCACACGTCGGCCGGCCGGGTCCCCACGGATGCGGGCTACCGCTTCTACGTGGACACGCTCGTCAAGCTGAAGGACCCGACGCCCAGGGACCGGGAGCTCATCCACGCGGGCCTGTTCCATGAGGCGAACCTGGAGGAGATGCTGGGCGAGGCGAGCCGCATCCTCCACTCGCTGACGCGGCATGCGGGCGTGGTGGTGACGCCTCGGCCCGACTCGGCGGTGTTCCGGCGCATCGAGTTCGTCCGGCTGCGCGAGGACCGGGTGCTGGCCATCCTCGTCGGGCAGAGCGGGCAGGTGGTCAACAAGGCCATCACGGTGGACTTCCCCATCACCTCGGACGAGCTGATGCGGGCGAGCAACTTCCTGTCGGAGCTGCTGCACGAGGTGCCGCTCGAGGAGGCGCGCGAGCGCATCCGCGCGGAGATGGACCAGGAGCAGGCGCTCTACAACGCGCTGACGGCGAAGGCGCTCAAGCTGGGCGCGGCCGCCACGGACCTGCCGACGACGGAGCGCGTGCTCATCCAGGGCACCGGCTCCTTCCTGGAGCAGCCGGAGTTCGCGGACGTGGAGCGGATGCGCGCGCTGTTCAAGGCGCTCGATGAGAAGCACCGGTTGCTGTCGCTGCTGGACCGGGTGCAGCGCGCGAACGAGATGCAGATCTTCATCGGCGCGGAGAGCGACTTCTCGGCCGCGGGTGACGTGACGGTCATCGCCAGCCCCTATGGGAACCAGGAGCAGGTGCTGGGCACGGTGGGCGTCATCGGCCCGACGCGCATGGACTACCGGCGCGTGATTCCGCTGGTGAACTTCACCGCGCAGGTGCTCTCGCGCGTGCTGGAGAAGGTGTAGTCCGACGCAGGGACGGGCGCGTGCCGCGCGGCCTACTCCGCGCGGGTGGCGAACAGCTCGCGCTCCTGCCCTTCGCGTCGCACCTGGAGCCGCACGGGTGAGCCCGGCGTGCCCCGTGTCCTGGCCTCCGCCTCCGCGCGGTCCCTCACCACGAGGCCATCCACGGAGACCAGCCGGTCTCCCACGACCACGCCCGCGCGCGCGGCGGGCCCGTCCGGCGTCAGCCACGCGACCTCCACCGAGCCGCGCGCCTCGCTGAAGCCCGCCCCCACCGTGCCCGGCTGCGCGCGGCGCGGAGACACCGTCACGTCGCCCACGTCCGTCGTCTCGCCCGGCTTCACCTTCACCGCGCGCGTCTCCACGCGGCCCTCGAACGGCATCAGGCGCACCGTGTGCGGCCCGGGGCGCACGTCCGGGAGCTGGAAGCGTCCGTCCGGGCCGGTGTGCGTGTCGGGCTTCGCGGACACGGGCTGGTCCAGGAACACCGCCACGCCCGCGGCCGGTCCCCCATTGCGCGCCCACACCGCGCGCCCCGCGATTCCCGCGGCGCCCGTCCCCTCGAGCTCCACCTCCACCTCGCTCGCGCCGCCCGGCGTCAGCGCCACCTGCGCGGAGCCCGTGCGCCCGTCTCTCGCGCGCACGTGCACCTTCAGCGCCTGTCCCGGCGCGTCGAGCAGCTCGAACGTGTCACCCGTGAAGTGCCGCGTCGACGGCGCCTCCGCCTCCCAGGGCAGCTCCTCGCCGCTCGCCTCCGTCAGCGTCAACGTGAAGCCATCCGGGGGGGTACCCCCTTTCGCGACCAGTTTCCCGCGCAGGCGCGCCGCCGGCTTCAGCCGCAGCTCCACCAGACCCTGACCCTCGCTCACCGAGGGCACCCTCACCGTGCGTCCCGCGTTGTACGCCGCCAGCTCCGCGAGCGGCGGCGCGCCCTGGGGACGCGTGGGGACCTCGAACGTGCCCTCCTCGTTTGCCTGCACGCGCAGGATGAAGGGCATGTCACCGCCCTGCACCGCCGCGACGATGGCGAAGGGACTGGGGGCGCCCGAGGGCTCGCGCACCGTGCCGGAGATGCCGCGCTCCTCGAGCAGCACCAGGTCCTGCTGCACCGCGCTCCCCGCATGGACCGTGACGCTGGGGTCATCGTCCTGGAAGTAGATGAAGCGCGCGCGCGGCAGCACCGCGGTGAGCTGGTACACGCCCGCGGGCAGCTCCATCGAGTACACGCCCTGCGCGTCCGTCTCCGCGTAGCTGATGTTCGCCGCGCCGCCGCCCGTCGACGTGCGGGCCACGGCGCGCACCAGCGCGGGCTCGGACGGAGGCTTGCCGGACGCCTGCGTCACGCGGCCCTGCACCATGCCGGTGTCCGCCAGCACCAGCGTCGTCCAGACAGACCGCTTCGGCAGCAGCGTCTCCACCTTCTCCGTCCATCCCTGGACGCCCTCGCGCCGCGCGCGCACGTGCACCTGTCCGGGGACCAGCTCCCGGAACGCGAACGCGCCCCTCGCGTCGGTGTGCGTGGTGCGCGCCGCCACACCCGAGCGGCGGCCCGCGTCCAGGCGCACCTCCGCGCCCTCCACGGGCGTGCCGCGCGCGTCCTGGACGATGCCCTGCAGGCTGGCGCTCGCGGGCTCCAGCTCGAAGTCCAGCTGCGTGAAGACGCCGGTGCCGACCTCCACGTTCGCCTTCATGCCTCGCGAGAAGCCCGGCGACTGGACCACCACGTCGTAGCTGCCTGGAGGCAGTCCCAGCCGGTAGATGCCGCCACCGCCGAGCGTCGTGCGCGCGAGCTCCCCCTGGCTGTCCGCGGGGTGCACCACCAGCTCCGCGGAGCGCACCGGGAAGGCGACGTCGGTGGAGCGCACCTCGCCCGTCAGGCCACCCTCGGCGCCCAGCGTGAGGGTGAGGCCGCGCAGCGTCTGGCCGGGGCCCACGAACAACGTCCCGGGCGCGCGACCGACCGCGTCGCCACGCTGCGCGGTCAGCACCCAGTTGCCCATGCCCACTTCCAGCGCGAACCCGCCGCCCTCGCTCGAAGTCGTCTCCAGGGGCGTCAGGCCTCCCGTGGCCCGCACCCGCGCGCCAGGGGCGGGCTGCCCCTTCGCGTCCACGACATAGCCCTCCAGCGTGCCCGCGCCCCACAGCCCCACCACCAGCTCCCCCTGCTGCGGGACGTGGAGGAAGAGCAGCTCGCGGCGGCTGAAGCCGGGCGCCTGCGCGGTGAGCCGGTAGCGGCCGGGCGCGAGGCCGGACAGCTCGAACTGGCCACGGCCGTCGCTCGTCGCCGTGGCCGCCTCCTCCGCGAGCTCCACGGGCTGGGCCCAGGAGAAGGCCGTGCCCGGGTAGGGATGGAGCGTCACCTCGGCCAGGGGCACCGGCTCACCGCCGCCCTCCTCCACCGTGCGGCCTCGCAACGTCACGCCCTCGGTCAGCGTCAGCTCGACCACCGTCTGGGGCAGGTCCTCCGGGCGGGTGGCCTCGCGGCGCGCGGGGGCGTGGCCCGGGGCTTGCGCCGTGACGAGATAGTCACCGGGGCGCGCGGGGAGCTGGACGGTGCCGTCCGGGCCCGTGGTCCCCTCGCTGGTGAGTCGCCACGTGGGCTCGCGGCGTTCATCGGGAGGCCGGCGGAAGGCGCGCACCTTCGCGCCCGCCAGGGGCCCCTGGGGCCCGGTGACGCGCACGAGGAAGGCGCCCTCGTCGGGCGTCACCGGCGTGTCACGCGGCGTGGCGGGCGCGGAGCTTCCAGGGGCGGGCCGCGTCGTCTCGCCGTTGAGGGGGCGAGGCGGGGTGGGCTCCTTCGCGGGGGCCGCCTCGCCCTGATGCGGGACTCGGAGCCAGAGCAGGAGCACGGCGCAGAGGGCCAGGAAGGCGGCGATGATGAAGGGACGGTGGAAACGCTGTCGCATGGCTCGTCCTCGCGGAGAGGCCAGCGTAAGCCACCCTGAAACAATTCGGAATTCAGGAGGGCGCGGGGGCGTAGACGCGCAGCGCCGCGGGGGCCACCTCGAAGCGCATGGGCGTCATCCCGATGAGCTCCCCGTCCGCGTTGATCTCCTGGGCGGGCGTGGCCTCGACGTAGAGGCGCGCGGCGCGCAGCGAGGTGACGGCGGGGTGGTCCACATGCTCTCCGCTGCGGAGCGACAGGGCCACGCGCGCCAGGGTGGCCAGGTCCTGGAGCTGGCCCAGGCCCGTGCCGTCGCGGCCCGAGCTCGCCGACGGGGCCTCGATGGCGTAGACGTGCAGCCGTCGGTCGTCCAGTCGCGCGTCCGGCGCCACCATGATGCCCGCGCCGTGGTAGCGGCCATTGCCCACCACGAGCTGGAGCACGTCCATCTCCACCTCCTGTTCGTCCGCCTTGAGCCGGATGCGGAAGGGCTTGAGGTCCATCACCTCGGCGGCGGCGGCCACGGGATAGGCGAGCACGCCGGCGCGCTGCTTGAGTCGCTTCGTCAGGCGCTTGGCGATGGCGGTGGCCAGGCCCAGGCTCGCCGCGTTGAGGAAGGGGCGACCGTTGGCGAGGCCCACGTCCACGCGCGCCGCGTAGCCCCGGGCGATGACGTCGCACGCGGCCTCCACGTCGGCGGGGATTCCCAGCGAGCGCGCGAAGTCGTTGCCCGTGCCCAGCGGCAGCACGCCGAGCGTCACGTCGCGACCCAGCAGGTGGCCCACAGCTCCGCTCAGCGTCCCGTCTCCACCTCCGACGAGGATGCGGCGCGTGCCCCGCTCGAGCAGCTGTTCCAGCACGCGGCGCAGTCGTCCGCTTCTGGACAACGCATGGCTCTCCGCCAGCACGACACCCCGGGAGGCGAGGGCGCTCCTGGCGAGCGCATAGGCTTCCCGGCCCGAGCGGGACTGCGTGTTCACGACCAAAGCCGCGGGGCCCTCGTCGAGAGGCAGCCGGCGGGGAGGCTCGATGAGCGCGGGTTCCAGGGACCTTCTCCTTGTCGCGTGGTCGGCAAGATGTGCACGCCCCGTCCGCGAGGCCAGCGGGCCCCGGAGGACGAGGCTCGCGGCGAGCGCGGGGCCGGGAGCCTCCTCCTGGGGCCAGGCCCTCCATCCGGAGGGTGAAGGGCTCGGTGTGGGCCTGCGAGCCCGCCCGACACGACGGAGGACGTCATGGCTCCATGCGTGGGGCCGGGCTCATGGGGATCTCCCGTAGGGAGGAGCCTCGGGTGGACGCAGTGGCTTCGCGTCGCACGGGCTTGGCGGCCGCAGCGGGCGGATGCAGCGGCTTCGTGTCGGTGGAGGAGTTCGAGCGACCCTGTCCGCCGCAGCGGGTGGGCCCCGCAGCTTCGTGCCGGTTCGGCGGCGCGCGGACGCAGCGGCTCAGCGCTCCGCGTCGTGGCCTTCGGTGATGCGCTGCTGAAGGGCTTCTCTCAGCGGTAAGGCCTCCGCGGTGCTCAGCACGCCGTCCGCGTCGGTGTCGTACGTGGTGAGCACCTCCGCGCGCCGCTTCCAGGCCGCCTCCACGCGCGCCTTGCGCAGCGTCGCGCGCTCCGATGCATCGAGCACACCATCGCGATTCACATCGTACGTCTCGAGCCGCTCCCGTCGCAGGAGCTCCCAGCGGGCGCGCCGCGCCTCACGCACGACCCGTCGCTCGGTCTCATCCAGGACGCCATCGCCGTTCGTGTCGTACTGCTCCCGTCGCTGCGCACGCAGGCGCTGGCAACGTGCCTCCATGGCATCCCCCAGCGCGGCGCGCTCCTCGGGCGACAGCGCGCCGTCCGCGTCCTGGTCGAAGACCCAGCGCACACGCCAGAAGGCCTGCGGTCGGACACGCCGGCCCTCGTGCACCCGTCGGGAGTCGAGGCTGTCGCGTCGCTCGCCCAGGTCCACGCGCAGCGCGCGAAGCTCTCGCCGTCCCAGCACACCATCCGCGTTCTCGTCATGGCGGGCCACGACTCGAGCGCGGTGCGCCTCGAAGTCGCACACGTCACCGGTGTCCGTGGGCTCGGTCCGCCCGTCCTCCAACTCCTCCTCCACCATGGCCTCCAGCCGTGGCGTGTCCGCGTCCACCACCGCGTCCTCGCCGAGCCCGCCCTCTTCCTCGGCGAGCGCGAGGTAGGACGCGGCCTCGCGGACATGGGGCGCGGCGGCTTCGTCCGACTCGGGGCCGCAGGCGGTCAGTCCCCACGCGAGGGCGAGGCGCAGCGTGGCGGCGAGGATGCGGGTGCGTCGGTTCATCGGATGCGCTCCGGGTGAGGGGCCGCGGTGTCCGGCCTCGCACGGCTCGAACCCCTTGGGTGGGAAGAAGTTGCCGCGCCCCTTCCCTGTGCATGGGCGGCTGCGCACCTTCCAGGCAAGGCCGGCCCTGTGCCGGTGGAGCACACAGCCCGGAGGGCGACGCATGGCACGAGGAAGCAAGGCGAAGTACACGGCGAAACAGAAGCGGATGGCCGAGCACATCGAGAAGGGCTACGAGGACAAGGGCACTTCGGAGAAGACCGCGGAGGCTCGGGCCTGGGCCACGGTGAACAAGCTCACCGGTGGCGGCATGAAGGGCGGCTCCGGCAGCAAGGCGAAGGCGGCGCGCCGTCGTCCCAAGGCCCGCGCCAACGCGCGCAAGGCCGGAAGCAAGGGAGGCCGCCGCACGGCCACCAAGCGCGCCACGTCCAGCCGGAAGTCCACCGCGCGCAAGCCCACGCGCGCCACGCGCTCCGGCAGCAAGTCCACCGCGCGCCGCACGGCCGCCAGGCGCGCCACGGCCCGTCGCTCATCCACGAGCAGCCGCTCTCGCGGCGGCACGGCGCGCAAGACCACCAGCCGTCGCGGCACCACCGCCCGGCGGACCTCGCGCCGTGGGCGCTCGCGCAAGTAGCAGTCCCCAGGTCAGGCGCCTCCATCTCGAGTGAGGCGGTGCGCCTGGCCTGTCATGCGTTTCGAGCCAGGCTCGACGAGGTGCCTGACGCGCGCCAGCGGGAGAGCAGGACCCGATGCGCCGTCCGGAGTCCGGCGGCGCATCGGCGCACGCGCTCAGCGCGGCTCTTCATCCTTGGCGGCGGGCGACGCGCCCGGCCCGTTCCACGGCCACTCCACCGAGGACTCCTCGGCCAGCCGCAGCAGCTCCCCCGCGTCCTTCACCAGCGTGCGGCAGCCCGCCGCGCGCAGGTCCTCGGCCAGGAAGCCCCCGGCCAGCACACCCACCGTGGGCAGGCCCAGCTTGCCGGCGGCGAGCGCGTCGTAGGGCGTGTCCCCCACGACCACCGCGGTGCTCACGTCCGGGCGACCCAGCCGCGCCAGCGCGCTCTCGAAGATGTCCGGGTGGGGCTTGCTCTTGTCCACCTCGTCCTTGCTGGCCTTGGCCTCGTACAGGCCCTCGATGCCGCACAGCCGCACGTAGTGCTTGAGCTCCTCGTCCTTCGCGCTGGACGCCAGCGCCAGCCGCCGCCCCTGCTGACGCAGCCGCTGGAACAGCTCCCGCACGCGCGGGAAGGGCCGCACCTTGGGCAGGAACTCGTCCAGGAACAGCTTGGAGCGGTACTCCTCGATCTCCTTGCCGAAGCGCTCCAGCTCCTCGTCGTTGAAGAACACGGGGATGAGCTGGTCGGCGCCCTTGCCAATCTGGCTGCGCACGTGCGCGAAGGGGACATCCCGTCCGAAATGCAGGAACGAGCGTCGCCACGCCTCGGCGTGCTCGTCCACCGAGTCCACCAGCGTTCCATCCACGTCGAAGATGACGTTCTCCACCATCACTCGCCTCCCGGGCGAAAGTGGGGACGCACCTGTCGAGGGTCAACCGCCCGAGGGAGGGTTCTCCTCCGTGGCCTCCACGAGTGTCCGCGTCTTCACATCGTAGCCCTCGGGCGCCACGAGGGTGAAGGCGTCGTTGGGCGGCGGCTTCGTCAGCTCCAGCTGGATGAGCGTCGTCGCGCCCACCTTGCGGCCTCCCAACCAGCGGCTCAGCCGCTTCGGCACGCACAGGCCCAGCTGGGGGTCGCAGTGCTCCTCCTCCATCCGCACCTCCGCCTCCGTCCCGTCCGGCGAGCGCGAGCGCTTGGTCAGGAAGTCGAGCTGCGGCCAGCGCAGCACGTACACCAGCTCCACTCCCTGGGCCTCGCCGCCGAGCGACAACGAGAGCTCCACGGCCTCCTCGGCGCGCACGTGCTTCACCCGGCGCAGCGTGGCCCCGTGCGACACCAGCGGCGCGCGGAAGCCCTCGGGGATGAAGGCGCTGAAGGTCTGCGTGAGGAAGCCCGCGAGCTTCGCCGGAGGCAGCTCCGACTTGAACGTGGTGAAGCGCTTCTCCCCGTCGAGCTGCTCGAACAGGTGCGTGCCGTCCCACGAGAAGATGCGCGCGGGGGGCTCGCCCAGCGTGCCGCGCATGCGGTCCGGCGCGCGGTGCTCGAAGGTGAAGGGCACCGCGTCCTGGCCCTCGTCCTTCACAATCCCGATGATGCCGTAGCCGGACAGCTTCTGGTCACGCTCGACCAGCCGCGTCTTCACCTGCGAGGCCAGCGCCGCGACGTCGTCCGACTTCCGAGAGCAGCCCGCGAGGACGAGCACGACACAGCACACGAAGAGGCGAGGGGACATGGGGCGCGAGTGGGGCAGGAGGAGGGCTGAAAAGCAAGGAGGCCCGCCTGTCGCCAGGGGGCCTCCCGAGGTCGCCGAACCCTGAAGGGCCGGCTGCCTGACTACTTCACCGCCACGCCGGTGGCCGTGGAGGAGGTCACGCCGATGATGGTGCCGAACAGGGCGTAGATGCCGTGGCGGGGCGTGGTGCTGGCCGACTTCAGGTCGACCTTGGAGGCGCCCATGGCCTTCGCCTCGGCGATGAGGAGCTTGTTGACGACGGTGTCCAGGTCGCTCTGGACGATGTCGATGATGTGGAAGATGGCGGTCAGGCCCAGCGCGTTCGTCTGGATGACGGCCACGGCCTCACCGTTGGCGGCGATTTCGGTCCCGGAGACAACGGCGCTCTCGACGCTGGTGCAGCCGATGAGGCTGGACGCGGCAACGGCCGACAGGATGAGCTTCTTCATGGTTTTCCCCTCTAGTGAGTGTCGCTTGTCCGGTGGACGAGCACCCACGAGGGCGCACGTCCGTTTGAAAGTGACCTTCAAGCGGGCGCGGTCGTACCAGATGTCGACCCCATGTCAAGGTCCGTCCGGACACACTGTATGGCCATGGTGGATGCGCGCCCGCGTTGTAATGCGCACCTCGCCTTGCTAGCCCAGAACCCGAGGCTCCCTGAATGGACTCCGTCCCCGTCGCACGTCCCGCGCCCAGGTACTGGCTGCACCTCTTGCTGCTGCTGTTGACGGTGGCGACGACCTTCACGTCCTACCTGCTCTACTTCCACTTCCAGCGCCCGTACTCGCCCGACGAGGTCTCCACCGAGGCCGCCACGCGCGCGCTGTCGTTCAGCCTTTCTCTGCTCGCGATTCTTGGTTCTCACGAGATGGGTCACTACGTGCTGGCGCGCCTGCACCGGGTGGACACGTCGCTGCCGTACTTCATCCCGCTGCCGGTGTTGGGCGTGGGCACGCTGGGCGCGGTCATCCGCATCCGCGACCGAATCCCCCACCGCAACGCGTTGGTGGACATCGGCGCGGCGGGGCCGCTGGCGGGGCTGGTCGTCGCGCTGCCCATCCTCTACTGGGGGCTGTCGCACTCGGCGGTGGTGGACGCGCCGCAGGTCGCCTCGCAGTTCCCCGGCGAGTCCTCGCTGTGGGTCTACGGCAAGGAGCTCTTCACCTGGGTGATGGCGAAGGTGACCCACGCGCCGCCCGCGCCGGAGCAAGCCTTCCATGGCGTGCAGACCCTGTTTGGTGACAGCCTGTTGATGCAGGGGCTGACGTGGCTGGCATTGGGCCCCCTGCCGGAGGGGAAGGACGTGCTGGTGCATCCGGTGGTCATCGCGGGCTGGTTCGGTCTGCTCGTCACGTTGCTCAACCTGATGCCCATGGGGCAACTGGATGGGGGGCACCTGGCGTTCGCGGTGCTGGGGCGTCACGCGCACTGGGTGGGGCGGCTGATGGCCGCCGTGCTGCTGTTCCTCACGCTCTTCGTCACCGCGTCCTGGGGGCTGTGGCTCCTGGTGACGAGCAAGGTGGTGGGCTTCGGGCATCCGGAGGTCGTGTACCCGCAGGAGCCGCTCAGCCCCACGCGCAAGCTCATCTGCGCGCTGTGCCTGCTGGCCCTCATCGGCTGCGCGATGCCCGTGCCCCTGCGTCAGGTGGTGTCATGAAGTTCCAGTGCGAGGCGTGCGAGCGGCTCATCCCCCTGGAGTCCTACCGGCTGGAGTCCGGAGGGCTGGTGGTGTCGTGTCAGCGGTGCGGCGCGGAGAGTCGCGCCCGGGCCGCGCAGCCGCTGGCGGTGACGCCGTCGGTGGGCGGCGAGCCGCTCGCCAGCGCGAGGCCCGCGGAGGAGCCCGTGTTGGAGTCCGCCGCGCGCGCCGGTGCTCCGGCCCTGCGGGTGGTGCGGGGCGCGGTGGCCGCGGCGCCGCCGCTGGACGACGAAGCGCTCTTCGTGCCGCCGCCCGGTCACTGCCCCAAGTGTGTGTCGACGCGGCGCGAGGTGGACACGTCCTGCTCGCAGTGCGGGTTGGTGTACGCCAACTTCGTGGAGTCGGAGCACCAGCCCTCGGAGGCGCTGCGCGAGGAGTGGCGCCGGCTGGCGGGGGAGTGGGGACAGTGGGAGGCGCATGACCGGCTGCTGACCCTGGCCATGGGGCGCGGGGAGCTGGCGACGGCGGGCCGGCTGTACCGCGTGCGGCTGGCGCGGGCGCCGGACGACGCGGTGGCGCAGCGGGCGCGGGAGGAGATCGTCCGCCGCGCCACGGTGGTGGTGCCCACGGAGGTGGAGGGCGCGGGGGCGTCGCTGCTGTCGCGGCGGATGCGCGGGGTGGCCATCGCGGTGCTCTTCCTGGTGGTGCTGCTGATGTCCGCCTTCATCATCCAGCGCGTCGGCGTGCTCCTGTCCGGCGACGTGCCCTGACGAATCCTCCGGCGCGAAACGCCCCGTCGCCAGGCGGCCGGCCGTGCGGGCCGTGGCGCTCGCGGGTGGTCGGAAACGGGCTCCGGACGCGGGTGGCTGCTATCGTGTCGGGCCGCTTGCGCGAGGCTGGCCACTCCCGATGACGCTCCCCGTCTCTCCCACTCTGTCCGTCGATGGCCTGCTCGGTCCGGGGGGCGCGCTCCAGGTGGCGCTGCCGGCGTACGAGCACCGCCCGGAGCAGCTCCAGATGGCGCGCGCCGTGGAGCGGGCCTTCGCCGAGCGCAGCTACCTGTTGGCGGAGGCCGGCACGGGCACGGGCAAGACGCTCGCCTACCTGGTGCCCGCGCTCTTGTCGGGCCGGCGCGTCGTCGTGTCCACGGCGACGAAGACCTTGCAGGACCAGATCTTCTTCAAGGACCTGCCGCTGTTGCGCGAGAAGATGGGCCTCACCTTCGAGGCGGCCTACCTCAAGGGGCGCAACAACTACCTCTGCCTGCACCGCTACGAGGCGTTCTCCAAGGACCCGCAGTTCGCCACGCGCGAGGAGTCGCGCTACTGGCCCAAGCTGAAGGCCTGGGCGGAGGACACGCAGACGGGCGACCGCGGCGAGTTGGATTTGCCCGAGTCCTTCAGCGCCTGGCCCCGGCTGTCCACCACGTCCGAGACGTGCGTGGGCACGCGCTGCCCGCTGTACGAGACGTGCTTCGTCACGCGCATGCGGAAGCGCGCGGAGGGCGCGGACCTGCTGGTGGTCAACCACCACCTGTTCTTCGCGGACCTGTCCCTGCGCAGCTCCGGCAAGCGCACCGAGGGCGTGCTGCCCTTCTACGAGGCGGTCATCTTCGACGAGGCGCACGCGCTCGAGGACGCGGCGAGCGGGCACTTCGGCGTGGGTGTCTCCAACTACCGGTTGGAGGAGCTGGCGCGCGACGCGGTGGCGGCGCTGAAGGAGGAGGACTCGCGGCACGCGATGCTGCGCGCGCTGGCGGCCCGGCTGCGCACCGGCGCGGACGCCTTCTTCGCGCAGGCACCCCGCGCGCTGGGGCTGTCCGGCCACGAGGCGTCGGTGACGCTCCAGGCGGAGGGCATGGCGAAGCTCACCAGCGCGCTGGGCGGCGTGCGCGAAGGGCTGGGCGCGCTGTCCGCCTTCACCGCGGGCGAGCGCGAGCCGGAGCTGGCGGCCATCACGCGCCGCGCGGACGAACTGGAGGAGCAGCTCACCTTCCTGGAGAAGGCGGAGTCGACGGACCACGTGTACTGGGCGGAGCAGCGCGGCAAGGGCCTGTTCCTGCGCGCCAGTCCCATCGACGTGGCGAAGGAGCTGCGCGAGCGGATGTACGGCGCGCTCGACACCGTGGTGTACACGTCCGCGACGCTGGCGGCGGAGAGCCGCTTCGACTTCTTCGCCCGGCGCATGGGGCTGTACGGCGAGGACGGCCAGACGGTGACGCGCGTGCGGACGCTGGCGGTGCCCAGCCCCTTCGACTATCCGCGCCAGGCCGCGCTGTACCTGCCCACACACCTGCCGGACCCCACCGCGCCGGGCTTCATCGAGGCGGCGGCGGAAGAAATCATCCGGCTGTGCGAGGTGACGGGCGGGCGCGCCTTCGTGCTCTTCACGTCGCTGCGCAACATGGTGCGCGCGTACGAGCTGACGGCGGGGCGGCTGCCGTATCAAGCCCTGCTGCAGGGCGAGCGTCCCAAGGCGCAGCTCCTGGAGGCGTTCCGCGACACGCCCAGCGTGCTCTTCGCGGCGCACAGCTTCTGGGAGGGCGTGGACGTGCCCGGGGACGCGCTGAGCCTGGTCATCATCGACCGGCTCCCGTTCGCCTCGCCGGGAGACCCGCTGGTGGCCGCGCGCATCAAGCAGCTGCAGTCCCGGGGTGAGGAGCCCTTCGAGCAGTACCAGCTGCCCCAGGCGGCGTTGGCCTTGCGCCAGGGCTTCGGCCGGCTGATTCGCACACAGTCCGACAAGGGCATCGTCACGATGCTGGACCGGCGCATCCGCACCAAGGCGTACGGGCAGGTGTTCCTGGACAGCCTCCCGGACGCGCGCCGGGTGGATGACCTGGTGGAGCTGAGCCGCTGGTTCAACGGCCCGGTGCGCCCCCTGCGCATCCTGCGGCCGGTGGACTGAGCGGCGGATTTTCCGGGCGGAAATGGCCCGGATAAATCGCCCGCTGCGTATGCCCCTGGCGGGGTGTGTCCCCTCCTGTCGTCCCCGCTCCCAGGGTGTTTCGTGGATTGGGCTGTCCTGCTCTGCTCGAGAGTGCTCCTGCTCGCCGCCGTGGCGGGGGTGGTGGCGTGTGAGCCCATCGTCCTGTCGCCCTGGGCCATCGCGAAGCCGCCCGACGCGGGCGCCGTGGATGACGACCCGGATGTCGATGACGCCGGAGCGGACGGCGGCGAGCCCACGCCGGGTGAGGACGCGGGGGAGGACGGCGGCGAGCCCACGCCGGGCGAGGACGGTGGCGCCGATGGCGGCCCCGGTGACGCGGGGGACGCGGGTGGGGTCGTCGGGAACGACGGCCCGGTGCTGGGAGACGGCGGCGTCGACGTGCGGATGAGCGAGTGGAGCGGGTGCGACGCGGGCTGGCAGCAGCGCACCGTGCTGCCCACGGGCACCAAGGGGTACGGCAGCTTCGCGCTCGACGCGGACGGTGACGCGTACTTCATCGAGCACACCGACGACATCCTGCGCGTGGGGACGACGAAGCCCTGGCGCACGTTCCCGAGGACGGGGTGGTTGGGGCCGCAGCCCTACGTGGTCGGCGTGCGCGTGGGTCCGACGGGAGAGGTCCACGTGGCGTTGAGCCCGCGCTACCTCGAGGGCGACACGGACGTCCCCGTCCACTTCCTGCGCTACACCGCGGGCCGGTGGGTCCACACCGTGAAGCCTGGCGGGTTGCTGTGGGACCTGGAGGTGGACTCGCGCGGACACCTGCACGCGATGTCCACGTGGATCGGCCCGGAGAACCGCCTCCTGTACACACATGGACCGCCGGACGCGCTGGTGGTCGAGGAGACGGGGCTCGTGCTCGATGACGACATCTACCGGGCGAGCCTCCAGCTGGATGCCCGGGGACACGCGCATGTGGCCTTCATCCCGAGGAAGCCCCGGGGCATCCACTACGCCACGAACGCGTCCGGCGCCTGGGTGGAGGAGCCCGTCTCCTCGCAGGGGGACGATGGCTACCTCGCGCTGTCGCCCTCGGGGACGCCGTACATCGCCTGGATGGACAGCACCCACATCATGCTGGCCTCGCGGGACGCGCAGACGGGATGGACCGCGGTGTCCGTCGGCGACGAAAGGGCCTCGATGGAGGCGCTGGCCGTGAGCCCGACGGGTGTTGTGCACCTGTTGTTGACGGTGTGGGACGGCTCGCCGCTGCACCTGAGCAACGCGAGTGGTGGCTGGGTGCGGACGAGGCTCGGCCCCGAGCCCCTCGGCTTTCCTCCTTCCGCGACGGGGTCGTCGATGGAGCTGGATTCACAGGGCCGCGCGCACGTGATGCACACGTGGCTGAAGCCCGACGAGGTGAGCGGCAGGCCGCTGCGAACCATGGACTCCTATCGGCAATGTCAGTGAATGGGCCCGCCTGGGCCCCCGCGTGATTTCGGATACAGTTCCCTCTCGCTTCCTTCATCTCCGACGTGGCCCTCGGGTCCGTCTCCGCTCCCCAGGTTGCTCGTGGACCGCTCGCCCTCTCTCCGACTGCGTCTCGTCCTGCTGTGTGTCTCGGTGGGGCTGTGCGCGTGTGAGCCCATCATCGACCCCAAGAAGTGGATCGGGCTCCAGGAGGACGCTGGCGGCAAGAGCCGGGACGCGGGGAGGGATGATGGCGGCGAGCCGGAGACGGGCCTCGACGCCGGAGACGACGCGGGACCTCCGCCCGTGATGCGGGACGCCGGGCCGGATGCAGGGGAGGATGGCGGGCAGGGGGATGGCGGTGAGCTGCTCCCTCCAGCGGACGGCGGGGTGGATGAGGATGGCGGGACGCCGGACGCGGGAGGGTGGCCGCACAACCCGGATGGCCCCGTGCTGAGTGATGCGGGCGTCGACGCGCGCATGTCGGCCTGGAGCGCGTGCGAGCAGGGCTGGCAGAAGCGCAACCTGCTGCCCGAGGGCACCAAGGGCTACGCGCACTTCGCGCTCGACGCGGACGGTGACGCGTACCTCATCGAGTTCACCGACGACATCGTGCGGGTGCCGACGACGAAGCCCTGGCGTACGTTTCCGAGGACGGGCTTCATGGGGCCGCCGCCCTGGCCGGGTGGCATCCGAGTGGACGCCTCGGGCGAGGTCCACGTGGCCCTGAGTCCGCAGTTCGCGCAGGGCGCCACGGATGTCCCCACGCACTTCTTCCGCTACACGTCGGGCCGCTGGGTCGAGACGCGGATGGCGAGCGGTCTGGTGAAGAGCCTCGAATTGGACGCGCAAGGCCAAATCCATGCGCTGTCCACGTGGATCGGCGCGGAGCACCGCCTCATGTACACGCATGGGCCTCCGGGGGCGCTCGTGGTGGAGGACACGGGCCTGCGGGCCCTGGACCGGTCTGCTTTCACCTCGCTGAAGGTGGACGGGCAAGGCAAGGCCCACCTGGTCTACGAGGGGTATCCGCAGAAGCGCCTCCACTACGCCACGAACGCCTCGGGCACCTGGGTGTCGGAGGTCGTCGCCGAGGTGTGGGGAGACCCGCTCCTCGCGCTGTCCTCCTCCGGTGTCCCGCACGTCGCGTGGAGCTCCTCCGGTGGGACCTGGCTGGCCGTTCGGGATGAGCAGGGGAACTGGAACACGAGCCTCATCGAGCCGGGGGTCCATCCGCTCGAGAGCATGGCGGTGGACAGCTCGGGCGCCGTGCACCTGCTGATGTCGGGGCTCTCGGGGCCGTTGGCCCATTGGGTCCAGACGCAGCAGGGCTGGGTGAAGGCCACGCTGGACGCCAATGTGGGGCCGGACCGACGCGACTACGGAGGGGCCTTCATGGAGCTGGACGCGTGGCAGCGCGTGCACGTGATGCTCACCTCGGTGTTCGTGCCGGAGGTCGGGGCCAGGCCGCTGCGGCGCGTGGACTATTTCCGCCAGTGTCCGTGAGGCTCACGGCGCATCCCTGAGGCGCAGGCCCACGCGCGCGAGCACGGGCGGGCCCAGGGTGTCCACGCCGGCGCGGCCGGCCAGGTACTCGCGGTCGAAGAGGTTCTCCACGGCGGCGAACAGGTCCACCTTCCAGAAGAGCCGTCGACTGACGGCGGCGTCCACCACGAGCGCGCCGCCCATGCCGCGCTCGTTCAGGTCGTCCTCGAACTGGGGGCCGATGACGCGGAGCTGCACGGTGGTGGTGAACAGGCGCGGGTCCTCGAAGGTGAGGCTGGCGGCGCCGCGGTGCCTGGGGTCCTGCGCGAGCTGGCGGCCCACCAGCTCGGGTTGACCGGGGGCCTCGGTGACAGTGGGGTCCACGAAGGTGTACGCGAGCAGCGCGGTCCAGCGGCGTGACAGTCGCCAGTCGACGCTGGCCTCCACGCCGCGCACGCGGGCGCGCCCCAGGTTCTGGCGCTGTCGGCCCGCGTTGCCCGGCAGGGTGACGTTGGTGATGGGGTCCTCGAGCACGTTCCAGAAGCCGGTGACGCGCGCGGTGAGGGCGCGCAGGGGTTCGACCTCGACGCCGGCCTCGGCGCCCCACAGGCGCTCGGCGGAGAGGTCCGCGTTGGCGGCGGTGAGGACGGTGCCGACCTGGAAGGGGCGATAGAGCTCGTTGAGGGTGGGGGCCCGGAACGCGCGATAGCCGGAGGCGCGGAAGGTGACGGGGTCCCACGGGCGCACGCGCAGGCCCAGCCGTGGGCTGAGCTGGTGCTCGGTGCGGTCGTCGTACCGGGTGGTGTCCGTGGCGCCGTTGACGCGCTCCACGCGCTGCTGGCCGCGGGTGTTGCGCCACGCATCCAGGCGGAGCGCGGCGGACAGCTCCACGGCGGGGATGGGAGCGTAGAGGTCCTGCAGGAAGAGGCCGCCGCTCCACTGGGTGCCGCCGGCCTCGCGGGCGACGAGCGCCTCGGGGGCCTGGGTGGCGGGGAAGAGCTGCTCCTGCGAGGTGCCGGCCATGCGGCGGGCGTCGAGCCCCGTGGAGAGTTGATGGGTACCGCCCGCGCTCCAGGCGGGCGCGGTCCACACGAGGGAGGCGCCCTGGTCGTTGGCGGGGACGTCCTGGGAGGCGGCGCGGACCTCGGTGGCACGGTCCTGCGCCACGCGGGCGCGGTCCTGTTCGAAGCGGAGCGCGCGGCCGAAGAGGTCGAGGGTGAAGGTGCCGCGGGCCTCGGTCTGGAGGCGCGCGCTCGCGCCGAACTGCGCGAGCTCCACGCGGGCGGTGGTGAAGCGGGTGCCTCCGTTCTGGTTCTCGCGGAAGAGGTTGGCGCGGGCGGAGAGGGTGAGCGTGTCGGTGGGCTGGGCCTCGACGCGGCCGTTGAGCACGACGTGGTTGCTGGGCGTGTCGCCGTCGATGGCGCCGCGCTGGCCGGGGCTGACGATGCGGTAGCCGTCGCTGGTGAGCAGCTCGGTCTCCAGGGCGGCGGCGACGGGGCCCCAGCGCTGGGCGCCGCGCGCGGAGACGAGGCCGGTGCCGCGGTTGCCATAGGAGACGTCGGCGTCGAGGGCGGGGCCGGTGATGGGACGGGAGATGAGCTGCACGACGCCGCCGAGCGCGGAGCTGCCGTAGAGGGCGGAGCCGCCGCCGGGGACGACCTCGATGCGCTCCAGGCCCAGTCGTGGAAGCGAGCGCCAGAAGACCCAGCCTCCGAGCGGGTCGTTGACGGGGACACCGTCGAGGAGGACGAGCGTGCGCGCGACGCCGGAGGGCGCGAGGCCGCGCAGGTTGAGTCCCTGCGCGGTGGGGTCGGAGACGAGGCTCGGGGTCCGACGGAAGGTGGCGACGGACGGCAGCGAGCGGACCAGGGTGTCCTGGGTCAGCGTGGGGCTGCGGTCGATCTCCTCGCGAGGCAGCACCACGGTGGTGGCGGGCACGTCGCGGATGGGACGCGGCAGCCGCGTGCCCGTGACGACGGTGCGCGAGGTCGAGTCGGGTTCCGCGGGCTCAGGTGTGTCGTCGACGGGTGTCTTGCTCGTGGACGCGGGTTGCGCGACGACATGGCCAGGGAGGTGAGGACCTTCGTGCGCCGTCGGGGTCGTGCGAGTCGACGCGGCGGTGACAACGTCAAGCGGCGGGGGATTCGTCTCGGGGTCGGCGGACTGGGCCCAGGTCGCGGACGCGAGCAGCGCACCTGGAAGCAGGAGGCACCCACGGAGCTTCGACGAGGTGAGGCGAGACGACCTGCGAGGCATGTTCGGGTGGTCCCTTCCGGTGGGAGGCGAGGTGCCTCAGTATGCGCGGGGCGCGCACCGAGTCATGGCTTGACCATGGCGAGCGGTCCTGGTCCCGTGTGACTTCGTCCGATGGGCGACGCGAGGCGGAGAGAAGCACCCGATGTCCACGTCAGAAGAGACGCAGCGGGGAGGGCACGGCACGGGGGGCGTCCTGCGGATCCTCGAGGTCCGGAGACTCGACGCGCTGGACTGTGCGCTCGTCATCGAAGTGGCGGGGCTCCGCCATGAGCTGCGCGCCGAGCGCGTGGGGCAGAGCCCCTTGCTCGACATGTCGGTGGGTGACTTCTCTCCGTACCGGCTCTTCCGCGAGCTGCCGCTCAGCGCCCACCAGGTGCGGCAATGGGTTCGAGCCGCGGCCCTCGTTCACCGAGGAGAGACCCTGTCGCTGCCCTTGGAAGTCGCGGGCGAGACATCACCCGTCTGATTCACGCGGCGCGAGCCCGCGCACCGTGAGCACCGCCGTGTCCACCTCCGCGAGGATGCGGCGCGCGTGGTGCAGGAAGACCTCGCCAGCCGGCAGCAGGCGCATGCCCTGGCGCGTGCGCTCGAACAGCCGGGTGCCCAGCTCATCCTCCAGCGCGAGGATGTGCCGGCTGAGCGGCGGCTGCGTCAGGTGGAGCCGACGCGCGGCACGGCCCACGTGCTTCTCCTCGGCCACGGCGACGAAGGACTGGAGGTGCGTGATGCTCACGACCCCCACGTTATCGAGACCTCCCCCCGACGTGCACCCCCCATCCCCCGCCCCTGTTCCGAATCCAGCAGGAGGGCGACCGGCCGCCCGCTGATATCCTCGAATCCCTCATGTCGGACGGCAGGAACTGGAGCATGCGCGGGTGGATAGGGGGAACGCTCCTGATTCTGGGAGCGATGGCGCTCCTCTCATGGAAGCTGCTGGGCCCCGAGCAGTCCCAGCCCGAGGGCAACACCCGAACCCGCTCGGGCGGCACGCTCCCTCGCACCGCGCCCCCCAGGCCCCCCGCCGCCGCGGGGCTGCGCATCCAGGGCACCGTCGTGGACGCGTGGGGACAGCCCGTCACCGGCGCCCGGGTCTCCGCCTCCTGGCCCATCGAGGGCGAGACGATTTCAGCGCTGCCGTGCCCCGAGGACACGCCGCCTCCCGGGCCGGGGGACCCGGCTGAAGAGGTGGTGTCCGTCTTCCCGCGCACGCGGAGCCTGCCGTGGTGTCTGCCGTGGACGGAGGACCTCATCGTGCAGCGGCTCCTCGCGCGCGAGGGCGAGGCGCCCGTCTTCGCGCAGGCGGTGTCGGCGCAAGACGGCACCTTCGTCCTGGAGGGGCTTCCCGAGGGCCCTCAGTCGCTCTGGGTCCTCTCCGGGAGCGGCGCGACCGTGCACCCGGGCATTCCAGCAGGGAGCCGGGGTGTGCAACTGGTGCTCGAGGCGAGCACGCAGCGACAAGGAAAGGTCACGAGCGAAGGCGCACCGCTGCCCGACGTCTCCATCACCGTGGTGAGCCGCGGGCACACGCGCTTCTTCGACACGCGCACCGACAACGCGGGGCGCTTCCAGCTCGGTCCCCTGCCACGCGAAGACTATCTCGTGCTCGCGTCGAAAGAGGGCTGGTCCCCGGCGGTGACGACGGGGACCTCGGGATGGGACCTGGAGCTGCGTCCGGTGCGCGCTGTCTCCGGACGCGTGATGTCCCGCGGTGTGCCCGTGAAGGACGTGGAGGTCCGCGCCCTCAGGACCAGCGCCCCCGAGAATCCGAAGGCCACGAAGACAAGGACGGACGCCCGAGGCGCCTTCACCTTCGAGCTCTCGACGGGGCACCACACCCTCACCGCGGAGCACGAAGGTCTCTACGCCCTCACCCGACTGGACCTCGGTGCGTCCTCCCTTCGCGACGTGACGCTGGAGCTGGGCAGCGCGCTCCACGTCGAGGGCACGGTGTTCGACGACGCCTCCCAGCCGCTGGAGGGCGTGAGCGTGAAGCTGGCCTCCTCGGCGCAGCAGGGCGAGCCGCTGACGGCCGTCACCGACGCGCAGGGGCGCTATCGCCTGGGCCCCGTGGAACCCGGAGCCTGGGACTTCACCCTCCGGGCGAAGGGCTGGCTCGAGCCGTCAAAGGCCGAGCAGCGCCTCGTGTCCGCGGACACGGGCACGCAGGACTTCACGCTGGCGCGCGCGTACTCCCTCACCGGACGGGTCACGGATGGGGCGGGACATCCCGTCACCCACGTCCCCGTCGGGCTCCGCTGGGTCGGGGAGGGGAGTCGTCCGGAGCAGACCGAGGACGACACCACGGACGCCGAGGGCCGCTTCACGCTGGATGCCTCCGAGCCTGGTGACTACGAGGTCGTCGTCGACACACCGGACTTCCTCGACGCGCCCGTCCTCGCCAAGGTGCCAGCGCGCGACGTGCACATCATCGTGCGCGTCGGTGCGACGGTGGAGGGACACGTGGTGGATGGGCGTGGACACCCGCTCGTCGGGGGCGCCGTGGTGTTGAAACTCTTCACGGATGAGCTCAGGCTGAACGCGACGAGGACGGATACCCAGGGGCGGTTCACGCGCCGGGGACTCGCTCCGGGACGCTACCGGGTGGTCGTGGAGCGGACGACGGACAGCGTGGACCAGCGGGCCTGGAGCGACGTGGAGGTCGCGGCCGATGCGGTGACGCGCGTGGAGCTGCGCCTCGACGAGGGGCAGACGCGAGAGGGCCTTGTCGTCGACGCCGAGGGAGCCCCCCTCGAAGGGGTCCTCGTCCGCGCCGAACCGCGCGATGCGCTGCCCCCGGGGGGGCCCGCCATCCTCAAGATGGTGGAGCGCTTCGACCGGGGCGTTCCCACCGACGCGAGCGGCCGCTTCGTGCTGCGAGGGCTTGGCCCCAGCGCGCACGCCATCACGGCCTTCAAGCCCGGCTACGCGCTGCGCCTGGATGCCGCCACGCAGGCGGTGCTCCAGACCCACGGCGGTGTCCACCGCAGCCTCATCATCCAGGACACGCTCTACGAGCCCGCGCTCCGTGTGCCCTCCGGCACGACGCCGCTGCGGCTGGTGATGGACCGCCAGGCCTGGGTCCGGGGACGCGTCGTCGGCCCCGACGGAAGTCCCCTTCGTCGCTTCATGGCGGGAGGCGAGCTGGTGGAGTCCGAGGATGGGACGTTCTCGTTCCCCCGGAATCCTCACGTCTCCTCCAGGCGGTACTTCTTCGCGGCCGAGGGCCTGCGCTCCGCGGAGCGCCTCATCGACGGGGGCCCGCAGGAGCCGGACCTCGACCTGGGAGACATCAGGCTGGAGCGAGGCCGTCGTCTCCGAGGCCGCGTCGTGGATGCCCTGACGGACCAGCCATTGGCGGGAGTCACCGTCTCCGCGCGCGCGCAGGCCGCGGCTGCGGAGTCGAGGGAGCTGGAGACGCTCTCGGATGCGCAAGGCCTGTTCCTCTTCAAGGAACAGGAGCTGGCGCCGGGGCCGCTCACCCTGACGCTCCGTGAGCCGGCAGGCCACCATGTGCTGCGATTGTCGGTGGGCGAGGGGCAGGAGGAGGTGACGGCGAGACTGGAGCCCACGGCGCTCGTGAGCGTGACGGCGAAGGATGCCCGCGGCCGCCCCCTGGACGGCTACGTGGCGTACTTCAGTGCCCCGGATGGAGACTGGGCCACGAGTCCTCTCGAACGGGGACAGGCCTGGAAGGGTGGGCTGGCCCCGGGCACCTGGGTCGTCTCGGTGCTTCCCGCGCGGTACACGGAGCAGGAGTCCCCCACGTTCCTGCCCCAGCGCGTGGTGGTCCCCGAGCGCGGCCGGGCCTCCGTCTCCTTCCAGGCCCTGACGGCGGGTGCCACCGTGAAGCTGGTGGTGCCCTACCACGAAGACCTCAGCGTCGCGTTGGTGCTGGGGGGCGTCGCGCATCCGACGAAGGAGGAGGAGCTGGGGGCGTGCATGGCCCCGGGCCTGAGCGCGCAGTGGGGGGAGGACGCGCTGTATTTCCGACATGTCCCCGCGGGCCGGGCCACGCTCCTGCTCACGAGCAAGGCGCTGCCACGCTTCCACGTCAGCGACGTGGACGTGCCCAGGGAAGGCACGCTGGTGCTCACGCCTCGACTCGATTGGAAATCGCTCGCCGACGAGGCCGAGTAGGACTCACGCCAGGCCGCTGTCACTGGGCATCCTGGCGTGGGTTTCCACGATGGAGGCCCGGAGGGTCCGCTCGCTAGCCTCGCTCGGATGACACGATACAGCTGGCGTCTGGGGATGTCTCTGTTGCTTCCTCTCGTGGCCGCGTGCAACGGAGGAGACCCGGGTGAGGAGGACTTCGTCCCGGAGACGGCGGGGGCTTCGCAGGCGCTCGCCTGCGGCACCTCGCTGCACGGCACCATGGGGGACGGCTCTGGCTTCTCCTGTGCGGGGGCCTATACCACCGCGCGTATCGAAGCCCGGGTGAAGGCCAATGCCATCTGTCCCCAGGGTTTCTGCAACGTCGTCGAGACCCGGGGTGACTGCCGGGAGATCGACGACAGGGAGTTCTGGGCGGTCTACACCATGCAGTTCAACTGCTACACGCCCTGACGTCCGGGGACGATGCTGAAACAGCATTGGACGCTCCCGGGCGGGACGGTCACCTTGTCCCGCCATGGGAACTCCACTCTTCAAGGACGCGGAGGTCGAGCGTCTGCGGCTGGCGGGCGCGGCGGCGGCCGGCACGCTCGCCTGGGTCGCGCGGCGGCTGGCGCCGGGCATCTCCACCGAGGACATCAACCAGTGGGTGCGCGAGGACACGGCGCGGCGGGGCGGCATCCCCAGCCAACTGGGCTACCACGGCTTTCCGGCCACGGTCTGCACCAGCCGCAACCACGTCGTCTGTCACGGCGTGCCGGACCCGAACGAGCGGCTGGCGCCTGGTGACATCATCAACGTGGATGTCACCACGAACCTGAATGGCTATCACGGGGACACCTCCGCCACGTTCTGCATCGGCGAGGTGTCCGCGGACGCGAGGCACGTGGTGGACGTGGCCCGCAGGTGTCGGGACATCGGCATCTCCGTGGTGCGCCATGGCGCGAAGCTGGGCGACATCGGCGCGGCCATCCAGGAGCTGGCGGAGAAGGAGGGGTGCAGCATCGTGCGCGAGTTCGGCGGGCACGGCATCGGCCGCTCGATGCACGGGCCTCCTCACGTCGCGCACTTCGGCAAGAAGGGCACGGGCATCACCCTGCGCTCGGGCATGGTCATCACCATCGAGCCGATGGTGAACCTGGGGCGTCCCGACATCCGCATCCTGGAGGACGAGTGGACGGTGGTGACGGTGGACGGCAGCCTCTCCGCGCAGTTCGAGCACACCGTGCTGGTGACGCGCGAGGGCTGCGAGATTCTCACGCCCAATCCGGGCCTCCCGCTCTCAGTGGGTCCGATGCCGGCGTCCGCCGGGGCGCACCCGTGAGCGGGGCTTCGACGCGTCTTCGTTGAGCAGGACGCCTGTCGAGCCCCACCAGCTGAAGGGCCTCGTCGCATGTCTTCGCGCCGGCCTCTTGCGGCTCCAGGGAGGGGAGGTGCCGGAAGGGGGACGTCAAGCTCGCGGACAACAAGCTCCACACGGTAGCGGGTGTCCGTTGAGCGAGAGGGCCGCTCCTGGTCACGGGCGACCGAAGCTTTTCCGCCAGGCGCGTTGAGGTCCCGTCGGCCATGGGGCCGGAGGGCATGTGTCGGGTGAGAGAGGATTCATCCCGTGAGGGCATGTCCTGGCATGAGCACGGGGTGTTGGAGACCGGGCGGAGGTGGCCCTGCCGCCGCGTGGCCTGGGACGGGTGCTAGCATCAGGCGCGAGGGGGGCGGATGCGCGCACGAGCACGCTTGAGTGGAGTGATATTGGGCGCGGTGCTCGTCACCCTGGGCATCTGCGTGTCGGTGCCACCCGGGCGGCGTGAGGCGCCAGCCGCAGAGCCTCTTGCGGTGGCCACGTCCCCATCACCCGCGACGAACGACCCTCCGAAGGCGATGCCGGAGCCCGGGCTCCGTGTGGAGCAGGTGAAGGGCGCGGGTGGAGCGACGGTCCAGGTCGCGGGCCTCGTGCCCCCGGACTCCGCGCTGGCGCGCTTCGCGAAAGACGCGCTGGTGCCGCTGACGGCGGAGGAGCAGGCGCTGCTGCGCGAGGAGTCGGTGGATGACCTGTCCGCGCTCGTGGCGCGCACGGAGCGGGCCTTCATGGACGCCACCCCCGAGACGCGCGCACGGCTGGAGCGGCGCTACCACGCGGCGCTCGACCTGGTCGCGAAGCTCTCCGCCCCTCTCGCGGAGGATGCGCGGGCGCGCGAGGTGGATGCCCGCTACCGGCAGGCGCTCGCGCGGGAGCAGGAGAAGTGGCGAGAGCTCTCGCCCGAGGACCGAGCCCGGGCGCAGGACACGTTCAAGGAATGGTTCTTCCAGGGGGAGCAGACGCGATGAAGGGTTTCATGGGAGCGCTGCGCGCGGTCGTGCTGCTGGCACCGATGTTGGCGTGGGCAGGGCCGCACTACGTGGCCCCGAGGGACTGGGGCAGCTTCATCTGGCTGAGCACCTGGCTGGAGGCCGGACAGAGCTACACGTTCGAGACACGGGAGCTCTCGGGCTCGGCGCCGGACACGGTGCTGCACGTGTTGCGTGACAGGAGCGGCTGGAGCCAGGTGGCGGTGAGCGATGACTGCCTGGGCGGGACGCGCTCGTGCGTGACCTTCGTGGCGCCGGACACGGGCTACTACCGCGTCTGGGTTCGCGCCTACGCGGACGGGCGCGGCGGCACGGCGAGCGTGTACTGCAACAACGAGCGCATCCTGACGAATCAGCCCTTCGGGGGCGTGCCGGTGCTCTTCGCGTGGAATGCGAAGGACACCTTCCGGGCCTCGGCGGCCACGCCGGGAGGTGGAGACCACCTGCTCTTCCTGCTGCGCTCGAACACCGAGTACCTGCAGCACGATGACGACAGCGGCCCCAAGTACTACCCGCTCGTCACCGCGGCGAGCACGCAGAACGTGGGCGCGCAGCGCGTGGTGGTGGGCCGCTTCCCCGGGAGCACGGGCACGGCGAGCTTCATCCACGACGAGGAGCTCTGGTCCACCATCTTCGACGACAATGATGATGACGAGGACGGCCTGTCGGACGCGCTGGAGCCGCTCCTCGGGCTGCAGGTCGACGAGGAGGACTCGGATGGGGACGGCATCCCGGACACGCTGGAGGTGTTCGGCAACGACGGCTTCTCCTTCTCCGAGTGGGGGAGCCCCACGAAGCGGGACATCTTCGTGGAGGTGGACTGGATGCAGCACCCGACGAACCCGTACCTCACCCGGCAGCCCTATGCGGGGCTGGTGGCGGACGCGGCGGCGGTGTTCGCGCAGGACTCGGGTGGGAGCGTGCGGCTGCATGCCTTCATCGACAACCCGCTGCCGTGGAGCGAGGTGGTCTGCTACGGGAGCTGCACGGGCGGCGTGGACTTCTATTCACTGAAGGGCAGCCACTTCTCGTCGACGAACCCGGAGCGCCGGCCGTACTTCCACTATGCGATGTGGGCGTACCGGCACACGAGCCTCAGCACGTGCTCCTCGGGCAAGGCGGAGATGCTGGGCAATGACCTCATCGTCAGCATGGGCTGCTTCAGCAGCCCGAGCATCCAGGAGCAGCGAGGCACCTTCATCCACGAGCTGGGGCACAACCTGGACCTGGACCACAACGGCAACGACGTGGGGGGACAGTACAGCGTGGTGCACGACAGCGTGATGAACTACCGCTACCAGTTCACGGGCGTGAGTCACTCCGGCTGGCATTCGTACTCGTTCGGCGACAACGGCTGCGCGACGTGTGGCTCCTCGCCGAAGTACGAGTGTGTCTCCTGTCGGGACGGGTTCCTCGGATGCAGCTTCCCGGGGTGTGGCTCGTGTGACTGTGACGTGGGTGAGTGGGGCTCGCTGGAGGTCGACTTCACCGACGACGGGGATGCGGATGACGGCGCGGAGCGCGGCGTGAAGCGCTCGCTGCTCACGCGGTACGCGCCGGATGACAAGGGCGGGCCCGCGCGGTTCCAGCCTCGGGTTCCGCACGAGGAGCGCTCGGTGAGCCGCAGGCGTGAGGACGTCCGCCGCAAGCGGGAGCGATTGCTGGCGCGGGGGCGGGTGGAGGGGCGGGACTTCCACGTGTCCGCGGACGGGACGCTGCTGTACGCGGAGTGTCTCTGATGGGCCCGGACCGGAGGCCAGGCGGGACGACGAGACGCGTGCCTCGCGAGGCCTCTCGAAGTGGCCCCGCGCTCATGTTGCGCGTGGAACCGTCCGGGCGATGAAAAGGCATCCGCGATGATGAGGCGAGAGGTCGCATGTGACGGTTGGGGGCGGCCGAGGTGGCGCGCGGCGTCGCGCGTGCTCGTCGCGAGTGGGGGACTGGTGTTGGCGCTCGCCCACACAGCGTGCTTGTCCCGGACAGAGCCCGCGCGGTCGGACGCTGGCGAGTCGTCCACGACAGCGTCAGGTGGGTCCTCGCCTTCTTCGAACGATGGCGGTCGCGCGCCTGTCTCTCGGGAAGCGGGCGCCATGGTCATGGCGTCGCCGGAGGTCCGAACGCCGAGGGCCGCGTCGCCCGCTTGGGGCTCCTCCGCGACGACCGACTCGCATCGGGCCTGTGACGAGCTGTGGCCGGAGGCGAGGGTGGAGGTGGCCTTCAAGGAGGAGCCGGAGACGCTGGCGCTCGAGCGCGAGGGGCCTCGTTTGGAGCGTCAGTTCCAGGTGGCCCGACAGCTGCGAGGCGCCTACCGCCACGCGGACCAGTGGGCTTCGGTCCTCCAGTACGCGAAAGGCGAAGTGCACGGAGGCGTGAGCTACGGGCTCACGGTGCCGGAGGTTTTGGCGGACCTGACCGGGCGCATCTTGACGTGGGCCAGTCATCGCGAGCCCGCGAGCTGTCTGTCCGGTGATGGCGACCAACCCGCGCTCCTCGCGGGTGACACGCTCCGAGACGAACAGGGGCGCTTGCTGTTGCTCACGGTGCCGAGCGCGCCCACGACGCCGGACGGAGAGGTCCTGTTGCCTCCGGGGCTCGTGCCGGAGCTGAAGGTGCACTGGGAGCTGGCGGGCTGTGAAGCGAAGCCGGGCGAGCGGGCCCGTGGCGCGAGGCTGCGCTTCGAGGGACCACGGGGACGCGACTCGGCGCCTGTCACGGTCTCCGTGGGAGAGACGAAGCAGTTGCTGTTGAAGGGCCTCCGCTACGAGGTCCGCGTGGCCAGGGCCCGCGCGGATGCCTCCGACCGCTGCGGCCAGGCCGTGTTCACGCTGTTCCGCGAGGGGCTGCGCGAGCGTCTGTAGAAGGCGCTTCGATGGGACTTCACCCCACCACGTACAGCCGGTGGGGAACGTCTCCCGTCCCGTAGGGGATGATGCGCTCGAAGCGCAGCCCCAGTCGCTCCGCCACGCGGACGGAGGGCACGTTGTCGGGATGGATGATGGCGACCAGCGGAACCTCCGGCAGGTGCAGCCGCGCCTTCTCCAGCGCCACCCGGCTCACCTCGGTCGCGAACCCCGAGCCCCACGTGGACGGGAAGAACCGATAGGCCAGGTTCAACACCGTCCGCCCCTCGAGCGGCTTGTGCCGCACACCTCCGACTCCCACGACGACGCCGGGCGCCTCGCGCCGCTCCACCGCCCAGTACCCCACGCCCCGCTCGGCCCAATCCCCCAGCCACCGCGACAGCAGCTCCCGCGCTTCTTCCCGCGTACTCATCGCGGCGGAGGCATCGACCAGGTTCGTCCTCGGGTCGCTGTGCAGCTCGAACATCGCCTCCACGTCGCTCTCGCGGAAGGCGCGCAGCCGCAGCCGCTCGGTGTCCACCTGCTCCAGACCGTGAATCATGCGCCCATCCTGGTTCAGGGACCTGTCGCCCACCACCGACTTCGCACGCGCACCAGGAGTCTCAGGGCGGCAGGTTCGTCAGCTTGGGGACCGGGAGGCTCGCGAGCGTACTGGCCAGGTCCTGCTTGTGGCGGTGGAACGCCTTCAGGAAGTCGAGCGCGGGCCCGCGGGTCGCCGTGTGCACGTGTGAGGACGCCCACGAGCGCGGCTCCCCGGCACACACGTCGATGGCGTCCAGGAACGGCAGCACATCGTGAACGCCCATCAACAGTCGTACCGGGCGCCTGCCATTCATCACCACGTGGACCTGGCCATCGAAGCCCCGCCGCTTTCCCCAGCCCTGCGCGCACGCGCGCTTGAGGTATGCGTTGAACACCTTCTGTCCCTCCGGCAGGAGCAGCAGCTCGCGGAGCAACCGGGCCAACAACCCCCGCTCGGGGAGATGCCTGCGCTTCGTGCGCAAGCGCCACGCGGGCTGGTGCGCCAGCTCCGCGGTGCTCATGAAGTGCTCCTCGCGGCGAAGGTGCCCGAGCGCATGGGCGCCGATGACACCCTCCGGCACCGTGCCGCGGATCCGACTCAGGCGGGAGTCCCTCGGCTCCTCGGCGGTGCGGTGCTTCGCCCAGCGGATGAACGGGTTCACCTTGTCGGACCGGCGTCGACGGTGCACCACCCAGCCCATCTTCGACGCGGCATCCTCGTCGAGGTCGGCGCAGTCCTCGAAGAGGTCCGGCTCCAGCGCCAGCCGGGAGACGCGGACCCGGACGGCGCGCCGCGTGCTCCGGCTCTGGCTGGCCCGATACCAACGGGCCTGCTCCCGCCACTGCGAGGGCAACAGGCTGCGCGCCATCTGCAAGGACTTCTCGTCGCCGTAGAGCATGTCGCCCCTCTCGCGGGCGCGAGGGACGAAATGCCACGGCATTCCTGACACGGGCGCTACGCCTTCATCGACTCCGGCAGCACCCAGTCCGGCTTGAGCCGCTGGATGACCTTGGCCAGGTTCTCCTTGTCCTGGGCCTTCTCCAGCGCCGCGTCGGGCGTGATGACGTTGTCGCGCACCATGCGCTCCAGGTGCATGTCCAGCGTCTGCATGCCCTGGCCCTGGCCCGCCTGCATCTTGGACGCAATCTGGAAGACCTTGCCCTCGCGAATCATCGCCGCGATGGCCGCGCCGCCCACCAGGATTTCCAGCGCCGCCACGCGGCCCTTGCCGTCCGCCGTCTTGATGAGCTGCTGGGCGACGATGCCCGCAAGGCTCTCCGCGAGCATGCCGCGCACCTGCGCCTGCTCGTCCGCGGGGAACGAGTTGATGATGCGGTCGATGGTCGCCGGGGCGCTGTTGGTGTGCACCGTGGCGAACACCAGCACGCCGAAGCTCGCCAGCTGGAGCGCCAGCTTCATCGTCTCGTTGGTGCGCAGCTCGCCGATGAGGATGACGTTGGGGTCCTCGCGGCCCGCCGAGCGGATGGCCGTGGCGAAGCTCGACGCGTGCGGGCCCACCTCGCGGTGCGTCACCTGCGCCTTCGCGGACTCGTGGACGAACTCCACCGGGTCCTCGATGGTGAGGATGTGCGCCGGGCGCGTCTGGTTGATGTGGTTCACCATGCCCGCGAGCGTGGTGGACTTGCCGCTGCCCGTCGGTCCCGTCACCAGCACCAGGCCGCTGCGGCGCTCGGCCAGCTTGCGCACGATGTCGGGCGTCTTCAGGTCGTCGAGCGTGAGCACCTTGCTCGGAATGGTGCGGAACACCGCGCCCAGGCCCGTCTGCTTGTAGAAGTAGTTCGCGCGAAAGCGCGCCTTCGTCCCGTAGCCGTAGGCGAAGTCGAGGTCCAGCTCCTCGACAATCTGTCGCTTCTGCGCCGGGTTGACGATTTCGAAGAGCAGCCCCTCCAGCTCCTGCGTCGTCAGCGCCGCCTCGCGCAGGGGCGTGAGCTCCCCGCGGATGCGGCCCATGGGGGGATAGCCGACGCTCAGGTGCAGGTCGCTGCCCTTCTGCTCCAGCAGGATGTCGAAGAACTGGGCGATGCGTGGCGTGCTCATCTCAGCCCCCCTTCCTTCCCATCAGCGAGCCCATCTTGCTGAGCAGCCGCGCGCTGTCCTGCGGCGTCTCCGGCGCGGCCACCGCCGTGCCCGGCCTGCGTCCCGTCACCACCGCCTCCAGCTCGTCCGGGTTGTCCACGAAGCCCTTGGCCACCTCCAGCTTCACCTTGCCCGCGCGCACCAGGTCCGCCATCGAGTCCTCGAAGCGGACGATGCCCAGGCTCTTGCCGCGCTGCTGCAGCGAGGGAATCTGGTACGTCTTGTTGTCGCGGATGAGGTTGCCCAGCGCGACGGAGCCCGGCAGCACCTCCGCCGCGGCCACCATGCTCTTGCCGTCCGCGCTCGCCATCAGCCGCTGGCTGACGATGAGGCGCAGGCCGCTCGACAGCGACAGGCGCACCTGCTGCTGGTCCGCGGGCGGGAACAGGTCGATGAGCCGGTCGATGGTCTTCGCCGCGCTCGGCGTGTTCATGGTGCTGATGAGCAGGTGGCCCGTCTCCGCGGCCGCCAGCGCCATGCGCACCGTCTCCGTGTCGCGCAGCTCGCCCACGACGATGACGTCCGGGTCCTCGCGGAGGCTGCCCTTGAGCGCGCTGGCGAAGGTGCGCGTGTGCGCGCCCACCTCGCGCTGGCTGATGAGCGCCTTCTTGCGCGGGTGCACGAACTCGACCGGGTCCTCCACGGTGAGGATGTGGTGGGACGTGTGGCTGTTGATGAGGTCCACCAGCGCCGCCAGGGTGCTCGTCTTGCCATGGCCGGACGGGCCGGTGATGACGATGAGGCCCTGGTGGTGGTGCGTGGCCTTCGCGATGTCCTGGGGCAGGCCGAGCGACTCCAGCGTGGGGATGTCGCGGGCGATGACGCGGAAGGTGCCCTTGAGGCCCGTGCGGTGCCGCGAGACGTTGACGCGGAAGCGCCCCATCTCCGGCGAGTCGAGCGAGAAGTCGCAGCTGCCGTCGCGCTCCAGCACGGCGCGCAGCCGCTCCGGCACCACGGGCAGCAGCATGCCCTCCACGCGCGCGGCGTCGAGCACGCCGCCCTGGGGGACCAGGTCCCCGGCGAGGCGGAAGAGCACGGGGCGCTCGGCCACCACGTGCACGTCGCTGGCGCGCACGCTGCGGCCCTGCTCCAGCACCACCGCCAGGTCCCGGGCCCCACCCGTCAGCCGCGACGCCGCGAGGGTCCGCGCGGCCTCCTGCGTGCCCGCGCTCGAATACCCGCCCTGCGAGGGGGCATACCCGGTCGCGGTGTTCTGCGCCGCCGCGCCCTGTGCGCCGTAGCCCGCCGATGCGCCCGGTGACGAGGCCTGTCCCGCGTCGTGTGCGCCGTAGCCCGCCGAAGCGGGCTGCGCGCCGTAACCCGCTGAAGCGCCCGGCGACGTGGCCTGTCCCGTGGTGCCCTGCGCACCGTAACCGGCCGCCGCGCCCGGTGACGCGGCCTGCGCGCCGTGGCCCCCGGTGGCCACGTTCCTCACAGCCGACTGTGCGCCGTACCCGGCTGCCGCGCTCGTGGCCTGTCCCACACCTTGTGCGGCGTAGCCCGCCGAAGCGGCTTGTCCGCCGTACCCTGCCGCGCCCTGTCCCGCGCCTTGCGCGGAGGCGCCCGCCGAAGCAGCGGCTTGTCCGCCGTACCCTGTCGCGCCCTGCACGGCCGCGGCGGGAGCTCGCGCGGTCGCAGAAGCCGCCGCGGTCGATGCGGCCGGAGCCGCCGCCGTGGCGCCCGCCTCCGCCGCGCGCGACAGCCTCAGGTGCATGAGGTCGCCCCGGCGCTGGGCGGCGATGGACAGCGCGCCCAACCCGTTGGCGTTGACGGACCACTGCGACGGTGAATCCGACACGGTGGAGGCCCGGGCCACGCCCACCATGGCCTGCAGCGCGCGCACGACGTCCTCCGTCGTCACCGCCGCCGGGTCCACCGGCTCATAGCCACTGCTCCCCCGAATCATCGGCGGTCGGCCCGTGGCCAGGGTCAGCTCCGTCACTCCAGGCCGCGACAGATGGCGCAACAGCTCAGCAAGGGGTCTCATGCGGAAGTCGACTCGGGCTGGGGCGAAGCGCGAAGCGCGGGGGTGGTCCGCAGGATAGTCGACAACGCGTCGAATGCGCCCATCCCCCGGTCCATCCTGGTGCTTCTTCCCCCGCGCCACGCCCGCCTGCCGTCGCCACGCGCAGTGGGCCCCACACCCACCTGTCAGCGGTGGACGGAGTCGATTCGCCAGGGTGGGGGAGGGGGCTCCGGGGCCCCTGAGGGCCCGCTCGGAGCGAGGGCGGGAGGCAAGCGGCCTCCCGCCAGGTACACCATGGGCGCGGGACTACAGCTCGCGCGACATCAGGAGCCGCAGCTTGCCGGACTTCTTGGACACCACCGTGGCCACGGTGGTGAAGCCCGCCTTGCGGTAGAAGCCCACCGCGGGCGCGTTGGACGGGTCCACGCGCAGGGCAATGGTCTTGCGGTACATGTCCCGCGCGGCCCGGAGCGCCTGCTCCAGCACCACCATCCCCAGACCCTTCTTGCGCAGCTCCGGCTTCACCACGATGTTGCGCAGGTAGGCAGCGCCGGGCACCGGGCCGTCGCGCTCCACCGTGACGTAGCCGACGATCTGGCTCTGCAGCCGGGCCACGTGGATGAAGGGCTTGAGCTGGGTCAGGGCCTTGAGGCTGTCCTCCTGCGTCTCACCCCGGCTCTTCCAGGGTTCGGAGCTGGCGCGCAGGGCCGCCACCGCCGTCATGTCCTCGTCGGTGGGCAGGGTGAACTTCACCGCCGCCATCAGGTCGTTGGGGAGGCCCACCACATCCAGCACCGGGGCTGGGGCCATCTCCACGCCCGGGTCCACCTGCTTCATCGTCATCGCCATCTCCTCCGTCGCGCTGCGATCCTAACCGCACCCCCGCCACCGGTGCACGCGGTGATTCCGCGCACATTGTCTTCTCAAGTGAGGAGTTTGCCTCCCCCTGGCACGAGAGGGTCGGATTCGGGTCAACCCCACCTTCGCCGGCGCCATTCCAGGGCAGAGGCCCCGCTTCCACGGCCGCCATCCGGCCGGCCTTCCGCGAAGCAGGCGTTCCCACTATAAAAACCCTGGTCGTCACCGGAGGGCTGGCCTCTCCTCCCCTCGACTCCGCCTGCCCGAGCACCCCTTGCAACTGAACCACGCCCAGCGCGAGCTGACGCTCAAGATCGTCTACTACGGTCCCGGACTCAGCGGGAAGACGACGAACCTGCGTCAGCTCCACGCCCGCGCGTACCCGGAGGTCCGGGGGCGGTTGCTGACGGTGGACACACACGACGACCGGACGCTGTTCTTCGATCTGCTGCCTGTCTTCTTCTCCACGTCCTCGGGCTTCAAGGTGAAGGTGAAGCTCTTCACGGTGCCCGGGCAGGTCATCCACAACGCGACCCGGCGCATCGTGCTGCAGGGGGCCGACGCGGTGGTGTTCATCGCGGACAGCCGGCACAGCGCGACGGCGGAGAACAACGCCTACTGGCGCAACCTGCAGGACAACATGAAGGAGAACGGGCTGGACCCCGCGCAGGTGCCCGTCGTCATCCAGTTCAACAAGCGGGACCTGCCCGACGCGCGCACGGACGCGGAGCTGGAGGAGGCGCGCAAGCGCGGCGGCGAGGCCGTGGTGGGCGCGGTGGCCCTCAAGGGCGAGGGCGTGCTGGAGACCTTCCACGCCGTGGCGCAGGCGGCCTACCGGCGGCTGGACGCGCGCGCGCACCTGGCGCGCAACGTGGGCCTCACCGAGGCGGAGTTCCTGTCCCAGGTCTTCGGCCGCATGGACCTGTCGGGCACCGCGCTGGCCGGGCGCTACGCCGCCGTCACCCGCGATGAGCAGGTGGGGGGCGGGCGATGAGCGGCTATCAGGGCAGCGTGCCCCCGGAGGGCTCGCGCCGCGAGTCCGTGCTCCAGCGCCGGCTGTCCCTGGGAGAGATGCTGGACCTCCCGTCGTTCTCGGAGGTGGTGAAGAGCTTCAGCGAGCTGTACCGCGTGGGCATCAAGGTGCTCGACGCGCGCGGCACCAAGCTGGCCGACGTGAAGGTGGGCCACGGCGACTTCTGCGCGTACGTCTTCTCCTTCCCGGACGGCCGCTCGCGCTGCACCGCCACCGTGGCGCGCGTGAAGGACGGCCCCGTCGTCCCGCTCAACGGCGCGCGCGTGGCCCAGGGCGACGGCGCGGAGGAGGCGGGCCTCATCGCGCTGCCGTGCTTCACCGGCCTGCGCTACCTGGTGATGCCCGTGCGCTGGGAGGGCGACTTCCTGGGCCGCGTCATCCTGGGGCCCTTCACCCCCGAGGAGCTGGGCGACTTCCCGGACACGCTCACGGACATCCCCGCGCTGGAGCTCACGCGCGCCCAGGAGCTGGTGTCCAAGGTGCGCCGCGCGCCCGAGCGCACCGTGGTGCAGGTGCTGACGCACTTCGGTCAGGTGCTCGCCGCGCTCGTCGCCAGCGGCCACCGCACCTACCTGACGACGCAGCTGCACATCGAGGCGATGCTGGAGACGCACCGCGAGCTGGAGGCGCAGAACTCGCGTCTGGCGCAGGTGAACACGCGCCTCAAGGAGCTGGACCGGCTCAAATCCACCTTCCTGGGCACGGTGAGCCACGAGCTGCGCACGCCCCTGGCGTCCATCATCGGCTACTCGGAGATGCTCGCCGAGGGCCTGGCCGGCGTGCTCAACCCCGAGCAGCTGCTCTACGTGCGCACCATCGTCGAGAAGGGCGAGTCGCTGCTCAACCTCATCTCGTCCATCCTCGACCTGAGCCAGATTGAAGCCGGCAAGCTGCGGCTGTCGGTGGGGCCGGTGGACCTGGCCAGCGTCATCCAGACGGCGGTCTCCAGCGTGCTGCCCCAGGCGCAGAGAAAGGGCGTGGAGCTGGAGGTGCGCCTGCCGCCCGTGCCCAGGCCCCGGCTGGCGGGCGACGCGGACAAGCTGCGCCAGGTGCTGGTGAACCTGCTCGCCAACGCGCTGAAGTTCACGTCGTCCGGAGGGCGGGTGTCGGTGGTGATGTCGGAGGCGGGCGTCCAGGACGCGCTGGGCCTCACCGGCTACCGCGTCTGCGTGGAGGACACCGGCGTGGGCATCCGCGAGGACCAGTTCGAGCGCATCTTCCAGAGCTTCTATCAGGTGGACGGCAGCTCCACGCGCGAGCACGGCGGCGCGGGGCTGGGCCTGGCCATCGTGAAGAGCCTGGTGGAGGGCCACGGCGGCAAGGTGTTCGTGGAGAGCGAGTTCGGGCGCGGCTCGCGCTTCACGGTGGTGCTGCCCATGCAGCCGCCCATCCCCGAGCACGGCCTGCTGGCCGCCCCCGCGCCCGTGCCCGAGCTGCCCCCGGGGCCCGACCGCTTCTGACGCGGGAGGTCGACCGGGACCGTGCCTTCCCGGGCGCGGGATGTGGCGCGTCGTGGACGTGTCACACGCAATCCCCCCGGAAGGCATCGCCCGGGCGTATTGTCCGCGCCCATGCTCACCGGACGTCCTTCCGCCGCTTCCTACGTGCTCATCGATGCGGAGAACATCGACTGGGCCGTCTCCAACGTCGTCGGCCGTAAACCCGAGTCGCAGGACCGCGTGCAGTTCGACCGTCTGGTCGCCTTCTGCGAGACGTACTTCCCCGCGCCCGTGCGCTGCGTGGTGGTGCTCAACGCGCGCGGCGAGCAGCTGCCCGACGTGATGATTGGCTTCATCCGCGCGCTGAAGTCCGCCGGCTGCGAGGTGGCGCTGCTCTACGGACGGCCGGACCAGAAGGTGGTGGACCTGGGCATCCTCAAGCTCCTGGAGACCATCCGCACCCAGCGGCCCAAGGCGGCCGTGGGTCTGGCCAGCCACGACGGCGGTGACTTCGCCGAGGCCCTCAAGCCCATGCTCGAGGAGAAGCGCCAGGTGGCCGTGCTCGGCCTGCGCGAGTACGTCAGCCAGCGCTTCCGGGACCTGGTCCCCGCGGGCCTCAAGATTGTCGACCTGGAGCTCAACGCGAAGGTGTTCCAGCGCCCGCTGCCCCGGCTCCTGCCGGTCAACGTGGACGAGTTCGACCCGATGCTGTTCGTCTAGCGCGCCGCTCCCCGCGCACCGCCGGCCGGAGCCCCACCGAGGGCCCGGCCGACTTTCCACACGCT
The DNA here is from genome assembly GCF_020037055.1 of Myxococcus sp. AS-1-15. Taxonomy (NCBI): domain Bacteria; kingdom Pseudomonadati; phylum Myxococcota; class Myxococcia; order Myxococcales; family Myxococcaceae; genus Myxococcus; species Myxococcus sp. AS-1-15. Next base: position 549,276 of record NZ_JAIQDF010000003.1, on the reverse strand, counting down.
TCGCGAGCCGCGCCCCTCGCCGTGCGCGTCGCGCTTGCGGATGGTTAACGATGGCGTTAAATATTGCCCCAGCGGTTAACGATTCGTTCGCCAAGGAGACACGCCATGAAGCCGGTTCCCGAGGGGTTCTCACGCATCAGTCCCGGGCTGTTCTACGAGGACGCGCCCAAGGCCATCGACTGGTTGGAGAAGGCCTTCGGCTTCCAGACGCGGCTGAAGGTGGAGGGCGCGCCGGGCGTCATCGTCCACTCGGAGCTCGTGTATGGCGAGGCCGTCATCCTGGTGAACTCGGTCTCCCCCAAGTTCCCGGGCCGCACGACGGGGAGCACGAGCGCGTGCTACCTGATGGTGTACGTGGATGACGTGGACGCGCACTGCGCGCGGGCCAAGGCCGCGGGCGCCCGGATCACCCAGGAGCCGAAGACCACGGACTACGGCGAGGACTACTGGACGGACCGGGGCTACGGCGCCGAGGACCTGGAGGGCCACTCCTGGTGGTTCGCCCAGCGGATGTCCTCCAAGGGCTGACGCCATGGGAGCCGCCCGTCGCCTGGATGAGACCTTCGCCGCGCTGGCCGACCCCACCCGTCGAGGGGTCATCGACCTGCTCTGCGAGGAGCCCCGGCGCGCGGGCGAACTGGCCGCCGCCTTCGACATGTCCGCGCCCGCCATGTCCCGTCACCTGCGCGTGCTGCGCAAGACGGGGCTGGTGGAGGAGGAGGCCCTCGAGGACGACGCCCGGGTGAAGGTGTACCGGCTGCGCCCCGAGCGCTTCGGGGAGCTGCGCGCGTGGCTCGACGAGGTGGAGTCCTTCTGGAGCGACCAGCTCTCCGCCTTCAAGGCCCACGCCGAACGCACCCGCAAGAAGACCTGAGCCTCGAGGCCCCGAGATGACGACGCCGCAGACCGCCCGCGTGACGACCTTCCTCCGCCTGGAGCCCCAGGTGGCCTTCGAAGTCTTCACCGAGGAGACCAACCTCTGGTGGCGCAAGGGGCCCCGCTTCCGGGGCTCCCGCTCGCCCGACAGCGTGGTGCGCTTCGAGGGCGGCGCCGGAGGCCGGCTGGTGGAGGAGGACGCCGAGGGCGTCTTCGAGATTGGCCGCGTGCTGGCGTGGGAGCCGGGCCTCCACCTGCGCTTCGAGTGGCGCGGCAGGAACTTCGCGCCCGGCGAGCTCACCGAGGTGGAGGTGCGCTTCGAGTCCGCCGAGGGCGGCACCCGCGTCGTCCTGGAGCACCGCGGCTGGGAGTCGCTGCGCCCCGACCACCCCGTGCGTCATGGCCAGGACGTCGCCGCCTTCCTCGCGATGATGGGCCTGTGGTGGGCGGGCCTCACCACCGCGCTGCGCACCGTGGCCTCCCGCCCGACGCCACGCGTTGAATGACTGTCAGCGATTAGCCCTGTCATAAAATTCCAGATGCCGCCCTCGCGGGCATGTATGCTGTTGGCGTCCGAACGTGTGGCCCCGAGCCCCGTCGCGCGCGCCTGCCCGCGGACAACCCTCTGACACATGTCTCGCGTACTCACCGGACGCGCCCTCGCGTGCGTCCGGGACGCGGGCGCGCGTGTCCGCTCGGGACCCGGCGCGTCCGCTCCTGACGCCGCGTGCGTCCCATTGGGTGCGCCTGCGCGTGCAGTCTTGACGCACCCAGGGTCAAGTCTTCACATGTCGTGGGAATTCCGTAGAGCACCCGCATGGATGGCTGGGTGGGATTTGTGGTGAATCCGATTCTGTCTTGTAAATATTTGTTGAATGCTTCATAAGGGCGCGCGTTGGACAGACGTGGTGAAACCAGTTGTGTCAATCCGAAGAGGGGGAGCATATGGACAAGCGCATCCGGCGCTCGTGTCTTGCTTTGGCATCGATTCTGGCTCTCGCCGGCTGTAGCACGCAGGAGGACGTGGTGGAGGCCGAGGCCCCACCCGCCGCGCGGCCCGCGCCGTTGCACTCCGAGCGCGGCGGCATCGGCCTCTTGCTCGCCTCCGGCGACAAGTCGGCGATGAACACGGTGACGGTCAACACGTTCCGCTCGCTCATCGTCACCGAGACGGCCATCGTCAACAACTTCTCCCTGCGCGAGGTCATGGACCAGCTCGCCGTGCAGAGCGGCGTGGCGGGGATGACGGGCCTCAAGCTCTACCGCCAGCTCTGGGACACGCAGAACCCGACGCCGGGGCAGATCAACCCGAACCAGCACTGCAACGACCAGATGTCGGGCTCGCAGTCCGTCTTCAACAGCTTCCCGTACCAGTGCCGCAATGCGGAGGGCGCCCAGGCCGGCCAGGACCCGTTCAACGTCGCGACGCAGGGCTACCGGGCGGTGGGCCTGTTCAACCGCTTCGACCTGGCGCCCGCGGACGGCTCCAACTGCGGCGAGTACCGCATCGTCTTCGCGCGCAGGTCCGGAGAGACCAACGCCGGCCAGCGCAACTTCATGATCTTCGAGGCCGTGCTGCCCAACCCCCACCAGGACGAGGGGCTGGACGGGTGCCTGCCGGTGGCGGAGTTCTGGCAGCGGCTGACGACCAACCCGGATGTGGCCTCGCGCACCCAGCAGCTGCGGGCGTTCTATCTGCAGGGCCTGCCGGGCTTCCGGCCGGTGGTGCACATCGACAACTACGGCGCGGACCCGGCGACCGTCGCGGGCCAGATTCGCACCAACCAGTTCATGCAGGCCAACTGGCTCTTGCGTGAGTTCAAGCTGCAGAAGACGTGTCTGGCCGGCACGTGCACGTCGCTGAGGGCCATCCTCTCCACGGACAAGGTGAACCCGTTCGGCCCGCTGTTCAGCCCGACGTCCACGCACGCCCGGGCCGAGGACTTCCGCTTCTTCTTCGCCAGCCAGGTGGAGGCGCTGGCGCGCAACGACGTCAACCTCTTCAACATGGACGTGCAGGACCAGTTCAACGCGGGCCAGTCCGACGCGCAGGGCACGGAGAACAACTACACCTTCCACTTCGGCAACAACGCCTCCGCGCTGCGCACGCTCATCCAGAACGAGCTCACCCGCATCGGCAGCACGCTGACGCCCAACCAGATTGTGTCCCGCGCCAAGGCGCTGTCGTGCGCGGGCTGCCACGACCTGAGCAACGGCAACAACCTGGGCGGCGGCGTGGTGTGGCCCGCCTCGCTGGGCTTCACCCACGTGAGCGAGCTGACGGAGGAGGGGCCCGAGGGCACGCGCTTCCGCATCTCCCCGGCGCTCACCAACGTCTTCCTGCCGCACAGGAAGGCCGTCCTGGAGGAGTACCTGAGCCGCCCGCGCCCGTGCCACAACGTGTGCAACCCGGGCAACCCCATCGCCACCCACTGCTCGCCGTGCGCGGCGGCGGTGTGCGAGGGCGACCCGTTCTGCTGCTCGGGCTCCTGGGACGTCATCTGCGTGGAGGCGGCGCAGGACGTCTGCGGCCTGGCCTGCAACGCGCAGTAGTCAGCGACTCCAGGTGTCCCGGCGGGCGGTCGTCGCACCCCCGCGCCCGTCGGGACGCCTGGCCGTAGCGGTCATGCGCGGGCCTTTCGGCAGACAGGCCCGCCCTGGGGGGCAGCGGTCCACACGCAGGTCTGAGTGTCGTCGGTGTGGTTGTCGTCGTCGGCAGTCCACTGCAGCAGAGGGGGTTACACATGAAGCCGTGCTCGCGTTTCTCGGTGCCTGTTACCGCGGCCCTGCCGCTCGTCGCGCTCGCGACGTCCGCCTGGGCCGGCCCGTTGCGCTCCCCGGACCGGGGGTTGGACGGGGCCACGCTGGTGGAGGACTCGCAGTACATGCGCCGCGTCTTCGAGGAGAAGACCCGGGGCGCCGGTGGCGAGAGCATCGCCATCGACCTGGCCGACCCGGCCCAGTACCGCTTCGTGATGAACCGCCTGCGCGGCTCCGGGAAGACGGTCGCCAATTCGCCCCGGCTCTTCGAGCGGCTGGCGCTGGCGCAGAGGAAGGCCCTGGCGCACCAGGCCGCGGGCACGCAGGCCGCGCCGCTGGCCAACAACTGGGGCTGTGACCACTTCCTCAACCTGACCCGCGGCGTCACCAGCGGCTCGGTGCGCGTCTACGAGAGCAACCCCTGGGCCGCGTGCCTCAACGGCGCCAGCTACGTGTACACGGACATCGTCGCCTTCAACGCGAACAACGCGGAGACGCAGACGACGGTGGTGGACTCGGCCTCCGGCGAGGAGTACGCGGCCGGCCAGAGCTTCGACGACGTCATCGTGCGGCCGGCCATCCCGGTGAACCAGGACCGGCAGGTCATCCTCGACTCGATGATGATCGCCATGAACGAGAACACGGGTGAGGAGGTCGTCACCTTCGTGCGCGGCCAGTCGAGCACGACGACGGGCGGCGCGGACCTGGCGCTCGAGCACCCGCGCCTGTCGGTGCCCAACAGCGGCAAGCTGAACACGGAGCTGTGCCAGATGCGCGGCGGCATCGACTGTGACTACGCCGCGGTGGGCGCCACGCTGGCGCCCTCGGGGGCCAACACCCCGACGAGCATCGCGCTGCGCAACCCCGCCGTGACGGCCTCGTGGGTGGGGGATGCCAGCAACAACTTCCCCCTGACGCGCGCGTGGGACTGGAGCCACGTCTACGTGCCCACCAAGTTCACCTTCAACGCGGGCAGCAAGAACGGCATCGCCTGCGTCATCAAGGAGATCCTCCCGGGCTCGAAGGTGCGCCTGGTCAAGCCCATCACGGGCGGCACCTGCATGAGCCAGGCGGACCTGACGCCCTTCCTCACCAGCTCCATCAACAGCCAGACGGCGAACGTGACGCTGCTGGCGGACCTGACGCGGGAGACGTCCATCGCGGGCACGGGCGTCGAGAACTGCGCGATGCAGACCATCATCAACCAGCCGGTGGAGTACGTCATCACGGTGAGCACCAAGGTGAACTGCGGCACGGCGGCGAACACGCCGGCCTCGGTGACGGTGCGCATGCTGTCCGACTCGCGCTATCGCTATGGTGTGCAGGTGTGGAACTCCTGCATGGCGGAGGGCACGCAGGTGGTGCTGGCCGATGGCAGCGTCGTCCCGGTGGAGTCGGTGAAGCGCGGCCAGCGCATCGTGACGAACGCGAAGGGTGACACGCTCACCGTGCGCGACGTCCAGGTGGGTGGCGAGCGCGACGCGATGGTGAACCTGCGTGACGACAAGGGCCACGCGGTCAGCCTGACCGACAAGCACCCGGTCATCATGGCGGATGGCAGGCCGCTGGCGGCCGGCAAGCTGAAGGTGGCGGACCAGGTCAGCACCCGCGAGGGCGTGGCCACGCTGACCTCCGTCACGCGCGAGAAGTACACGGGCAAGGTCTACAACTTCAGCCTGGGGACGACCGAGGAGCTGGCGCGCGCGGGGAAGCACGCGAACACGATGTTCGCCAACGGCTTCCGCGTGGGTGACAACGCGATGCAGGGCGAGCTGACGGCGCCCGTGGCGGACTCGCGCGAGACGCTCGAGCGTCTGCCGGCCTCGTGGCACAAGGACTACGCCCTGGCCCCCGCGTTCGTGGCGGGGCAGCGCTAGCTCGCGGTTTCGAGGAACGAAGCACCGCCGCCCCACCGACGCGCCTGGCGCCGGTGGGGCGTTCTGTCTGGGTGGGCACGAGAGACAACCTGGTGACGACAGGAGCACGGATGCGGAACACGGTGGTGATGAGCGTGCTGGTGATGGGCTTGCTGGCCTGCGGAGACGCGCCACCCCGGCCACCGCCGCCGGGCTTCTGTCCGGAGCGTCCCGCCGCCGTGGAGCCCGGGAGGCCCGGTCAGGTGCCGCTGCGGGTGCGCCCGCCCGAGCGGCTCGAGGCGTGGAGGGCCCGCGTGGGGCTCGCGCGCACGCCGTCGGCGGTGGGGGCGCGAGCGCCCGAGCGGCTCGAGGCGGGGAGCGCCCGTGCGGGGCTTGCGCGGGTAGGGTCGTCGGGGTCGCCCGAGGCGTGGCGGGCTGGCGTGGGGCGCGCGCGCGCGTTGTCCGTGGAAGCGCCTGAGCACTTCGCTTCGTGGCGAACCCACGCGGAGCTCTCGCGGGCGGGGACTTCCGAGCGGCTCGAGGCGTGGAGTGCTCGTACGGGGCTCTCGTCCGTGGCGCCATCGGCGCAGACCGCGGTGGACCTGACGGGCCGCTCGTGGTGGGCCACGCCGTGTCTCGTGGGGACTCCGGGCCTGGAGGTGGCGACGCCCCGGGTGGCCGTGACGGAGTCCGGCCGCGCGATGGCGGTGTGGACCGAGAGCGACGGACTCGACGCGTGGCTGTGGGCCAGCGAGTACACGCCGACCACGGGATGGTCTTCCGCGCGCAAGGTGGACCTCTTCCGCGAGCTCCCGGACGACGAGCTCCGGGTGCGGCAGCCGCAGGTCGTCGCCGACGGCGAGGGTCGCGTGCTGTTGATGTGGCTCCAGAGCGAGGGCTCGACGGCGACGCAGCTGTGGTCCGCGCGGCACGTTCCGGGCGAGGGATGGAGCAAGGCGGACCGCGTGCTGGCGCATCCCCTGGGAGACGCGACGCACCTGGAGCTCGCGCGCGACGCGGCGGGCGGCTTCACCGTCATCTGGACGCAGTTCGACGGCGACACGTTCAGCGAGAACGTCTGGACCACCCGCGGCTCGCCCGCGACGGGCTGGGAGCCCGCGCGCCGCATCGACACGCCCGCGCCGGGCTTCTCCCTGGCGCCTCGGGTGTCGGTGAGCTCGGACGGCCACGTGGTGGTGGGGTGGGACCGCTTCGACGAGCTGGAGGGCATCCCCGTGGCGTGGTTCAGCCGGTGGACCCCCTCCGAGGGCTGGAGCGCCGCGGAGCGCCTGAGCCCTCCAGGCGTGGACGGCTTCTACGCGGAGCCCGTGGCGGGGCCGGGCGGCACGGCGCTCGCGCTGTGGAGCGGCCTGGGAGAGGTGGAGGTGGAGCTGTGGGCGCGGCGCTTCGTGCCCGGCTCGGGCTGGTCCACGCCCGAGCGCCTGGAGGAGGTCCTCGGCAGCTCCGGCGCGGCCCAGGCGACCGCGGAGCGGGAGGGACGCACCCTGGTGGTCTGGCCCCGCGCGCGCGACGGCGTCACCCGCTTGTCCAGCCGGCCCTTCGACTTCGCCCGCGGCTTCCGTCCGCGCGAGGACGTGGCCCCGCCGCCGAAGGGGCTCGTCGCCCTGGACCCGCGGGTGGTGTCGGTGAGCCCGTGGGAGTCGCTCGCCGTCTGGACCCAGGAGGTCGAGGGCGGCCGGCGCATCGCCGCCAGTCGCTACGTCCTCGGCCGAGGCTGGGGACCCGCGACCTGGCTCGACACGGAGACCTCCGCACAGACGGGCTTTGCGCACGTGGCCGTGGGCGCGCGGGGCGACGCCGTGGCCACCTGGCTGCACGGGGGCGAGGTGCCCGGCGTGGGCCTCAGCGTCTTCCAATAGACGCGCCCTTGGTCTTTGCTGTCGGACGATGCCTGGTGAGTTCGACTTCATCCGCCGCTTCCTCGGCCACTTCCCCAAGGCCCGGGTGCCGGTGGGCCCCGGGGACGACTGCGCGGTGCTCGCGCCCTCGCGCGGGGCGCTGTGCGTCACCACCGACGCCGTGGTGGAGGACGTGCACTTCACCCGCGCGTCCTTCTCCCCCGCGGACATCGGCCACAAGGCGCTCGCGGTGAACCTCTCGGACGTGGCCTCCATGGGCGCCACGCCGCGCTGGTTCGTCTGCGCGCTCGCGCTGCCCAGGGACTTCCCTCCCGCGCACCTGTCGGGCATCGCCCGGGGCATGGCGGCGCTCGCCCGCGAGCACCGCGTGGCGCTGGTGGGCGGCAACTTCACCTCCGCGCGCGAGCTGTCCATCACCATCACCGCCACCGGCGAGCTCTCCCGCCCTCCGCTCACCCGCGCGGGGGCCCGGCCCGGTGACTGGCTCTACGTGTCCGGCACGCTCGGCGACGCGAGGCTGGGGCTCGCCCACCTGCGCGCCGGGGTGAAGCGCGGCGCCAGCGTCCAACGCCAACGCCGCCCCCGACCTCGCGTCGCCCTGGGCCAGCTCGCCGCGCGCTTCGCATCCGCGGCACTGGATGTTTCCGATGGTCTTGCACAGGACCTGGGTCACCTGTGCACCGCGTCCGGGGTGCGCGCGGTGGTGGAGCTGGCGAAGCTGCCGATGTCGGCCGCGGTGCGGCGGGAGCTGGGCCCCGAGGGGGCGCTGGCGGGCGGGGAGGACTACGAGTTGCTCATGGCCGTCCCCCCGGCGCGGGGGCGTGCCTTCGAGCGGGCGTGTGCTCGGGGCGGCCATCCGGTGACGCGCGTGGGGGCGCTCTCGGAGGGGGTGGGGTGGGTGATCCACGACGAGTCCGGACGCGACGTGCGCCGGCCGGGCGGGTTCGACCACTTCCGACAAGCCTCCCGGGTGGATTGACCCTGCCCGACAGCAAGGCTAAACCCAGGGCGCTTCCGCCCCTCCCCCGAAAGCATCCCGTGCGCCGTCCCCTACGTGACGACACTGCCCCCGGATTGACGCCTCGCCGCGAGCCCCTGCAGCGCCTGGTGCGCGCCGCGGTGGACGGGCGTCGTACGACCAAGGTGGTCTCCCTCCAGTCCAGCATCACCAAGGGTTACGTGGTGCTGGGGCTGGCGCTCACCATCTGGATGGTCGCCTCGGAGCCGCTGGCGCAAGGGCTGGTCGAGATGCTGGGCCTGGACCAGGTGGCGGAGTGGAAGGTGGCCATCCGGATGCTCGGGGCCATTGGAATCACCGGCCTTGCCGCCTTCGCGCTGCCGTCGCTGCTGGCGCGCGTCACGCGCGTGAAGGTGCTGAGCAACTCCGCGTACGAGATTTCGCAGGGCGACCTGTCCAAGCCCGTGGCCGCCGAGGGCGGCAGCACGCGCGACGAAATCGACGAGCTGACGGGCGCCATCATCCGCATGCAGGAGAACCTGCGCGAGCTGGTGGGCAAGATCCAAGAGACGGCCAAGAGCGTGGCCGACACGGCCATCGACCTGCAGCGCTCGGCGGAGAACGTCAACGGCTCCACGGAGGAAGTGGGCTCGTCGATGAACATCATCGCGGGCGGCGCGGAGACGCAGTCGCAGCTGGTGTCCAAGGCCTCCAAGGTCATCACGGAGATGGCCAGCAGCATCCAGCGCACGACGGGCAGCGCGGAGGACGCGGCGCGCACGACGGCGGAGACGAGCAGCGCGGCGGAGGATGGCTCCAAGGCGGCGCGGCTGGCCGGCGACAAGGTGAAGAAGGTCTTCAACCGCATCGAGTCCGCCAGCCAGCAGGTGTTCGCCTTCGGCGAGAAGACGCAGGAGATCTCGAAGATCGTCGACGCCATCACCCAGGTGGCGCAGCAGACGAACCTGCTGGCGCTCAACGCGACGATTGAAGCGGCGCGCGCGGGTGAGTACGGCCGAGGCTTCGCGGTGGTGGCCGACGAGGTGCGCAAGCTGGCGGAGAGCGCGGGCCGTTCCGCCGAGCAGATCTCCAAGCTGGCGCGGGACATCTCCGGTCAGTCGACGTCCGTGGTGAGCGCCATGAAGGAGGGCATCGCGGAGCTGGCGGAGGGCCGCGAGGACCTCACCAACATCGTGCGCTCCATGGGCGCCATCACCGACACCATCCGCAAGGGCTCCGAGAAGGTGCACCTCATCTCCGAGAGCACCCGCGAGCAGCACAAGGGCAGCGAGGAGATGGTGAAGGCCATCGAGGAGATCAAGCTGGTGGCGCGCAACAACGCCGCCTCCACCGAGGCCATCCAGTCCGTCATCCAGGAGCAGACGGCCGCCGTGTCGCGGATGACGTCGCTGGCGAGCGAGCTGACCAACCTCTCCGTCGAGCTGCAGAGCGTGGTGCGCAGCTTCCGTCTGGGGCCATGAGCCAGGGCGCCACCGTCGTGTTGGGCGCCGCGGAGGCGCGGCTGCGCGAGGTGATGCTCGCCCTGCCGGACGTCACCGAGGAGTTCCCCTGGGGACACCGCACCGCGAAGGTGCGCGGGAAGATGTTCGCCATCCTCGTGCTCGACGAGGAGGGGCTGCGCGTCACCACCAAGCTGCCCACGTCCAACGAGGCGGCGCTGATGCTCCCGTTCGCCGAGCCCACGGGCTACGGCCTGGGCAAGAGCGGCTGGGTGACGGCGCGCTTCTCCCCCGGACAGGAGGTCCCGGTGGAGCTGATGGCCCTGTGGATCCAGGAGAGCTTCCGCGCCGTGGCGCCCAAGTCCCTGGGGGACGGTGCGTCCGTGGTGAAGAAGTCCGCCGCGAGCAAGACGAAGGCGGTGGGCGCGGAGTCGACGGTGTCGGGCGCGAAGTCGTCGGGCACGAAGGTGAAGCCCGCCGCCGCGAAGCTGACGACGGCGAGCGCGAAGGTGACGGCGACGGACGCGAAGCTGAAGCCCGCCGCCGCGAAGCCGAAGACGGTGAGCGCGAAGGCGAAGTCGACGGGCGCGAAGGTGAAGGCGGTTGGTGCGAAGGCGAAGTCGGCGAGCGCGAAGGTGAAGTCGTCGGACGCGAAGCTGAAGCCAGCCGCCACGAAGCCGAAGACGGTGAGCGCGAACGTGAAGTCGACGGGCGTGGAGGCGAAGGCCGTGGGGGTGAAGGCGGCACCCGCAGGCTCGAAGACCTCGGGCGCGCAGGTGAAGCGTCCTGGCAAGAAGGTGGCTGCGGCGGCAGGCAAACCGTCCGCGAGGAAAGTGGCGCCCGGGGGGAAGCGGCCCCGCACGGCGCGACGCGCCACGGCGTCCCGCTCAATGCAAAGCTGATACAACACGACCTCTGTGCGGCACGTCATCTTCCGGGTGGAGAAGGAGCGCTACGGACTGCCCTTGTCGGCGGTGCGGGAGGTCGTCGTGCCTCCGGAGCGCTTCACCCGGGTGCCGCGCGCGCCGGCTGCGATTACCGGGGTGATGAACCTGCGGGGCCGGGTGGTGACGGTGGTGGAGCTGCGCCAGCTGTTGGGGCTCCCGGATGGGGCCTCGCCCCCGTCCCGCGTGGTTCTTCTGGACCGCGGCCGGAGGGATCTGGGACTGTTGGTGACGGATGTGGATGGAATCGAGGCGGTCGAGCGGGTGAGCACGGCGCCGGGGAAGTCGACACCGGCCATCCGTGGCGTCGCCCGGCTGGGTGGGCTGGGAGTGACCGTGCTGGACCCGGAGGGACTGGACGCCGCGGTGGTTGCCTTGTTCACCCATTCCAAGTGAGTAGCCCCCTGGAAAGCGCGGGTGCTAGTGTGCGCGCTCCTCTAGGCTAGGCGATTCGGAGGCGGAGTTCTTCACATGGCTAAGCGGGTCCTGGTCGTCGACGATGCCATCTTCATGCGCAACATGATCAAGGACATCTTCGCGTCTGGAGGGTTCGAGGTCGTCGGCGAAGCGGCCAATGGCCTGGAGGCCGTGGAGAAGTACAAGGAGCTCAAGCCCGACCTCACGACGATGGACATCGTCATGCCGTTCAAGAGCGGCATCGAGGCGACGCGGGAGATCATCAAGCACGACAGCAGCGCGGTGGTCATCATGTGCTCCGCGCTCGGTCAGGAGAGCCTGGTGATGGAGGCCATCGAGGCGGGCGCCTCGGACTTCATCGTCAAGCCGTTCCGCGCCGAGGACGTGCTGGGTGTGGTGAAGAAGGTCCTGGGAGTGGGAGGGGCGTGAGCGACGTCGCCCGCGGGCGGTCACTCGGCGCTTTCTGAACGAGGTCGGGCATGACGATGGACATGTCCCGTTACCTGGGCCTCTTCATCTCGGAGGCCACCGAGCACCTCGAGGCGCTCGGCAGGGACCTGGTACAGCTGGAGCGCGAGGGGTCCTCGAGCGCCGTGGACTCGATGTTCCGCCACGCCCACTCCGTGAAGGGCATGGCGTCGTCGATGGGCTTCGAGCCCATCGCGATTCTGGCGCACCGGGTGGAGGACCTGGTGGACGCCGTGCGGCAGGACCGCAGCCGGCTGGACCGGGACCTGGTGGACCTGCTGCTGAGTGCCTCGGACACGCTGCTGGCGCAGGTGCGCGCCGTGGCCGAGGGACATCCTCCGGATGAAGCCGCCCCGCTCCTGGCGCAGCTCGCCGCCCGCGTCACCACGATGACGGGCCACGCCCCCACCGCCACGCGCGTCGCCAAGGTGACCGTGCTCAAGCCGGAGGGCTCCGACGGCGGAGATTCCTCGGGCGGCTCCGGGGGCGGCTCGGGCACGGCGGGTGGTGGCTCTGGCGCGAGTGGTTCGGGCGCGGGCTCGACGGGTGGCTCCGGCGCGAGTGGTTCGGGCGCGGGCTCGACGGGTGGCTCCGGCGCAGGCGGTGGTGGCGCCTCTGGCGCGGGCTCGACGGGTGGTTCGGGTGCCACGGGTGGTGGTTCCTCCGGCGCGGGCTCGACGGATGGTGGTGCTGGCGGGGGTGGCTCTGGCACGACCGGCGGCCCGGGGGCGGGCAGCAGGGGCGCGACGGGCGCGGCAGGTGGTGCGGGCTCGTCTGGCGGCGCGAGTGACGGTGCAGGCTCGACGAGCGGCGTGAGCTCGACGGGCGGCAACGGTTCACCGGGCGGCACGGCCAGTGGTCCAGCCTCTGCGTCCGGTGCCGCTCCCGGCACGTCCTCCCCATCGAACGGCCCCACGGGCACGAGCGGCGCGGACCTCGGTCCCCAGTCGCCGGTCCCCCCCCGACTGACCTCATTGGACCCGGGGGTCGGCGGTGTGCGCGAGGTGCTCGGCATCGGCGCGCCCGCGTCCTCTCCGCACGGCAACGCGTCCACGGGAGCCCCGCTCGGACTCGGTGACGTGGCGTTGAACGACCTGGGCACGGCGCTCAAGGCTGCCTCCACGGCGCCGCTGCCCGGCGAGCGCCCCGAAGGCGGCACGCAGCGCTGGGCGGTGCGGCTGCGCATCTCCCCCACGTGCCAGGTGCCCGGCGTGCGCGCCTTCCTGGTGCACAAGCGGCTCACCACGCTGGGCACGCTGGTGGACCTGCGGCCCGCGCTCGAGGAGCTCAAGGCCGGTCGCATCCCGGACGGCTACATCCAGCTGGAGCTGGAGACGTCCGTGGGCGAGGCGGGCATCCAGCAGTCGCTCAAGAACGTGGCCGAGGTGGACGTCGTCTCGGTGAAGCCCGCCGTGGCGGTCCCCCTCCCCGTGGTCGCCCCGGCGTCGGCGGCGGAGGCGGGGCGCGGCGTGGGCGCGGACTCCTCGTCGCGCACGGTGCGCGTGCGCACGGAGCTGCTCGACTACTTCCTCGACACCGTGGGTGAGCTGATGCTCGCCACGGCGCGCCTGCGCGAGGTGGGCAAGGTGCTGCCGGAGAACGTGCGCCCCGCGCTGGAGGAGGGCGTCTACCGGCTGCACACGCTGGTGAAGGACCTGCACGACAAGGTGATGACGGCGCGCATGACGCCGCTGTCGCTCATCACCGACCGGCTCCCCCGCGCCGCGCGCGACATCGCCCGGCGCAAGGAGCGCGAGGTCGACCTGGTCATCACCGGCGCCGAAATCGAGCTGGACCGCGCCATCCTCGACGAGCTGGCGGACCCGCTGCTGCACCTGCTGCGCAACTGCATCGACCACGGCCTGGAGTCGCCCGAGGAGCGCGTCGCCGCGAAGAAGGGCCCGCGCGGGCGCGTGCTCGTGGCCGTCAAGCGCGCCAGGGACCGCGTCATCATCGAGCTGGAGGACGACGGCCGCGGCATGAACCCCGCGAAGCTGAAGTCCGCCGCGGTGGCGCGCGGGCTGCTCACCCCGGAGGCCGCCGCGCGGATGACGGACCGCGAGGCCTTCATGCTGTCGTGCCTGCCGGGCGTGTCCACGGCCAAGGACGTGACGGACATCTCCGGCCGAGGCGTGGGCATGGACGCCGTCAAGCGCGTGGTGGAGAGCGTGGGTGGCACGCTCGAAATCGACAGCGAGACGGGCCGGGGCACGCGCTTCACGCTGCGGCTGCCGCTGACGGTGGCGGTGGTGCACCTGCTTCTCGTGGAGGTGGGCGAGGAGGTCTTCGGTCTGCCCATCGCCAAGGTGGTGGGCGCCACGGAGGCGGACAGCGACGCGCTCAGCCGCAGCCGCGAGACGGCGCTCCTGCCGCACGGCAACTCGCTGTTGCCCGTGCACGCGCTGGACTCGCTCGTCGGCGTGCCGGCGCCCGGCCTGCGCGGGGTGCGGCCCTTCGTGGTGATGGAGGGGGACTCCGGACGGGTGGCGCTGGGCGTGGACCGGCTGCTCGGCCAGGAGGAAGTGGTGCTCAAGCCGCTGTCGCGCCCGCTGGACCTGTTGCCCGGCCTCTCCGGGGTGACCATCCTCGGCAGCGGCCGTCCGGTCTTCATCCTGGATGTTCCGAGGTTACTGTCCGCGTGAGCCTGCCTCTTCCCAGCGATGCGCAGCTCGATGCCCTGCGCGAGGTGGCCAACATCGGCTGCGGCCATGCGGCCAACGCGCTCTCCCGGCTCATGGGCGGACGTCAGGTGGACCTGTCCGTCCCCCGCGTGGTGCTCACCGGTCCCGAGGACGCCGCGGGGCTGTTGGGCGGCGACGCGTCCGCGGTGGCGGCCTGGCTCGCCATCACCGGGGCCCTGCGGGGCGTGCTGATGCTGGCCCTGCCGGCCTCGGATGCGCAGGCGCTGGAGACGCTGCTGCTGGGCGCGCAGGAGTGCGGGCAGGCCGAGCGCGACAGCGCGGTGTCGGAGGCGGCGAACATCGTCGCGAGCGCGTGCCTGTCCGCCATCGGCAAGCTGACGTCCTGGCGGCTGATGCCGTCGGTGCCCACGCTGCGGCGGGCGAGCGCTCGCGAGCTGGTGGGCGCGGCGGTGGGGCAGGTGGAGGGCGACCCTGGCCGCGTGGTGGTGCTGGAGGCGCGCTTCATGGCGGCGGCCACGCCCCCGGTGAGCGGGCAGCTGTTGCTGGTGCTGGAGCGCGACAGCTCCCGGGCGCTCCTGGCGCGGCTGGGCGTGTAGCCCGTTTCGGGGTACAGGGGCGCCATGGATGAGAAGGCGCTGAAGCAGCTCTTGGGGAGCGTGAAGTCGGGCCGCGTCTCGGTGGATGACGCCGTGGGCAAGCTCAAGGACCTCCCCTTCGCGGAGCTGGGGTACGCGACGCTCGACACCCACCGCAACCTGCGCTTCGGCTTCCCGGAGGTGGTGCTGGGCGAGCCCAAGACGGTGGAGCAGCTGCTGGGCATCGTCGGCGCGCTGGTGGAGCGCAAGCAGACGGTGCTGGTGACGCGGCTGCAGCCGGACAAGGCGGAGGCGCTGGTGGCCCGCTTCCCCAAGGGCCTGTACCACCCGGTGGCGCGCATCTTCCATCTCAAGCAGGGCAAGGTGCGCGCGGGCCGCGTGGCCATCGTCACCGCGGGCACCAGCGACATCCCCGTGGCGGAGGAGGCCGCGGTGACGGCCGAGGCCATGGGCGCGGAGGTGCGCCGCGTCTACGACGTGGGCGTGGCGGGCATCCACCGGCTCTTGCGGCGCCGGGAGGAGATTCAGGAGTGCCACGCCGCGGTGGTGGTGGCGGGCATGGAGGGCGCGCTGGCGAGCGCGTTGGGCGGGCTCGTCGGCATCCCCATCGTCGCGGTGCCCACGTCGGTGGGCTACGGCGCCAACTTCAAGGGCGTGTCCGCGCTGCTGGCGATGGTGAACTCGTGCGCCTCCAACGTGGCGACGGTGAACATCGACAACGGCTTCGGCGGGGGCTTCTACGCCGCGCTCGTCTCGCGCACGAAGGGGCGGCGGTGAGCGGCATGCGGCGCATCCTCTACCTGGAGCCGGTGGGCGGCATCGCCGGGGACATGTTCCTGGCGGCGGGCATCGACCTGGGATTGGAGCCCGCGGCGATTGAGGCGGCGCTGCGGGGGCTGAGCGTCCCGGGCTGGAAGCTGGCGGTGGGCCGCGCGGTGCGCCACGCCATCAGCGGCACGCACCTGGACGTGGTGCTGGACGCGCGCGAGGCCCATCCGCACCGCGCCTACGCGGACATCCGCCGCCTCATCGAGTCCGCGTCCACGCTGCCGCCCCGCGCGAAGGAGCGGGCGCTCGCGGTGTTCCGCGCGATTGGGGAGGCCGAGGCGAAGGTGCACGGCGTCTCCATCGACGACATCCACTTCCACGAGGTGGGCGCCGTGGACTCCATCGTCGACATCTGCGGCGCGGCGGTGGTGCTGGAGCTCTTGGGCGACCCGGAGGTCCACGCGGCGCCGCCCCCCCTGGGCAGCGGCTCCATCCGCGTGGCGCACGGCATGATGCCCATCCCCGTGCCGGCCACGCTGGAGCTCTTGCGAGACGTGCCCGTGCGCTTCGAGGGCGTGGGTGAGCTGACCACGCCCACCGGCGCGGCGCTGCTCAAGGTGCTCGCGAAGATTGGCCACCCGCCCGACTTCATCGTCGAGAAGGTGGGCTACGGCGTGGGCACGAAGGACTTCCGCGACAGGCCCAACGTGCTGCGCGCGTCGCTGGGGCGGCTGGAGGACTCGCGCACCGAGGGCCTGTGGGTGGTGGAGGCGAACCTGGACGACGCCACGCCGCAGCTCTTGGGGCACCTGGTGGAGCGGCTGCTCGCGGTGGGCGCGCTGGATGCGTGGGTGGCGCCCGTCGTGATGAAGAAGGGCCGCCCGGGGCACCTCTTGAGCGCGCTGGTGGAGGGCGGCCTGCGCGACACCACGGTGGACCTGCTCCTGCGCGAGTCCACGTCCCTGGGCGTGCGCTACCACCGCGTCGAGCGTCAGGCCCTGGCGCGCGACTGGGTGGAGGTGCAGACGCCGTGGGGGCGCGTGCGCGTGAAGCGCGGCCTGCGGGACGGCGCCGTCCTCAACGCGCATCCGGAGTTCGACGACTGCCGCCGCGTCGCCGAGGCCGCCGGGGTCCCCGTGAAGCAGGTGGTGGCCGCCGCCCTGGTGGCGCTCGGCCTGCCCTCCTGACGTGACTCAGCCCGCGTCCAGATGACGGATGAACGCCGGGCCCTGGTCATGCGAAAACATTTCGAGTAGAATGTTTTCAGCAGAGGGGGAAATTACATGACTGATGCAATTCGTAGGGGTCTGGGTCCTATCATCCGCACCGTGGCGAACGCCACTGTCCAGCAGGCGGTGCCGCCCGCGATGCAGCCGGCGGCCAAGGCGGTGGTGGACTTCGCGGTGTCCTCGTTCGAGCAGGGCAAGCCCGCACGGGCTCCGGTGGCCTTGAACGTCATGCCGCCGCCGACGGTGATTCTCGGCAGCCCCACCGTCATCCCGCCTCCCGCCACCCCCGTCACCGCCGCCCCGGTCTCCGCGAACCAGGGGGATGGGCAGGTGCAGCCGGGGGACAAGCGGACGGTGACCACGGGGGATGACACGCTGAACCTCCGCCCCGAGGCGGGGACGTCCCAGAAGCCCACGGGCAGCTTCCCCTCGGGCGCGCGGCTGGAGGTGGCCACGCCGCCGGATGGCGGGTCGTCGGAGAAGAACGGCTTCATCTACGTGCGCGGGCCCGGCGGGGAGACGGGCTGGGTGAGCGCGGAGTTCACGCGGGAGCTGACGGCGGAGGAGGCCGCGCAGCCCGCCGCCACGGGTGGCATCACCACGCCGGCCGCCGCCGCGTACCAGAGCGTCTTCGTCAACCAGTTCGCCGCCGAGAAGGAGGTGGGCGGCGACGCCAGCAACGCCAACTGCGGACCTTCCTCCACGCTGACGGCGCTGCTCAACGAGGGGCTGGAGATTCCGGCCATCCCAGGCATCGAGCACAACGGCACCACGGGCGCGGACGTGCAGGCGGTGCGCTACTGGGGCAACCAGGCGGACGACACGGACAGCGACGGCGTCTACACGAAGGAGGACGGCACGCTGGCGTACTCGCTGGATGGGACGGGCAACGAGAACTCCACGTTCACCGGCTTCAAGGACGTGGAGAACGCGGTGGCCGCGGCGGGTGGGACGACGTCGAGCGTGGCCGCGAACTCGACGGCCATCATGACGGCCATCGACAACGGCAGCACCGTGGTCATCTCCGGCACCTTCGTGGAGAAGAAGCCGGCCCCGGAGGGGACGCCCGAGGCGCTGGTGAGCCCCGAGGGGAACCTCTACGTCGACAGCGACAATGACGGCGCGCCGGACCTGCGGAATGGCGTGCCCGACGAGTGGCACCAGAAGGCGGACACGTGGAAGGGCCAGCACGGCTCCACCCAGCACCTGGTCGCCGTGGTGGGCAGGACGCCCGAGGGCAACTTCATCGTCTGCGACCCCGCGCACACGAAGCCGACGGCGGCTCCCATCGAGCTGTCTCCCGCGGAGCTGGATGCCTTCATGCGCGGCAACGCCGGCGCCATCGCCGTCAACGGGGCGAGCACCCCGGAGACCGAGACCACCGGCGGGTAGTGCCCGTGTGAGCGCGACCGCTTCCTCGGTGCGAAGGGGGAGCGGTCAGCGCGAGCACCGCGAGGAACCGTGCGCACGCGGTGCCTCGCTGGCTCGACGGAGGCGCCAGCGGCGGCAGCAGTCGCGAGCGCGCTCCTTCTCCGGCTCGAAGAGGGCGGCGGTCAGCGCAGGCGCCAGCGGTGGCGCAACGCCGACCTGGGCACGAACAGCAGCACGAAGACGATGAGCAGCCAGGCGCCCACCACGCGGGTGTTGCCCGTCCCGAAGCGCATCAGGCCCGCGCACACGCCGACGCAGCCCGCCACCGTGAGGCACCGCGTGAGCGTGTTGGGCAGCAGCGCCAGCAGCCCCGTGCCCACGGTGGAGTGCCGCGCGAAGATGCGCCAGCCCCGGTAGGACTGCTCCTCGGCGCGCAGCTTCTCCAGGAGATACGCGTAGCGCTCCGAGTCCGCGCGGCGCTCCTGCTCCAGCCGTTCGAGCGCGCCCTGTCGCTCCTCGCCCAGTTCACGGGCGCGCGCCTCTCGCCGCTCCGCCGCGAGCCTGGCCCGATGCTCCAGTTGCTGCGGTGTCCCCAGGTCCGCGCCGCACTGCTGACAGAGCTTCGCGAAGCGACCGTTGTCGGAGTCGCAGATGGCGCAGCGGGGGAAGTCCCAGGCCTCCTCCATGCTCGCGGCGCGCGGCTCCAGCACCACGGGCGCCTCCGCCTTGAAGCGCTCCAGGTGGGCCTCGGGGACGTCGCCCTGGGGCATCGCGCCGCGCTCGGCGATGTCCTCGAAGCGGCGGCCACCGTCCTGCAACTGGGAGGGTTGCTCGCGCTTCGAGCGCTCACTCCGGTCCTTCTCCAGGTGCAGGAAGCGCGACAGCTTGGGACTCATGGCGCCCTCTCGACCAGCGCGCCCGAGGACGAGGCCGGACGCGTGCGCCCCTTGGCCCAGTCGCGCAGGCGGCGAATCTCGTCCCGCATCGTCACCGACAGCGGGAAGGTGTCCCGCAGGGTGCGCACCAGGTGCTGCTGCGCCAGCTCGGAGTTCTCCGCGAAGGCTTCATACAGACCGGCCACCACCACCTGCTCGATTTCGGCGCCGCTGAAGCCCTGGGTGAGCGTGGCCAGTTCCGCCACGTCGAAGTCCGAGGGCTCGCGCTTCCGGCGTCGCAGGTGGATGCGGAAGATGTCCTCGCGCTCGGCCTGCTCGGGCAGGTCGATGAAGAAGATCTCGTCGAAGCGGCCCTTGCGCAGCACCTCCGGGGGCAGGCCCTCGATGCGGTTGGCGGTGGCGACGACGAACACGGGCGCCGTCTTCTCCTGGAGCCACGTGAGCAGCGTGCCGAAGACGCGCGCGGACACGCCGCTGTCCGCGGTGCTCGAGGAGGCCACGCCCGACAGCCCCTTCTCGATTTCGTCCACCCACAGCACCACCGGCGCCACGCCCTCGGCCACGCGGATGGCCTTGCGCAGGTTCTCCTCGGACGAGCCGATGAGCCCGCTGAAGATGCGGCCCATGTCCAGGCGCAGGAGCGGCAGGTTCCAGTGCGCGCTGATGGCCTTCGCGGTGAGGCTCTTGCCGCAGCCCTGCACGCCGAGCAGCAGCAGCCCCCGAGGCTCGGGGAGGCCGAATTGTCGGGCCCGCTCGCCGAAGGCCGCGGTGCGCTGGCTCAGCCAGGCCTTGAGGTACTCCAGGCCGCCCACGTTGCCCAGGGACTCCTCGGGCGGGTAGTACTCGAGCAGCCCGCTCTTGCGAATCACCTGGCGCTTCTCGTCCTGGATGCGCTTGATGTCCTCGGGGCCCAGCTTGCCGTCATGGGCGATGGCCTTGGCGAAGGCGTTCTCCGCCTCCGACATCGTCAGCCCGAGCGCGGCCTTGATGAGCTGGTCGGCGTGCTCGCGCGACAGCTCGATGGTCGCCTTGTTCGTGCGGCGCACCACCGCGACGATTTCCCTCAGGAGCTTGAGCAAGTCGTTGTACCCGGGCATGGGCACGTCGATGACGGAGACCTCCTTCTCCAGCTCCACGGGGATGAGCAGCGTGGGCGACAGGAGGATGAGGGTGGTGAAGGTGCTCTTGAGGAAGTGCGCCAGCTCCCGCAGGGCGCGCACCACGCCCTTCTCCTCCAGGTAGGGATGGAAGTCCTTGAGGACCACCAGCGCGGGCTCGCCCAGCTTCTCGATGGCGGCCAGCGCGTCGAGGGGGTTGCGCGTGTCGTCGGGCAGCGGCGCGGCGCGCGTGGTGCCGGAGGCGCGCAGGCCCTTGGTGATGGACCACTGGAACAGCGCCTTGCCATGCGCGCGCGCCAGCTCCGCGAGGATGGCGTCCACGCGGTGCTCCTCCCACGACACCAGGTAGAGCAGCGGGTAGCGGGCCCGCACGAGGATGTCGAGCTCCTCGAGCCATGGCTCGGCGGGACGGTGGGCGTTGGCGCTGCCAGGGGTGGGGGACGACATTCCCCCGCTACTCTAGTGGGCCCCCTCGCCAGACGAAAACGAGGGCCCCCTGCAATGGCTTGCGCCCGACAGGGGAGCGAGCGCGAGGGTGGGGTCACCCGTGCTTGGAGGTGTGCGTCATGGGGACTCGACGCCCCTCGGAGTCGGAGCGGAGCGCCGCCGCGAGGACCTCCTGGACGAGGGCACCATCCTCCACGGTGGCGAGCCCGTCGCGAGGCGCGTGACCTCGCAGGCCGAGGAACCGGCGCGCGGTCTCCACGTGGGCCTGGGCCCAGGGCTCGAGCTGTCCGGGGTGGGGCTCGGCGCCGGGGGCGACGTCGCTCCAGCCGCCGTGCTCGAAGCCGCGGATGGAGGAGATGCACCAGCCTTCGCGTGAGGGCACATAGCCCGCGGAGAAGCCCACCTCCCAGTCCTGGCCGAGCAGGCTCCAGCCTCCGTGGATGCCGGGCTCCGCGCAGGCGGCGTGGGTGAGGACGAGCACCACGCCGTTGGAGAGCCCGACGTGCAGCGCGGCGGTGTGGACGGGGCGACCGGAGAGCGTGGCCTGCACCCACAGCGGCTTCGCGTCCGTCAGCCACATCGCGGCGTCGAGCACGTGGGACAGGCCGCCCCAATCTCCCGAGGCGTCCTCGACGTTGGATGGATGGCGCGAGACGAAGCCGGTGCGGAGCGTGACGACGAGGTGCTGCACCTTGCGCCCCGAGAGCCAGGACTTCAGGGCTCGGAGGGGTGGCAGCATGCGGTAGGGGAAGTTGACGGCGCTGGGGCTCGACAGCGCACGGGCGCGGAGGACGACGCGCCGAGCGTCCTCGACGGTGCGCGTGAGGGGCTTCTCGCACAGCACCGCGCGCCCGGCTTCGAGGGCCGTGAGCAGGTGGGGCGCGTGCAGTGCGTCGGGGCTCGCGACCACGACGGCGTCCACGGCGGCGCACAGCTCATGGACCTCCGTGGTGGCGAGGGGAATCCCCTCACGCTCGGCCACCGCGCGCGTGGACTCCGGTGAGCGGCCGCACAGCGCCACCACCTGCGCGCCCGTCGCGCGGAACGCACCCACGTGCATGAGTCCCCATCGGGTGCCGATGATGCCGATGCGCGTCGTCATGCGGCGCAGCCTGCCAGAGATGCCCCGCGTGCGTGCTCGTGAGTGACCTCATGCGCCTGCATGCCATGAGGCACGTTGTCCTGCCGTGCCGCCCGCCATGGGGACCCGCGTGCGCGTTTGAGAGTGATACGGAGGTGCCTCTCGCGCCTCCTCGTCATGGCGCCTCGTCATGCGGTACAGCCCGCGAGCGCTGGCGCGCGCGCGACCCGGCGACGCCCGTTCCATCTCCATGCCATGCTGCGCCGCGCCCGTCCTCCCCGAGTCCGGACATGACCGAGCAAAGGCCCGCCATGCAGCCCGCAGTCCCGCTCGACGCTCCCGCCGTCGACAGCGTCGCGCCGTTCTATCCGCCCGTGCGCGGGAGCCGTGAGGAGGCGCGCACCCCGCTGCTGCTCGCGGCCGTGCTCGCGCCCATCCTCGTCGCCACGTTCTTCCTCAGCCCCGCCGGCAAGCTCAACTGGTTGCTGGAGGTGGGCCCCGGTCTCGCCGGCATGATGGCGCTGGCCGCCACGTTCCGCCGCTTCCCGATGTCGCGCTGGGTCTACGTCTGCGTCTTCCTGCACATCCTCGTGCTGACCTACGGCGGCTACTACACCTACGCGCTCACGCCCCTGGGAAACTGGGTGCGCGACGCGCTGGAGCTGTCGCGCAATCCCTACGACCGGCTGGGGCACTTCGTGCAGGGCTTCTTCCCCGCGTTCATCATCCGCGAGGTCCTGCTGCGCTCCACGCCGCTGCGTCGGGGCGGGTGGCTCAACTTCCTCACCGGCTCGGTGGCGCTGGCCATCAGCGCCTTCTACGAGCTGCTCGAGTGGTGGGCCGCGCTCGCGCTGGACCCGGCCGGCGGTGACGCGTTCCTCGGCACCCAGGGCGACATCTGGGATGCGCAGTGGGACATGTTCCTCGCCCTCTGCGGCGCCGTGCTGGCCATGCTCCTCTTCGGCCGCGCCCACCTGAGGAGCGTGGAGCGCCTGGTGACCCGCGCCCGCGTCACATCCACTTGAGCGAGTAGCGCTGCATCCCCATGCGAGGCGTCGTCTTCGCCTCGGTGACAATCTTCCCGAAGCCCATCAGGAAGCCCCGGAACGTCCCCAACAGCAGCGGGGCCGGCAGCCGCGAGCCGCTCTCCAGCTCCGCCGCCAGCGGCATGAAGGCCACCGTGCGCGCGCTGTCCGTCGAGGGCAGCCCCTTCACCAGCGAGCGCAGCACCGAGTCGAAGTCTCCGAACACCTTCTCCACCGAGTCGAAGCCCCTGGCCCGCGCCAGCGGCAACGTGCGCATCCCCGAGCGCTGGGCGATGGCCTCCACCGCCCGGTCTCCCAGCGACTTGTGCAGCTCGCGCATGATGTGCACGTAGTCCTCCCACGCGTACCACGTGTCGTCACGCATGCCGTTGATGGTGCGCTGGTGCGTGGGAAAACGCGACGCCGCCGCCGTCATCGAGCCGAGGATGGCCTTGAACCAGGCGCCCTGGATTTCGCCGGACATGGAGTGCTCCCCCTGACGTGGAGACACTCCACCTTCATGCCGCGCCCGGAGCCAGTCTGGGGCCTCCGCCTGCGTGCACGGCTCGACGCTCGCCGTGCGCTTCCGTCACCCGGTGGATGCTCCGCGCGTGCGCCGGATGACAGCCGCCCTCACGCCGGCAGCCGCACCTGCACCCGCGTGTGCCCCGGCGCGGAGAGCACGCGCACGTCCCCGCCATGCCGCTCGATGATGCGCCGGCTGATGTCCAACCCCAGCCCCGCCGCGTTCGGCTTCGTGCTGAAGAAGGGCTCGAAGATGCGCGGCATCAAGTCCCGCGGAATGCCCGGGCCGTCGTCCGCCACCTCCACCACCAGCCCCCGCGCCTCCGTCCACGTGCGCAGCCGCAGCGTGCCGCCCCGCTCCCCCAGCGCCTCCAGCGCGTTGAGCACCAGCTGCGTCCACACCTCGTCGAGCGCGTGGGCCTCCGCCTGGAGCTTCGGCGCGTCCGAGGCGAACTGCCGCTCGATGCGGACGTGGTCTCCCTCCAGCCGGTGACGCAGCGCCGACAGCGCGTTCTCCAGGCCTTCGTGGACGTCCACCTCGGAGGGTTGCGCCCGGTCCATGAAGCTGTAGGCCTTCACGCCCTCCACCAGCGCGTGCACCCGCGCGCTGCCGCGCTCCACCTCCGCCAGCAGCACGTCACCGCTCACCGCGGCCACCAACCAGGACAGCGTGTCGCGCAGCAGCGCCTCACCCACGCGGCGCGCCACCGAGTCCAGCCAGGCCACATCCAGCCCGGAGGCCACCAGCGCGGGCGCCACGTCCCACGCGTCCGTCATCCCGCGAAGCTCCAGCCACGAGCCGATCTCCTCCTCGCGCTGCGTGCGCGCGAGCGGCTCCAGCGCCGGCGTGGCCCGCGCGCGGTCGGCGGCCTCGCGGGGCAGGGCCAAGAGCGCCCCGCGCTGCGCGGAGGACAGTCCGTGCTGCCCGAGCGCCATCGCCCGCGCGGACACCAGCCGCAGCGTGTCCCGCAGCCGCGACGCGCTCCGGTTCGCCGACGCCGCGGGGTTGCCCAGCTCCGGCGCGAGCCCCGCCACCATCTGCCCCGGCTTCAACGCCAGCGGCTGCTGCGTGGACACCACCTCCTGCGGCTGGGTGCGCTGGGCCGCGACCTCCATCAGCCCCCGGCTCAAGGACGGCGCCAGTCGCAAGAGCTCCCAGAAGGCGGCGGGCTCCAACCTCAGCAGGCGCACGTCCGTGTGCGCGTGCCCGGTGGTGGGGTAGGGCGAGTTCAGGAAGAGGATGAGCTCCCCGAAGATGTCGCCTGCCTCCAGCGCGCCGGTGGGCGTGTCCTGCTCGCCCACGCGGCGGGCCCACACCGTGCGGCCCTCGAGGATGATGGAGAGCCCGTCCGCCGGGTCGCCCTGCGCGGCGACGCGGGCCCCCGCTGGGAAGTGGAGCTGCCGCCCATGGCTGGCCACCCAGTGCAGTTGCTCGTCGCCCAGCCGGGAGAACAGCGGTACCCGGCGCAGCGCTGTGACGATGTCCTCGCTTCCCATGTCGCCTGGATGCTGCCTGGGTGGACGGAAGGGTGTCCATCTCCACCTGCACCCGAGGCCCGGAATCGTCCGAACGTCCGGTGCGCGCATCGCCCACCCACATCCGGACAGGGCAGGCAGCCGCCGCCCGAGGGCCCCTCCGGGAGGCGGACAGCGGAGCGCGGAGGACGGCGGGCACGGAGGGCGGGGCGCACTGTTCGGGGGAACCCCGTCGAAAAGGAGCCTCCGCATGGAGCCGCATGTCGCTCCCCCGCCACGCCCCGACGCCCCGGGTCCGGTGCCGCGTCCCACCCTGGCGAGCGCGGAGGACGGAGACGCGGCGGAGCGCTTCCTCGCGGAGCTGCGAAGCAGCACCCTCTTCTCGGAAGTGGACGAGGAGGAGGCCGAGCGCCTGCGCGCCGAGTCCACCCACCTGGAGCTCCAACCCCAGGAGTGGCTGGGCCACGAGGGCGAGCCCGCCTCCTTCTACCTCATCCTCGAGGGCGAGATTCGCATCACCAAGACCGTGGGCGGCGTGGAGACGCTCATCTCCGTGTTCCGCGCGGGCGACTTCTTCGGCGAGGTGCCGCTGCTGCTCGGCCAGTGCTTCCTCGCCAGCAGCCGCGCGCTCACGCACTGTCGGCTCCTGCGGCTGTCGCACCCGTCCTTCTGGCGGATGCTCGCGGACTGTCCCACGGCCAATCAGCGCATCCTGAGCAAGATGGCCGAGCGCATGAAGGCGCTCCAGTCCATCTCGCTCCAGCAGGAGAAGCTCGCCTCGCTGGGCACGCTCGCGGCGGGGCTGGCGCATGAGCTGAACAACCCCGTGTCCGCCGTGATGCGCGGTGTGCGCGCGCTGGGCGACCGTCTGCGCGAGCTGCCCTCGCTGGCCCTGTCCCTGGACTGCCGCACGCTGTCCGAGCCCCAGGTGCGCGCGCTGGAGGCCCGCGGCTCGGTGTCACCCGAGACGCTCAACCCGCTCGACAAGGGCGACGCGGAGGACGCGCTCGCGCGCTGGTTGGACGCGCGCGGCGTGGAGGAGGCCTGGGTGATGGCGCCGGACCTGGTGGAGTCGGGGCTGTCGCTCGAGAAGCTGGAGCACGAGCTGGCGTCGCTGTCGGGCGAGGTGCTGAAGGGCACGCTGCGCTGGGTGGCCGCCACGCGGGGCATCTCCGTGCTGCTCGACGAGGTGGGGCAGGCCGGAGGTCGCATCGCCTCGCTGGTGAACGCGGCCCGCGCGTACACGTACCTGGACGAGGCTCCGCTGCAGCGCGTGGACGTCCATGACGGACTGGAGAGCACGCTGGCGGTGCTGGGCCACCGGCTGCGCGGCGTCCATGTGGTGCGCGAGTACGACCGGAGCCTGCCGCCCATCACCGCGTACGGCACGGAGCTCAACCAGGTGTGGACCAGCCTCATCGAGAACGCGGCTGACGCCATCAAGGAGCACGGCGGCGGCACGCTGCGGCTGCGCACGCACCGGGACACGGACCACGTGGTGGTCGAGGTGGTGGACGACGGGCCCGGCATTCCGCCCGAGGTGCTGCCGCGCATCTTCGACCCGTTCTTCACCACGAAGGGCGTGGGCGAGGGCACGGGCCTGGGGCTGAGCATCACCCACCGCGTGGTGTCGCTGCTCCACCAGGGCGAGGTCATCGTCACCTCGCGCCCCGGCGAGACGTGCTTCCAGGTCCGTCTGCCCTTCGAGCTCGACGGTGCCTTCATCCCCGAGCCCGCGCGTCCTCGCGCGCCCTCGCCGCGTCAGCGTCCGGAGCCCGAGGAGCTGCGCGGCGCGTGAGCCTCACTTCAGGGGCAGGCGTATCTGGAAGGCGGTGCGGCCCGGCCTCGACTCCACGCGAACGTCGCCGTGATGCCGGTCCACGATGACGCGGCGGATGATGTCCAGGCCCAGGCCGGTGCCCTGGCCCATGGGCTTGGTGGTGAAGAAGGGCTCCCAGATGCGTGGCAGCAGCTCGGGCGGAACCCCGGGCCCATCGTCCACCACCTCCACGAGGAGGGAGTCTTCGTCCTTCGCGGTGCGCACCGTGAGGTGGCCCTTGCCGCCCATGGCGTCGATGGCGTTGTCGACCAGGTTGGTCCACACGTGGTTCAGCATCCCGGGCAGCGCCTGCACGCGCGGGAGGCTCCGGTCGTACTCGCGCTTCACCTCGACGCCGTGCTTCAGCTTGTAGTTGAGCAGGAGCAGCGTGTTCTCCAGCCCCTCGTGCACGTCCACGGGCTCGGGCTGCTCCTTGCCCGCGTGGGTATAGGACTTCACCGCGCCCGCCAGCTCCGACAGCCGCGTGGTGCTCTGCCGCACCTCCGCCAGCAGCGCGCGCGTGCGCACCAGGGCCTCCAGCCACGCGAGCGCGTCCGGCAGCGCCTGGGCGGGCAGGGCCTGGGTGAGCGGCTCCAGTTGCGCCTCGCCGATGCCCGCGTCCAGCAACGTGGGGGACAGGTCCCACGCGTTCACCACGCCCTTCGCGTCCATCCACGTGGCCAGCGCATCCTCGGCGTCTCCGCGCGTGAGCGGGTCCATGTCGCGGGTCGCGCCCCGGCCCTGGCTCTGGCGACAGGTGCGCAGCAGCAGCTGTCGCTGGGCCTGTGTCAGTCGCCACTGGTCCAACGCGACGGACAGGTCCTCCTGCGCGTCCATGGCCTGGGTGAGCTGCTCGGTGGCGCGTCGGCCCGCGGAGGCCGGGTTGTTCATCTCGTGCGCGAGCCCCGCCGCGTGACGCCCCAGCGCGGCCAGCTTCTCCTGGCGCAGCACGGTGTGCTCCAGGCACCGCAGTCGCTCCTGGGGCTGCTTCGGGTCCACGGACACGTCACACCTCGCTCAGGTACTGGTGGATGAAGGAGATGGCGATGGAGCCCTCGCCCACGCCGGAGGCCACGCGCTTGATGGAGGCGTGGCGCACGTCGCCCGCGGCGAAGATGCCCGGCACGCTCGTCTCCAGCAGGAAGGGCGCCCGCTCCGGCTTCCACCCCTTGGGCCGCTGTCCGGCCGGCATCAGGTCCGGGCCGGTGAGGATGTAGCCGCGCTCGTCGCGCGCCACCAGCCCGTCCAGCCACTCCGTCCGGGGCACCGCGCCAATCATCACGAACAGCGTGCTCGCGGGCACGGTGCGCTCGGGCTGTCCGCGCGTGGCCAACGTGACGGACTCCAGATGCGCGCCGCCCTCCACGCGCGTCACCTCCGTGTCGAGCAGCACCGTGACGTTGGAGAGCGAGCGCACCTGCTCGACCAGATAATGGGACATGCCCTTCTCCAGCGAGTCCCCCCGCACCACCAGCGTCACCCGACGGGCGAACTGCGCGAAGTAGAGCGCGGCCTGTCCGGCGGAGTTGGCGCCGCCGATGATGTAGACCTCCTCGTCCTTGCACGACAGCGCCTCCGTGCGCGACGAGCCGTAGTAGACGCCCGCTCCGGTGAGCGCCTCCATGCCGGGCGTGGAGAGCTTCTTCCACTGCACGCCCATGGCGAGCAGCAGCGCGTGGCAGCTGAGCTCCGTGCCGTCCGCGAGCGTGACGATGCGGTACGGGTCCTCCACGCGCAGGTGGCTCACCTCCTGCGGCGTCAGTATCTCCACCCCGAAGCGCGCGGCCTGCGCCACCGCGCGCCGCGCCAGGTCCGAGCCGCTCAGCCCCGCGGGGAAGCCCAGGTAGTTCTCGATGCGCGAGCTGGTTCCCGCCTGTCCTCCCGGCGCGCTGCGCTCCACCATGACGGTGCCCAGCCCCTCGGACGCGCCGTACACCGCGGCCGCCAGCCCCGCGGGACCTCCGCCGATGATGACCAGGTCGTAGAAGGGCTTGGTGGCGCGCACCTTCAAGCCGATGCGCTCGGCCACCTCCAGGGTGGACGGGCCCATCAACCGCGTGCCGTCCGGGAAGAGCACCAGCGGCAGCTTCTCCACGGCGGCGCCTCCGGCCTGCGCGAGCAGCAGGCGGCCCTCGTCGCTGCCCTCCACGTCGAGCCACTGGTAGGGCACCTGGTTGCTGCCCAGGAAGTCGCGCAGCGCATGCGAGCGAGGGGCCCAGCGGTTGCCGAGCACGCGGATGCCCTCGAAGGTCGGCGGGTGGTGGGCCCACCACTCCTCCAGCAGGTCCGTCAGCACCGGGTACAGGCGCTCCTCGGGCGGCTCCCAGGGCTTGAGCAGGTAGTGGTCCAGCCGCACCTCGTTGATGGCGTGGATGGCCGCCTGCGTGTCCGCGTACGCGGTGAGCAGCACGCGCCGGGCCTCGTCGTAGAGCGTCTTCGCCTGCTCCAGGAACTCCACGCCGGACATGCCCGGCATGCGCTGGTCCACCAGGAAGAGCGCCACCGGGTCGCCGCGCAGCCGCAGCTGGCGCACCGTCTCCAGCGCGGCCTCTCCCCGGTCCGCGCTGAGCACCCGGTACTCGCGGCCGTACTGGCGCCGCAAGTCGCGCTCCACCGCGCGAAGCACCTCCGTGTCGTCGTCCACCGCGAGGATGACGGGCTTGGCCATGCGCACGCTCCTCCGGGAAGGAGCGCATCGGCGCGGCTTCGTGCCCCAGGCGACGGGACGGGCGGCCCGTGGCGCGCTCGGAGGGCGGGCGTCAGCGGGCGGGGCTCAAGGGGGCGTGCACACCGCCGTCGTGTCGTTGCCGTAGAGGGAGCGCTCGTCCTCGGGGCCGGTGAAGACGGCGTCCGCTCTCGCGGTGACGTGGCATTGGGACAGTTGGGGGTTGTCGCGCACCACGAAGGAGCTCCGGACCTGCGTCAGGGCCTGGAGCCCGAACTCGGTGAGGGCCGGGTTCTCGCGCACCGACAGCGTGTCGAGGGTGCGGAGGTTGTGCAGGCCCGCGAGGCTCGGCAGTGCGTGGTTCTCGTTGATTTGCAGGTGGGTCAGCGATTCGAGGGGCTCGAAGGCCATGAGGCTCGTGAGCTTCGGGTTGCCGCCGATGGCGAGCGTGCCGTTCAAGGCGCGCAGCCCTTCGAGCCCCGTGACGAGGTCCAGGTTGTCGTTCAGGACGAGGACGAAGGCGTGCCCCGTGTCCCGCAGGGCGGGGAGCGGGCCGAGGGTGGTCAACGCCGGGTTCTGCGTGATGAACAGGCCCTCGACCCGGGAGAGCCGGGGCAGGCTGACGTGCTTCAGGTTCGCGTTGGTCTCCAGCACGAAGGCTCCGCCCACGGCCTCGAGGCGGGCCAGCGCCGCCACGTCTGCCAGCAGGCCATTCTCCATCACGGAGAAGTCGCCACCGACGCCGCGCAGCAGGTCCAGCCCCTCGAGCGACGTCAGGCTGGGATTGTCCCGGAGGAAGAAGTTCGCGCCGACGTGGGTGAGCTGGGAGAGCTTCAGTTTCCTGAGGAGCCGGTTCCGCTCGATGACCACGTCCCCCGAGAGCGTGTCCACGAAGGGCAGGGGGCCCAGCTCCAGGAGGGAGAAGTTGTCCGTCACCCGCAGACCTTTGCGCGGCGCGACCGAGGACAGACCG
Organism: Myxococcus sp. AS-1-15; assembly: GCF_020037055.1. Lineage (NCBI taxonomy): Bacteria > Pseudomonadati > Myxococcota > Myxococcia > Myxococcales > Myxococcaceae > Myxococcus > Myxococcus sp. AS-1-15. The sequence goes on along the minus strand of NZ_JAIQDF010000003.1, from coordinate 519,026 downwards.
GCCCAGGGCAGCTGGAGGTTCCGCTCCACCCGCAGGGAGCCGCCCACATACACGGGTTGCGGCACGGGAGCGTTGGTGGGACCGAGCGACACCAGCCGCAGGACGTCGTGGTCGGAGAACGACAGGTCCTCGCGCACGAAGCGAAGGGAGGTCAGGACCACGCGGGAGAGCTGTGGGTTCGACTGGATGCGCAGGCTTCCGTCCACGGCTTCCAGGCCTGGCAGCGCGAGCTCGAGGAGGCTGGGAGAGGAGACGACGAGGTCGCCCCGGATGCGGGAGATGCCCTGGAGGGCCGCGACGTCCGCGTCCGTCGTCACGACATAGTCGCCGTCGTAGGTCGCGGAGGGATGGCAGACATACGCGACGTCGAGGACCTCGCTCTGTTGGAGCACACCGTCCTGGTCGAGGTCATTGCCCGCCGCCACCACGACGCCGCCAGAGACGCAGTTCATCCCCGCGGGCTCGTCGGCATGGCGCCACGACAGCGTGTTCATCGTCGAGGCGCAGAGCTGACTGACGGCCCTCACCTCGTCGTCGTCGAGCGCGCCGTCGCCGTCGTGGTCCGGTCCCGACTCCACCGCGTACCTGGACTGGGTGCCGCATGCACCGCCCACGCCCAGGGCCTCGAGCCGCGAGAGGACCCGCGCGGGCTCCATGCAGCCCACGACCTCACGGGAGATTTCACCGGCCTGGAGCAGTCCGTCCCCGTTCGCGTCGAGCCCCGCCTGGGTGACCTGTCCTCCAAGCGGGCAGGTCTCACCCATGGGCTCGCGCCGCAGGTGCACCAGCACGCCGGGGAGGGGGGTGGCGCAGAAGTAGTCGACGTCGTCCACCTCGTCGTCCTCGAGCGTGCCGTTCGCGTTGGTGTCCACGCCCGTCTCCACCGCGAGACCACCATGCTCGCAGTGCTCGCCCGCGGGCTCGCCGCGGGTGCGCAGCCTCGCCTGGGGCGGCGCGGGCGTGCACAGGTACTCCGCGCGGGTGACCTCGTCGTCGGCGAGCAGGCCGTCGCCGTTGAGGTCCTCGCCCGCGTACGCCACCTGCCCGCCGTGCGCGCAGTGCTCGCCGGGTGGCACCCCCTCCTTGCGGCTCAACGTCGGGCGCGACTCGAGGAAGCTGCCCAGTCGGATGTCATCACAGCCGCACAGCCAGGCCAGCGGCACCAGCCAGTACCACCGCATGGGAGCCCCCTTTCTTCCCGGGCACGGAGGCCCGGCTCGCACGACGTTTCGCCTTCAGGGACAGGTGGCCGCGTCGTCGTTGCCCGCCACCAGGTAGACGTTCCCCGGACCGGTGTAGACGCGCTCGCCGAAGGCCCTCACCCGGCACGTGGGGAGCTGGGGATTGCGCTGGATGGAGAAGTACCGCGACACCTGCTGCACCGCGGGCAGCCCCAGCTCCGTCAGGACGGGGTTGTCCAGCAGCATCAGCGACTCCAGGGTGCGCAGGCCCTTGAGGTCCGCGAGGCTGGTCAGCGCGCCGTTCTGCTCCGAGGCCAGCCCCGTCAGCCGCTCCACGCCCGCAAGCCCCGTCAGCGTCGTCAGCGCGGAGTTGTTGTAGAGGCTCAGCCACGACAGCATCCGCAGCGACTCCATGCCGCGCACCTCCACCAGGCGCGCGTGGGCCTCCAGCGAGAGGGTGCCTCGCATGCCCTGCAGCCGGGGCATGTTCCCCCACCACGCCAGCGCGTCGTTGCGCGAGAAGAAGATGCTCTCCACCTGCGCGAGCGAGCCCAGCCCGTGGCTGTCGACGAGCGCCGCGTTGAGCCGGACCTCCAGCGTCACCCCGATGGTGTGCAGCGCCCCCAGCCCCGTCAGCGTGCGCAGCGCGGGGTTGTTCGTCACCTCCAGGTTCTTGCCGATGTGCTCCAGCCGCGTGCCCTCCAGGGTCGTCAGGCGCGCGTTGTTCTCGATGAGGACGCTCTGCGCCACGCTCGTCAGGTTGGGCAGCGGCAGGAGCTCCAGCGCGGGGTTGTCCTTGATGCGCAGCGAGCCCGTCAGCGTCTGGATGGCGCGCAGTCCCAGGCCCTCCGACGAGTGGGTGAGCCGCGCGTTGTCCTCGATGAGCACGCCGCCCCGCGGCACCACCGACTGGAGCCCGTCCAGGCTCTGGAGCCGGGGGTTGTGCGCCACCTCCAGATGGGTGCCCACCCAGGAGGTCTGTCCCGTCGCGCCGCCCACCGTCACCGTCTCCAGCGCGGCGTTGTTCAGCACGCTCAGCCCCTGGCCGATGAAGCGCAGCCCGGGGAGCTCCAGCCGCGTGAGGGACGCGTTGTCCTGCACGTACAGCGTGCCGTCGACGACCTCCAGCGCGGTGAGCTGGATTTCGGCGACCGGGGTGTTGCCCGTCCTCACCTCCAGGTTGCCCCGGATGCGGGAGATGCCCTTCAGCACGGCCACGTCCACCGGCCCCCGGATGACGAAGGTGCCGTCGAACGTGTTCAGGTCCTCGCAGATGGGATTCGAGGCGAGCACCTCCTCGTCGTCGAGCACCCCGTCCGCGTCCAGGTCCATGCCCGCGCTGACGCGGGTGCCCCCGGCCGCGCACGTCGGCTCCCAGGCGCGCGTGATGAGCAGGCGGGAGGTCTCCACGCAGACCTCCAGGCGGGTGCGCACCTCGTCGTCGCCGAGCACCTCGTCGCCGTCCTCGTCGTGGCCCGCCTCGACGACGGTGAGCGTGGTGGGCTCCAGGCAGACGCGGGAGGAGGGCGTGGCCGCTCGCGTGCGCGTGAGCAGCTGGGCCTCGGCGATGTCGCGGCACGAATACACCTCGCGGGCGACCTCGGGCGTGTCCAGCACGCCGTCCTGATTGAAGTCGTGGCCGGCGCGGGTGACCCACCCCCCGCCCGGACACCGCTCGCCCGGGGGCACCGGCTGCTGCTCCACCCGCATCTGCGTCTCGGCGATGGCGCAGACGAGCGTCGAGCCCGTGACCTCCTCGTCGTCGAGCACGCCGTTGCGGTTGTCGTCCGTGCCCACCAGCACGTCGCGGCCTCCCAGCTCACACCTCTCGCCGGGCAGCTCCACCACCTCCCGGCTGAGCGCTGTCGGGTGGTCCATCAGGTCGCGGATGCGCAGGGAGTCACACCCCGCCGCGAGCGGCAGCAGGGCCAGCCAGGTCCATCTCATGGTGCGTCTTCTCCAGCGGCGGCCCCGCGGGCCGCGACCGGCTCTCCGGGGAGGAGCAGGGGCGAGGAGCAGGGCGTCTGCTCGTCGTTGTCCTGGACCGTGCGCGTCCCGCCCCGGAGGGCGCGGTCCGCCAGCTGGTTCGCCAGACATGACGGCAGCGACGGGTTGCGCTGGATGGTCAGCGTGGCGCCGACCTCCGTCAGCCCGTCCAGGTCCAACGTCAGCAGCCGGGGGTTGTCCTGGATGGTCAGGTCCGACACGGACAGGAGCTTGCGCAGGCCCGCCAGGCCTTGCAGGGAGGCGTTGTCCCGCACCACGAGCGAGCGCAGGCTCCGGACGCGGTCCAGGCCCGAGACATCCCACAGCAAGGCGTTGTCCAGGAGCTCCAGGCCGGCGACCGACTCCAGGCGCGGGAAGGCGCCCAGGCTCGACAGCTTCGGGCAGTAGGCCACCACGAGCTGGCCGCGGATGGACTGGAGGTTCGTGAAGTCGAACGCCTCCAGCCGAGGGCTGTTCATCAGCATCAGCGAGCCCACGTGGTTGAGCCCCGGCATCGCGTCGATGGAGTGCAGGGACTCGTTGTTGCTCACCATGAAGACGTCATGGACCGCGCGCAGGGACGACAGCCCCGACAAGCGGCTGAGCGAGGCGTTGTTGCCGATGTCGATGGACTGCCCCACCTCCAGCAGGTCGGGGAAGCTCATCGTGGTCAACACCGGGTTGTTGTGGATGGCGAGCGAGCCCCCCACCGTCCGGAGGTTCTGGAACGGCAGGCGGCTGAGGCTCTTGTGGTCGGCGACGGAGAGCGTCCCCCCCAGGTCCGTGAGGTCCCACGACACCAGGCTCTGCGCCGAGTCGTTGTAGGCGAGGAAGAGGTCCTGACGGACGCGCACGCTGCGCAGCCCGTCCAGGCTCTCCAGCCGGGGGTTGTTCCAGACCGAGAGGTTGTTCTCCAGCCACACCGGCTGGGGCTGCGTCGCCGCGCCGAAGCGCAGCACCGTGAGCTCCAGGTTGACGAAGATCTGCACCTCGTTGCCCACGAAGCGCAGCGCGTCCAGCTCCAGGCGCGTCAGCGCGGCGTTCTCCGACACGATCAACCCGCCGGAGATCTCCGCCAATCGCGGCAGCACGAGCTGCTCCAGCGGCGTGCGGAAGAGCACGAGCGAGCCCTCGATGCGGACGAGCGTCTTGAGCAGCGCGAAGTCCTCCGCGGTGGTCGCGAAGAGGTCTCCGTCGAGGATGGGCGCTCCCTGGCACACCCGCCTGCGCTGGGTGACCTCCTGCTCCTGGAGGACGCCGTCGGCGTTCTGGTCCGCTCCGGAGTCCACCCGGTGGCCGCCCATCGCGCAGCGCGCCCCGACGGGCTCGCTCTCCAGCCGCGCCAGGATTCGCGAGGGGGCTTCGCCACAGTGCACCGCCAGGGACCTCCGCTCGATGGCCCCGAGCTGGCCGTCGCCATCCAGGTCGGGCCCCGCTTCCACCAGCGCGCCTTCTCCTTCGCACGCGGGATATCCCTCCGCGACGCCCCGCACCCGGACGTTCACCGGATACACTCCCGTGCAGTCGAGCCGCTCGTGGGTGACCTCCGCGTCGCTCAGCTCGCCGTCGCGGTTCTGGTCCAGTCCGGAGCGCGTGCTCACGCCGCCCAGGGGGCACGAATCGGTGGGCTCCACGGGGCGCGCCTGCGTCACCCAGTCCAGCGGCTGGCCGTCGCAGTCGTAGTGCTCCGACATGACCTCGGTGCCGGTCAGCAGCCCGTCCTCGTTCTGGTCGATGCCGGTGAGCACCCGGTCCCCACCGAACGGGCACCGGCCTCCGGGAGGCTCGACCTCGAAGCGGGTCAGCGGCGGGTAGCGCCAGGTGAGCTGCGACAGGTTGATTCCGTCGCAGCCGGCGAGCAGCAGGCCCAGCAGCGTCACTCCCAGACGTCGCATCATGAGGCCCCCTGAGGCCGCTCGGCGCTTCAGCGTCGGAACGCGAGCTCGAGACCGAACATCGTGTCCCACGCGTCATCGCCATCCAGCGTGACGCGGTCCGCGGAGGCCGTGGCGGCCAGCCGCAGGTGCATGCCCAAGAGCCGTCCCGACGCCCCCGCCGCGAGGTGGCCCGTGGAGACGGTGAGGTCTCCCATGCGCTTGTTCGGCGACGACACCCCGAGCATGCCCCAGCCCGCTCCGGCCTCCACGAACAGCGGGGTGCGCCGCACGTCCCGGGTGCCCACCAGCGCCAGCACCGTGGCGCGGTGCGTGCGCACGTTCTCGAACCGCTTGGGCATCACCGTGTAGCTGGCGCGCCCGCCGTAATAGAAGTTCGAGTCGCCCTGGCTGCGCCACGACAGGCTGGGGCCGGTGGCGTACGCGTCGAGCCCCAGCGGCGCCTGCTGGCCCACCAGCCCCACCTCCAGGCCGGAGAAGAACGGGTGGGGGGCCGTCAACACGAGCGAGCGGGGCACGAAGCCGCCGCCCTCGGCCGGCGGGAAGGCGCGGGAGAAGTCCACCGGCACCAGGCCCGCGGCGGCCACGTACTGGTCATAGAAGTTCTTGTCGAGCGGCACCGCGAACAGGCCCCGGCGCAGCGCCTCCTCGGCGGGGCCACGCTCCTGGAGCTCGCGCGGCTTCAAGTCCAGCACCCCCTGGCTCAGCTCCGCCAGGGTGATGCGCGCCTCGCTGGTGGGGGTGCGCAGCCAGTACACGTCGCGCTCGGGCAGCCGCAGCATCACGTACTGGTCCTCCGTGCGCCGCACGTCCGCGAGCCGCCGGCCCTCCGCGTCCTCCACGGACACGCGCGACTGGCCGAAGTTCGAGCTCAGCACCAGGCTGGGGCCCGCGGGCGCGGCGCCGACGAGCGGCCGGCGCGGCTCGCCGGTGGGCGCGAAGGCGTGGATGCTCAGCCGCGCGGGCAGGCCCTTGACGCCCTGCAGTGACGCGGACACGAAGGCGCCCAGCTCGCTGTACTCCACCTGCCCGTCGCCGTTGATGTCGGCGGCGCCCAACAGGCCCGAGCGCGCCACGTGGCTGAAGACGCCGGCGCGGATGCGCGACCACTCGTGCGTCTCGCCGTCGTCGCTCTCCGCGAACACGGCGCCCACCATGGGGCGCGTGGCCAGCTGCTCGCGCGCGAGCATGCCGCGCAGCTCCGCCAGCACCGCCGCCTCCGTCTGCCCGCCGCGGCTGCCGACGACACCCGAGGCGCGGCACGCGTCCACGATGAGGTGCACGTAGTCGGCGGCGAGCGGGTCCACCACGTCCGCGTAGAGGCTCGACTTGTCCAGCCGGCCCCCGGCCAGCGTGAAGTAGGCGCGGCCCGCCTCGTCCGTGTTGCCGTGGCCCACGTACACCACGAGCACGTCCGTGGCGCGGCCCGCCTCGTCATCGGCCAGGCTGGCGGCGCGCAGCCGGGCCACCTCGCGCTTCACTTCTTCCGGCGTGGGCGGCCGCGCGCCCGCGAGCACGGGCCGTCCCCCCGCGCGCGTCGCCGCGTCGGGGTCCACCAGCAGCGTCGTCTCCACGCCCAGCCGTTGCAGCGTCTCCGCCCACAGCACGCCGTCATCGTCGGCGAAGCGCAGCGCGGGCAGCGACGGGTCGTCGCTCCCGTTGTGGGCAATCACGAGGGCACGTCGGACCAGGGCATCCGCCGAGGCGTCGCGGGCTGCGAAGAGCGCGGCGACCCCGAGGAGCACTCCCAGCTTGTTCATGGACCTTCCTCTACCCTCAGTGTCTGCTTGAGCACCACTGCCCCCCCCTGCTCCTCGCCGCGCAAGGCCGCCAGGGCCGCGGACGGGCTGCCGGCGAACGCGGCGGTCACCTCCGCCTCACCCACCGTCTCCGGCAGGGGCACCGTCAGCTCCAGCGGTGCCTCCTGACCCGGGGTGCCCGTCAGCACGAAGGGCCCGGCCATCAGCTCCGCCCGTTGGGTGCCGCGGACCTGGAGGGCCACGTGGGTGTAGGGCGCCTGTCCTCCGGCGGCGAAGGCAAGCATGGCGCCGGCGGGGCAGGCCTCGCTCGCGTGGAGCTCCTTGAGCGGCTGGCCGGGCGTGGCGCAGAAGATGCGCAGCGCGACGCCGGGTGGGGGCGTGCCCAGGCCCCGCGAGCGGAACTCGTCCCGGGGCAGCGACGTGAGCACCACCGCGAGCACCACCGCCGCCAGCGCGCCGCCCAGGGCCGTCAGCGAGGGCCAGCGCGCGGGCGCCTCCAGGGGCGCGGCCGCCGCGAGCGCGGCCTCCAGGCCGCCTTCCGTCAGCGCGTGCCGCTCCACGGAGGAGGGCGCCTCCAGCGAGCCTTCCAGGGCGCGCTGCGCCCGGGCCCAGCGTTCATAGAGCGGGCCACATCGGTGACACAGATGCGCATGGCGCAGCAGGCGGGCGGCCTGGGGCGAGGGCAGCTCACCCTGGGCCTGTCGCGTCAGTCCCGCGTCGATGTGTCGCTCGTACCACCTCATGATGGGATGCTCCCTATGGCGCACAGGGCGAGGGTCGCCAGGAGCACACCCAGCTCCATGCGCCCGGGCTCCGCCGCCGTCTCCAACCAGCCGGAGGTCTTCAGGTACTCGGTGAACTGCGTGCGCAGCCGCCGCTCGCGCACCCGGACCTCTCCGCGGGTGAGCTGCAGCTGCTCGGCGGCGCTCTCCTGGGACAGCCCGTCCACGAAGCGCAGCTGGGCGAGCGCGCGGGCCTCCTCGGGCTGGGACTCCAGGAAGCGGCGCACCAGCTCGCGCACCTCGGTGCCCAGCGCCTCCTCCTCCGGGCTGCGTCCCTCGTTGGGGAGCTGACCGAGCTCCGGCGCCTCGTCCAGGGACACCGCTTCCCGGGACACCCGCCCCGATGCGCGCATCAGGTCGATGGCCGTGGAGCGCGCCACCGTCAGCAGGAAGCCCAGGTAGGGGCGGACCCCGTCGTAGGCCTGTCGCATGTTGGGGCGGAACGCGCGCACGAATGTCTCCTGGTGGGCCGCGTCCAGGTCCAGCGCGGACAGGGAGATGGTGCGGCTGGCTCCTCCCTCCGCGCCCACCGCGAACCGTCGTGAGAGGTAGCGCAGCACCTCCGGCGAATAGGCGCGGTACACCTGGGTGAGGACGGTGGTGTCCCCACGACGGAAGGACTCCAGGACGGAGCGGTCATTGCCTGGCAGCACGGTGTCTCCGACCCACGCGAGCCGAGTCCGAGCCCAATGCCCGGCCAGCCGTCATCCTCGAAAAAGGATACGGAGCGTGCCCTCGAAATGGGTCGTCCACCTCAACGAAGAGGGGTCGATTTCCTTGCGTGGCGGGTCGGAAATAGTTGCCGGGAGGGGGCTTTCCCTCCCGGCGGCACTTCAGGCTGGACGGGCCCGGGCCCTTGGCTTCAGCGCGCCGGGCGGGCCACGGTGTGCGGGTCGCCGGCGGGGACCCAGGGGATGGCGGGGCCCTGGTAGTCCGGGCCGAACCAGGCCTCGAGGAAGCGGATGGGGCCCACGAGGTGGGCGTTGAACTCCGCGAGCTCCTCGGCGGGGACCCACAGCTCCTGGTGGAGCCTGGCCCCCACGGTGCGGACGGGGTAGCGGGCGAGGAAGGGGGCCTCCACGTCGAAGGCGGTGACGAAGCCCACGTGGCCACTGCCCGCGTCCGGCGCGTTCCAGTCCCGGGCAATCTGCCGGGCGTAGTCCACGTTCATCACGGGGTAGAAGAAGGGCTGGTCCGGCAGCCGGGGAGGGAAGCCTCGGCCGTCGACCTCCCGGACGAGCTGCGCCTCCTTCAGCCCCACCGGGCGGTACAGCGTGAGCGTCTCCACCATGGGCGTCTCCTCGAGGAAGGGCGGGGCCATGCCGGGACAGGCATGGCGTGCCGTCGACGCGGGCTGGCGTGACGCCCTGACCGCTTCCGAGGGCTACGACTCCTGGCGGTAGTACACCCACGCCCGGTCCTTGGGAATCAGGGCCGGGGGGTCCAGGCGGATCAACTCGTGGGAGATCTCGTGGTCGTCGGGAAAGTCCGCGATGAGCTCGGTCTCCACCTCGGACATCGTCTCGCGGTCCTCGTCGCGAATCGCGCCGTCGAAGAACGCCTCGAAGTGCAGCCTGGTGTCATCGAAGCGGACGGTGACGGCGCGCAGCCGGGAGGGGATGGCTCCCAGCAGCGCCCGCTGCAGCGACAGGTGGACCAGGCTGCTTCGGTTGGGGGTGCTCATGGATTGGCGGGGACGATATGCGCGCCCTGACTCGAGTAGTGGATGATTCCGCGCGTCGTCGGCTGGCCGTTGACCTGACCGATGACCTCACCGAAGTCCACCCGCTCCCGGAAGCCCGGCTGACCGCGCGCGACGCTGCCCACGGGCTGGCCCTGGCCGGAGAAGCGGTCCAGCAGGCCCTGCGGGTTGGGGTGCGTGAAGGGGCTGCGGCCCGGGATGTAGTTCTGGTGCCCGACGATGTGCTTGCCCTGCTTGGCCTCCTCCAGCAGCACCCTCGCCGCGGCGGGCGCGGCCACACCCTCCACACCCGCGGCCGCCGCCGCTCCACCCACGCGGGGGGCGATGGCACCCGCCGTGGCGCGGGCCGCCCCGACGCCTCCCAGCAGCATCGAGGAGAGGCTCACGGCGTTCTGCGCGGCGGCCTCCGCCTGCGAGCGGGGCTGGATGGCCAGGTCGGTGCGGAAGCGGAAGTCGATGCCGGCGGCCCCCAGGCCCCGGTTGACGCCGGCGTTCACCAGGCTGGCCGAGTCCAGCACGAGGTTCGCGGCGCCCGTGGCGTAGCCCCGCGCCGTGTCCGCCGCCCAGCTGCCCACCCGCTGGGCCCAGCTCGCGCGCGGAGCCTCGGCGGGAGCGCTCGGCGCGGCGCCCGTCACCGCCTGCGCGACCTGCCGACGCTCTCCCGCCGGAGCGGGGTCGAAGCTGGAGACGCCGCGGAACTCCGCCGGAGGCTGCGCCCGAGGCGCGCTCGCCGGCCCGGCGGGCTCCGTCCGGGGCACCTCACGCGGGGCCTCCTCTCGCGAGGTGACAGGCGTGGGGGGACGACGCGTGGACAAGGGAGGGAGGGACATCGGGTCTTCTCCGGCTCGACTGGCTTTGAGGAGATTATCCCTCACACCTGACCTTGAGTTGCGTTTGGGGAAAGGCCAGTTGATTCAGGGGCTTGCCCTGATTCCTTTCAAAGACTTCCATCGTGGGATGGGAAGACCCGCCTGGGTCGATGTTGAAGCGGGAGCGCTCCGACCCACCCCGCGCCGAGGTGGCGCGGACGAGGTCGAGGGCTCCCGCCGTCGATGCTGGGCGTCCGGGCTTGCGAGAGCCCGTCGCCCGTGTGGCCTTCAGCGCGGCTCAGAAGGCCGAGCCGTCCACGCGGCGCCCCGGGGACGCGAGCGAGGAGGACAGCGAATCGTGGCGCACCCATTCGCCCGCGCCCGTGCCGTCCGGGTTGCGGTTGAAGGAGACGCCCAGCGTGGTGCTGCCGTAGGAGGCGTGGTCCTGCTCGGAGCCGTCCGGACGGACCAGGTAGGCGGAGTCGTTCGAGCGGTTGAAGCGAAGTCCGTCGCCACCGTTGGCGCCCGCGGTGTTGGGCACGCCCATGGGCACGGCCGAGGCGTCGCCATACACGGTGTAGACGGCGCCCGGCTGCAGCATCGTCCCCGCGGGGAAGACGTGGCGCGCGGGCTTGTCGCCGCGCCGGGACTCGTCGTCATGCAGCGAGTAGCCGCCCAGGTTCACCGCGGCAGTGCCGGTGTTGCGCACCTCCACGAACATCTTGTCGTAGTCCGGCGTGGTGCTCCCGCTCGGCGGCAGCGGCTGGGGCAGGTACTCGTTGATGAACAGCGTGGGCACGGGCCGGTTGAGGGTGAAGGGGGCATCGCTGATGTCCGCCAGGGTGGAGTCCGCCGCGTCGTTGATGCGCACCCGCGCGGTGGAGGAGCCCTCCGAGGGCACCGTCCACGTGAAGCTGCCCGAGGCCGCGGGCACGGAGGTGGCGATGTCGCTCCACACCACGCCGTTGTCGAGCGAGTACTGCAGCCGCACGTTCTGCACGCCGGAGGCCGTCCAGGTGATGTCGAACGTGCTGCCCGCGGCGAGCACCTCGCCCCCGTTGGGCGCGGTGACCTTCAGCGTGCGCGCCGTCACCTGCCCGAAGTTGTAGCGGCTGATGATGGGGTAGTGGTCGGACGTGGTGGTGCCATAGCGGGTGATGCTCGGGCGCAGCACCGCGGCGGACCCCGGGACGTAGGACTCCAGCATCTCGTTGCTGACCAGCTGGTGGTCGATGAACGTGTTGCGGCTCACCGTGGAGCCGATGCCCGACACGGACATCTCCTGGGTGACGAAGCGGTAGTTGTCGGCGTCGTCCACGAAGTTCCGATAGGGCGTGTCGCGGTTGTTGACGGTGGAGACGTCCACGTCATCGTTCCAGTCGCCCACCACCATCACCCGCTGCGTGGGCATGCTGCTGTCCAGGTAGCCCTTGAGCAGCTGCCCCGCCTCGAGCCGCCGCTCGTAGTCCGCCGACTCGGTGCCGTTGCTCGTGGCCTTCATGTGCAGCATCAGCACGGACAGGTCCACGTTCGTGCCGGACCGGGTGACGCGCAGGTCCACCCGCAGCGGCGGCCGGCCCGCGAAGTAGTAGTCGCTCGAACCCAGCACGATGCGCGCCTCGCGCACCTGCACCAGGCCCTTCTTGTAGAGGATGCCCAGCTTCTGCTCGTCCGCGTCGTAATAGAAGGAGCCGGACGGCACGAGCGGGTCGCTGGCCAGGAAGCCGTCGTACTCGGGAAGCTGCGCCTTGAGCTGCTCGAAGTGCGCCGCGTCGACCACCTCCGCCAGTCCCCAGACATCCACGCCCGCGCCGGCAATCACCGTCTTCACGTTGGCCAGCTGGAGCGCCTCATCCGACGGCCCCTGTCCCGTGTGGCCGAACCACTCGATGTTCCAGTTGCCCACCGACAGGGGGAAGCTCGTCGAGGGGCCGCCATCCGTCCCGCCTCCGTCCGGCGTGCCCGTGCCCGGCTTCACCTCCAGCGAGTAGCGCGCCTGCGCGGCGATGCCGCTGGCGTCCTCCACCTTCACCGTGAAGCTGGTCGTGCCCGCGAGCGTCGCGACGCCGGTCACCTCGCCGTCCTGCGACAGCGACAGGCCCTCCGGCAGCGCGCCCTCCACCACGGAGAACGTCACCGGGGGCCGCCCGCCCACGCCACCGAAGGTGTACGTGTAGCCATTGCCCGCCACGGCCGCCGTGAGCGTCGCGCCCACGAGCGCCGGCGCCGGCCACACCTTGAGGGTGTACGTCCGCGAGTCCTCGCTCTTCTCCACGTCCACCACGTCGACCTGGAGGGAGTAGTCCCCCGCGGCGCTCGCCGGGCCCGTCAGCCGCCCGTCCGTCGAGTAGAACGAGAAGCCCGGGGGCACCTCCGACTTCAGCGTGTAGCGCAGGGGCGCCGTCCCCCCCGTGGCGGTGATCCGCGTGTCGTAGGGCGCGCCCACCGTGGTGTCGGTCAGCGCGGAGATGTTGGGCAGCTTCGGGCCGCTGCCGGGGTTCGGGTCGTCCCCGCCGGAGCAGGCGCCCAGGAAGGTCAGGATGAGCAGCATCCCGACCGCGCGTTGGATGGACATGAAGGTGGTCTCCCCGAGAAGCGGTGGGGGCTCGGCCGTTCCCCCTATATGGAATCAGACACTCTAGCCGTATCCCGTGGGGGGATGCTCGCGGGACGTGTCCCCTCGGGGAACTGCAATGGCGCCGGGGGATGTCCGTGACATATTCGAGGGCCGCGAAACCCACGGGGGGCGCCGCCGCCCGGACGAGAGGACCTGCGCAATGGCCGAGAAGTGGGACAAGCACCTGATGGAGTTCCTCAAGCGCACCGGCGACGAGCTCAAGCGCACCACCGATGACCTGCGCGGCGAGGCCCAGCGCCTCCTCAAGGAAGTGAAGGACCCGGACAAGCAGGCCAAGGTGAAGGAGGGCCTGGTGCAGTTGCGCACCTGGGCCGCCAGCACCACTAAGGTCGCCGCGGAGAAGATTGAAACCGCCGTGCGCCAGGTCGAGGGCGCCGTGGAGCGCGCCTTCCGTCCCGAGGAGGGCGAGGCGGGCGCGCCGGGCACCACGAAGTCCGAGGCCGCCGACGCCGAGGCCCCCCGGGCCCCGCGCCCCAAGCCCGAACCCAAGGCCGCGAAGAAGGCCGCCCCCGGCACCAAGTCCATCGGCCGCAAGAAGGCCAGCGGGCGCCCGGCCGCCAAGAAGGCCGCTCCAACTTCCAAGAAGACCGTCGGCCGCGCGAAGAAGCCCACCGCCGGAGCGTGAAGTTCCGCCCGGCCTTGAATCAGACAGGTCCGGACTTCCGGTTCCGGTTCCGTCAGTCATTGCCGCCAGTTGGAACGGTGTGCGGCGCGTGAGATAGTGCGCGCCGTGGCCGGCTCCAGTGAAAAGGACAGCATCCAGGCGGAAATCGGGCAGGACGTCATCGACGCGGCGGTCCGCAGCGTCGAGCGTCGCATGGAGGATGAAGAGGTGACCGTCATCGAGGTGGAGGCCCCCCAGGCCGCTGCTTCCGAGGACGCGGCCGCCTCCGTCGCCCCCGAGGATTCCGTGCCTCCCCAGGACTCCCCAGCGCCCTCCGCGACCGCGGAAGAGGTCGCGCAGCTGCGTCAGGAGGTGGAGTCGCTCAAGGCGCAGGTCGAGTTCAGCCAGGCCAAGGGTCGCGAGACCATGGAGCGGCTGCGCGAGGCGCACGAGCGCGCCAAGGAGGCGCAGGACCGCATGGTCCGCGCCGCCGCGGACCTGGAGAACTACCGCAAGCGCGCGCAGAAGGAGAAGGAGGAGGTCCAGCGCTTCGGCTCGGAGAAGCTGCTCAAGGACCTGCTCCCGGTGATGGACAACCTGGACCGCGCGCTCGAGGCCGCGACCAAGTCGCCCGACATCGAGAGCTTCCAGAAGGGCGTGGCCATGACGCGCAAGTCCTTCGAGGACGCGCTCGGCCGCCACGGCGTGAAGTCCTTCAGCGCCAAGGGCCAGCCGTTCGACCCGCGCATGCACGAGGCCATCCAGCAGGTGGAGACGGCCGACACGCCCGCGGGCCACGTGGTCTACGAGGTGGTGCGCGGCTTCTTCCTCAACGAGCGCCTGGTGCGCCCGGCCATGGTCGTCGTCGCGCGCGCGCCCGAGGCCGTCGCCGCGCCCGTCGTGGACGCCGCCGCCTCATCCACCCCCGCGCCCGCCGAGGACTCACCTCCGGCGGAAGCCGAGCCGCGGGCCGAAGCACCCGAGCAGCACACGGACAGCACTTCCGGGGGGAGCCAGTAAGCATCATGGGCAAGGTGATTGGAATCGACCTGGGGACCACCAACTCCTGCGTCGCCGTCATGGAAGGCGGCGAGCCGGTGGTCATCCCCAACAGCGAGGGCAGCCGCACCACGCCTTCCATGGTGGGCTTCACGGACTCCGGTGAGCGGCTGGTGGGCCAGATTGCCAAGCGGCAGGCCATCACCAACCCGGAGAACACCGTGTTCGCCGTGAAGCGGCTCATCGGTCGGAAGTTCGACTCGCCGGAGGCCAAGAAGGCCATCGGCGTGAGCGCCTTCAAGGTGGCCGCGAGCCCCAACGGCGACGCCTGGGTGGAGATCCGCGGCAAGGGCCACAGCCCGCCGGAGGTCTCCGCCATCGTCCTGATGAAGATGAAGCAGACGGCGGAGGACTACCTCGGCGAGCCCGTCACCGAGGCGGTCATCACCGTCCCCGCGTACTTCAACGACAGCCAGCGTCAGGCCACCAAGGACGCCGGCCGCATCGCGGGCCTCAACGTCCTGCGCATCATCAACGAGCCCACCGCCGCGGCGCTCGCGTACGGCCTGGACAAGGTCAAGGACGGCGGCACCGAGCGCGTGGCCGTGTACGATTTGGGCGGCGGCACGTTCGATATCTCCATCCTGGAGCTGACCGCCGGCGTCTTCGAGGTGAAGAGCACCAACGGCGACACGTTCCTGGGCGGCGAGGACTTCGACCAGCGGCTCATCGACTACCTGGCCAAGCGCTTCGCCGAGCAGAACAACGGCCTGGACCTGCGCCGCGACCGCATGGCGCTGCAGCGCCTGAAGGAGGCCGCCGAGCGCGCCAAGCACGAGCTGTCCAGCGCGCCCGAGACGGAGGTGAACCTGCCGTTCATCACCGCGGATGCCTCCGGCCCCAAGCACCTGACGGAGACGGTGGACCGCTCCACCTTCGAGGCGCTGGTGGCGGACCTCATCGACCGCACCATCGAGCCCTGCAAGATCGCCCTCAAGGACGCGGGCCTGACCGCGCAGCACGTCAACCAGGTGCTCCTGGTGGGCGGCATGACGCGCATGCCCCGCGTGCAGCAGAAGGTGCGCGAGTTCTTCGGCAAGGAGCCGCACAAGGGCATCAACCCGGATGAGGTCGTCGCCGTGGGCGCGGCCATCCAGGGCGGCGTGCTCAAGGGCGAGGTGAAGGACGTCCTCCTGCTGGACGTGACGCCGCTGTCCCTGGGCGTCGAGACGGCCGGCGGCGTCTTCACCAAGATCATCGACAAGAACACCACCATCCCCTGCAAGAAGAGCCAGGTGTTCTCCACCGCGGTGGACAACCAGCCGCTGGTGAGCGTGCACGTGCTCCAGGGTGAGCGCGAGATGGCGGCGGACAACAAGACGTTGGCCCGCTTCGAGCTGGTGGGCATCCCGCCGGCGCCGCGTGGCGTGCCGCAGATTGAGGTGTCGTTCGACATCGACGCCAACGGCATCGTGCACGTCAGCGCCAAGGACCTGGGCACCGGCAAGGTCCAGCAGGTGCGCGTGGTGAGCAACTCCGGCCTGTCGGAGGCCGAAATCCAGGCGATGATCAACGACGCCCAGTCGCACGCCGCCGACGACAAGAAGAAGAAGGAGCTGGCGGAGCTGCGCAACAACGCGGACGGCCTCATCTACACCACCGAGAAGAGCCTGGAGGAGTACGCCAGCCTCCTGTCGGAGAAGGACCGCGAGGAGATCAAGTCGGACCTGGAGCGGCTCAAGGGCCTGCTCAACACCTCCGACCCGGTCGCCCTCAAGGAGGCCTTCCAGCGCCTGGAGGGCAGCGCCTACCGCATCGCCGACGCCATCTACACGGGCCAGGCGAGCTGAAGCACCCGCCTCGCGGGCGGGGGGATGCAATCGCCGGAACCCTTCCGGCGTAGAGTCAGTCACCCCCTGTCCGTTCCGAGGTCTCAGTCATGGATCCAGTCGAAGGCGTCGTCATGGTGCTCGTGGTGGCGATGACGTGCGGCATCCCCCTGTTGGGGTTGACGCTGCGCTTCTCGCTCAAGCCCGTGCTGGAGGCCTTCATCCGCCTGCGCGAGGCTCAGCTGGGCTCCCACCCGGAGAACGCCCTGCTGCGCGAGCGCGTGGCCTACCTGGAGCGCGTGCTGGAGGCCCACGGCCTCATCGAGGACCGCCGCGTGGTGCTCCCCACCAGCCCCTCCGAGCGCCTGCCGCCCGGCGCCACGGCCCTGAAGGACCGCGAGCGCGTCTAGCCCACGCGGTGTCGTTGACCCACGCACGCTGTTCTTGGTCCCTGGCTTCCCGGGGAATCCCTCCCAGGTTGTAATGGGGGGGTGGAATTCCCTTCCTTGGAGACAGAGGTCGCGTTCCTGCGTGGGCTGGTGGCCGTGCAGCGGATGGCGGACGACATCCTGGAGGACTGCCTCCAGCGCGGCCTGACGCTGGACGCGGGCCTGGACGTCTTCCTCACGCAGTGCGCGCGCATGGTGCATGCGCCCGCGGGCTTCGTGTCCCTGCGCGGCACCCGGGGGCCCGTGCTGACGCGGGTGCTGGGCGAATTGGGCGCGGACGTGTTCGAGGCGGCGCTCTGGCGCGGCCCCAAGCGGCTGCCCAACGGGCGGATGCTCTTCTGCACCCGGCTGAAGCTGGGCACGCTGGAGCTGGGCGGGATGGGGCTCGCGGTGGAGGGCGCCTTCCCGGACGGCGGCGGGCTGGTGATGAAGCTGGTGGAGGCCATCGGCGAGCAGCTCGACACGTCGGTGCTGGCCTTCCTGGCGCTGACGGACGGGCAGGGCCCGCTGGAGCGGCTGGACGACCTGGCCATGGACGACACGCCGGTGCCGCGCGGGCGCATCGGCAAGTACGAGGTCCTCACGCCCCTGGGCACCGGCGGCATGGCCCAGGTGCTGGTGGCGCGGGCCCGGGGCCCGGAGGGGCTGGGCCGGCTGGTGGCCCTCAAGCGCATCCTCCCGCACCTGACGGCGGACCCGGCCATCGTCCAGCAGTTCCTGGACGAGGCGCGCATCGGCCTGCGGCTGGCGCACCCCAACCTGGTGCACGTGTACGACTTTGGCGAGGCGCAGGGGGCGTACTTCATCGCCATGGAGCTGGTGCGGGGCGTGGACCTGGACCGGCTCCTGCGCGCGCGCCGGGGGCCCCTGATGCCCGAGCAGGCGGTGGCGGTGGTGGTGCAGGCGCTGCACGGCCTGCAGGCGGCGCACTCGCTCAAGGGCGAGGACGGCAAGCCGCTGCACCTGGTGCACCGCGACCTGTCCCCGCACAACCTGATGGTGGGCTTCGACGGGCGGGTGAAGATTCTCGACTTCGGGGTGGCCAAGGCGCGCGCCCAGCGGACCATGACGCTGCCGGGCATCGTGAAGGGCAAGCCCCTGTACATGTCCCCGGAGCAGGCGCGGGGGCAGCGGCTGGACGCGCGCAGTGATTTGTTCGCGATGGGGCTCATCCTCTACGAGGCGCTCACCGGCAAGCGGGCGTTCGACCGGGGCGACGAGCTGCGCTCCATGCAGGCCATCTGCGACGAGCGGCTGACGCGCCCGGACTCCATCTCCCAGCCGCTGTGGGACGTGCTGGAGATGGCCCTGGCCAAGTCGCCCACGGCGCGCTTCTCCGACGCCCTGGAGATGGCGGAGCGGCTGCAGGACGCCCTCACGCCGGTGAAGGACGCGGAGCTGGCGCGGCTGATGGCCCGGCACTTCCCTGACCGGCTGCGCGAGCTGCAGCAGCTGGACCGCACCGAGGCGCAGGGCCGCCTGGGCGTGTCCCCGCCCGCGGTGGAGCAGGACATCGAGGACGTGGACACCGAGCCGCGCCCGCGTCCCTCGCCCCAGCCCCAGAAGAAGGCCGCGCGCTGACCCCGGCACCGCCCCCGTGCTGTCGGGGAGCGGTGGCCGGGTGCCATGCCTTCACTTCACGCGACCGATGCCTCAGGAGCGGCGCAGCGACGGGTCGTCGGACGTCGCGTTGAGGGTGCGCGGCGCGTCGACCTCGCCCTCGGTGCGGATGTCCACGTTCTCGTGGCGCACCCGCTCGGTGAAGCGGCGCTCCTCCTCGACGACGTCCTTGTGGATGACGACCTCCTCGTCGAGCACCTGGCGCTTGATGACCTCCGCCTCCTCGGCGTGCAGGGGGACGACGATGGTCTCGTCCTTGAACGCGCCCGTCACCGGCGTGTCCGACGTCACCGCCCGCCGCTCCACGCGGACCCGCTCGTGGCGCAGGGGGACCTTCACCACCTCCTCCTCCTCCACGATCTCCTTGTGCACGCGCAGCTCTCCGGCCTGCATGTCGTGCTTCTCCACGCTCAGCCGCTCCCGGTGGACGGGGATGGAGATGTCACGGTTGTCGTTCCACTCCGTCTTGGCGCGCCGCAGCTCCGTGTCTGCCTTCATGTTGGCCTGGTAGCCGACGTCCTCCTTCAAGCCCGTGGTGGGCAGCGGCGTCACCGAGGCCCGGCCCGCGTTCAGGTCCGTCTCCCGCACGCGCGTCTCCGTCACCGTGCGCTCGGACGCCAGCCCCATGGCGCCGGCGGTGCCCAGGTCCGCGCCGCTCCGGGTGCGCTCCGCCTCGGAGACCTGCTGCAGGGCCTCCTTGCCGCGGTTGAGGATGACCTCCCCGTTGCGAATCTCGCTCACCTCGGTGAAGGAGACCCGGTAGTCCTTGGGGAAGAACAGGCCTCTCTCGATGTGGAACGCGTCGTCGCCGATGGCGAAGACCTTGCCGAGCTTCTCGTCGTCGATGCTGCGGACAACCATCCCTTCGCGTACGTCCTTCTTGTTCTTGAGCATGGCTGGCTCCTCCTGAATGCCTCCTGCTGCATCACCGGGAAGGTGGGAGCGGGTCCGCGGATGAACAGTGTCTCGCCAACATGCGTGCTCAGGGCTCGCCCCCGTGGTCGCCGTCGCGCCCCATGCCCGCCCGCCCGCGCGAACTCCGGCCCTGTCCACTTTCCGGGCACCCCCGGCGAAGCGGGTGGGATGACGCGGGAGCCTGGGATTCGAGCGCTCCGCCCTCGACGGGGGCTCGCGTGACGCGCCGCACGGAGGGTACGTGGGGGGAGGGCCTGTCTGGCAGCGCGCTTGACCCATGGAGAGGGCTCCCCTAGAAAACCGGGGCTTTGACTCGCAGCACCCCCTGTTGAGGAGGATTGCTCCGCATGCGACGCCTTGCCCCGATGCTGCTCGCCGCGCTCGCCGTCTTGGCGGCCGCCTGCGAGAAGAAGACGCAGCCCACCCCTTCTGGTGAGGCCGGCACGCAGGCCGCGCAGGGACAGGCCCCAAGCCCCGGCGGTGGCACGCCCGCGGGCGCGGACACCATCCTGCTGGGCCAGGTGGGCGCGCTCACCGGCGGCCAGGCGACGTTCGGCATCTCCACGCGCAACGGCATCGAGCTGGCGCTCAAGGAGGCCAACGCCGCCGGCGGCGTGAACGGCAAGAAGCTGGCGATCCGCGTCTACGACAACCAGAGCAAGCCGGAGGAGGCCGCGCAGGCCACCACCCGTCTCATCACCCAGGACAAGGTGGTGCTCATCCTGGGCGACGTGGCCTCGTCCAACTCGCTGGCCATGGCGGAGAAGGCGCAGGCGGCGGGCGTGCCCATGATTACCCCTTCGTCCACCAACACCACGGTGACGGAGAAGGGCGACTACATCTTCCGCGTGTGCTTCATCGACCCGTTCCAGGGCTTCGTGATGGCGAAGTTCGCCCGCGAGGACCTGAAGCTCGGCAAGGTGGCGGTGCTGCAGGACAACAAGAGCGCCTACTCCATCGACCTGTCGGGCGTGTTCACGCGCAAGTTCACGGAGATGGGCGGGAAGATCGCCACCACGGAGAGCTACAGCCAGGGCGACACCGACTACCGCGCGCAGCTGACGGCCATCAAGAAGACGCAGCCGGATGGCATCTACGTGCCGGGCTACTACAGCGAGGTGGGCGTCGTCGCCCGCCAGGCGCGCGAGGTGGGCCTCAAGGTGCCGCTGATGGGCGGCGACGGCTGGGACTCCGAGAAGCTCTTCGAGCTGGGTGGCAGCGCCATCACCGGCAGCTACTTCTCCAACCACTACTCGCCGGACAACCCGGACCCCCGCGTGCAGAAGTTCATCGCGGACTACAAGGCGGCCTACGGCGGCGTCCCGGACGCGCTCGCGGCGCTGGGCTACGACGCGGCCCGCGTGGCGATTGAAGCGCTCAAGCGCGCCAAGGATTTGAGCGGCCCGTCCGTGCGCGACGCGATTGCCCAGACCAAGGACTTCCCGGGCGTGGCGGGCACCGTCACCCTGGATGAGAAGCGCAACGCCGTGAAGTCCGCCGTCGTCCTCAAGGTCGGGGATGGCAAGACGCAGTACGTGACGACCATCAATCCCTAAATGGCGCAGCTCCTCCAGCACCTCATCAACGGCCTGGCCGCCGGCACCATCTACGCGCTCGTCGCGCTCGGCTACACGATGGTGTACGGCGTCCTCAAGCTCATCAACTTCGCCCACGGCGACGTCATGATGGTCGGCGTCTACATGGGCTACGCCACCGCGTTTGCGATTGGACGCGAGGCGCGCGGCTCGTTCCTGGGCATCGCCGCCGTCTTCGCGGTGGCCATGCTGGGCTGCGCGCTCATGGGCTTCCTCATCGAGCGCTTCGCCTACCGGCCCCTGCGCGAGAAGCCCCGGCTGACGGCGCTCATCACCGCCATCGGCATCTCCTTCGCCCTGTCCTACGGCTTCCAGCTGGACATCGGCTTCCTGCCGGGCGCCAGCCCGCGCGCGTTCCCCGAAATCATCGAGCCCACCGAGTGGCTCATCATCGGAGACCGCGACGTCGTGGTGTGGAACTGGCAGGTCATCAGCTTCCTCATCGCAGTGGGGTTGATGGTGGGCCTGCAGTACCTGGTGTTCGGCACGCGCTTCGGCCGGGCCATGCGCGCGGTGTCCTGGGACCACCGGGTGGCGGCGCTGATGGGCATTCCCACCGACCGGGTCATCGCGCTGACGTTCATGCTCAGCAGCGGCCTGGCCGCGGGCGCGGGCCTGCTCTACGCCATCAAGGACACGTCGGTGAGCCCGCTGATGGGCCTGTACGTGGGCCTCAAGGCCTTCGTCGCGGCGGTGATTGGCGGCATCGGCCACGTGCCGGGCGCGGTGGTGGGCGCGCTGGTGCTGGGGCTGGTGGAGGAGTTCGTCGTCGGCTACGCGGCCAGCACCTGGCGCGACGCGGTGGCCTTCGGCTTCCTCATCCTGGTGCTGCTCGTGAAGCCCGGTGGCCTGTTCGGCCGGGTCGCCGCGGAGAAGGTCTGATGGAGACCCCCGCGCTTCCCATCCCCGAGGCCCGCACGCTCGTGCCGCCCTCGCTGCGTGGCGTGCTGCCGGTCCTCGTCGCCATCCCCACGCTGGTGCTGTTCCAGTGGGCGCTGAGCGGCTCCGACTTCGCCACGTATCTGTTGTCCGTCGTCGGCGTGAACATCATCCTCGCGGTGAGCCTCAACATCGTGAACGGGATGACGGGGCAGTTCTCCATCGGCCACGCGGGCTTCATGGCCGTGGGCGCGTACATCGCCGGGTACTGCTCGCTGCAGCTCAAGGAGGTGGCGCTGTCCTTCCTCCCCGTGGCGGCCAGCGACCAGGTGCTCTTCACCGTGGCGCTGCTCGCGGGCGGCGTCGCGGCGG
The DNA here is from genome assembly GCF_020037055.1 of Myxococcus sp. AS-1-15. Taxonomy (NCBI): domain Bacteria; kingdom Pseudomonadati; phylum Myxococcota; class Myxococcia; order Myxococcales; family Myxococcaceae; genus Myxococcus; species Myxococcus sp. AS-1-15. Next base: position 497,011 of record NZ_JAIQDF010000003.1, on the reverse strand, counting down.
CGGCGTGCGGCTTCCTGGTGGGCCTGCCGTCCCTGCGCCTGCGCGGTGACTACCTGGCCATCGTCACGCTGGGCTTCGGCGAAATCATCCGCGTCGTGGTGCAGAACACGGACGCGTTCGGCCGCGCGCTGGGCCTGTCGGGCATCCCCCAGTACTCGAGCCCCGGCATGGTGTTCTTCTGGGTGTTCCTGGTGGTGCTGGCCGCGCGCCGCATCGCCGGCTCCAGCCACGGCCGCAGCCTGTGGGCCATCCGCGAGGACGAGGTGGCCGCCGAGGCCATGGGCGTGGACACCACCGGCTACAAGGTGCGCGCGTTCGTCTTCTCGTCGTTCTTCGCGGGCATCGCCGGCGGCCTGTTCGCCCACTTTGTGCCCATCATCAACCCCGGCTCCTTCACCTTCGTGCGCTCGATGGAAATCGTCGTCATGGTGGTGCTGGGCGGCCTGGGCTCCACCACGGGTGCCTTCGTCGCGGCCATCTTCCTGACGCTGCTGCCCGAAGGCATGCGCTCCCTGTTCGGCGCGCTGGGCACCGAGGGCAGCCTGGCGCAGCGGGTGGACCAGATTCGCATGCCCATCTACGGCCTGTTGCTCGTCGTCTTGATGCTCGCCAGGCCGCAGGGCCTGTTCGGCACGAAGGAGATCTGGGACGTGCTGCCACGGTGGCTGCCCCGCAAGCGCCGGGGGCTGGCGTGAGCGCGAACGTGACGGCCCTCTCCTCCACGTCCCCCGAGCCCGTGCTGGTGGCGGACGGCGTGAGCATCCAGTTCGGCGGCCTCAAGGCGCTCACCGACTTCCACCTGTCCATCCGGCAGGGGGACCTGCTGGGCCTCATCGGCCCCAACGGCGCGGGCAAGTCCACCGCGTTCAACGTGCTGACGGGCGTCTACCAGCCCACCCAGGGCGTGGTGCGCGTGGGCGGCACGCAGGTCAACGGGCGCAAGCCGCATCAAATCAACCTGCTGGGCGTGGCGCGCACCTTCCAGAACATCCGCCTGTTCCGCGCGCTCTCCGCGCTGGACAACGTGAAGGTGGCCTGCCGCGCTCAGACGGCGCTGCACCAGTCCAGCCTCAGCGTGGGCTCCAAGCTGCGCAACGCGGCCCACAACTACGCGGACTGGTGGCGCTCGCTCCTGCTCACCCCGGGCTTCCAGCGCGAGGAGCGGCGGCTGACCGAGCAGGCCGAGCACCTGCTGGAGGTCATGGGCCTGTCGCACCGCCGCGACGAGGAGGCGCGAAACCTCCCCTACGGTGAGCAGCGCCGGCTGGAGATCGCCCGCGCCCTGGGCAGCCAGCCCCGGGTGCTGCTGCTCGACGAGCCCGCCGCCGGCATGAACACGCGCGAGAAGGCGGACCTGATGGTGCTCATCCGCAAGCTGCGCGACGACTTCAAGCTGGGTGTGCTGGTCATCGAGCACGACATGAAGCTGGTGATGGGCATCTGCGAGCGCATCACCGTGCTGGACCACGGCGAGACCATCGCGCGCGGGGCGCCCGCCGAGGTGCGCAGCGACCGCAAGGTCATCGAGGCGTACCTGGGCGACAGCTACCTGGAGAGTCACGGAGGCGCGGCGTGAGCGAGGCGCAGGTGAAGACGCTGGGTGAGCGCCAGGCCTTCGCGCCGCTCCTGACGGTGGAGGGCATCAAGGTCCACTACGGCGCCATCCAGGCCCTGAAGGGCGTGTCGCTGACGGTGGGCAAGGGTGAAGTCGTCGCCCTCATCGGCGCCAACGGCGCGGGCAAGACGAGCACCCTGCGCGCGGTGAGCGGCATGCTCAAGGCCAGCGCCGGGAAGATTCGCTTCGGCGGCCAGGACACCACCAGCCTCAAGGCGCACCAGCTGGTGCCCCGGGGCATGGCGCACGCGCCGGAGGGACGGGGCATCTTCCCCAACATGTCCGTGCTGGAGAACCTGGAGCTGGGCGCCTACCTGCGCCGCGACACCGCGGAGGTGAAGGCGGACATGGAGAAGAGCTTCACGCTCTTCCCCGTGCTCAAGGAGCGGCGCACCCAGATGGCGGGCACGCTGTCAGGCGGCGAGCAGCAGATGCTGGCCATCGCCCGCGCGCTGCTCAGCCGGCCCCAGCTGCTCTTGTTGGACGAGCCCTCGCTGGGCCTCGCCCCGCAGGTGACGGAGACCATCTTCCGCACCCTGCGCGAGGTGAACCAGACGGGTGTCAGCGTGCTGCTGGTGGAGCAGAACGCCCACCTGGCGCTCAACTGCGCCCACTACGGCTACGTGTTGGAGACGGGCGAGGTGGCGATGGCGGGCCCCGGCAAGGCGCTCCTGGAGAGCGCGGAGGTGCGCCGGGCCTACCTGGGTGAATAGCTTCCGGAGGCCGATTTTCAGCCTCCGAAGCGCCCGCTTCCGTCCGGCCGCGGACGCTTCTGGGGTGTGCGTGACACCTGGAAACTGGCGGCCGTCCCAATCTCGGGTAGTCAGAAGTCGAGCAGTTCTATTAGCGTCGTCCGACGCACCGCGTTCATCTCCCACACCAAATTTCAGGAAGCGCGCCCATGCCTTCGTTGTCTCGCCTCCTTGCCGCCCTTGCCACCCTGTCGCTGATTTCACTCGCGTGCGTCAGCGCCCAGAAGACCGACCCCAACCAGCAGGCGACCTCCACCGTCGAGGAGCTGCCGAACGAGGGCGGTGAGTCGGGGGGCCAGCCGGCCGCCGCCGCGGGCCCGCAGCTGACCGAGGTGACGGCCGAAGAGGGCTTCACCGTGAAGATGCCGGGCCAGCCCCAGGTCCAGCGCCAGAAGGTGAACATCCCCGCGGGCGAGGTCTCCACGGCGGCGTACTCGCTGCAGACCGCCGAGGGCGTCATCTACTCCATCAGCACCGCGGACTACCCGGAGAAGGTCGTCGCGAGCCGTCCTCCCGAGGCGTTCCTCAACGAGGGCCGCGACGGCCTCACCAACCAGCTCAAGGGCACCGTCAGCAACGAGCAGGAGCTCACGCTGGATGGCTACCCCGGCAAGTCCTACACGGTGTCCTCGCCCAACGGCGAGGTGCGCGCGCGCAACTACCTGGTGGGCCCGCGCCTCTACACCATGCTGGTCCTCTACAACCCGAGCATCGGCGCGCCGGGCGCGGAGGACTTCCTGGGCTCGCTGGGGCTGGTGAATCCTCCTCCGGCCATTCCGCGCGCGGGCGCGGCGGGCGCGGATGGTGGCGTGGGTGACGGTGGCACGGACCCGGACGCAGGCGCTGTCGAGGCCACCGCTCCGGACGCCGGTGCCCCGGATGCGGGCGCTCCCGCCCCCGCGAAGCGTCGTCGCGCCAAGTAGTCGGAGGGCTCGCCCCGGGCCGCGCTCCCTTCGCTGGGGAGCGTGCAGCCGGCGACACGGGCCCCGTTGCTGTTCAACGGATGGGGGCCCGCACGCTGCGGGGTGACTTCCCTCGGTAGGTGCTCGCCCACATTCTCTCCTCGGATGTCCGGGGAGGGGATTCATGACAGGGCTTGCAGGGGCCTTGCTCGCCGCGGTGCTCGCGGCGGGTGGGACGGCGTTGGTACCGGTGAGCGGGGGCAATGCCCTCACGCTCCCGGCGCAGCGCCACATCGTTCGAGTCGAGACAGGCAGTGGTCGTCCCGCGAGCCTGCTGGTGGCCATCCAGCACGGCAACGTGGAGTCCAAGGGGCTGGTGCTCTACCGCTCCGAGGACGCGCTGCGCACGGTGCGGCGGGTGGGCGACATCCAGTCGGATGCCACGCACGCGGACCGGGCGGAGCTGCTCGCGGTGGGGCGGGACGTGGCGCTCGTGTATTCCTACGAGGGGCCACAGCTGGAGCCCTCCAGCCGGCATGACGTCTGGTTCCAGTGGTGGCGCTACCAGTCCGGCGCGGACACGTGGACGCCGGAGCCGGCGGTGCGGGTGATGAACGCGGACGCGAGCACGGGCTACTCGCGGGCGCTGCTCGCGCGGGACTCGAAGGGGCGGCTGTGGGTGCAGGCCTTCCGGCTGGAGTCGGACGGCGGCTCCACGGCGGTGGTGGCGGTGTCCACGGACGGGGGGCAGAGCTTCGGTGGGCACCAGGCGCTGGACAAGGTGAGAAGGCGCGGCGGAGGACGGCTGCTGAGCGTGGGGACGCGGCTGGTCTTCGTCTACGCCATGCATGACGGCTTCGTGCCCACGCGGATGCGCGTGCGTGACGACGAGGACCCGACGGGCACCTGGGCGCCCGTGCGCGAGGCGTTCTCCGACGGCATCTACCATGGCGCGGCGCTGAGCGCGGTGGCGGACGGCCGGGGCGGCATGCACCTGGTCTACAAGGACGAGCAGGAGCGGCTGTACCACCGGCGCTTCGACGGGACGTCCTTCGGTCCGCGCACGCTGGTGGAGGGCACGTCGGACTGGGCGATTCAGGCCGCCGTCACCCGCGTGGGGGACTCGCTCTACATCTTCTACAACCGCATGCGCGTGCTCAACGCGCACTACGAGCTGCGCGCGAGGGTGCTCTCGCCGGAGGGCACGCTGGGCAGCGCGGTGACGTTGGATGGGGACGCGACGTTCAAGGGCTACCCCAACGCGGTGGACGTGCTGCCCGCGGACAGCGCGGAGATACCGTGTCTGTATGGCGAGGCGCCGGACGCGAGCTCGCGGGGCACGGTGTCGCGGGTGGCGTGGGTGCGGGACGAGGAGCCGCAGGGGGAGGGGCCGTTCTCGCTCGACGTGGTGCGCTCCTCCTCCAGTCACGAGCTGCTCGCGGTGGATGGGGCCGGCACGCTGTACGGGCTCGCGGTGGGGGGCGAGCGCTCGCGGCTGATGGCGAGCACGGATGGGGGCGTGAGCTTCTCCGCGCGGAGCCAGGACAGCGGCAACCTGTGGACGATGGCGGCGATGTCGAACGGGACGCTGCTGGCGGTGGTGAGTCACAGCGGCGCGTACTTCCTGAAGCGCTCGACGGACGGCGGGCGCACGTGGCGGGACGAGGTGAGCCTGGGCAGCTACCGGGCGATGGGGCCGCGCAGCTTCGCGCAGCTCGGGAACACCTGGTTCTTCCTCGAGTACCAGACGTTCACCTCGTCCGCGGTGCCGGTGCGGCTGTGGGCGAGCACGGACAGCGGGGCGAGTTGGAGCGTGCGCTCCACGCTGACGGCGCACCGGCATGGTCATGCGCTGGTGGCGGACCCGGCGACGGGCGCGCTGTGGGCGATGATGGGCAGCAACAAGACGCAGGCGGCGGTGCTGCGCTCGACGGATGGCGGGCGGACGTGGACGTCGATGCTGCAGGGCTACGCGGCCAACGGCGTGGCGGGCGGGGTGCTGGCGGACGGCACGCTGCTGCTCGGCCAGTCGACGCTCTTCGAGCCCGAGCATCCGAAGCTGCTGCGGGTGTCGCGCACGGGGCAGGTGAGCACGGTGTTCGAGCTGCCGGGGCCGGCGTACTCGCTGGCGGCGGCGCCCGGCGGTGGCTGGGTGCTGGGCACGGCGTGGTCCAGCGCCGGGGACGTGCACGCTGCGGGGGATGTCTTCGTGCGGCTGTTCACCAGCGGCGATGGGGCGACGTGGAGCGAGGCGCGGCGGTATGAGCGGCTGGGTGGCGCGGACCTGGCGCGCGCCGACGTGTGGGGCGTGCTGCCCTCCGGGGACCTGGTGGTGCGGATGGAGAACGTGAGCGGCTTCGGGAGCGCGGGGACGGGCTTCCAGGTGCTGCGCATCCGACGCTGAGCGTGAGGCGTGAGGTGGGGCCGAGTGCTCCACCTCACGGTGCACATCGGTGTGCGAGCACGGGCCCACGTCGTGGGTTACATCCTCCGGTGCGCGGCGTGGACGCGTTACCGGGAGGACAGGATGTGGGACCCGACGCAGTACACGCGCTTCCGTGACGAGCGGAAGCGCCCGTTCTTCGAGCTGCTGTCTCGCGTGGACGCGCAGTCTCCCTCGCACGTGGCGGACCTGGGCTGCGGGACGGGGGACCTCACGCGCGTGCTGTCCGAGCGCTGGCCCCGGGCCCGGGTGGTGGGCGTGGACTCCTCGGTGGAGATGGTCGAGGAGGCGCGCCGCCGCCCGGCCTCGGCCACCGTGCGCTTCGAGGTGGGGGATCTGGCGGACTGGAGTCCGGAGCAGCCGCTGGACGTGCTCGTGTCGAACGCGGCGCTGCACTGGCTGCCGGACCACGCGACGCTGATGGGGCGCTTGGTGGCGAAGCTGGCCCCGAGCGCCGTGCTGGCCTTCCAGGTCCCCGCCAACTTCGAGGCGCCGTCGCATCGGCTCGTCGACGAGGTGCGCGGCCTGCCGCGCTTCGCCTCGAAGCTCGCGCCCGTGCGGCGCAGGCCCGTGGAGACGCTGGAGCGCTATGAGTCCCTGCTCTCCGACCTGGGCCTGTCCGTGGACGCGTGGGAGACCACGTACCTGCATCTGCTGCCGGGCGAGGACGCGGTGCTCCAGTGGCTGCTGGGCACGACGCTGCGCCCCGTGCTGGCGGCGCTGGGGGGCGAGGAGGGCCAGGCCTTCGTGGAGGAGCTGCGGCCCCGGCTGCGTCAGGCGTACCCCGCGCATGCGCGGGGCACTCCGTTCCTTTTCACCCGCCGCTTCGTGGTGGCGCGACGGGGCGGGTGACTCGAGCGGCTACGGCCACGCCGGCCAGCGGACGATGCGCCCGTCGTTGCCGACCACCCACAGGTCATCGGGACCCGTTCCGGTGATGTCGTTGTAGCGCCTGTCTCCCGAGTAGACATTCGTCCACGACTGCCCGTCGTACCGGTAGATGTGCTGGTTGGCGCAGGTGGCGTACGCCGAGCCAGCGCCGAAGGCGATGACAGACGTCAGTTGATGGTTGTTGGGGAAGGTCTGCCGGGTCCACGTCGTGCCGTTGACCTTCCTCAACACCGTTCCACCGTCGCCCACGGCGAAGGCCACCCGCTCGTTGACCACCCAGACGCCTCGCAGGCGCTGGGCTCCAATCGTGTCCTGCTCGGCGTTCTCCGACTCCCAGCGGCTGTTGCCCGGGTTGAACCGGAAGACCCGCGGGCCCCCCGACTGCCCGCCCACCAGCAGCAGGTGCGCATGGGAGATGCCATGCACGTCCTCGACCTTGGGGAGCGGGTTGTTGGCGGCATTGTAGTCGAGCGTGCCGCCGCCATCCCATGCGAAAGCCTGGCCCGTCGTCGCTGAGTCGGTGTCATTGGGCGACGCGGCGCCGTGAATCGTGAGCACCCCGCCGTTCCTCACGCCCGTCAGGCCGAAGATCCACTTGTCATCGTCCGACACCTGGGTGCAACCCGAGGCGTTGACGTCCTGGTGCGCCTTCTTGCCGCCCTCTGAGCCGAGCCACACCCGGCCATTGTTGCCAGGGTCGGCCCAGACGGCGCGCCACTGCGTGTCGGACGCGCCGCAGCCCGTGTCCGAGGTGACGGAGAAGTTGGTGGCGCTCGGCACCAGCTTCGCGAGCCGGTCGTCGTGGCCGCCCACCCACACGCCGCCCTTCGTCCACGAGGAGGCGGAGTACCAGTGCTTCTGTCCTCCACTGGTGACGGTCCGGCTGCTCCATGCCGGAGCCGCGCCACCCGGGCACACCGCCTGCGCGTTCTCGGGCTGATCATCGCAGTCGTTGTCCAGCCCGTCGCAAATCTCCGGAGCGCCCGGATACGTGCGCGCGTTGCCGTCGTTGCAGTCCGTGTTGTTGGTGACCCAGACGCCCGCGGGCTTCACGCAGGAGCGCACCTCTCCGGAGGCCGCGCCGAAGCCATCGCCGTCCTCGTCCGGGTACCAGGCCGTCGGCGTCACCGTGGACACACAGGTGACCCCCAGCTTGTCCTCCGCGCAGGCATGCGCGCCCGCGCACTGGAACGCGTCCGTGCACGCCTGGGTGAGCTGAGGGAAGTCCTCGTCCAGCCGGCCGTCGCAGTTGGTGTCCTCGCCGTCGCAGCGGTCCTGGCTGCCCGGGTGCACGCTGAAGGCGTTGTCGTTGCAGTCGTCCGGCGGCCCCGACGTGTAGCCCTCGGGCGTGGCGTTGCAGACGAGGAGCGGCTCGGAGCCCAGCTGTCCGTGACCGTCCCTGTCGTTGTCCGGATACACGCTGCGGCTCGGTGGCGTCTCACAGTACTGGACGAAGTCCGTCAGGTCGCAGCGGTAGACACCGTGACAGTCATCCGACGTCGAGCAGCTCGCGCCCAGCTGGAAGTGCTCCGCGTCACCGACGCCGTCGCAGTTGTCGTCCCGGTCGTTGCACCGCTCCTCGACGCCCGGGTTGATGTCGGCCACGTCGTCCCGACAGTCGGTGCCGTTGCTGCTCACGTCGACATAGCCGTCCTGGTCCGCGTCCACCGCCTGCAACGTCAGCGTGGTGTCCTGGATGGCATCCATCACCAGCGTCACGCGCTGCGAGTCGGTGACCACGCCGTCACCCACGCAGGCCTGCTCGAAGGCCGTGGCGCGCACCTCCACCGTCTTTCCCCAGTCCGTCGGAGGCGCCACGCCCACCGTCATCGTGCCGCCCTGGGCCCGCGTCCCGCGCACCTCCGTCACGTCCTGGGTGAGCTCCTTGCCGCTCTCCACGTCGCGCGCTTGCACGCGCAGGCAGCCGGGCAGGAAACGGGTGTAGTTCACCGTGACCTTCACCGCGCCCTGGGTGACGTCCTTCTTGCAGCCGACGATGAGGACCAAGGGGAGTACGAGCAGGAGGCGTCTCATGAGACGGAGTCTACCTGCTCCGGGCCCTGTCTCACGCGTTCGCGTGACGGGGTTGAATACACCCCGGATATGCGGAAGGCCCTGCTACGGCACTTCCGGAAAATCCGAGTGAACCACAGACAGGCGGGTATCCCGGGCCAGGCTCGCCGGCGTTATCAGGGTCAGCTCGAGGGGCACCTTGGCGCCGTAGCGCTCACGCATCTGTTTGCGCAGGCCCTCGACATCGAGCGAGCCCAGCGTCTCCAGCTCGCCGTACTCCACGCCCGCGCCCTGGGCGTACGCCTTGCGCACCAGCTCCGAGCAGTACATCGCGTCGTCGCCCCACTCGAAGCGCCAGTCGTACGGCTTGCCCAGATGGGCCTTGGCCGCCGCGAGCACGCGCTGCTTCGTCTTCGCGTCGACGTCCTCCGCGCGCAGCACCAGGATGCGGTCCTTCACGCCGCGCGCCTTCCACTTCGCGAAGGGGACGCGCTGCACGGGCTGCACGGCCTCCACCACGAAGGCGCCCTTTTCGGTGACCTCCACCAGGCCCACGTGGGACAGCGGGCTGTGCGTGGCCACCTGGATGGCCTGCGACTGCCGCGAGCGCGAGGTGTGCAGGACGATGTCCCCCGTCCGCAGCTTCGCCTCCAGCGCATCGCGTGGCGCCGCGACCGCGCTGAGTCCCCACAGCCACAGCGCCCACCCCATCATCCACCGCATGTGCCCGTCCTTTCCGGCGCTTGCGTGCGCTCGGCTGGGTGGATTGCAGGGGTGGTGCCAGCGCGCGTCCGGGGGAGGTCGTCCTGACACCGTGGGAGTCTGCCCTCGTCGTGGCTCGGACGAGTGGGCGCCGCGTCGGCGCGGTGCGTGGGCTCGGACGAGTGGGCGCAGCGTCGGCGCGGTGCGTGGGCTCGTCTGGGGCACGCGCCATCAGTCCGCGCGTGAGCGGGTGAGCTGGCACCGCGTTGGCGCGGTGTGTGGGCTCGTTTGTGGCACACGCCATCAGTCCGCGCGTGAGCGGGTGAGCTGGCACCGCGTTGGAGCGGGGCGCGACCACGCGCCATCAGCTCGCGCGCGTGAGCGGTACCTCCACCACGGGGACGTAGTCGGGCCCTCGGCTCTCGAACAACACGAGCCGGTCCACGCGCCCCTCGCCCAGCTCGACGCTCGCCAGGGCCTGCGCGCACGCGAGCAGCGCGGGGTCGCCCCTGGGCGCCTTGGCCCGGGCCAGCGTCAGGTGGGGCGCGTAGTCGCGGTGCTCGGGCTCGAAGCCGAGCGGGAGCAGCTGTGCGGCCGTGTCCGTCTGCAGCGCCTCGAGCGCCTCCACCTCCCCGCGCACGTGGGACCAGAGCACGCGCGGATGTGACGGCGTGCCGAACGTGCCGCCGCCTCCCACGGACAAGGTGAACGGCGCGTGGCGCGGGCCCACCGACGCGAGGGCCTCACGGATGGCGGGCAGCCGCGAGGACTCCACCTCCCCCAGGAACACCAACGTGAGGTGCACCCCCTCGGCGCGCACGAAGCGGGCCGTGGGCGCCAGCGCGCGCAGTCGCGACAGCTCCCCGGCGGCGCGCGCCTCGATGACATCGCCCAGCGTGACGGCGGTGAACAGTCGCATGGCTCAGCTCCTCCTCGCGGACCGGCGCGGCCAGAGCGCATAGGCCCAGAGGGGGATGAACGCGAGCAGCTCCGCGCCGACGACGTACATCCCTCGCGGCGACAGCATGCCCGCGCCGATGGGGGACACGGGCAGCGGACGCACGGGCGCGAACATGCGCGCGTTGGAGAAGGGCCACAGGAGCGCCGCGCCCAGCCCGCCGTCGGTGAGCGCGTCCAGGAGCCCGTGGCTCGCCACCGCGAGGAACGCGAGCCCTCCCCATCTCGTGGCGGAGGCGCCTCGCCACCTCGCCACCAGGGCCACCAGCAGCGCGATGCCCGCGGCGAAGGCGAACGAGTGCGACGCGCCGCGGTGTCCCCAGGGCGCCGAGTAGGGGATGCGGAACACGAAGGCCACCACGTCCGCGTCGGGCAAGAGCGCCAGCGCGGAGAACAGCGCCATGGAGGCGAGCAGCCGCCTCGTCGCCCTGCCGTTCGCTTCGTACCTCCCCAACGCCAGCCCCACCGCCACGTGACCGATGCTCGCCATGGATGTCTCCGGCCCGCGAGGATAGCCGTCCGCGAGGACCCAGGCTCGTGTCTCGGACCTCCCTGGAGGGGCGAGGGGAGGGTGGGCTAGCGTGACAGGGGCATGCGGAGGCTCTCCCAGGTCGAGGATACGCTGCGGCGGAGGTTGGCCGGGTGGCGCGCGCAGGTCGGCGAGTGGCTCAACCGTGTCCGCGCCGTCGGCGTGGTGTGCTGGCTGGGGATGGCGCTCCAGCTCGAGTGGCGCGTGCCGCCCTCCGTGCTCGTCGCCTACCTGGTGCTGGCCGTGGCGCTGTGGGCCGGCGCGCGCAGGTGGCCCTCGCTGGGACGCCGTCCGGCGCTCGGGCTCGCGTTCCTGGACATGCCCGCCATCTTCGTCCTCCAGTCGCTGGCCATCGGCGCGGTGGACAACGACAACGCGGTGCCGATTTCACTGCTGACGTTGGGCGTGTACATCGTGCTGGTGGTGCTCGTGTCGCTGGTGACGCTCTCGCCCGTCATCGTCGTGCTGGCCACCGCGCTCGCCATCGGCCTGGAGGCCGCGCTGGTGTTCCAGGCGGGCCTCGCGTGGGAGGCGTTCCTGCCGGGGCTGGTGCTGGTGCTGTCCTTGGGCGCGGCGGCCGCGTCCTTCATCGGCCGGCAGGTGCTGGGGCTGGTGACGCAGGTGGCGCGCGAGGAGATGCGCCTGGAGCGGCTGGGGCGCTACTTCTCGCCGGAGGTCGCGCGGCAGATTGCCCAGCACGGCTCCGAGGCCGGGGGCGGTGAGCACCGCGAGGTGACGCTGCTGTTCTCCGACATCCGCGGCTTCACCTCCATGTCCGAGCGCATGGAGAGCCCCCAGGTGGTGGCGCTGCTCAACGAGTACCTGTCGCGCATGGTGGACGTGGTGTTCCGCCACGGCGGGACGCTCGACAAGTTCATCGGCGACGGCATCCTCGCGTACTTCGGCGCGCCGCTGGATTTGCCCGGGCACCCGCGCTCCGCGGTGGCGTGTGGACTGGCGATGCTGGAGGCGCTGGAGACGCTCAACGCCGAGCGCGTGGCGCGCGGAGAGGAGCCGCTGCGCATCGGCATCGGCATCCACACCGGGCGCGTGGTGGTGGGGGACGTGGGCAGCGCGCAGCGGCGCGAGTACACGGTGATTGGCGACGCGGTGAACCTGGCCAGCCGCATCGAGGGCCTGACGAAGAAGGTCGGCGTGCCCATGCTGGTGTCGGAGGCCACGTGCCGCGCGTGCGAGGCGGACCCCTCGCTGTCGTTCGAGCCGGCCACGACGCTGCCCGTCGCGGGCAAGACGGAGCCGGTGGCGACGTTCGTCCCGGGACGGCGGGCGCTGCGCGAGGTGGGCTGAGAAAGCGCGAGGGCCGCGAGGGGAGCGACACGGCTCCTCCCACGGCCCTCGGTGTCTACAAGGGACGGCTCAGTACGCCTTGGAGAACACGATGCGGCCCGGCGAGTCCTCACCGGTGACGATGCACTTGCCCGGCTCCTGCTTGAGGGCGAAGGGCCGGTTGCGCGTGGTCAGGCCGGTCTCCTCCTTGATGCGCGCCTCCACCTTGGGGTCCAGGTTCCAGTGGGCGAGCAGGAAGCCCGCGTCCGCCTTCTCCTTCATCTCCTCGTAGGAGTTGACCTCGAAGGTGTGCGCCTCGCGGAAGTCCTTGGCCTTCTGGAACAGGTCCTTCTGCATGCTGTCCAGCATGGACTGGGCCTTGGCGGCGGCCTCGCCGAGCGGGATGAACTCCTTCACCTTCAGGTCGCGGCGCACCATGACGCAGGTGCCCTTGGCCAGGTCCTTGGGCCCGATTTCGATGCGCACGCAGGTGCCGGTGAGCTCGTGCTCGAAGTACTTGAAGCCCGGGCCCTTGCTGTCGTCGTCGTCCACCACGACGCCCAGGCCCGCCTTGCGCAGGTCGGCGGCGAGTCCGTGGCTCTTCTCCAGGACCTGGGCCTTCTCCGCGTCGGTGGCCTTGCCGAAGATGGGGATGATGACGACGTGGTTGGAGGCGAGCTTCGGCGGGACGATGAGACCCGAGTCATCCGAGTGGGTCATGATGAGGCCGCCGATGAGGCGCGTGGAGACGCCCCAGGACGTCTGCCAGACGAAGTGCTCGCGGCCGTCGCGGCCCTGGAACTTGGTCTCGAAGGCCTTGGCGAAGTTCTGGCCCAGGTTGTGGCTGGTGCCGGCCTGCAGGGCCTTCTTGTCCTGCATCATGGCTTCGATGCTGTAGGTGCGCAGGGCGCCGGCGAAGCGCTCGGACTCGGACTTGCGGCCCGTCATGACGGGCATGGCCATGTAGTCCTCGGCGAAGGTCCGGTAGACCTCCAGCATCTGGAGGGTCTCCTTCTCCGCGTCCTCCTCGGTCTCATGACAGGTGTGGCCTTCCTGCCAGAGGAACTCGGTGGTGCGCAGGAACAGGCGGGTGCGCATCTCCCAGCGCATGACGTTGGCCCACTGGTTGAGCAGCAGGGGGAGGTCGCGGTAGCTCTGGATCCACTTGGCGAAGCTGCGGTTGATGATGGTCTCGGAGGTGGGCCGGATGACGTAGGGCTCCTCGAGCTTGGCGCCGCCCGCGTGGGTGACGACGGCGAGCTGGGGGTTGAAGCCCTCGACGTGCTCGGCCTCCTTCTTGAGGTAGCTCTCGGGGATGAGCAGCGGGAAGTAGGCGTTCTTGTGGCCCAGGTCCTTGAACATCTTGTCCAGGACGCGCTGCATGTTCTCCCAGATGGCGTAGCCGTTGGGCCGGATGACCATGCAGCCCTTCACGTCCGAGTAGTCGGCGAGCTTCGCCTTCTGGACCACGTCGACGTACCACTCGGAAAAGCCCTTCTCGCGGGGCGTGAGCTTCTCGGCCATGTGCGGAGCACCCTTCTAAAGTCGTGGAAAGAGGACGGTTGCCTACGATGGGGCCACCCAGAAATCAACGGCCCCGTCGCTCCGGACCTCCCCCGTGTGTCACCCTGACGGGCACGCGGGGCACGTCCGCTGGGTGCGAGGAGGGCGGTGAGTCCATCACCCGCGGCCTCGCGAACCCCTCGTGAGACATGTGTTCGAGCCGCCTCTTGCCAGTGGCTTGCGCACCCTTACGAGGTGTCGGCCGGGACCTCTGATACCGAGTGACTGGAGTCCTCGCGTCAGGGCGAAACCCTCGACGAAACCGTCACGTGGGCCCTCCCGGGCGAGTGCTGGGAAGCGTTGCCGCGTCGCGGTATGAAGGTCTCCCCCTTCCTTCTCGGGTTCCTCAACCTGGAGGCTTCATGCAGTCGTTCCTTCCGTCCCTCAAGGTCGCCGGCGTCCTGGCCGCGTGCCTCGTCTCTGGCTCCGCCTTCGCCTACGCCACCGGCCAGAGCAACTACAGCGGCAAGAGCGGGCAGACCTGCTCCTCCGGCTGCCACTCGCGCTCGGGCACCGCGCCCACGGTGACCATCGAGGGCCCCGCCACGCTCAACCCCGGCCAGACGGGCAGCTACACCCTGGTCATCACCGGCGGCCCCGGCGTGCGCGGTGGCTACAACGTCGCCGTGGACGGCGAGGCCACCCTCACCGCCGGCGGCTCCGACTCCAAGAAGCTCTCCGGCGAGCTCACCCACTCCCAGCCGAAGCCCTTCACCGACGGCTCCGTGCGCTTCGCCTTCAGCGTCGTCGCCCCGTCCACCGGCACCACCCTCACCCTCTTCGGCGCCGGCAACTCCACCAACGGCAACGGCGAGGACACCGGTGACGCGTCCGCGGGCACCCAGCTCAAGGTGAAGGTCGGTGATGGTGGCGGCGACGGCGGCGGCGATGATGACAGCGGTGGCTGCTCCGCCGCCGGCGGCGCGCCCCTGCTCGGCGCGGCGCTGATGCTGCTCGGCGCGCGCCTGCGCCGCCGCGACGAGTAGCCCGCCCGCCTGCCCATCGGACAGGCCCCGGAGGGCGGGGCGACAACGGACGACGGCGCGACGTAGCATCGCGCCTTCGCCCCATGCACCTCCGCCTCCTCCCCATGCTGCTCATGCTGGGGCCGCTCGCGTGTGCGACCGGCCCCGGTCTCCTCCCGCCCGAAGTCCCCGTGGCCGCCGTGCACCGCGAGCCCGGGACGCTGCGGGTGATGACCTTCAACATCCAGTCCGGTGCCCGCGGCCTCGACGGCGTGGCCCGCGTCATCCGCGCCTCCGTGCCAGATGTCGTCGCGCTCCAGGAGGTCGACGTCGGCTCGGCCCGCGCTGGCGGCGTGGACCAGGTGGAGGCCCTCGCGCGCCTCACCGGCCTGCCCCACCGCGCGCACTTCCGCACCACGGACCTCCACGGCGGCGCGTACGGCATCGCGCTGTTGTCCCGCTTCCCGCTCGAGGCGCTCGCGCAATACCCGCTGCCCAACCCCCAGGGCGCCGAGCCGCGCACGCTCGCCCACGCGGTGATGGACGTGGATGGCCGCGAGGTGAGCGTCTACCTCACGCACCTCATCCGCCGACCCTTCAACGCCCGCGCGCGCCTGCGCCAGAGCGCGTTCGTGGCGAACCTGCTCGCCAAGGACACGAGGCCCCACCTGCTCATGGGCGACCTCAACGACGACCCGGACTCGAACCCGCTGCGCCTGCTGCGCCGGCAGATGAAGGACGTCGTCGCCGCCACGGGCGGAGCACGGGGCACCTACCCCATGCCCCTGTTCCTGCCCACGCTGCGCATCGACTACGTGCTGGCGTGTGACGCCTTCACGCCCGTGGCCAGCCGCGTGCTGCGCGTGGACGCGTCCGACCACTACCCGGTGGTGGCGGACCTGCGCCTGGACGTGTCCGCGTCCACCGCCGCGCTCAGCTCACGTTGAAGCGGTAGAGCACGTCCGGGTCCTTGCGCGTGAAGCCCTTGAGCACCTCGTGCTTCAGGTTCTTCGCGCCCAGGAACGTCAGGCCGCCCGCCGCGAAGCCCATCACCGACAGCTCGAAGTACACGTGCGGCTTGGGCACCTTGAAGATGTGCAGGTCCGTGTAGCCCTGACCCGGCAGCACCTCCATCTCGCCCTCGGTGAAGTAGCCCTTCCAGATGCCGGGCGTGAAGAAGAGGAAGCGGCGGAAGTCGCCGGGGCTGAACATCGCCTTGAGCTGCCCCTGTCCCAGCGCGTACTCGGCGGACTTCACGCCGAACTGCCACCACACGCCCTGGTCCCCGCCATAGAAGCGCTGGAGCAGCTCCTCGTTGAACCGGAGGAACGCATCCACCGGGATGCGCGTCACCGGGAGGATGGGCAGGGAGAAGACGGGCTCGCGTTTCTTGATGTCCGCCAGGAAGTCCCGCCACGCCTGCTCACCGTGCGCCTGCACCGTCATCTGCTGCCGTGCCAGGAACGCCACGCCTTTGACTTCCATCCGTGTGCCTCCACTGCTGCCCCGCGCGGGGCCGCGCTCGGGGAGTCCGTCCCGGGTGTCTCCCGGGAAGGTTAGGGTGCTCGGGCTCGCGCCGCAGGCGCCGCCCGGTCGCTACTCGAGCTGAAGACCACAGTCGGCGCACGCCCCCTCCACCAGGGGCGCGACGGTGCCGCAGGCGGGGCAGGGGGGCTCGCCCTCCTCGGACGCGGGCAGCACGAAGGGCGCGGCGCCCTGTGCCAGCACGCCCTCGCGCTGGATGCTGTCCATCCAGCGCTGCTGGAGCAGCGTGGCCACGCGCACGCCGTCCTCGGGGCGCACCAGCACCTGGAACTTCGGGCTGCAACCCGGCTTCGCGCACGCCTCGCGGTGCACCAGCGCCGGGACGTCCGCTTCGAGACATGCGTCCACCAGACGTCGCGCGTCCGCCAGCGCCATCTCCGCGCACGGCACCAGCTCCACGTCCGAGAGCGCCTTCGCCACTTCATCCTGGGTCATCACCCGGTGGATTGGAGCCCACGCGCGGGCCCCGCGTCCAGATGCGGCTGGTCATCTCGCACCCGGGGGCCCCTCGACCGGACAGCCGCCGGTCCCCACCCTGCCCGACGCTTCCTCGGAATTTCATGGGCCTGCGCAGGTGGTTTGGGGGCACGACGCGATGCTTCATGGCGGACGGGGCTGGAGGGTGGGCTGGGGGGTGGTGGTGCTCGCCCTGGCCTGTGAGCGGCACGAGCTGCCGGCTCCGGAGAAGGACTCGAGCGTCGAGCGTGTCACCCGGGGCCCGCGTTCGACGGGCGCGACGCGGTGGGTGCGGCCGTTGACGGGGCCGGGGCGCGAATCGGCCGCGGGGCTCGCGCACGACGCGCGGGGCGAGGTGGTGGTGGCGCTCAACTCGGACGCCGCGGTGGCGGACTTCTTCGGTCCGCTGCTCAACCCTCGCACGGGGCCGGTGACACCGGAGACCTTCGCGGTGGCGCGCTACGGCACGGGGGGTGAGCGACAGTGGTCGCTGTCGTTGCCCGGGTTCGCGGAGGTGCTCGCGGTGAGCGCTCGCGGGCGCGTCTTCGTGGTGGGGCGCAACGTGGCGGGGGCGGACCTGGGAGGCGGGCCGTTGCCGGCGGGTCGGTTCCTGTTGGAGCTGGGACGTGACGGTGTGTTCATCCGGGCGCGGAGCCTGGAGGCGCTCGGGGTGCCGGACACGCTGGTTCCTCGGCATGCGGACGTGGATGGGTTGGGCAACCTGGTGCTGGTGGGCTCTGTGTTTGATGCGAAGCGGGGTCGGGTTCCCGCCGCGGTGAAGCTGGACGCGAAGGGCGCGCTGCTCTGGACGTATGTGCACGAAGGGCAGGGCGAGGCGGTGTCAGCGGCGGTGGACGCGGAGGGGCAGGTCTACGTCGCGGGGGCGCTCCAGGCTTCGCGTGTGCGTGGGGCCCTGGACTCGCAGCCGTTCCTGGTGAAGCTGGATGCGCGAGGGCGGGCGCGGTGGGAGCGGCGGCTCGACACGCGCTCGGGCCGGGCCACGGGCGTGGCGGTGCGGGGGCAGCGGGTGCTGGTGACGGGAGGCTTCACCGCGCCGCTCACGTTTTTGGAGCGGACCTGCGCGGTGGAGCCTGGAGGCGGCAGGGGTTTCGTGGCGGCGTTCGACCCGGAGGGTGCGCCTCGCTGGCTGCGTGACTTCGGTTTCATGGGGACGGGGCTCGCGTTGGACGAGCAGGAGGGGGCGCTCGTCGTCGGCCGATACGAGGAGGGCGATGACCTGGGCACGGGCCCCATGGCGGGGGTGGCGGAGAGCCGCATGAACCTGTTCCTGGTGAAGCTGGACCGCGTGGATGGGGTGGTGCAGTGGGCGCGAGGCTTTCCCCGGGAGGCGCTCGGTGACGCGGACGCGGTGAGGGACTTCGTGTCGCTGTCGACGAAGGGGCCGGGCGCGGTGTTGGGCACGCAGCTGGGGCCGGTGGACCTGGGCACGGGTCGGCTGGCGGGCGCGTGGGAGTTGTTCCTCGGTGGCTTCGAGCCCTGAGGTAAACGCGTCGTCTCGCGGATAGTGTGGGGTGCGTGCCTCCCGCTTCGCTGCGCTCCCGTCCTGGTCGTCTCCGCCGACTCATCGTCGTGTCCGTTGGCGTGGCGACGTGTGGTGTGTTCGGCCTCGCGTTCTGGGTGGACCGCTTCGGTCAGCGCGAGCGCGCCGAGTCCTCGGATGCGGTGGTGGTGCTGGGCGCGCGGGTGCTGGCGGGCGGTGTCCCTTCCGGTGCGCTGAGAGCACGCACGGAGCAGGCCGTGGCGCTGTACCAGCGCGGCGTGGCGTCGAGGCTCGTGTTCTCCGGAGGCGTGGGCGTGCATCCTCCCTCGGAGGCACGCGCGATGCTGGCGCTGGCGACCCGACTGGGCGTGCCCCCGGAGGCGTGCGTGCTGGAGGAGGAGAGTCACTCCACCGACGACAACGCGCGCCTGACGTCGGCCCTGCTGCGAGAGCTGGGGGCGCGGCGCGTGGTGGTGGTGTCGGACCCGTATCACCTGCTGCGCGCGCGGCAGTACTTCCGACTCAACGGCTTCGAGGTGCTCACCAGCCCTGCGCTCCAGACGGAGCGCAACCTGAGCTGGGTGGACCGCTGCTACTGGACGATGCGCGAGGCCCTCGCCCTGCTGCTGCACCCACGCGTGCTGCTCGCGCGAGCGCCCGCGGACGTCACGACTCCGGCGCCTTGAGCGCGCGCAGCACGCGGTCGCCGCCAGGCATCGCCACGCGCAGCAGCACGGACTCACCGGGCTCGGCCTCGCGCAGGGCCTGCGCCAAATCCGAGGCGCGGCGCACGGCCCGACCCGACGCCTCCACCACCACCATGCCGGGCACCAGTCCCGCGCGCTCGGCGCTGGAGCCCGGGACGACGTCCGTCACCAGCGCGCCCGCGCGAGGCAGCTCCTGCGCCCGCGCCAGCCTCGGGTCCATGTCCGACAGCGTGAGCCCCACGCGTTGATGCGCCGGTGCCTCGGGCTCCTCGGCGGGACGTCGCGCGGCCACGCCCTCCAGGTCCGGCCGGGTGCCCAGCGTCACGTTCACCTCGGTCTTCTTCCCATCGCGATACACGGTGAGCGGCAGCGTGCTGCCCGGCGCCTTCAGCGCCACGGTGCGCGTGAGCGCGCGTCCCGAGGCGATGGGCCGTCCCCCCGCCTCGACGATGAGGTCATCCGGACGCAGCCCCGCCTCAGCCGCCGGAGTGCCCTGGGTCACATCGGTGACGAGCGCGCCATCGCGCACCGGCACCCCCAGCGCGGCGCCCAGATCCGGCGTCACGTCCTGAACCGCCACGCCCAGCCATCCCCGGGTGACGGTGCCCTCCTTCTCCAACTGGGGCAGCAGCTGCTTCACCAGCGTGCTGGGCACGGCGAAGCCGATGCCGGAGCCCTGGCCCGCGATGGCGGTGTTGATGCCCACCACCTCGCCCTGGAGGTTGAACAGCGGCCCGCCGGAGTTGCCCGGGTTGATGGCGGCGTCCGTCTGGAGGAAGTCGTCGAAGGGGCCCGCCTGGATGTCGCGCGCCTTGGCGGAGACGATGCCCAGGCTGACGCTCGAGTCCAGGCCGAAGGGATTGCCGATGGCCACCACCCAGTCACCCACGCGCAGCGCGTCCGAGTCGCCCAGCTTCACCACGGGCAGCTTCTCCACCTTCCCCTGGAGCTGGAGCACCGCCACGTCCGTGAGCGGGTCCGTGCCCACGACCTTCGCGTCCTGCTGTCGCCCGTCGGAGAAGTGCACCTGGATGGACCTGGCGCCCTGCACCACGTGGTTGTTGGTGAGCACCAGCCCACGCGCATCCACCACGAAGCCGGAGCCGAGGCCCTGGCGTGGCCCCTCTTCACGAGGGTCCTCGAAGGGTGAGCCGAACGGGAGCGCGCCACCGAACGTCCCACCCCGTCCCTCGTCACCCCACGGCGAGCCCGGACGCGAGCGACGGGTGGGCGCCGCGTCCCGCACCTCCACCTTGACGACCGCGGGCTGCACCGACGCGACCAGCGGCGCGACGGACGCGAGCGCCGCGTTCATGTCCGGCGGCATGACCTGCTTCGCGGGCGCGGACTCAGCGCTCGGGGACCCGGTGGAGGCAGGCGGAGGAGCGGGCGCCTCCTCCTGGCCGCGTCGGCAGGCCGACAGCATCAGGACCAGGGCCAGGACTCCCGTGCTTCTGCATCCCTTCATCACGTTCCTCCCTCGGGCCCACGCGACGTCACGGGAGTGAGTTGGGGCGCCTCGCTGCTGGCGGCACGCAAGAGCGGGTGTTGCTCGCCCGCTCGGGGGACATCAGGCCGAGCGCTCGCGGGAGGGCGTGGCCGCGGCCGCACCCAGCGTGTCCATGCGGCGCAGGAGCTTCTCCAGGATGCGGAAGAGTGCCTTGCGGTCGCCCGCGTCGAGGATGTGGAGCAACTGCCCCATGCCCTGCATCACGAAGCGCTCGAGCCGCTGGTAGGTCTGCAGGCCATCGGTGGTGAGCCGACAGCGCACGACGCGGCGGTCCTCGGCGGTGCGCTCGCGCACCAGGTGTCCCTCGCGCTCCAGCCGGTCGACGAGCCCCGTGACGGTCTTCTCGGTGACCCCCAGCCGGCGGGCGAGCTCACCCATCGTGAGCGCGCCGTCCTGGCCGAGCCACAGCAGCGCATGGACCTGGGGCGCGGTGAACTGGAGCTGCTCGCACGTGGCGGCGATGGGGTCGCGGAGCGAACGGCGCCGGCCCATGGCGAGCAGCAGGTGCTGGAGCCTCAGCACGTCCGCCGACAGGTCCTCATCCTCTTTAGAATGGATATTCCGGGACACGGAGTATGGCTTAGCGGGCATGGCCCCACGGGTCAACCCGTTGTCACGGCGTGGGCTGCCGTGCGGACAATGCGCTCCTTCGCCGACGGTGGTGAGAGGAGCGTGCAGGAGTGCGTACCATGTTTCGGCTGTACGTGACGTCCCTGTTCCTCGTGTCCTTGTTGGCGCGGGCGGAGGAGGGGCTCGTCTTCGCGGCGGCCAGCACCACGGACGTGCTCGAGGAGCTGCGGCCGGCCTTCACGAAGGCCACGGGCCACACGGTGGTGCTGGCGCTGGGCTCGTCGGGAGATTTGGCCCGCCAGGCGATGGCGGGCGCGCCGGCGGATGCGTTCCTGTCGGCGGACGTGGCTCGGATGGAGGCCGTGCAGGCGGCGGGCCTGGTGCGGCGTGGCTCGCGGGTGGAGCTGCTGTCGAACCGGCTGGTGGTGGTGGTGCCGGTGGGCGCGAAGGTGGCGCCGGGCAGGGCGGAGGACCTGAAGGGGCTGAAGCGGCTGGTGCTGGCGGACCCGGGCATCGTGCCCGCGGGGGTGTACGCGAAGGCGTGGTTGGAGAAGGTCGGGGTGTGGAAGGACGTGGAGGGGAAGGTGGTGCCGGCGTTGGACGTGCGGGGTGCGTTGGCGGCGGTGGAGGCGGGGCGGGTGGAGGCGGGGGTGGTGTACGCGACGGACGCGGCGCAGTCGAAGAAGGTGCGGGTGGCGTTCGAGGTGCCGTCGTCGGATGCGCCGCGCATCGTCTATCCGGTGGCGGCGCTGGTGAAGGGCAAGGCGCCGGAGGTCGGCGTCGCCTTCGTGAAGTTCCTCCAGACGGAGCCCGCGCGAGCGGCCTTCCAGCGCCATGGCTTCGTCGTGCTTTCGGCCGACGCGGGGACGAAGGCGCGGTGACAGCCGACACGGTGGGGTTGGTGGGGTTCACGGTGACGGTGGCGGCGGTGGCCACGCTGGTCATCCTTCCGCCGGGCGTCGCGGTGGCCTACGCGTTGTCGCGCTGGCGAGGGCCGGGGCGGGGCGTGGTGGACACGGTGCTGGCGCTGCCGCTGGTGCTGCCGCCGACGGCGGTGGGGTTGGTGTTGTTGGAGCTGCTCGGGCGCGAGGGGCCGCTGGGGCGCGTGTTGGATGCGATGGGCGTGGAGGTGGTGTTCACGCCGGGGGCGGTGGTGCTGGCGAGCGCGGTGATGGCGTTCCCGCTGCTCGTGCGCTCGGCGCGCTCGGGGTTCGAGGAGGTGGACCCCCGGTTGGTGGCGGTGGCGCGCACGTTGGGGGATTCGCGGGCGCGAGCGTTCTTCCGGGTGACGTTGCCGCTGGCGTGGCGCGGGGTGGTGGTGGGCGCGCTGCTGGCGTTCTCGCGAGCGCTCGGTGAGTTCGGCGCGACGGTGCTGGTGGCGGGGAACATCCCGGGGCGCACGCAGACGTTGTCGCTGGCCATCTTCCAGTACACGCAGCTGGGGCAGGACGCGGAAGCTCTGCGACTGGCGGGCATCGCGGCGCTGCTGGCGTTCGTCGCGGTGTACGCCACGGAAGGGCTGACGCGGTGGCGGGGACGGCGGGTGCGCGCGTGAGCCTGGAGCTGTCGGTTCGATTGCCGCTGGCGCGCTTCGTGTTGGAGGTGGACGCGCGGCTGGAGGGCGCGTCGGTGGCGGTGCTGGGGCGCTCGGGGTCGGGGAAGACGTCGCTGTTGGAGGTGCTGGCGGGGCTGCGGTCCGGTGCGCGAGGGCGCGTCGTCGTGGGTGGGCGCGTGCTGTTGGACAGTGGGGCGCGCGTGGAGGTGCCGCCGGAGGCGCGGCGCATGGGCTACGTGCCGCAGGACGCGCTGTTGTTCCCGCACCTCACGGCGGAAGAGAACGTGCGTTACGGCGCGCGGAAGGGGAGGCCGTCGCGCTTCGACGAGGCGGTGGGGTTGCTCGAGCTGGGGCCGTTGCTGCATCGCTATCCGGCGACGCTGTCGGGGGGCGAGAAGCAACGCGTGGCCTTGGCGCGAGCGTTGGCGACGGACCCGGCGTTGTTGCTGCTCGATGAGCCGTTGGCCGCGCTGGACGTGACGCTGAAGGAGCGGGTGCTGCCGTATCTGCTGCGCGTTCGCGACGAGGCGCGGGTGCCGATGTTGTACGTGACGCACCAACTGGGTGAGGCGCGGGTATTGGCGAAGGAGGCGGTGCTCCTGGACGAAGGGCGCGTGCGCGCGGCGGGGCCGGCGTCCCAGGTGTTGGGAGCGTCGGCGCGGGGGCTGCTGGCGTCGGAGGCGGAGGGTGAGGAGAACATCCTCGAGGGCGTGTTGGAGCGTCCCGACGAGGGCGGCACGCGCCTGCGGGTGACGCAGGGCTTGGGGCTCTGGGTGCCGGACGCGCCGGAGCTGGCGGTGGGCGCGCGAGCGGCCTACGCGGTGCCGGCGAGCGACATCCTGCTCTCCATGGGCGTGCTGTCCGGAGTGTCCGCTCGCAACGTGCTCGCGGGCACGGTGGTGGGTGTGGAGAGCGCGGGAGCAGGAGAGGCCGCGGCCACCGTGGATGTCGAAGGCGTGCGCTGGGTGGTGCGGCTCACCGAGGCCTCCGTGCGCGAGCTGGGCGTGAGCACGGGCGCCCGTGTGTACCTCGCGGTGAAGACCGCGGCGTGCCGCCGTCTGCGGTGAGCCGCTCGCTCTTCACCTCCGGCCCCAGCAGTCCCAGGGGCCGGAGGCAATCCACGGACGCCGCCTACTCGAAGACGGCCGAGACCAGGGAGTTGATGCCCGCGCCCGTGTCCCGCCGCGTCCAGATGACGGCCGCGCCTCCGAGTGGGCTGGTGGCCACCTCGAGAGAGCCGAGGTAGCCCTTCACGGTGGCGAAATCGAGCCGCTGGGGGGCGGTCCAGCCCGTACCCGGCACGAAGCGTCGAGCCCAGACGGCCGTGGCCGCTCCCTCGTCGACGCCATAGACGACCATGGCCGAGCCCGAGGGGGAGACGTGGAGGTCATTGCCCCCGCCGTAGTCCGATGCGAGCAGTTGGGCCGGCTGCCAGCCAGAGCCCTTCACGTAACGAGCACACCACAGCCCCGCGTCGGAGTTGGCGTCCGACTGACTCCAGACGACGAATGTATTGCCGGCCGCATCCGCGGCCACCGTTGGCTCTCCAAGGGACGTTCCCTGCGTGTGGAGGGTTACCGACTGGTCGTCGAAGCCGGAGTTGACATGGAAGGAGTTCGCGTACAGCTGGTTCACGCCGAGGTACGTGCGAATCCAGACGGCGAAGCCCGTCCCATCCGCGCTCAGGGCGATTTGCGGATAGCGGCCTCCGATGCTTGCGCCACGCGTCGGCGCGCTCCAGCTCCAGAAGCCCTGGCGCGAGTACTGGAGCGGGCCGGTGGGCTCGGACCAGACCAGCACCCCGTTTCCACGCGAGTCCACTCCGACATCATGTCCGTCCCACAGATAGGACCAGGTCGCGTTGTCCATGGTGCGCACGAGGACTGGCGTTCCCCAGCCCGAGCTCCCGGCGTACGGCTGTACCCACAGGAAGGTCTGCGTGGAGCTCTCCTCGACCCAGGAGGCGAGGGCCGCCTGGTTGGGCGCCGCCACCAGGCGGGTGGCCACCGCATTGCGCCCCGTGTTCTCGCCGAGCACCTGCGGCACGCTCCAGCTCTGGACGCTGCTGTCGGCGCCCGAGGCGAGGACGCTGTAGGCCCTGCGGATGCTGGAGCTCCCCTCCGGCCACGCCTCCACGACGGCGAGCGGGGTGCCGTCGGACAGGGTCGTGAGCGCGGCCGGGTTGGGAAGTGACGTGGAGAGGCTCCCCGCGCCCACGGCCTGGTCCGTCTCCCAGGCCGCGCCTGGCTTGTGTCGTCGCGCGCGGAGCCCGTCGTTGACGTACAGGGACGTCGCCACACCAGAGGCGTCCATCGTGAGCACCGCGGCGGTCGCGTGGTCGCTCGGGTTGCTCGAGAGGACCTGGGGGGCGCTCCACTGGGCCGCGCGGACCGAGTAGCCCCAGCTGTGTGAAGAGGTCATCGCGTTGCCAGCGAGGTCCTTCACCCCGTCGAGGACCACGCCCACCTGCGCGCCGAACGCCGGCCCCGGCTTCAGCGTGAGCGTGCACTTGCCCGCCGCGCAGGTCACCGCGCTTCCGGTCAACGCCTTGCCGTCCGCCGTGAGCTGGAACGAGGCCGGTGTCACGCTGGTGGTGTCGAGCGTCGTCTCGCTGAACGACACCTCGATGACGGTCCAGGGAGCGGCCGTGGCCGAGGACGCGGCGGGCGTGGCGGACACCACGCGCGGCGGCGTGACGTCCACGATGAACCCATCCGACCTCTTCCAGCCCGACGTGTTCCCGGCCGCGTCCACCGCGCGCACGCAGCTGTAATAGCGCTGCTCGGCCAGGGTGAGCACCGTGAGCTCCGCGGACGACGTGGCGCCGACATCCTGGATGCTGCTCGCGTTGCCGGGGCACGCCGGGGTGGACGTCACGGCGAGCTCGTAGCGCTGGATGCCCACCGCGTCGCTGAAGCCGGACCAGCGCGCCGCCGCGCGCGTGGTGCTGTTCTGATAGGCGAGCTCCGGTCCGGTGAGACCATCCATCACCGTGGCGGCCAGCTCCGAGGGTGCCGTGCTGTCCTCCACGAAGGTCAGCGCCGCGGAGCAGGCCGAGACGTTCCCGACCGAGTCCGTCGCCTGGGCCACGTAGCTCGACGTGCTGTTGTCGCCCACGGCGAGTGGCAGGGTGGCCAGACCCTGATGGTCGGCGGTCCGAGAGGCGAGCGCTCCTCCCACACACGTCGCGCCCGCGAAGACGCGCACCTGGGCTCCCGGCTCGGTGGTGACGTGGAGGACTGGCGCGTTGTGGTTGGCGGGGCTGACGGGGGTGGTGGCGAGGGCTGGCGTCGCGGGCGGCGTGCTGTCCTCGCGATATACGGGGCCCACGGTGCAGGCCGAGGTGTTGCCCGCCGCATCGGTGGTGGACACGTACGTGCCCGTGACGCTGTCGTCCGTGACGGACATGCGCAGGGAGAACGTGCCGGCTGCGTCCGCCACCTGGGTGTCGACCGGTGTCCCGGAGCAGGTCTCGTCCAGGTAGAGCCGGGCGGTGGCCGCCGACTCCGTGCTGCCGATGAGGCGCGGGGCGTTGTCGTTGGCGACCGCCGAGGGCGACAGCCGGAGGTTCGAGAGTGTCGGCGGCGTACTGTCCTCGCGGTA
The DNA here is from genome assembly GCF_020037055.1 of Myxococcus sp. AS-1-15. Classification (NCBI taxonomy): domain Bacteria; kingdom Pseudomonadati; phylum Myxococcota; class Myxococcia; order Myxococcales; family Myxococcaceae; genus Myxococcus; species Myxococcus sp. AS-1-15. The sequence goes on along the minus strand of NZ_JAIQDF010000003.1, from coordinate 470,945 downwards.
GTTCACTCCCTGGGACGAGCACGCGGAGACGTTCCCGGCCAGGTCGATGGCCAGCCCGTGGAAGGAGACCCACGCGTCGTCGGACACCGTCACGGGGATGGAGACCTGGCCCGTGGTGTCCGCGGTGCCCTCGCCGGCGATGGCGCCGGAGCAGCCCGCGACGGTGTAGAGGCGCACGCGCGCGCCGGGCTCGGTCCTGGCCAGGATGCGAGGAGCGTTGTCATTGGCGGGGGAGCCGGGCGTGGTCCCCAGGAGCGTCGGCGCGTCGGGAGGCGTGGTGTCCTCCGGAGTCCCAGCATCCGGGGTCCCCGCGTCGGGTGTCCCCGAGTCGGGTGTCCCCGAGTCGGGTGTCCCCGAGTCGGGTGTCCCCGCGTCGGGTGTCCCCGCGTCCGCGAGGCCCGCGTCGGGTGCTCCCGCGTCCGGAGTGCCCGAGTCTGGCACCGGCGTACCGGAGTCCGTCCCGGAGTCCGGCTGCGTCGAGCCATCAGGTGTTCCGTTCCCACTTCCCCCACAAGCAGCCAGCAGCCAACCACTCACGACTGCGACCACGAGCCCCCTCGGCATCGCTCTGCTTTTCATACGCCCCTTTGTCTGGCGAGACGCCTTCTCGCAGGCGCCATCTAACACGAGGCGTGGTGGCGCGGAGCAAGCGGGTCGAGGGACATCTCCCGCGAAGCCAGACCGCCCGCATGGGCGCGGTTGCACGCGGAGGCGGAGCCGAGACCCAGGCTCCGCCCCCCGTGCTTCACCGGCTTCAGCGCAGTCGCTGGTACAGCGTGTCGAGCAGCGTGCCGTCGTCGCCGCTCAGCTCCCAGAACATCGCGCCGCCCAGGTTCTTGTTCAGGATGTAGTCCGACTTCGCGTTCAGCGTGGACGGGTCGTCGTACGCAATCCACACCTTCGTCGTCGGGCTGTAGACGTAGGCCTCCTTCGCCTCGGGGTGGGTGAACTTGGTGTAGCCCGAGCCCGCGCGCTCGTAGTTGGCCTTGATGTCCTTGTAGTCGAACACGCCCGTCAGGCCCGACTGGCCGTCATCCCACGTGCCCTTGGTGGGCACGCCGCTCTGGAACAGGCCGTTGTTCACGTTCGGCACGCCGCCCCAGCCTCGGCCGTAGAACGGGACGCCCACGACAATCTTGTCCGGCGCCACGCCCAGCTCGAGCATCTTCGCCACCGAGCCGTCCGTGTAGAAGCCCGTCCCCGCCGCCGGGTCGCCCGTCACGCGGTAGAGCGCCGAGTGGAAGTTCACCGTGCTCTCGAATGAGCCGTGGTAGTCGTAGCTCATCACGTTGATCCAATCGAGGATGTTGGACAGGTTCTTCGTCTCCTGCTTGTTCGTCAGCAGGTCCGGCGACGCGCCCGTGGCGATGGTGAGCAGGTACGGCTTGCCCGTCTGCGCCGTCACCGCGTTGAGCTGGTTGCGGAACTCGGCCATCAGCAGCGTGTAGTTCTGCTTGTCCGCGGGGCTGTTGGTGTTGCCCGGCAGGCCGCCACCCACCGGGTACTCCCAGTCGATGTCGATGCCGTCGAACACACCCACGCCGTTCGCCGGGTCCACGCCGGGGTACTGGCCCTTGATGAACAGGTCGATGCAGGACTTCACGAACGCGGCCCGCGAGGCCTGCGTCGCCGCCACCTGCGAGAAGTACGTCGACCACGTCCAGCCGCCCACCGAGATGAGCACCTTCAGGTGCGACTGCGTCTTCTTCAGCTCCTGGAACGCGCGGAAGTTGCCGCGCAGCGCACCCGGGTTCCACTCGCCCGGCCAGCCGCCGCCCTTGTCGATGTCCGCGAACGAGTCACCGAGGACGCACCGCCCGTCCGCCGAGATGTTCGAGAAGGCGTAGTTGATGTGCGTCAGCTTCGCCGCGGGGATGTTCGCGACCTGGTAATTGCGCGAGTAGATGCCCCACTGGGTGAAGTAGCCCACGATGCGCTTGCCGCCACCCGGCTGTCCCGGAATCGCGACCTGCACGGTGACCTGCTTCGTGCCCACGTTGCCGGCCTGGTCGTACGCCCGCAGCGTGTACGAGTACGAGCCGTTCTGCGCCGGGCCGGAGAAGGTCCGCGAGTAGCTCAGCGCCGTGGACACCACGGCGCCGTTCTCCAAAATCTCCACCCGGTCCACGCCCACGTTGTCCGTCGCGGTGGCGCTGAGGGTCAGCGTCCCCGCCGCGGTGATGTTCGTCGAGCTGGCGTTCAGCGTGACGGTGGGCGCGGTGGTGTCACCGGGGACGGAGATGGCCACCTGCACGGTGACCTGCCGCGTGCCCACGTTGCCGGCCTGGTCGAAGGCGCGGAAGGTGTACGTGTACGAGCCGTTCTGCGCGGAGCTGGAGAAGTTGCGCGAGTAGCTCAGGCTCGTGGAGACCACGGTGCCGTTCTCGAGAATCTCCACGCGGTCCACGCCCACGTTGTCCGTCGCCGTGGCGGTGAGGGTCAGCGTCCCCGGCGCGGTGACGTTCGTCGAGCTGGCGTTCAGCGTGACGGTGGGCGCGGTGGTGTCCCCGCCGCCCGCGGGTCCCAAATCCAGCCACAGCGCGGCCACCGCCACGGGCGTCCAGTCCGCCTGCGAGGTGTGCGCCTGACGGCATTGATAGAGCCGTCCACCGTAGGTGACCTGCGCGCCCGTCGCGTAGGCGACGCCCGCCGCCCACTCGGCGACGAGCGGCGCGCGCATCACACTGCCCTGGCCCTCGCCGTGTGACGGGGAGACCTCTCCGCACCCGCTCGCGGACAGGGCCGAGACCATCAGTCCAATGAACCACTTGCTGCGACGCATGCTTGCTCTCCTCGCTTCGTTGGACGCGAGTCCGGAACCGCTCGGGAACTCGTTTCCAGGAAGGAGGCGTGGACCGGATTTTCCGGGTCAAAGCCTCACGCAATGAATGGTGTGAGTGGAAGAACACGCAGCCACCGGAAGTGACGCGAGCGTCACCTGCTCAGTGCCACTGTTCGTTTCCATCCACCCAGGTGGCGAGCACGCTGACGTCGTCACGCAGCAGCGCGAGGTTCGCGCGTTGGCCAGGCGCGAGCCCGCCCAGCTGCGACTCCAGACCGAGCAACCGGGCGGGGTAGAGCGAGGCCATGCGCAGCGCCTCCTCGAGAGGCACGCCCAGGAGTCGAACGGTGTTGCGCACCGCCGACGCCAGGTCGATGTCCGCGCCGGCCAGCGTGCCGTCCTCCGTGACCAGCCGTCCGTCGCGCCGCAGGATGCTCTGTCCATACAGCGTGAAGGTCGTCTCCTGCGTGCCCACGGGAGGCATCGCGTCCGTGACGAGGAAGACCTTGCCGCGAGGCTTGGCCTTCAGGAGCTGGCGCAGGTTCGCCGGGTGCACGTGGACGCCGTCCACGATGACGCCGCACCACGCGTCATCGGACTCGAAGCCCGCGACCACGGGGCCGGGCTGTCGCCCCTGCACCGGAGGCATCGCGTTGAACAGGTGCGTGAAGCCGCGCACACCCGACGCAAGTGATTGCACGGTCCGCTCGTAGCTCGCCGCCGTGTGGCCCGCGAACAACACCGCGCCCGATGCGCTGAGCTTCTGGAGGAACAGGTCCTCCACGCGCTCCGGCGCGAGCGTCATCAACAGCCTGCCCCCAGCCCGAACCAGTCGCTCGCTGAGCGCGACGAGGGACACGAGGTCCTCGGCTCCGGGCTGACGGATGTGGTGCGGCGCATGGACACCCGGGCGCTCGGGGCTGATGAACGGGCCTTCCAGGTGGACGCCGAGCACGCCGCTCCCGGGCTGCTCCAGCGCGCGCGCCGCGGCGTCACAGGCGAGCCGCGTGCGCTCGGGTGCATCGGTGATGAACGTGGGCAGCAGGCTCGTGGTGCCCGAGCGGCGCAGCGTGGACGCGATGGTGAGCGCCGCGTCGACCGTGGGCGAGTCGTTGAACAGCACCCCGCCCGCGCCGTTCACCTGGAGGTCGATGAAGCCGGGGGCGAGCAGGGTGTCTGCGGGCAGCTCGCGGGTGGAGAGCCCCACGGGCGCCTCGTGGCGCGGCACCACGGCGGCGACTCGTCCGGCGTCGAGCACCACCGAGTGGCCCTCGAGGATGCGCTCGCCGGTGAACACGCGCGAGCCCGTGAGGATGTGTCTGGTCACACCGTCTCCGTCACCTTGCGAAGGTTCGCGGGGGCATCCGGGTCCATTCCACGCGCCGTGGCGAGCCGGTGGACCGCCAGGTAGAAGCTCTGCACCTGGCACAGTGGCGCAATCGCCAGGGGAACACCAGGAACGTTGGGCAGCGTCGCGGCGCCGGGGACGGGGAGCACCGTGCGCACCTCCGCGCCCAGCTCCATCATCCGGCGCACCACCGCGCGCGTGCCCTCGGCGGAGCCGTCCTCCTGTCCCAGCGCGATGACGGGGAAGCCCGGCTGCACCAGGCCGAGCGGGCCGTGGGCCACCTCGGCCGCGCTGAAGGCCTCGGCGTGCAGGCGGCAGGTCTCCTTGAGCTTCAGCGCCAACTCGAGCGCCGCGCCCAGGCCGCTGCCCCGGCCGACGACATACAGGCTCTGCGCGTCGACGAGCGTCTGCAGCGCGGGCCACCAGTCGAGCGCGCACGCCGAGGCGAGGGCCTCCGGGAGCGCGGCGACGGCCTCGTGCAGCGCGGGGCTTGCGGACCAGTGCGCCGCCAGCCGCAGGAACGCGAGGCCGGAGAGCAGGTACGACTTGGTCGCGGCGACGGCGCGCTCGGGGCCCGCGTCCAGGGGGATGCTCACGTCACACAAGGCGCCGAGCGGCGCGGAGGCGTCATTGACGAACCCCACGACGAGCGCGCCCGAGGCCTTCGCCGCCTCCGTCAGCCGCAGCAGGTCGGGGCTCTGCCCGGACTGCGAGACGGCGATGAAGAGCGAGTCGCGCAGGTCCAGCGCGTGCGCGCCGTAGATGGACGCCACGCTGGGGCCCACCGAGGCCACCGCGCGGCCGAGCGTCGTCTCGATGAGGTACTTCCCGTAGACCGCCGCGTGGTCCGAGCTGCCCCGCGCGCAGGTGACGACGAAGCGAGGTGGCTGGCGCCGCAGCCGCTCCCCCAGCGCCACGAACATGTCCTCGCTCCGTGCCAGCTGGAGCCGGGCGACCCCGGGAGCCTCCGCTGCCTCGCGCGCCATGATGGGCAATCGACTCGACTCCTGACTCCATGTCCCGCTCACGCTCGACTCCACGAAGACACCTGGGCCTCGCTCAAGAGATAGGGCGCGACGCGGACTTGCTCCACTTCCTCGTGGCCGGCTGCTCGACAGTGAGCCATCCGCCTTGGACCGAGTGTCCGTCGATGGACGGCCCTCCAGGCGTCGCTCCAGGCGGGAGTCCGGCCCCGTTGACGCACGCGGACATCCCGAGCCCGCGCGCCGCGAAAACGGACAACCTCCCTGGGCCCCCTATACTGCGGCGCCAGGGAGGCAACACCTCGACATGGGCACGCGAATCCTGGGCATGGTGCTGGCCGGAGGCCAGGGAACCCGGCTGGCGCCGCTGACGCTGCGACGCTCGAAGCCGGCGGTGCCCTTCGGCTCGAAGTTCCGCATCATCGACTTCGCGCTCAACAACTTCATCAACTCCGGCATCTACTCCATCTACGTCCTGACGCAGTTCAAGGCGCAGTCGTTGACGGAGCACATCCAGCGCGGCTGGCGCTTCGGCTCGGTGTTGTTGTCGGACTACTTTATCACGCTCGTCCCCGCGCAGATGTACCTGTACGAGGAGCTGGGGCCCGTCTGGTACCGGGGCACCGCGGACGCCATCTACCAGAACATGCACCTGGTGGAGAACCACCGCCCCGAGCACCTGGCCATCTTCTCCGGCGACCACATCTACAAGATGAACGTGGCGCACATGCTGGAGCAGCACGAGGCCCAGCGCGCCGACATCACCATCGCCGCGTACCCCACGCCGCTCGCCGACGCGCACCGCTTCGGCGTCATGCAGGTGGACGAGCGCGGCCGCGTGACGGAGTTCCAGGAGAAGCCCAAGAACCCCAAGCCCATCCCCGGCCGGCCCGACACCGCGCTCGCCAGCATGGGCAACTACATCTTCCGCAGCAAGGTGCTCGCGGAGCTGCTGGAGATCGACGCGAAGTCGGAGGGCTCGCAGCACGACTTCGGCAAGGACGTGCTGCCGCGCGCGCTCAAGGACGGCTATCACATCCACGCGTACGACTTCGCCAGGAACCCCATCCCCGGCCAGACGGGGCCCAACACCTACTGGCGCGACGTGGGCACGCTGGACGCGTACCACGAGGCGTCCATGGACCTGGTGTCGGTGAACCCGGAGTTTGACATCTTCAACGCCGAGTGGCCGCTGCGCACCGCCAGCGAGTACAGCCCGCCCGCCAAGTTCGTCCACGAGTCCGGTGACCGCGTGGGCCGCGCGCTCAACTCCATGGTGGCCGGCGGCTGCATCATCTCCGGCGGCGTGGTGCGCGAGAGCATCCTCTTCCGCCGCGCGCGCGTGAACAGCTACGCCAGCGTGCAGCGCTCCGTCATCTTCGACGAGGTCGACATCGGCCGGCATGCCCAGGTGAAGAACGCCATCATCGACAAGGGCGTGCGCGTGCCGCCCAACGCGAAGGTGGGCTACGACCTGGACGCCGACCGCGCCCGGGGCTTCACCGTCACCGAGAGCGGCATCGTCGTGGTGCCCAAGGGCTACCGCTTCGAGTAGCCCCCGCCGCCTCCGCTCCCCGTCCTCCCAGGAGGCCTCCCGAGGCCTTCGCGGGGCTTGTCCTGTCTTCATCCGGGTTTCCGGGGTTCAAAATCCAATATTGAATATGAGAATCGTTATCAAGTAGGGTGCCGCCCTGTCGAGTGAGGTGGAGCCCTCGGGGCGTGCGGTGTGCGCGCGCGTGAAGGGGGGCCCTCGACGAGGAAGGCCGGGGCCCCCGCTCCGGTGGGCACGTCACGCAGTCCGTTCAGGGAAGAGGGATACGAAGATGAGTCATACCGAGCAGGCGTTGCCGAGGCGCGCCGGACAGCAGGGCCTGTGGGTCCTGGTCGCCGTGGTCATGTCGTTGGCGTTGCTGGCGAGCTGCGGAGATGACGACAAGGACCCCACGCCCAACCCCACGCCGGACGCGGGCCAGCAGGACGACGCGGGCACGCCGGACTCGGGCACGCCGGATTCAGGGACGCCGGACGCGGGGCCGCAGGTGTGTGGCCCGACGACGGTGAACTGCGCCGAGCAGACCATCGACACGCTGTCGCTGCGCACGGTGGTGAACACGGGCGTGGTGCGTGAGGAGGGGACGACGTCGGGCGAGTTCCTGACGTTCGTGGACTCCACCGCGGGCGGTCTCAACCCGACGATGTCCTATACGTACCTGCGGTTCACGGCGACGGGCGCCGAGCAGGTCCAGATTCACGACCACCAGGCGCTGGTGTCGCAGGACTGGGACATCGCGGTGCGTCGCTACACGATGCGCGTCAACAGCGGCACGTCGGGTCCGTCGTGCGTGTCGGTGGCGAAGGTCGCCGAGGGCACCACGTTCGCGCAGGTGGCGGCGGTGGACTCGTCCTGGACGTTCGAGACGGAGAAGTGGTGGGACGACTCCTCGGGCACCTGCACGCTCATCCCGGATGACTCGGGCCTGAACGGTCCGAAGACGGCGCTGGGCGCGTTCTGGGAGTACCCGGTGCGCTGCGTGCAGATGACGGGGCAGGTGTTCGCGGTGCGCCTGGCGGATGGTCGTCACGTGAAGCTGGAGGTGATGGGCTACTACGAGCCCGCCGCGCAGCAGACGTGCAACGAGACGGGCGCGGCGCCGACGCCGAGCGGCTCGGGTTCCATCCGCATCAAGTGGGCGTTCCTGCCGTGAGGCTCGGGGCGTGGCTTCTGCTGCTTCCCTTGGGATGTGGCCCCGTGGAGTCGACGCGGGCGCCGCACGAGCGTCCGGAGACGTTGACCGAGGGGCGACAGGGGCAGCAGGCGGGAGCGCGCCCCACCTCGCCCCTGGCGGTGCCGCCGAGCTTCGGCGCGGGTGAGCAGGTGGAGTCGGTGGTGTCCCCGAAGGGGCGCTTCCGCATCCACTTCTCCCGCGTCGGGCTCAACGCGGTGCCTGCGGGGGACGCCGATGGCAGCGGCGTGCCCGACGCCGTCGAGGTCGTCGGGCGCGCGTATGAGCGCGTCGCGGACTTCTACGTGAGCCTGGGCTTCGTGTTGCCGGGCAGCGACGCGGCGGTGGCGGACAACGGCGGGGACGGCCTGTTCGACGTGTACCTGGTGGACTTCGCCGGCGTCGCGGACGGGGCGTTCCGGCTGGACGACTGCGAGACGGAGTCGGGCCTGCGGTGCGTGGGGCACATGCTCCAGGAGAACGACTTCGCGGGGTACGACTACCCCTCGTACGAGACGGCGGTGGACATCCTCGCCAGCCACGAGTTCTTCCATGCGGTGCAGTCCGCGTACCGGACGGGCATGGGCGGCGTGGTGACGGAGGGCACGGCGGTGTGGGCGAGCGAGCGGTTCGACGCGTCGCTGGAGGACCTGGAGCACTTCTCCGCGTCGTACCTGTCGCGCACGGACTCCAGCCTGGTGCAGGACCCCACGGGGCCGGCGGCGTCCTTCAGCTATGGCGCGAGCCTGTTCTTCCAGTACCTGGGCGAGCGCGTGGGTGACGCGGCCATCCTGCGCCTGTGGGAGCAGAGCGTCACCTCGCCGGAGGTGCGGTGGCCGGTGGTGGTGGACCGCCTCCTGAGCCGCGACTGGAGCTTGAGCTTCGACGCTGCGTTCACGGAGTTCTCGACGTGGAACCTGTCCACGGGCGCGCGGGCGAATGCGTCACAGGGCTACGCGCGGGGTGGCGGTTACGAGGGGCTCAAGCCGGCCGTGAAGACGCTGCCCTATCAGGAGGAGGGCGTCCGGTTGACGACGGCGTCGGCGCGCTACTTCGAGGTGCCGGGTGGCTCGGAGCGGGTGAGGGCTCGGTATGTGCCTCGGGACGTCGCGAACTCGTCGCAGCAGCACCTGCTGGTGGCGGCGGTGACGGACACCGCGGTGCTGCGGGTGACGCGCGTGGATGGGCCGGGGACGCTGACCGCGAACGTGACGGCGTCAGATGCGAGCCGGGTCATCATCGCGGTGGTGGACGGTCGCCACGAGGGCACGGGCCGCTACGGCACGCTGTGCCTCACGGGTGAGACGTCCGGCGCGCCGTGTGTCGAGGTGACACCGGAGCCCGAGCCTGAGCCCGAGGTGCCCCAGACTCCCGACGATGACGACGACAGTGGCTGTGCGGCCGCGCCCGGTGCGCTGGGCTGGGCGGCGCTGGTGTTCGTGGGGTTGGGACGGCGACGGCGGTCGTAGCGGCGGTGAGGCGCCTCCTCGTGGGGCGCCTCTCGAATGCGATGGGCGGCCGCGTCAGTGGCTCGCGGGCGTGGGTGCGGTCTCGCACTGGCGCTGGTAGTCGGTGAGCACGCGCTGGAAGCGCTCCTGCTCCTCGCGAGGCCACTTGGCGGGCAGCTTCGCGACGGCCTGCTGCTGCTCCTGGACGGCCTGCTGGCAGCGGCCCTGGTGGAAGGCGACGAGGGCGCTCGTCTCCAGCGCGTAGGGATTGTGGGACGCCATCTTCCGACCCACGCGCGCCAGCGGCGCGGCCTCGTCGTAACGGCCCGCGCGCGCATGCAACCACGCGAGCTCCGTCGCGGCCCACCAGTAATTGGGGGCCAGGACGGTGAGCTTCCTCAAGGCGCGCTCGTATTGCGGGTCCTCGGGCAGGTCGCGTGCGTAGGCGCGCGCCACATGTGCCCAGGCCGCCGGGCTGGTCGGGAAGTGCGCCGCCCGCGTGCGCCCCCATTCCAGCTCCTCCTGGGGCGTGAGCTTCGCCCCGGGGAACCGCGTGTTCATCTGGAGTTGATACGGAATCTCGATGGGATGCCCCGCCAGCATCGCGGGCTGGAACCGCATCCCCTTCACCGACGTCAGCATCGCCTCAGTGAGCCCATACGGCGCCGACTCCAGCACCTGCACATGGCGGGGGAGGCCGTCCACGCCCAGCTGGAAGGTGACAATGACCACCGCCATGGCCCGCTCCCGCATCGCCTCCTCGGGGAACCCTGGCGGCTCACCCGCGATTCGCCTGGGCGGCTGGAAGTTCGTGCGCAGGTAGTCACACGCTTGTGTCAGCGCCGCGTCGCACGCAGCGGACAGGTCCGCGGAGGCCTGCCGCACATGCTCCTCCGTGGGCTTGCCCGAAAGCACCTGCACGGCCTCGGCGAAGATGGCCGGTGCCTCGGCGGGCTCCACCACGACGCTCGTCTCGACGCTGTGCGAGGGAACCCCCAGCGCGGCCTGGACCTCCAGGCCTTCCGTCTTCGGATCCAGGTACTGGGCCATGGTCCGGGACAGATGGCCGTGGCTCGCGGGCAGAGTGGGACCCAGCCGGGAGTGACTGCACGCGCAGAGCCCCGACAGCACGGCGCCCAGGACGAAGTTTGCGAATCTCATCGCGCCGCACGCTAGCGCGGGCCGCCCTCGCGCATAAAGGTGTGCCCAAGGCGTGTCGAAGGTCGTCCCGGCGCACGCGGTCCGCTGTCCTCCGCGCGACACGGGGAGCCCGGTGCCTTCACGCGCGCGAGCCCGCCGTCTACCGTGTGACACTGAAAGGCGCCGCGGCGTCGGGACTCGTTCAGTCGGGGGGACAGGTGTCGCGTCCTCCACGCGTTTCCGACTAAGCGTACCCCTGAGCGCCGCACGGACCCGAGACCTTCATGCACAGCGCAACCGGCCAGGACAGCAGCTCGCCCTTCATCCGCTCCGTGGGAAGAGCACTTCCGCCTCACTACGCCTCGCAGGAACAGCTCATCGCCGCCTTCCGCGAGCTGTGGGCCACGCGCCACTTCAACCTGGAGCGCCTGGAGGACCTGCACCGCGCCGTCCAGGTCGGAGGCCGCTACCTGGCGCTCCCCATCGACGCGTACCGCGAGCTCGTCACCTTCCAGCAACGCAACGACGCCTGGATTCGCGAGGCCACCGCCCTCAGCGAGTCGGTGGTGCGCCAGACACTCGAGCAGGCGGAGCTGACGCCCACGGACGTGGACCACGTCTTCTTCGTCACCGTGACGGGCATCTCCACCCCCAGCGTCGAGGCGCGGCTCGCCAACCGGCTGCGCTTCCGCGAGGACTTCAAGCGCACGCCCATCTTCGGGCTCGGCTGTGTCGCGGGCGCGGCCGGCATGGCACGCGCCGCCGACTACCTGCGCGCCTTCCCCACGCACACCGCCCTGTTGGTGTCCGCGGAGCTGTGCTCGCTGACGCTGCAGCGCGAGGACCTGTCCATCCCCAACATCATCGCCTCCGGCCTCTTCGGCGACGGCGCCGCGTGCGCGGTGCTCCGGGGCGCCCAGGCCCCCGGCGCCCGAGGTCCCCGCGTGGTGGCCTCCCGCTCCGTCTTCTACCCGGACACCGAGCGCACCATGGGCTGGGACGTGGTGGACTCGGGCTTCAAGGTCGTGCTGTCCGCGAAGGTGCCCCACCTGGTCAAGGACCACATCCGCGGCAACGTGGACGCCTTCCTCGCGAGCCACGGCTTGAAGCGCGATGACATCCGTCACTGGGTGGCGCATACCGGCGGGCCCAAGGTGCTCGAGTCCTTCGAGCAGGCGCTGGAGCTGCCGCAGGAGGCGCTCACGCGCTCGTGGGCGTCGCTGCGCGAGGTGGGCAACCTGTCCTCCTCGTCGGTGCTCTTCGTGCTGGGTGAGACGCTGGAGAAGGCGGACGCGAAGCCGGGGGACTGGGGCCTGATGATGGCGATGGGGCCGGGCTTCTGCGCGGAGATGGTGCTCTTGCGATGGTGACGCTCACGCAAGGGGTGTTCTTGGGGTACATGGGCGCGCTCGTGCTGGAGCGGCTCGTGGAGCTGGTGCTCTCCAAGCGCAACGCGGCGTGGGCCTTCGCGCGGGGTGGGGTGGAGACGGGGCAGCGTCACTACCGCTTCATGGTGGTGTTCCACACGCTGTTCCTCGTCGCGTGCGTGGCGGAGGTGTTCCTCCTGCACCGGTCCTTCCCGGGCGTGCTGGGCTGGGCGGCGCTCGGCGGCGCGCTCGTGGCGCAGGGGCTTCGCTACTGGGCCATCTCCACGCTGGGCTCGCGGTGGAACTCGCGCATCATCGTCGTGCCGGGCCTGCCCCCCGTGGAGGGGGGGCCGTACCGCTTCCTGCGCCACCCCAACTACGTCGCGGTGGTGCTGGAGCTGGCGTGTGTGCCGCTCATCCATGGCGCGTGGTGGACGGCCGTGTGCTTCTCGGTGGGGAACCTGGGGTTGCTCTTCGTGCGCATCCGCGCGGAGGAGGCGGCCCTGGGGGACGTGTACGCGAAGGCGTTCTCCCATCGTCCCCGTTTCCTTCCGGAGGTGCCCCGTGGCTGAGCTCGAACTGGAGGTCCTGGCGGAGATTCGTCGCATCGCCGCCGAGGAGCTGGAGTGGAAGGGCGAGGTGGAGCCCGGGCTCGACCTCCTCAAGGACCTGCAACTCGACAGCCTGGGGCTGACGGTGCTGGCGGTGGGGCTGGAGAACCGCTTCCGCATCCGCTTGTCGGAGGAGGACGCGCAGGGGGTACGCACGGTGGGAGATTTGACGAAGCTGGTGGAGCGGCGCGTGCTGTCCACCGCGCGCGTGGCGACGGAGGTCCGTTCGTGAGGGGACCCACGCTGCCCGCGGTGCGGTTCCCCACGGTGAACGCGATGCTCGCGTCGACGGCCGAAACGGACTTCCGGCTGACGTTCGTGGACGCGGCCGAGAAGGAGACCTCGCTGTCCTGGGCGGAGGTGTACCGACGCGCGCGGCGCACGGCGGCGGGGCTGTCGCGCCTGGGCGTGCGCGAGGGCGAGCGGGTGGCGCTGCTCTTGCCCACCTCGCCGGCCTTCATGGATGCCTACTTCGGCGCGTTGCTCGCGGGCGCGGTGCCGGTGCCCCTGTATCCGCCGGTGCGGCTGGGGCGACTGGACGAGTACCACCGGACGACGGCGCGGATGCTCCAGGTGACGGAGGCGTGCCTGGTGCTGACGGACTCGCGGGTGCGGCTGCTGTTGGGCCCGAGCGTGGAGAAGTCCCGTCCCCGCCTGGGCTGCCACACGGTGGAGGACGTCTCGCGCGACGACGAGGGGCGCGAGGTGGAGGTGGGCGCCAACGCGCTGGGCCTCGTCCAGTTCTCCTCCGGCTCCACGGTGGACCCCAAGCCGGTGGCGCTGACGCACGGGGCGCTGCTGGCGCAGCTGAGGGCGCTGGAGGTGGCGATGCCGGTGCCGCCCGACAGTCCCCGGGTGGGCGTGAGCTGGCTGCCGCTGTACCACGACATGGGGCTCATCGGCTGTCTGCTCTCGGCGCTGCACTATCCGGGGAACCTGGTGCTGATTCCGCCCGAGGCCTTCCTGGCGCGCCCCGCGCTGTGGCTTCGCGCGGTGTCCAGGCACCGGGGCTTCATCTCGCCGGCGCCGAACTTCGCGTATGGCCTGTGTTTGAAGCGGGTGAAGGACGCGGAGCTGGAGGACGTGGACCTGTCGTCGTGGAAGCACGCGCTCAACGGCGCGGAGCCGGTGTCCGCGGAGACGCTGCAGCGCTTCGTGGAGCGCTTCGAGCGGTGGGGCTTCTCCGCGCGCGCGCTGCGCCCGGTGTACGGACTGTCCGAGGCGTCGCTGGCAGTGACGTTCCCTCCGGAGGGCCGGGGTCCCCGCTCGCTGGGCGTGGACCCGGGGCTGCTCGCGAGCGAGGGCCGGGTGGAGGAGGGGGCGCGGAGGCTGGTGAGCGTGGGCTCGCCGGTGGCGGGCTTCGAGGTGGAGGTTCGCGACGAGCAGGGCGGGGTGTTGCCGGACAAGCGCGTGGGGAAGGTCTTCACGCGTGGGCCGTCGCTGATGAGCAGCTACTTCGGGGATGCGCTGTCCACGCGGCGCGCGCTGACGCTGGACGGGTGGCTGGACACGGGAGACCTGGGCTTCATCGCGGAGGGGGAGCTGTACCTGACGGGGCGCGCGAAGGACGTGGTCATCATCCGCGGGGCGAACCACGCGCCGCAGTCCTTCGAGGAGCCGCTCCAGTCGGTGGAGGGCGTGCGCACGGGGTGCGCGGTGGCGCTCGGCTTCACGCCCGAGGGTGGACAGGACGAGGCGCTGCTCATCCTCGCGGAGCGGGGTGGGACGGACGCCGACGAGGTGGTGGAGGAGCGCATCCGCGCGGCGGTGGTGGAGGCCACGGGCGTGCGTCCGCACACGGTGAAGCTGCTGGAGCCGGGGACGCTGCCGCGCACGTCGAGCGGGAAGCTGCGTCGGATGGAGGCGCTGCGGCGGCACCTCTCCGGAGAGCTGTCGCCGCCGAAGAAGGTGGGCATGGTGGGCATGGCGGTGGAGATGGCGCGCAGCGCGCTCGCCATGGCGCGGGCGGAGCACGACACGTGAGCCGTCGACTCTCCGGAGCGCCGTCGCCGCCGAGGCAGGCGGGAATTGCGGCGGAGATGGCGCACGGCGTGCTCGCCATGGCGCGGGTGGAGCACGACACGTGAGCCGTCGACTCTCGGAGAGGATGGGCAAGAGGCTTTGTTCGTGAGACGCCGCGCCGCCCTTGCCCTGGCGGGAGACGCCCGCCCGAGCGTCCCCTGCGCGACAGGTGGCGAGAGGCCGAGCATCACGCGGGGCCCTGGCCGGGCACGAGCACCGCGCGGCTCCCGGACGTGGCGCCATTGCGCGGAGGCGAGGTCTCTGGCGGAGTCCGCGCCATGAGTCGGTATGACGTCGCGGTGGTGGGAGGAGGCCCGGCCGGGCTCGCCGTGGCCATCCACGCCGCGACGCGGGGGCTGAACACCGTGGTGCTGGAGCGCGCCTCCTTCCCGGCCGACAAGGCCTGCGGCGAGGGGCTCATGCCCGCGGGGCTCGCGGCCCTGGAGCGGCTGGGCGCGCTCACGCACCTGGACCGCTCGCAGAGCGCGCCGTTCGTGGGCATCCGCTACGTGCAGGAGGATGGCAGCACGGCGGAGGGGCTCCTCCCCGCGCCAGGAGGGCTCGGCGTGCGTCGGGTGGCGCTCGCCGAGGCGCTCGTCACCCGCGCGCGCGAAGCGGGCGCCGAGCTCCGCGAGCGCACCCACGTGGTGTCGCATCGCCGCGTCGGCGACGGCGTGACGCTGGAGCTGGTCGACGGAGAGGTCCAGGCGCGGATGCTGGTGGCCGCGGACGGGCTCGCCTCACCCCTGCGGCGCGCGGAGGGACTCGAGCTGGACGCGGAGGGGCCTCGGCGCTTCGGCCTGCGCCGCCACTTCCAGCTCGAACCCTGGACTCCCTACGTCGAGGTGCACTTCGCGAACGGCGTGGAGGCCTACGTCACGCCCGCGGGCGCCCGGCGCGTGGGGCTCGCCTTCCTCTGGGAGGACGGAGGCGTGGAGGGGCGCGTGGGCTTCGAGACGCTGCTGTCGCGCTTCCCGAAGCTCGAGGCGAGACTGTCCACCGCGACACCGGACTCGCAGGTGCGAGGCGCGGGTCCGCTGGCGCGCGTGGCCCGCGTGCGCGTGGCGGACCGCTTCGCCCTGGTGGGCGACGCCGCGGGCTACGTGGACGCGCTCACCGGAGAAGGACTCTCCCTCGCCTTCTCCTGCGCGGAGTCACTGGGCGAGCTCCTGCCGGACGCGCTCGCGAGGGGAGCGACGCGCGACGTGCTCCAGCCCTACGAGGCGCGCTTCCAGCAGGTGTTCCGCAAGTACGCCTGGGCCACGCGCTCACTCCTGATGCTGGCGCGCCGTCCCTGGCTGCGACGCCCCATCGTCCGGATGCTCGGCCACAGCCCGTGGCTCTTCGAGCGCATCCTCCACTCCGTCGTCGGGTGAGCCGAGCCTCACGGCCCCTTGCCCACCACCCATCCGACGAACATCTCCGACGAGCGCTCCAGCAGCGGCTCGATGGAGTCACTCTGGCTCTTCTTGCGCAGCGGCCCCTCGTTCCACAGCGACGCGAGCCCGTGCACCCAGGACCAGATGGTGAAGGCCAGGATGTCCATCTCCACCTTGCCCCCCGAGGCCACGCGGACCTCCTGCGCCAGCTCCTGCAGCCGCGCGTAGGCGCGCATGCCTTCGGTGTGGATGCCCGCGTACTTCTCCACGTCGCTCCACTCCTGCCGGAACATCACCCGGTAGTGCGCCGGGTGCTCCACCGCGAAGCGCACGTAGCACCGCGCGAGCGCCTTGAGCTGGCCGTCGATGCGCGGCGCCCGGGCCTTCGTCATCGCCTCGTCCATCCGCGCGTTGAGCGCCCGATACCCCTCCTCCGCCACCGCCGCCAGCAGCGCGTCCTTGTCCCGGAAGTGGTGATACGGCGCCGCCGCCGTGACGCCCGCGCGCCGCGCCACCTCCCGCAGCGACACCGCGCCCACGTCCTCCGTCGCGATGAGCTTCAACGTCGCGTCCACCAGCGCCTGCCGCAAATCCCCGTGGTGGTACGTGCGCCGCTTGGGCGCCGCCGCCTTCTTCGTCCGGGTCGTCATCGCCCCAGCCTCCTTGCCCGCCCGTTCATCTTGACAGTGTTCAGACCGGCTCTTATTTGAACATCGTTCACATTAACGGGGAGCGGCAGGATGCGCGCATTCGTCACGGGCAGCACGGGGCTGTTGGGCAACAACGTGGTGCGGGCGTTGGTGGCGGGGGGGCACACGGTGCGGGCGCTGGCGCGCTCGCCGGCGAAGGCGCGCCAGGTGCTCGGTGGGCTGTCCGGTGTGGAGGTGGTGGAAGGGGACATGTTGGACGTGAAGGGCTTCGCGGCCGCGCTGGAGGGTTGTGACGTGGTCATCCACACGGCGGCGTACTTCCGCGAATACTACGCGGCGGGAGACCACTGGCCGAAGCTGTATGCCATCAACGTGACGGCCACGGTGGCGCTGGCGGAGGAGGCCCAGCAGCGCGGGGTGAAGCGCTTCGTGGACATCAGCTCCTCGGGCACGGTGGGCGCCAAGGCGGACGGCTCGCCCGGGGACGAGTCGACGCCGCCCGCGGCGCTGCTCGCCGGCAACCTCTACTTCAAGAGCAAGGTGGAGTCGGAGCGGGAGCTCAACGCCTTCAGCGCGCGCACGGGCATGGACGTGGTCTACATCCTGCCGGGGTGGATGTTCGGTCCCGGGGACGCGGGGCCCACCGCCGCGGGGCAGCTCATCCTGGACCTGGCCGCGGGGAAGATGCCGGCCCTGCTCGAGGGGGGCTCGTGCCTGGTGGACGCGCGCGACGTGGCCGAGGCCACCGTGGTGGCGGCCCAGAAGGGACGCTCGGGGGAGCGCTACCTGGTGGGCGGCGAGTTCGTGGACCTGGGCACGCTGACGCGGACGATTGAGGCGGTGTCGGGCATCCCCGCGCCGCGCAGGGTGCTGCCCCACGCGCTGGCGCTGATGTTGGGCGCGCTGGGGCAGACGTGGGCCCGGCTGACGGGGGGCGAGACGGCGCTGACGGTGGAGGGGGTGCGCGTGATGCGCGCGAAGCTGCGGGTGGACTCGTCCAAGGCGAAGCGGGAGCTGGGGGTGCGCTTCCGCCCGCTGGAGCAGACGCTGCGCGACACGGTGGACTGGCTGCGTGAGCACAAGCCCCAGATGGCGTCCGCCGCGAAGCGTCCTCGGGTGGCCACGTCCTCCTGAAGAGTCCTGCGCGGCCGCGTGCCCGCCATTACGATGGAGACCCGCCCTCGCCCTGACCGGAGGGCGTGGCCGTTGGCTTCGATGGAGCGTCGCCCCCATGCCCCAGGCGTCCCTGGCCCGTTGGTTTCCCGCATCGACCGCCCTGTGGGGCCTGCTCGCGTGCGCGCCGCTCGTGGGCGGCTGCCTCTTCGCGGGCCCCAGCCACCGGGGGCCGCCGATGGCGCACTTCGACGGGGAGAAGTTCCAGAATATCGGTGACGCGCCGATGCTGTCGGCGTCCGAGCTGATTGGCGCGGCGCTGAAGGAGCCTCGCGGCGCGTGGCGCGAGTACGAGGACCTTCCCCCCGGCAGGCCCCCGCCCGAGCGCGTGGGCCCGGGCAAGCTCAAGGTCACGCTCATCAACCACGCCACCGTGCTCATCCAGGCGGACGGGGTGAATGTGCTGACGGACCCCATCTACTCGGAGCGGCCCAGCCCGGTGCCGTGGGTGGGGCCCAAGCGGGTGCACCCGCCGGGCATCCGCTTCGAGGACCTGCCGCCCATCGACGTGGTGGTGGTGAGCCACAACCACTACGACCACATGGACCTGCCCACGCTGCGCAGGCTGGAGGCGGCGCACCAGCCGCGCTTCATCGTCGGGCTGGGCAACAAGGCGCTCCTGGATGACGAGGGGTTCCGGCACGTGGAGGAGCTGGACTGGTGGCAGGCCACGCGGGTGACGCCGGAGGTGTCGGTGACGGCGGTGCCCGCGCAGCACCGCTCGAACCGGGGGCTCACGGACCAGGCGGAGACGCTGTGGGCCGGGTACGTGGTGTCGACCACGGGCGGGCCGGCGTTCTTCGCGGGGGACACGGGCTTCGGTCCGCACTTCGCGATGATGGCCGCGCGCTTCGGGCCCATGCGGCTGTCGGTGTTGCCGATCGGGGCCTACCGGCCGCGCGTGCTCCACACGGTGCACATGGGGCCGCGCGAGGCGCTGGATGCGCACAAGGTGCTCGGCTCCTCCACGTCGGTGGCCATGCACCACAACACCTTCCCCATGGCCTTCGACGGGCAGGACGAGGCGAAGTTCCTGCTGTTGCGGCTGCTCGCGCGCGAGGAGGTGCGCCCGCGCTTCTGGGCGCTGGGCTTCGGCGAGGGGCGCTTCGTGGAGCCCCTGCCCCGGACGCCCGCCGCGGTGGCGAGCGTGTGCCCGGCGGAGCGGTAGGCGTCAGCGGTTGTAGGGCTTCTCCTGCACCCAGTGGAAGCCGCGTCCGCGCAGCTCGAAGTTCGAGATGTCCACCTGCTTGAGTCGAACGTGGACCTTCGCGCCGTCGACCTCGCCCTCGAGCACGAAGTGCTCCGCATCCGGCGTCTCGCGCTGGAGGGTGGCCACGGGCTTGGCGTCGTCGCCCCGTCCCGACATGAGGAGGATGGACTTGCCGGCCTCGCCCTCCTTCACGGGGAAGTAGCGGCGCACGTCATTCATCAGCCGGGCGGCCACCACATTGCGGCCGACGGACACGGCGCGCCAGCGATGCGGGTCCGTCAGCAGGGGCGGGAGCTCCTGGCCGTCCCGGGTGAAGGACTCGACCTTGTAGAGGCCTCCGAAGGGCGGCGGGGGCGCGCCGTCACCCCACTGGGTGTAGCGCTCGTGGCCCCTGGTGATGTTGTTGTGGAGCAGCCAGCCGATGAAGAGGACCTTCACGGCTCGGGAGGCCCAGAGGACGCGCGGGGAGAGGGTGAAGGGGAGCTCGAGGGACGCGGGCTGGGTGGCGCGGTTGAGGACGAAGACGTTGGCGAGCCGGCGCAGGTCCGGCAGCGTGAGGAAGACGGCGAAGAGCAGGAGCTGGGTGGAGTAGAGCTTGACGGGGACGTCGTAGAAGAAGTTCAGCGCGACGACGTTGGACATGACGCCGATGACCACCAGCGCTCCGAGCGTGGTGGTGCGACGGGCGAGCAGCAGCAGGCCGCCCAGCACCTCGGCGCCTCCGGTGAAGAGGTTGTAGCCGGGGGAGTGGCCCATGAAGGTCCACAACAGGCCCATGGGGGAGAAGTCGCCGAGGGACTGGGTGAGCCGCTCGACGGACGCCATGGGGAACTGCGACTTGAAGACCTTGGAGAAGCCGTAGCCCAGCATGGGGACGGCCAGCAGGTAGCGCACGTAGAGGTGCAGCAGGGCGTGGGCCTTCTCGTAGCGCGGACGCCGCCGGTCGACGAGGGACCACACGCCGGTCGCGACGAGGGCGAGCGCGAGGAAGACGGCGGTCTGGGCATAGTCGATGGCCTTGTCGCCGCTGCCCGTCTGCGCGAGAGAGAGCTCGCCCTGGTAGCCGGCCACGTTGCGGGTGACCCAGGGGACCACGAGGTTCCAGAAGTCGGAGATGGCCTCGGAGATGGGCTCGCCGATGACGGGGACGACGTACACCGGGAAGGGGAAGGCGTAGAGGAGGACGTAGGCGCAGACGAAGCGGAAGCCGAGCCGCTTCGCCAGGCTCCACGGAGGAAGGGACGGCTCGGGCGCGACGGTGGGCGTCACGGGCGCGACGGGCTCGGGCGCGGAAGGGACGGGGGCGGCGGTGGTCATGGCGGCCTCGGGCCGCCGAGCGTAGCCAGGGGCGTCGCGCGGACTCAAAAGGTGGTTGTCCGGTGGGGTGACGCGACGCGTGGTGAACGAGCGGTTGCGGGGGCTGGGGCGTCGGCGGTCACGCGCGTTTGGGGGGGCTGGGGCGGCGGTCGCGTGCGTTCGGAGACAGGGGAGCGTCGACGCTCACGAGTGTTTGTATCGGTATCAGGTGGTGCGTCATCGACGCGGCTTGTCCGAGGTGCCTTGTGAACCCCGCGCGTGAGGCTTCGTCGTCGAGAGCGAGCGGTGCGTTGGCGCGATGCGGCGGGGCGTCTCGCCAGAGACCGCCGTCCCTGATCGGTCGGACCCCTTCAGCGAGCGGAGCGTCGTGTGGGGCGGCGACGCGGCTGGCTTCGAGGCGCGGCGGTCAGGGGCTTCTCGCCCTCGGTGCGCAGGGCGTCGATGAGCCGGAGCGCCGAGGGGTTCTCGGGCGCGTTCGCCCGTTGCACGGAGTAGATGAGGTTGGTGACCTGCTTGCGGCCGGGCGCGGGGGCGATGACGACGGTGCCCTGGCGCGCGGCCTGGGCGACACAGTGGTCGGGGAGGATGGACCAGCCGTGTCCGGCGGCCACCGTGCCCACCACCTCCTCCAGCTCCTCGAAGTGGTACGTGCCGCGCATCGAGCGGGGCTGTCGTCCGTAGTGCCCCTCGAACCACTTGCCGAAGACGTACTCGCACTCGTCATAGGTGACGAAGGTCAGGTCCTCGAAGGCCTCGAGCCGCGGGAAGGTCTTCCCCTTGGCGCCAGGGGGCCCGACGAGCACGAGCTGTTCTCGCCACACGGGCGCGGTGAGCAGCCGGCTGGACACATGGGGCAGGTAGACGAAACCCACGTCACAGGCGCCGTCCTCCAGGGACTTGAAGACCTGTTCGGCCGTGGGGAAGCGCAGGGAGTATGGGGCCGCGAGTCGCTGACGGGCGAGCAGGGGATAGAGCACGTAGCGACCGAAGCCGCTCACGGAGGCGATGCGCAGGGGCTCGGCGGGTGCGTCACCGGTCCGCAGTCCGCGCGCGAGTCGGCCGAACTCGTCGAAGAAGCGCTCGCACAGGGCATGCAGCTTCGCGCCCGCGTCGGTGAGGGTGAGCGTGCGCGTGGTGCGGTCGAAGAGCACGGTGCCGAGCTGCTCCTCGAGCTGACGCACCTGGTAGCTCACCGCGGGCTGGGTACGGTGGAGCACAGTCGCCGCGCGACTGAAGCCGCGCTCCCGGCTCACGACGAAGAAGGTCTGGAGATAGCGAGGGTCCAGGTCCATCCAACCATTCTATGGGATTCATCCAGTCTATCCATTGGATGGATGAGGGCCGTGGCTCGCAGGATGCCTTCCACGCCGCGGTGCTCGCGGTGGTGGAGGCGGAACCATGGCGGCTTCGTTGAGTCGGGTGCTCATGTCGGTCGGCTGTCTGCTGGGGGCGCTGGGCTCCGGAGCGGGGCAGGCGCGGGAGTCGGAGCTGTCCTCGGGCAGGGTGGGGAGGCGGCAGGTGGCGCCGCCGCGGGGTGGCTCGCGGCCGGTGGTGTCGCCGGGCGAGGAGGTGGGGGCGAGGCCGTCGCTGGTGGTGTTCCTGGTGTTCGATGGACTTCGCTACGACGACCTGGAGCGCTGGCGTCACCGCATGGGGCCGGGCGGTTTCCGTCGGCTCCTGGAGGGTGGCACCGTCTTCGATGCCGCGCGCTATCCGTACGCGACGACGAAGACGTGTCCGGGGCACGCGACGCTCGCGACAGGGGCGCTCCCCGGAGCGCACGGCATCATCTCGAACGAGTGGTACGAGCGGGAGACGGGCGCGGACGTGAGCTGTGTTCGGGACCCGGCCAGCCCGCCGCTCGATGACCCGAAGGGGAAGGGTGTGTCGCCCCGGCGGCTGCGGGTGGCGACGTTGGGAGACCGCTTGCTGGAGACGCACGGTGGCTCCTCGCGCGTGGTGTCGGTGTCACTGAAGGACCGCGCGGCCATCATGCTGGGCGGGCAGCGCGGGCAGGCGTACTGGTGGGGCGCGAAGGGCTTCACCACGAGCCGTCACCATGCGCGCGAGCTGCCGACCTGGGTGTCCGAGTTCAATCAGGCCCTGGGCTCGCGGAGGGGAGGCGCGTGGGCACGGAGTGCGGAGGCGTCCGTGTATGGCTCGCTGGGCCCGGATGATGACGCGCGCGAGCGCCCGCCCGAGGGACTGGGGCGGACGTTCCCCCATCCGCTGACCACGGAGGAGGCGTTCCTGTACACGCCGCTGGGGGCGGAGACGTTGTTCGAGCTCGCGCTCGCGGGCGTGAAGGCGGAGCAACTGGGCAAGCGCCCGGGGGCGCGAGACTTGCTGGCCATCGGCATGTCGAGCGTGGACGTGGTGAGCCACAGCTTCGGGCCGGAGAGTCACGAGACGGTGGACATGCTCCTCCGGTTGGACCGGGCGCTGGCCGTATTCCTGGAGGCGATGGACCGAGAGGTGGGGCTGTCGAAGGTGTTGGTCGCGATGAGCGCGGACCATGGGATGGCGCCCGCGCCCGCGCGAGCCGAGCAGCGGTTGTCGGGGGAGACGGTGACGCGGGACGTGGACGCGGCGATGGATGAGGCCTTCGGCGCGGAGGACTGGGTGGAGGCGTTCAGCGCGCCGCATCTGTACCTTCGTCAGGCGCGATTGAAGGCGCGGGGCGTGTCGCTGGAGCAGGCGGTCGAGGTGGCGAAGAAGGCGGCGCGGGCCGTGCCGGGAATCGCGGAGGTGGTGTCCGCCGCGGAGGTGAGCGCGGACCGGGCGGAGGGTTTTGCCCGGAGGGTGCGGCAGGAGTACGTGCCCGCGCGCTCGGGAGAGCTGGTGCTCATCGCGGACCCGCATGTGCTGCTCGCGCCGGATGACGACCATGCGAGCACGCACGGGACGCCCTACGAGTACGACACGCACGTGCCGCTCATCCTCTACGGCCAGGGGCTGCCCGCCGTGCGACATGGGCGCGCCGTGACGCCACTGGACCTGGCGCCCACGCTGGCCTCCTGGCTGGGCGTGACGCTGCCGGAGGCCTCGGGGCTGCCGCTCTGTGAGGCGCTGCCCCCACGCGCAGGCACGCCCGCTTCGTGCTCGGAGCCTGCGGCTACACGGTGATGCGAGGGGCTCGCGGCTCCGTGAGGTGCTGCCCTATGAACAGGCACGCACGCCTCGTGCTCGGAGCGCGCAGCTTCACGGTGATGCGAGGGGCTCGCGGTGATGCTGAAGCCACCGTGAGGCGCTGCCCCCACGAATCGGCACGCCTGCTTCATGTTCGTAGCGCGCGGCCATACCGTGATGCGGGGAGTGTTCGCGGCAGTGCTCCAGGCCCTGTGACTCCGCAGTCCTGCTCTCCCGCTGATGCTCCGCGCAAGTGAAGGAAAGAGGGCGTGCGGTGGTGCGCGAGGGGCAGTGACTTCGCGGGTCCGCTCGGTGGCCCGACCTCCCTGCGAGGCGATGGCTCGCTGGGGCGTGGACCCCGTCGTCCGGGCGGCGCTGTCATCCGCGCGTCCTCGGCAGTGGGGGAGGCGGACGAGGGGCCTGCTCGTCCGCCCGCCCTCGTTTCGTCGGGGCGTCACCCGAGCGGCGTCTTCGTCGGACCGCCCTGATAGATAGGGCGGCGTGGAAGACGACCGGACCGGACAGGACAGCAGGCCCCCGAGGAAACAGAAGCGACCCCGGAAGGTGTCCGCTCGCTACCTGGAGAACGCGGCGCTGCACTACTTGAAGCGCTACGCCTCCACGGTGAGCCAGCTCAAGCGCGTGCTCGTGCGCCGCGTGGACCGCTCGGTGAAGGAGCACGGAGGGGACCGCGCCGAGGCGCTCGGGTGGATTGACGCGCTCACGCAGAAGCTCATCCGCAACGGCCTCATCAACGATGATGCCTACGCGGGCATGAAGGCGCAGTCGCTGCGCGCGGCCGGGCGCAGCACGCGGGTGATTGCGCAGAAGCTGCGGATGAAGGGCGTGGCCGCGGACCTGGTGCAGCGCAAGCTGGCGCAGGCCACCGCCGAGGTCTCCGACGAGGACGCCGCGCGCATCTGGGCCCGGAAGAAGCGCCTGGGCCCCTTTCGCAAGAACCTGGCGACGCGCGAGGAGAACCGTCAGAGGGATTTGGCCTCCCTGGCGCGCGCGGGCTTCTCGTTCGGGATTGCGAAGAAGATCATCGACGGGTCGCTCGACTGAGCACGGCCGTGCGCGGCCCGTGATGCCGTGAAGCAGTTTTGCGCGAAAGAACGAAGCTATCAAGTCGCGCCGCGTTCCCGTACGTCCCCGCGCGACCGGAATGTCTCCGGTCACGCACGGGGGCATGGGATGAACGCGACGCGAGAGACGCGCACAGTCACGCTGGAGGACCTGCGGCTGCACTGTACGCTGCTGGGCGAGGGGCCTCCGTTGCTCCTCCTTCACGGCTTCACCGGTGCGGGCGAGGACTGGGGCCACGTGTTCGACCTGGACGCGCTGGCCCGTGAGTACCGGCTCGTCATCCCCGACCTGCGAGGCCACGGCCGGAGCCACAATCCCTCGGAGGACTTCACCACGCGCCAGTGCGCGACGGATGTCCTCGCGCTCCTGGACGCGCTGGGCATCGAGCGGTGCCGAGCCATCGGGATGAGCCTGGGTGGCAACACGCTGCTTCACGTCGCCACGCGAGCACCCGCGCGCGTGGAGCGGATGGTGCTGGTCTCCAGCACGCCGTACTACCCCGCGTCGGCCCGCCGCATCATGGCGACCTACACGGAGGCGTCGCGCTCGGAGGCGGAGTGGGCGGACCTGCGCTCGAAGCACGTACACGGAGACGCGCAGATTCGAGCCCTGTGGCGACATGTCCGAGGCTTCGCGGACAGCTTCGATGACATGAGCTTCACGCCGCCGCACCTGGGAACGGTGCGCGCGCCGACGCTGCTCGTCCAGGGAGACCAGGACCCGCTCTATCCGGTGGAGCTGACGGTGGAACTGCACCGCTCCATTCCGGAGTCCCGCTTGTGGGTCGTCCCCGGTGAAGGCCATGTCCCGCTCTTCGGGGCGTGGCGTGAGGTCTTCGTCCGCACGGCGCTGGCGTTCCTTTCGGGGCCGACGCCCACGGGGTGAGCCTCAGGCGCGTGTGGGCGTGGGAAGCATCTTCCGCGCGAGCGCGACGAAGGCCTTCAGCGCGGGTGAGGCGCGAGCCCGGTGGGGGTAGTACAGGAAGAGGCCCGGGACGGAGGGTGCCCAGTCCTCCAGCACGGCCCGCAGCGTCCCCTCGCGTAACGCCGGGGTGAGCTCCGGCTCGGCGAGGTACGCCAGGCCCACGCCCGCCACGGCCATGCGCCGCGTGAACTGCGAGTCGTCCGTGACGAGCGGCCCCTTCACCGCGATGCGCAGCTGCTTGCGCCCGCGCTCCAGCTCCCAGTGGTACGGCAGGCCCGTGGTGGGGGCGCGGTAGCCGATGCACTCGTGCTGCGCCAGGTCCGCGGGGCGCGTCGGCGTCCCATGCTTCTTCAGGTAGGCCGGCGAGCCGACGATGAGGAAGCGGAAGGAGGGCGACAGGCGCAGCTGCACCATGTCGCGCTCCACGGACTCCGTCAGCCGCAGTCCCGCGTCGAGCCCCTCCGTCACGATGTTCACGAACCGGTCCGTGACCCGGACGTCGACGCGGACATGGGGGTGCTCCTGGATGAAGCGGGGGATGACAGGCTCGATGACGGTGGCGAGCCCCATCACGGGCACCGTGAGCCGGAGCGTGCCGCTGATTTCGGACACGTCCGCGGACAGGTGCTCCAGCGCGCCCAGCGCCGACTCCAGTCCTGGCCCCGCGCGCTCCAGCAGGCGCTGCCCCATGTCCGTGAGCGACACGCTGCGCGTGGTGCGGGAGAGCAGGGCGCCGCCCACGCGCTCCTCCAGCATGCGCACCGTCTGGCTCACCGCGGACGTGGAGACGCGGAGCTCCTTTCCCGCGCGCGTGAAGCTCTTGTGCCGGGCGACGGCGACGAACACGGCGAGCTCGTTCAGGGGTGTCAGGGCCATTGTGAAGCCATCCTAAACAGTGTTTGCGATTCCAGTCTCTTCTCGAAAAAGCCCGTGGGCGGCAGTTTGAGGTCATCCACGGAGGCACGCATGACGACGACGAACCGCATCGACACGCTGTCGAGGTACCACCTGCTGGGCCGCTCGGGCCTGCGGGTGAGCCCGCTCGCGCTGGGGGCCATGACATTCGGCACGGAGTGGGGTTGGGGCAGCCCCAAGGACACGGCGCACCGGCTGCTGGCCCGCTACCTGGAGGCGGGCGGCAACTTCATCGACACGGCGGATGGGTACACGGGCGGCACGAGCGAGGCGTTCATCGGGGACTACTTCGCGGAGCACGGCGGACGGGACAGCGCCGTCATCGCGACGAAGTTCACCGTGAACACGATTCCCGGGGACCCGAACGCGGGCGGCAATGGGCGCAAGAACCTCCGGCGCTCGCTGGAGGCGTCGCTGCGTCGATTGAAGACGGACTACGTGGACCTGTACTGGCTGCACGCGTGGGACGGAATCACGCCGCTCGAGGAGGTGATGTCCACGATGACGGACCTCGTGCGCTCGGGGAAGGTCCGCTACATCGGGCTCTCGGACGTGCCGGCCTGGTACTTCGCGCGGGCGCAGACGCTGGCGGAGAAGGAGGGGTGGGAGCGGGTGGCCGCGTTGCAGCTCGAGTACTCGCTGGTGGAGCGCAACATCGAGCGCGAGCACATCCCGGCCGCGTTGCAGCTGGGCGCGAGCATCACGCCGTGGAGTCCGCTGGCCTCGGGGTTGTTGTCGGGCAAGTACACGCGGGAGCGCGGCGTGGTGAAGGGGGATGGGCGCGTGGCGGCCATCCAGGGGGGAGGGAACCCGGGCTTCGAGAAGCTCTTCACGGAGCGCAACTGGGGCATCGTGGAGGCGCTGCTGGAGGTGGCGCGGGAGCTGGACAGGCCGCCGGCGCAGGTGGCGCTGGCGTGGGTGACGCGGCGGCCGGGCGTGGCGTCGACCATCATCGGGGCGACGAAGCCGGAGCAGCTGGAGGCGAACCTGCGCGCGCTGGACGTGGTGATTCCGGAGGCGCAGGCGGCGAAGCTGGAGGCGGCGAGCCGTCCGGAGCTCGTCCACCCGTACCACTTCTTCGAGAACGAGTTCTTCACCAGCGGCATGTTCACGGGAGGCACGTCCGTGCGAGCGGAGCCCACGTGGTTCCGCCCGGCGGCGCGCTGAGCCTCAAGGCATGGGACGCTGGAGCGAGCGCCACAGCCAGCTCCAGCGCAGCGGCAGGTCCTCGAAGGGCGGGACGCGGATGAGGTCCTCGTGCTCGTGATGGACGGCCACCTCGCTCCAGTGGCCCTCGCGCAGCTCGCTCACGGTGAGCGTGCGCGCCTCCAGGTCGATGAGCCACAGGTGGCGGATTCCGAGCCTCGCGTAGAACGGACGCTTGATGCGCACGTCGTAAGAGCGGGTGGACGGCGACAGGATCTCACAGACCCAGTCGGGCACGGTGGTCCACTGTCGCTCGGGGAGCGTGGGGACGCGCTCGCGTCGCCAGCCGGCGAGGTCGGGGATGAACTCGGGAGAGCCCTCGGCCTGGACGCCGGGCTCGACCATGAGCCACCAGCCGCCCGGGCCGGGATTGCCGAGCTGGAAGGGACCATCCAGCTCGCCGAAGAGTCTCAAGCCCAGATACACATGTCCGCCCCCGGGGCGGGCATGCGTGTACAGCGCACCATCGATGATCTCGCCCACGACGCCCTCGGGCAGCGCCTCGATGTCGGCGAGGGTCGCGACACCCTCTGTTTCGCGTTTGCCGTAGGCCATGCCCCGAGTGTGGAGATAGCAGCGTCGTCTGACAAGCCGACGTGGGAGGCTATGTCCCGGAGGTGGGCTCCAGGAGCGGCCAGAGCTCGCCGAGCCTCAACTCGAGGTCCTCGAACGGAGGCACTCGGATGACATCCTCGTCGCAGTAGGTCCCGACCTCCACCCACTGCCCCTCGCGCAGCTCGCTCACCAGCAAGGTGCGTGCGTCCAGGTCGATGAACCACAGATGTTTGATGCCAATCCGCGCGTAGAAGGGGCGCTTGATGCGCAGGTCGTAGGCGCGCGTCGACGGCGACAGGATTTCACAGGCCCAGTCGGGCGCGACGAGCCACGAGCCCGTCGGAATCCTCGCCACCCGGTCCTTCCTCCACCCTGCGACATCCGGAATGAACTCGGGTGAACCCTCCAACTGGATGCCGGGCTCCACCTGGATCCACCAGCCTCCAGGTCCTCCGCTTCCCTTCTGGAAGGGCCGCCAGAGCATGGCATGCAGGCCGCCCAGCGTGTCCATATGCCCAGCACGCGGCTGGGCATGCACATACAACGTTCCCTCGATGATCTCGCCCACGACGCCCTCGGGCAGCGCCTCGATGTCGGCGAGGGTCGCGACACCCTCTGTTTCGCGTTTGCCGTAGGCCATGCCCCGAGTGTGGAGATAGCAGAGTCGTCTGACAAGCAGCGCCGCTCCCGGCGTCCGTTTACAGCTAGAGCTTCAACTTCTTGAACACGGATTCCGGGATGCTCTTGATGATGAGCATGATGAGCGCCCAGATGCCGGGGACGTAGACCTCGTTCTTGCGCCCGTCCGCCGCGCTCAGGAGTCCGCGCGCCACCTTCTCCGGCGAGGCGAACAGCTTGTTCTTCGGGATGTGCGCCGTCATCGGCGTGTCCACGAAGCCGGGCTTCACCGTCACCACCGCCACGTTGGACTTCGCCAGCCGGTTGCGCAGGCCCTGGAGGAACACGTTCAGCGCGCCCTTCGACGCGCCGTACACGTAGTTGCTCTGCCGGCCGCGGTCTCCCGCCACCGACGAAATCACCACCAGCGTGCCCGCCTTCTGCGCCTCGAAGCGGTTCGCCAGCGCCGTCAGGAGCGACACCGCGCTCAGGAAGTTGGTGCGCAGCACCGCCTCCGTCGCCGCCCACGAGCGCTGCGCCTCCGTCTGGTCTCCCAGCACCCCGTGCGCCAGCACCACGCCGTCCAGCCCCCCCAGCGCCTGGAACGCCCCGTCCACCAGCGCCTCGTGCGCGCTGAAGTCATTCAGGTCGAGCGCCTTCGACTCCACCTTCGCGGCGCCCCGCGTGGCGGCATCCTTCGCCACCGCGTCCAGGTTCTCCACGTTGCGGCCCACCAGGTACAGCGAGGCACCGCGCGCGGCGAGCAGTCTCACCGTCGCCTGGGCAATGGCGCTGGTGGCGCCGAGGACGAGCACTTTCTTCATGGGGCTTGGAATCTCGAAGAGGGGTCAGCGAAGCGCAAGCAGGGATTGCGGCGCGGCGGCTCCGCCCTTCCGCTCCGACTCCAGCGAGAAGGGCAGGGCCACCGGGTTCATCCGCCGCCAGAAGGACGAGGAGAAGGCCGGGTCGATGTAGCCCGCGAACTCCGCGCGGCGCGGGAAGTACGCCGCGAAGCTCTCCGGGCTCATCCGCGCGTCCTTCGCCGGATACACCGCGCCGCCCGCCTCGCGCGTGAGCTTGTCCAGGTCCTCCACCAACCGGTACGTCTTCTCCCCCCGGTTGGCGAAGTCCATGGCCAGCGTCACGCCCTGGCGCGGGAAGGACAGCCACCCCGGCGAGGGGATGTCACCGAAGGTCTTCAACACCGACAGGAAGCTGGGCAGCGCGCCGCGCGAGCTGCGCTCCAGGATTTCCTTCAGCGCGTCGCGCGCCGTCGCGTACGGCACCACGCACTGGAACTGGAGGAAGCCACGCCGGCCGTAGATGCGGTTCCAGCCATAGATGGCATCCAGCGGATAGAAGAACGGGTCGTAGTGCGTCAGCCGCTGCTTCGGCTTGCCGTTCTGCCGGTGGAAGTACAGCCAGTTGAACGCCGACACCGACAGCCGGTTGAGGCAGAACGCCGGCATGTCCATGGGCACCGCCAGCCCCATGCCGTGCGACAGGTGGCTCTTCGCCAACGGCAGCCGGTCGAACTGCGGCGGCGCGAAGTTGCCCCGGTAGAGCAGCCCGCGCCCCAGCTTCCGGCCCCGCGCCAGGCAGTCCACCCACGCCATGGTGAACTCGTGGTCCGCCTCGGACTCGCGCGCCACGACCAGGAACTCATCCAGGTTCCCGAAGGGCACCGTCTCCTGCAACACGAACGGGTTGCTGATGGGCTTGAGCTGCACCTCCGCCCAGGTGACGAGCCCCGTGAGCCCCAGGCCCCCAATCGTCGCCCCGTACCAGTCCGGGTTCTCGTCCGGCGCGCACACCCGGCGGCTGCCATCCGAGCGCAAGAGCTCGAAGCGGCGCACGTACCGGCCGAACGTCCCGCCACGGTGGTGGTTCTTGCCGTGCACGTCGTTGGCGATGGCGCCGCCCACCGTCACGTACTTGGTGCCCGGCGTCACCGGCAGGAACCAGCCGCGCGGCACCGCCAGACGCAAGAGCGTGTCCAGCGACACGCCCGCCTCGCAGCGCACCACGCCCGTCGCCGCGTCGAACGCGATGAGCCGGTCCAGCCCGGAGGTGAGCAGCAGCGTGCCGCCCCCGTTCAGACACGAGTCGCCATAGCTGCGCCCCAGCCCGTGCGGCAGCACCGCGCCGGACACCTCGGGCAGCGCGTCCGAGCGCCACGTCAGCGCGTGCGTGCGCTGCTCGACTCGGGGATAGCGTCCCCAGGACTCCAGTGCCTTCATCGCGCAAGCCCTCTCACGTGGCCGCCCACAGCACCAGGGCCGCGACCAGCCCCACCGCGTAGCTCACCCGGTCCCTCAGCGCGAAGACGAGCGGGTCCTCGTTCACCTGCCCGCGATGCGCCAGCACCCAGATGCGGCCCACCCAGTACAGCATCACCGGGCACAAGAGCCACAGCCGCTCGGGGTGGTCGTAGTACACCGTCACCTCCTTCGAGGTGATGTACAGCGCCAGCACCAGCACCGACACCTGGCCCGCCGCCGCGCCCAGGCTGGCCAGCTGCTCGTAGTCCTGCGCCAGGTAGCCTCGCCCGTGCGCGGAGGTCTCGTTGGACAGCCGCAGCCTGCGCACCTCGGACAGCCGCTTCACCAGCGCCAGCGACAGGAACAGGAACATGCTGAACATCAACAACCAGCTCGACGTGGGCACGCCCACCGCCAGCGAGCCGCCGAAGATGCGCACCGTGTACAGGCCCGCCAGCACCAGCACGTCCAGCATCACCACCTGCTTGAGCCGCAGCGAGTACGCCAGGGTCAGCGCGTAGTACGTCGCCAGGAGCGCCGCGAAGGCGGGCGGCAACAACAGACACACCGCCGCGCCCGCCAGCAGCAACAGGGGCGCCATCACCACCCCCACGCTCACCGGCAGCGTGCACGCCGCGAACGGGCGGTTCTTCTTCGTCGGGTGCCGCCGGTCGGAGTCCAAATCCAGCAGGTCATTGAGCACGTACACGCTGGACGCGCACAGGCTGAACGCCACGAAACCCAACACCGCCTTGAGCAGCAGGTCCGGCGACGCGGCCTTGTGCGCGGCGAGCAGCGGCACGAACACCAGCGCGTTCTTCGCCCACTGGTGCACGCGCAGCGCCTTCACCCAGACGCGGGGGCTCGTCCTCGGCTTCTCGAAGACGCGGTGCACCGCGCGCCCCAGCCCGTGCGCCTGCTTCAGCACGCCCGAGGGCGCGTGCACCACCACCACCTGCCGCGACTCGCGCCACAAGGGCACGTCCACCGCGTCGTTGCCCGCGTAGTCGAACGTGCCGAGCGACGCCTTCAGCTTCGCGAGCTTGCGCGCCCCGGACAGGTTCTCCCGGCCGTCGCTCGCGTGCACCTCGGCGAACAGCCCCAGGTGCGAGGCCACGGCCTGCGCGATGCGCTGGTCCGCCGCGGTGGCGAGCACCAGCCTGCGCCCTTTCGCCTTCTCCTCCTGGAGGAAGCCGAGCAGCTCCTCGTTATAGGGCAGCAGCGAGGCGTCCAGCGCGGCGCGCCGGGCCACCTCCGCCTTGAAGTACGCCTTGCCCTTGAGGACCCACAGGGGAAGGAGCAGCACCAGCCAGGGCGCGCGCTTGAAGAGGACGAGCAGGTTCTCGTGCAGCGTGTCGGTACGCACCAGCGTCCCGTCGAGGTCGACGGCGAGCGCCACGTCTGGCGAATCAGCGGAGAGGGGAGTCTCGGGAACCATGGGCAACGGGAGGCGCAGGGTAGCCCATCGGCGCCTCCTCCAGGGGGCGGAAGGACGTGCCCGCCCGGACGAGACTCAGTCGAGCCGCGCCACGTGCAGCGTCTGCAGGGGCAGGTGGCGGATGGGCCGGCTGCTCTCGATGCGATAGCCCGCGTCGTCCAGGAAGCCCTCCACCTCGGCGGGCGTGTACGCCGCCGCGCCCGACGTCACGAAGTAGTGCAGGCCGATGAGCGGCGCGGAGCTGGAGGGGTCCTGGATGTCCTCGCGCAGGTACTCGAGCACCGCCAGCGTCCCCTTCGGCGCCAGCGCCCCCCGGATGCGGCGCAGGAGCGCCACGTTCTGCGCGGGCGTCAGGTGGTGCATCACCTGGAACAGCAGCACCCCGTCATACGGGCCGCCCAGGTCCGCGGTGAGGATGTCCCCGGCCTGGTGGGTGACCAGGTGGCTCAGCCCCGCGCAGGCGATGATGTCCCGCCCCACGCGCACGCTGCCCTCCAGGTCCAGCACCGTCGCCTTCAGGCCCCGGTTGCGCCGGCACATCTCCGCCGCGAACCAGCCGTGCGCCCCGCCCAAATCCAAGAGCGTCTTCGCGCCCCGGGGCAGGGGGATGGCGCTCGTCACCTCGGGGGCCGCCAGCCGGGCGAGCTGGTGCATGGCGTGGATGTAGTCACGCCAGCGCGGGTCCTCGGGGGCGAAGCCGTGGATGTCCACCGCCTCGCCCGTGCGCACCACGCCCTCCACCTGGCTCCACCAGTCCCACTGCGCGTAGTTGAACTCCAGGAACGCCCCCACGTACTGGGGCGAGCGCGGGTCCAGCCACCGCTTCGAGCGGGGCGCCAGCCGGTAGCGGCCGTCGCGCTGCCGCTCCACCGCCTCACAGGCGATGAGGGCCTCCAGCAGCGAGCGCATCCCCTCGGGGGACAGCTTCAGCCGGGCGGCCAGCGCCTCGGAGGTCGCCGCGCCGTCCGCCAGCGCGCCGTACACCCCCAGCCGCACCCCCGCCATCAGCGTGCGCGAGGCCATCATCCCGAAGAAGGCATGGGCCAGGGGCTTGGGGGCCAGGTTGAGCCAGTCCGCCACGCGCTCCAGCAGGTTGTCCGCCTTGAGGCCCAGCCGCATGCACGCGTCCCCTATCCTCGGTTGCGCCGGGGCCGGGCCAGTCCCGCCACACCCACCAGCACCAGCGCACCCTCCGCGCCCATCAGACAGCCTACCTGCTCCGCCTTGCGCACACCCGTGTAACGGCACTTCCCGTCGTCACAGGTGAAGCGCGCCGAACAGTCGCCGCTGTGGCGGCAGACGGTGTTCACCCGCCCCGTGCCGTCCTCGCCCTCCGGGTTGTCCCGGTCCGGCCCGCCCTCGCCGGAGGAGGCGTCCGGCAGGGGGATGATGATGCCCCCGTCGGCGCCCGCGTCGTCGGCGGACCAGGCCCACGCGAGCGCGGGGGACACGAGGGACAGGCACGCCAGCAGACCGAGGGTCCGGGCACGGAACAGGTGACGGAGAGAGGCCATGACGGGGTCGTCACCCTAACCGCCCGGCGGCACAGATGCATCCACCGTGGAAAGGGGAGGCCGGGGGTAGATTGTCCCACCCCCTGGCTGGCATCTGGTAGCGTACGGCCCGCGATGGCCGCCCCCAGAATCCTCGTCGTCGATGACAACCCGGAGCTTCTCTCCCTCCTCACGCAGCTCTTCGAGGACGCGGGCTACGAGGTCGTCGGCGCCAGCCGCGGCAAGCAGGCCATCGAGGTGGCCAAGGCGAATCCCCCCGGCGCGGCCGTCTTGGACATCCTGCTGCCGGACATGATGGGCTATCCGCTGGCGGACGCGCTGCGCAAGGACAACCCGCAGCTGCCGCTGCTCTTCATCACCGGCGTCTTCAAGGGCGGCAAGCACGCGCTGGAGGCGCGCCAGAAGTACCAGGCGGCCGGCTACTTCGAGAAACCCTTCGAGGCGCAGAAGCTCCTGGAGGCCGTCACCAAGGTCCTCGCCCCCGAGAAGAAGGCCCCACCCGCGGGCTCGCTCCAGGACGCCTTCGAGGTGGAACTGGACATCGACGTGGAGGAGGAGGGCCCCCAGGACGTCATGGAGCTGACGGGCCGCATCAAGGTGACGGGCGGCGGCAACATCACCGCGGAGATTCGCGGCGCCAACCTCACCGCCAGCCCCATGCAGAAGGTGCCGGCCACCCAGGTGCGGCCGCCCACGCCGGGCCGTCCCCCGGACCAGCCGCCCCCGGGCTCGGGCGCGCCGGGCAGCCGCCGGGGCGAGCTGAAGGACAACCTGCCCTCGCTGCTCACCGCCTACT
Source organism: Myxococcus sp. AS-1-15 (assembly GCF_020037055.1). Classification (NCBI taxonomy): domain Bacteria; kingdom Pseudomonadati; phylum Myxococcota; class Myxococcia; order Myxococcales; family Myxococcaceae; genus Myxococcus; species Myxococcus sp. AS-1-15. Next base: position 436,350 of record NZ_JAIQDF010000003.1, on the reverse strand, counting down.
ACCTGTCCCGGGAGACGGGCGAGCTGGGCATCCAGAAGGGCAAGGTGAAGAAGGTCGTCTACTTCGAGAAGGGCATGCCCGTGTTCGCCCTCTCCAACCTGCTCGCGGACCGCTTCGGCCAGTTCCTGGTCCGCGTGGGGAAGATCAAGCCCGAGCAGCTCCAGGACGCCTCCGCCGTGGCGGGACAGACCAACCGCCGCACAGGCGACGTGCTGGTGGAGCGCGGGCTGCTCAAGGACACCGAGCGGCTGTACTACGTGGGCCAGCAGGTGAAGGCGGTCATCTACTCGCTCTTCGCCTGGGATGAAGCCACGTACGTGATGAGCTTCCGGGAGAAGGCCAGCGCGGAGTCCATCAAGCTGGACGTGCACCCCGGCAACCTCATCGTCCGCGGCATCAAGAAGCTCTACAAGCCGGAGCGCCTGCGTCGGCTGTTGCAGCCCGAGGACCGGCTCATCCCGGCGGTGGCTCCCTCGTACCAGTTCAACGAGGTGGAGCTGGAGCGGTGGGAGGCGGAGCTGCTGCCGAAGATCGACGGCATCCGCACGGTGGCGGAGCTGCTCGCGTTCGCCAACCGCCCCGAGCACGTCGTCTACGGGTTCCTGGTGGCGATGATGTCGCTGGGCATCCTGGAGAAGCGCTCGTAGGCCTCGTGGGCCCGGGCGTCGTCCTCGACGAGAGGGGACGCCCGTGGAGCCCCGAGGGAGTTTCGGGAGGTGCTCAGCCGCCCGTCAGGCGGGAGCCGATCCAGAACAGGCCGAGCGCGCCGGAGGCCAGCGCCACCGCGCGCTGCACCCAGGCGGTGATGCGCGCGTTGAGGCGGGTGAGGCCCTCGGCGAAGAGCAGGCCCACCGCGCCCATGCCGATGAGGATGCCCAGGGCGAAGCCGGGCAGGTAGGTCCACGCGGCCAGGCTCATGCTGCCGCCGACGAGCAGCGGGGGCAGGGCGAGCAGCAGCGAGCGCACGCCGCTGACGGCCATCAGCGCGCCGGCGGCGGTGCTGACGGTGTGCACGTGCTGGTGGGGCTCCTTCGCGTGGCCGGGCAGGTGGGGGTGGCCGTGGTCCAGGCTGTTGGGGAAGAGCAGGGCGGTGACGGCGAGCGCCACCAGCACGGCGCCGCCGAAGATTTCGGCCCAGCGCTCGAAGGTCTCCGACAGGCCCACGCCGGCCAGCAGGCACACCGCGGCGATGCCGCCCAGCATGGCCGCGTGCCCCAGCGCGAAGCGGAAGGCGGTGATGATGGCCGCCTTGCGCCGGCCGCCGTTCAGGGTTCCGAGCGTCGCCACGGCGGCGCAATGGTCCGGCCCCACGGCATGGAGCAGGCCCTGGAACAGACCGAGCAGGAAGGCGAGGAGGATGGGCGGCACGGCCCGTCACCCTAGCCGCGCTTCCCTCCAGAGGCCAGCAGGAGGTACCTACGCAGCATGTGGACTGCCTTCCAGCGGCCTGCCGCCGCGCTCTCAATCCTCCTGTGCCTGGTGTTCTCCACCGGGTGTGACTCCGGCCCCGAGAAGCTGCGCGAGGCCGACGTGAAGTACCAGGCCCTGGTGGACCAGGGCGTGCGTCCCACGGACCCGGCCTGGGACGAGGTCGTCGCGGCGCTGGAGGCGGTGCCCAAGGACTCGCGCTCCCGTCCGGAAGCCGACAAGCGGCTGGCGGCCATCCGGGGCCTGCGGGGCAAGCTGCCCCCGCGTCCGCTGGCGACCCCGGGCGCGACGGGCCCCGGCACCGACGACTCCGACGCCAAGCGCGCCGCGTGCGAGGCGCTGGCGAAGAAGCTGGGCGTGGCGGATGACGCCGCGCGCGAGCCGCTGCAGGCGGCGTTGACGCAGTGTCAGAAGGAGCTGGTGCGTATCGAGTCGCACAGCCACCCGCCGGGGGAGCATGGCCACGAGCACGGCCATGAGGCGCCCGCGACGAAGTAGCGCGCGTGGGGGAGATTGAGAACGTGCCCTGTTTGTGGCTATGGAACGCGCATGCCCATGCCCCAAGCAGGTGACGCGGCTCCCGACTTCCAACTGCAGGACCAGGACGGCAACACCGTGACGCTCTCGCGGTTCGCGGGGAAGAACGTCGTCCTCTATTTCTATCCGAAGGATGACACTCCCGGGTGCACCGTGGAGGCGTGCAGCTTCCGCGACGAGCACTCGACGCTGGAGGCCGCGGGCGCCGTGGTGCTCGGCGTGTCCGCGGACAGCACCGCGAGCCACCGGAAGTTCGCGACCAAGTTCAGCCTGCCCTTCCCGCTGCTGGCGGACACCGAGCACCAGATGTCGGAGGCGTACGGCGTCTGGGGCGAGAAGTCGCTGTACGGGCGCAAGTTCCTGGGCATCACCCGCGCGACATTCCTCATCGGGCCGGATGGCAAGGTGAAGCAGGTGTGGCCGAAGGTGAAGGTGACCGGGCACGTGGTGGAGGTGCTCGCCGCGCTGGGCGCGAAGCCCACGAGCCTTCCCACGGGGGAGTTACCGGCGCCGGGCTCGAGCCCGAGCGTGGAGGAGTCGAGCGCGGGTGACGAGGACGCGCGCGAGGCTCCGGTCGCGAGCGCTCCGGCGCCCGCTCCGGCGCGAGTGCCGGTGACGCGGTTCGATGCGCCGAAGCGCAAGGCGCCGCGTGACACGGGGACGGGTGCCACGGCCCAGGTGGAGGCTCCCGAGGCTCGCCCGGCGAAGGCCGCGCCCGTGACGAAGGCCGCGCCCGCGAAGAAGGCGGCTCCGGCGAAGAAGTCGGCCGCGCCCGTGAAGAAGAGTGCCGCGAAGAAGGCGGCTCCGGCGAAGAAGACCGCGCCCGTGAAGAAGGGGGCTCCGGCGAAGAAGTCGGCCGCGAAGAAGGCCGTGCCCGCCAAGAAGGGTGCCGCGAAGAAGTCGGCTCCGGTGAAGAAGGGGGCTGCGAAGAAGAGCGCTCCCGCGAAGAAGGCAGCTCGCGCGAAGAAGAAGTGAAGTCGCTTCGCTGAGTGGCGGGCTCGTCGATCCACGCAAATCTTGCGTGCTCCGGGCCCGCCCTCGCAAACCCTTCGCATCCGCCCGAATACACCTTCTGTCAGGAAGAAGCGTGGATGGTCACGCGGACCTCCTCGCCTGACGAAGTCATGAAGAGGACTGTTCGCACGCGCTCACGAGGGTTTAATTGAGCAGGCGGCCGAGGGCCGCCATGTACCTGTTTCGTGGGTGGACGCCGTCGAGTGTCCACCTTCGATGAACGGGAACCTCAAAGGGAGTGGACATGCGCGAGCTGAATCTTCGACGGTGGACCCAGGTGGCGGCGCTGACGATGGGCGCGCTGTGGACCGTGGGTTGTGGTGCGCTTCCCGAGACGGGAGGCAAGCAGCCGGACGAGCCGCGAGGCGGCGCGTTCGCGCAGCGTGGCATCCAGCCGAGCGCCCTGCTGGACATGGAGGGCAACGTGCATCCCGAGAAGTCTCCGCCGTGGTTGATGACCGCGGACCGGGGCCACAACGGCACCATCAAGGAGATTGGCTCCAGCATCGACCCGCGCACGCCCAAGCTCGACGGTCAGCAGAACAAGTCCCTCTGGGATGACTCGGGCAAGATGATGCAGGACCGCTACGGCAGCGCCACCTACTCCCCCACGGCGCAGGGCCTGGGCGGCGAGGACGGCGCCATGACGGGGACCGTCACGGACCACCACCGCTCCTGGGGCTACCGCCCGCTCGGCTGGCAGGACCGCAACGCCCACTCGCGCCGCTAGGCGCCCGGCGTGCCCTCGCCCATCCCCCCGCCGCCGTGGACGGGGGGATGCGTATCCATCCCTCTGGAGCCTCGGATGGCTCGCCGGAGGGATTGCACATGAACCACCGAACCGCGCGCCGTTGGCTCCTGCCTGGGGCCCTGGTCGTCATCACCTCGCTGGGCACCGCCTGCGGGGATTGGGGTGGCTCCTGGTACCAGGGCAACTCCAACGAGGCCCAGCCCTTGAGCAGCTTCGGTCCCGGTACGGGGGGCTCGGGCCCGAACATCGCCCCGGTGCAGGACCGCGTGGGCGAGAATCTTCCGCCCACCGCCGTGAACAACGTGCCGCCTCGCGTGCAGCCCGGAATCGCCCAAGGCGACCCGGACGCCATCCGCCGTGAGGAGGAGAAGGAGGCCCGGCAGGACCGCGAGGAGGCGAAGGACTCCGCTCCGGCGCGAGCGCCCGCCCAGACTCCACCTCCCGACAACACACACTGAGCCGCTGCCTCCAGGCCCGGGCGCCCCCTGGGTCCGGGAGCCGGGTCCACCCCCGGTCGCCGCCCTGCGCGAGCAGGGTCGCATCACTCCGCCCGTGAGCATTCATCCGAAGGACAGCGCCCCCTCGGACGTGGCCTCGCAAGAAGGCTTCGTCCGCGAGCGCCCTGGGCGAAATGGCCGCACGAACTGGACGTGGCCTCACGGGGCTTCCCCGTGCGCCCTCGTCGGCACGTGCGTGGCGCGACGGCCCGCGGGGGCGAGCCGAGCGGGCTCCACCCGCGAGCCCTCAGCGCGACGCGAGCATGACCTCGGTCGGGTCCTTGCCCGCGAAGGCGCTGTCGAGCCCCTGGGCGAGCGCCAGATGCTCGGCCCCGCCGAGCGTGGCGAGCCGGTCCTCCGCCGGGTGTGCGAAGCGCGCGGCGAGCACATCCAGCCGGCGATGCGCCTCGGTGATGCGCTCGCGCGGAATCCGTCCGGACTCCACCGCCTTCACCACCGCCTCGATGGCGCGCCGCTGCACGTCCACCTGATGGCACACGAGGAACAGGTCCACCCCCGCGAGCGTGCCGCGCACGGCGGCCTCCTCCACGGAGTAGTGCGCCGCGATGGCCTTCATCTCCAAATCGTCGCTGACGAGCACCCCGTCGAACCCCAGCTCCTGGCGCAGCACGCCCGTCAGCACGCGCTCGCTCATCGTCGCGGGCATCTCCTTGTCCAGCGCGTCGAACATGACATGCGCCGTCATCAACGACGCCAGCCGCGCCTGCGCGAAGGCCCGGAAGGGCACCAGCTCCACGCGCCGCAGCCGCTCCAGATCATGCGGCAGCCGGGGCAGCGTCAGGTGGCTGTCCGTCATCGTGTCGCCGTGCCCGGGGAAGTGCTTGCCGCAGGACGCGACGCCGCCCGCCTCGAGCCCGCGCGCGAGCGCCACGCCCAGCCGCCCCACCGCCTCCGCATCCCGGCTGAAGCTCCGGTCGCCGATGACGGGGTTGGCCGGGTTGGTGTCCACGTCCAGCACCGGCGCGAAGTCCCAGTCGAAGCCCACCGCGCGCAGCTCGTGGGCGAGCAGCCGTCCCACGCGCTCCACGACGCCCGCGTCCCCGCGCTGGCCCAGCTCCCGCATCGGGGGAAGGGTGGTGAACGGCGCGCCGCGCAGCCGGGCCACGCGACCCCCCTCCTGGTCCACCGAGAGGATGAACGGCCGGCCCGCGCGCACCTTGAGCGCGTGGCACAGCGCCGCCGTCTCCTGGGCCGTGCCCACGTTGCGCTTGAACAGGATGGCGCCGTAGATGCCGTCATCCATCAGCGACGCCAGGTCGGCGTCGACGCGGGTTCCAGGAAAGCCCACCATGAACAGGCGGGCACAGTCGCGATACAGGGCGGAGGCGGTCACCCGCGCAGTGTCGCACTACCCGGGGCGGGCTTGGGGAGCGGAATGCGGCGCGCCGCCCCGGGCGTCGTCTGCTCGTCAACTCCCGAGGCGTCCGAGGCCAGCACCTCCCCGCCGCCCGCCGACTCAGCTGTCGGGGAAGAGGTCGTCGAGGGCCTGTTGGGCCAGCGCGTCCTCCTGGGCCACGGCGTTCACGAAGGCCGAGGCCTTGTAGACGAACCGCGAGGAGATGTTCTGCTCGAAGCTGCGCTGCTTGAGCAACGCCACGCGACGGCGCTCCCTCGCCTGCAGGTCCAGGATGCCCGAGACCTCGTCGTCGACGAGCTCCTTGACGACCTGGAGCGTGCCGACGTCCGACAGGAACACCCAGGGGAGCTGCTCGGGCGTCAGCGGCACCAACGCGAGCTGGGGGTCCACGACGAAGGCCACCAGCGCTCCGGCCAGGACGACGCCCTGGCTCTGGAAGTACACCAGCGTGTCGTGGAGCGACTTCTTGTCGGGGCGATAGTGGCCGCTGTGGTTGGTGAGCATCTGCAACCGGCCGTTGAGGACGCGAATCTCCCCGGCGGACCGTGTCGGCGCGCCGCGAACGAAGGTCGAGTGGGCGATACGGTCCTCCTTGTCGAGGTGGTTGAAGACATACAGCCGCTGCTCCAGGTCCAGCACATATCCGCCGAAGCACGCCTTGCCATGGGATTCCATGCGGGACGTGTCGAAGAGGGACAGCTTCCCGCTGGAGTGACGTCGATAGAAGAGCCCTCCGCGGATGAACACCTGGAAGGGGCGCGCCTGCCACTCGGCGAACATCCGCGTGCGCTGGCGGCTCGGCCCCAGCCCGTTGTCGATATCCCGCGAGGGCTGGTTCACCGTCAGCATCTTCCGGAACGGGCCCGCCTTCGTCCGCATCGTCTGGCAGATGCTGCGCACGCTCCGGTCATTCAGCAGCCGGGCGAGGATGTTCAGGTAGCGCCCACGCCAATCCGTCAGCGTATCGGCCTCCCCCTCATCGAGTTGGTCCGGTGTCGCCAGGGCCGCCTTCGCTCCCGAGTAGATCTCCCAGGCCAGGGGCACCTGCTCGGACTCCTCGTCGACGAGTTGGTAGAGGCTGTGCACGCTCTGAATCTTCTCGAAGGTCTCGGACATGGATGTGGGGAGCCAAGGGGAAGGTCTCGGAGGTGTGCGGGTCGGAAGGTGGAGCCGTGGCCTGTCCGGACGGCAGAGCAAGCGACGAGCCAGGGCTTGCCCGGCTCGTGTGCCACGGTGTCCGCACCGCGAGCCGGTGTCTGGCGCGTTCTCCGGGGACGCGCGTGCGTTCGGGGCCACGGCCATGACATGGGACGTCATGCCCTGGGCGAGCCGCCAGGGCTTCCGCTACCGGTCCACGCGCGGGGTCGCCACGTTGCCCGGGGGGCCCGTGAGACGAGGGCGCCCATCGACCCAGGGGGCAGGCAGGCCATGATTCAGCTCGCGCGCGTGTATCACCATCTGGAGCCCGGGGACTCGGACGGCGCTCGCTTCCTCGTGGAGCGGCTGTGGCCCCGGGGCATCAAGAAGACCCGGCTCGAGCTCGACGGCTGGCTCAAGGACGTGGCGCCGAGCACGGAGCTGCGCAAGTGGTATGGCCATGAGCCGGCGCGCTGGAAGGAGTTCCAGCGCCGCTATGCCCGGGAGCTCTCCTCTCACGACGAGGCGCTCGCGCCCCTCCTCGAGGCGGCCCGCCAGGGCGACGTGACGCTGCTGTACAGCGCGCGCGACGAGGACCACAACAGCGCCGTCGTCCTGAAGGACTACCTGGAGAAGCAACGGCGGCGTCCGGCCAGGCGGCGCCCACGCCGTCGTCCCACGGTGCACTGACGCGGGGGGCTTGTTCCACCCCGGGCGACTGCTACAAGGGCGCGCTGATGCTCCGAGGCACCTTCCGCGCCTCCGTTCAATCGAGGCCCTGATGGATTTCGCCACGCTCGCGCTGTCTCCTCCGCTGCTCCAGGTCCTGGGGGAGCTCGGCTTCCAGTCCGCCACGCCCATCCAGGCGCAGAGCATCCCCGTGCTGCTCCAGGGCAAGGACCTGGTAGGCCAGGCCCGCACGGGCAGCGGCAAGACCGCCGCCTTCGCGCTGCCCCTCTTGCGTCAGGTGCGGCTCCAGGACCGTCGGGTCCAGTCGCTGGTGCTGTGCCCCACGCGCGAGCTGTGCGCGCAGGTGGCGGGCGAAATCCGCAAGCTGGGCCGCAGGCTCCCGGGGCTCCAGGTGCTGGTGCTCGCGGGTGGCCAGCCCATCCGCCCGCAGCTGGAGGCGCTGGAGAAGGGCGCTCACATCGCGGTGGGCACCCCTGGCCGAATCATCGACGTGCTGGACCGCGACGCGCTGGACACCCGTGGGGTGGCCACGGTGGTGCTGGACGAGGCGGACCGGATGCTCGACATGGGCTTCCGCGAGGACATGGAGCGCATCCTCGGCGCCATGCCGTCGCGCCGGCAGACGGTGCTCTTCTCCGCGACCTTCCCGCCGGACATCGCGGCCCTGAGCCGCGCGTTCCAGAAGGAGCCGGTGCGCGTGACGGTGGAGGACACCGAGGCCGCGCCGCCCATCCGCCAGCTTCGCTACAACTCCGCGCCGGAGGACAAGCCGGCGATGCTGCTCAAGGTCCTCCACCGCCACATGCCGGCGTCCGCCATCGTCTTCTGCAACCACAAGGCGACGGTGGTGGAGCTGACGAAGTCGCTCTCCGACGCGGGCGTCAGCGTGGACGGGCTGCAGGGCGACCTGGAGCAGTTCGAGAGAGACCGCGTCATGGCGAAGTTCCGCAACCTCAGCACGCGCGTGCTGGTGGCCACGGACGTGGCGGGGCGAGGCATCGACGTGGAGGCGCTCGACGCCGTCGTCAACTTCGACATGCCCTTCCAGCCCGAGCCGTACGTGCACCGCATCGGCCGCACCGGACGCGCGGGCCGCACGGGCCTCGCCATCGCGCTGGTGACGCCGCGCGACGAGCGCAAGGTGGAGGAGATCGAACAGGCCCTCGGCGTGAAGCTGGAGACGGGCGACCAGGCCGCGCTGGAGGAGACCTTCATGAAGCCCGGCGCGCTCGGCTCCGAGTGGGAGACGCTCTACATCTCTGCCGGTCGCAAGGACAAGATGCGGCCGGGCGACATCCTCGGCGCGCTGACGGGCGAGGCGGGCGGGTTCGCCGCGACGGACGTGGGCAAGATCGAGATCCAGGACCACATCGCCTACGTCGCCGTCGCCCGGCGCGTGTCCCGCATCGCCTTCCAGCGCTTGAGCGAGGGCCGCATCAAGGGCCGCAAGCACAAGATTGAGCGCGTGAAGTAACGGCGCTCAAGCCGGAGGCGGCGGGAGCCTGCGCACCTCGAAGTCGAACTCGCGCAGCTGTCCCCGCAGGAAGTCCGCGATGTACACCAGGTACGCGGGGAAGGGCGCCGAGTCCAGGAGCGCGAGGGCCTCGTCCCGCTTCTCCAGCTCGCGAAAGGCCTCCACCCGCAGCAGTCGATTCTCGTCCGAGTCCGAGGTCACGAGGTGGGCCAGTACATGCAGGTTGCTGAGCACCGCCCGCGTGCGCCTCCACGGGCTGCGCCAGGATGCGCCCTGGTGATGGGGCGCGTTGCTCATCCACCACAGGTGCTGGCGCGCCTCCCACTCCCACGCGGGGGGCCGCAGCAGGTTCTCCCGCAGGACGAACTGGAGCTCCGCCTCGGACGGGTGCTCCAACCTGGGCGCCTCCTTCCACTCGCGCGGGAGCAACGAGCGCGTCGACTGCGCTGTCGTGGACTCCAGCGAGACGCGCGCGCCCAGCTCCACCAGGCGCCTGGCCAGTCGTCCCGCCACGTCCTCAGCCCACGCCCCCAGCGGCGCTGGGAGCTTGTCGAGCATCCGCCGGGCCTCGGTCGGAGACTTGCCCAGCTCACGACTCAAGAGGTGCATCGCCTCGGCGCGGCGCCCGCCCGCGTGGGCGAGCGTGACGCGGGTGACGGGCTCCTCGTGAGGCACGGTGCGCTCCGTGAGCTCTCCCAGTCGACGTGACCCGGCGGCCCGGAACAGCGCGTGACACGAAGCACAGCGGGAGAAGACCGGGGGGCGCAGCGCCATCGGCGGCTCCTCGCACCAGCCATCCGTCCAGCCCGCGATGCCCAGCGTGTTGCCGGTGGCGAGTGAGCGGAGCAGGTGCGGCGCTCCACAGTGAGGACAGGCGATGACGACGTCGGGGCCGGGCATCATGGCCCCGAAGTCTATTTGCGCAGCAGCGTGCCCTCGAAGAAGAACGCCACGCACGCGGCCAGGATGAGCCACGTCCACAGCGGCACCGAAGGTCGGTCCTCGTCGCCGCTGGACGCCTTCACCGTCTCCTCGCCGAAGTACGCGGTGAGCGTCTCCTGCGGCACGCGCGTCAAGTCGCTCTCGGCCGGGTCCAGCGTCGCCGCGAAGGACAGCGCGGGCACCATCTTCCCCTCCGCGCCCAGCACCGAGTACGCCCCCGGCTCCAGCACCGGCCCCGCCACGACGGAGCCCTCCGTCTGCTCCTTCAGCGGCAGCTCCGAGCCGTCCGGCGCCTTCACCGCCGTCACCTTCTGCGAGCCCTCCGGACGCAAGCTCGCCAGCTCACCCACGCGAACGCGCACCTCCTCGCGCTCCTCCAGCGAGCCGGTGAGGTACGCCGCGAAGCGCTGCATCAGCGGCAGGAAGCTGGTGCGGATGGCGAAGTCGCTCCAGTCGCGGTCCACCGTGCTGGTGAACAGCGCCACGCGGCCCTTGCCCTTGCGCATCACCGCGACCGCGGGAGCTCCGTCCTCGTACGTGGCCAGCACCTGGCTCGCACCAGGAGACGTGGGGTTGTCCGCCTCCAGCAGCATGTAGCGGTAGAAGCGCGCGCCCACGAGGCCCTCCTCGGCGCGCCCGGTGAAGGGCGAGAAGAGCACGTGCTCCTGGTTCACCTGCGCCAGCCGCGCCGCCTTCGTCTCCGCCTCCGGGTCCGTGTCGCGCTCCGCGCTGGTGCGCAGCACGCGCAGCGGCCGGGGCAGCACCGCGCCCAGCTTCTGGTTGTAGTCCTCCGTGTTCACCCGGTCGCCCATGCTGACGAACAGGCCGCCGCCGTTCTCCACGAAGGTGGACAGCCGCGCCGCCTCCTCCGCGTTCGGCGCCGCCACGTTGAGCAGCAGCACCAGGTCGTACGTGGAGAAGTCCTCGCGCAGCCCCACCTCCGCGTCGCGCACGGCCACCTCCACCGGAGAGCCCGGCGCCGTCAGCGCCGCGTCCACGAAGAAGGCCTCGTCCCGGTAGCGCGTCGCGTGCGGCGCGCCGTTCACCACCAGCGCCTTGAGCGCGCGGGGCACCGGCAGCACGAACGCCCGTCGGTCATCCTCCGCCAGCGCGTCCGGCGCGAGCGTCACCTGGCCCACCACCGTGCCGCCCTGCGGGAAGCGCACCGTGAGCGCCTTCTGCGTGGTGCCACCGGCGGGCACGTCGACGAAGCCCTTGGCCAGCGTCGTCTCGCCCGTGCGCACCGCGGCCTCCAAATCCTTGACTGCCTCCGTCCCGAAGTTGCGCACCGTGAAGGTGAACTGGAACGCGCGCGGGCCGGCCTGCAGCGCGGGCTCCACCTTGAGGTCGACGATGGCGTGGTTGGCGAGCGTCTCCTTGCCCTCGGCCACGTCGCGCAGCACCACCTCCGGCTTCACCGGCGCGCCCGTGGGCCCCTTCACCGTGGGCGGCGGGGCCTCCAGCCGGAACGCCGTGGCCGCCATGTCGGAGACCACCACCAGCCGCTTGGCCGGCATCGGGTTCTCCTCCAACGAGCGCGCCGCCAGGTCCATGCAGCGCGACAGGTCCGCGCCGCCGTACGTCGGCTTCGCCTCGTCCACGAGCGCGCGCAGCCGACCCCGGTCGAACCCCGGAGGCGGCGGCGCCGCGGGCGAGCCCGTGCACACCACCACCGTGGCGGGCTCCTCGGGCAGCAGGTCCCTCAGCGCGTCGCGCGCCTCGTCCCGGCCCCGCTCGAAGAGCGACGTGCCGTCCGACCAGCGCATGGACAGGGACGCGTCCAGGATGATGGCCGTCGCGGCCGGGCCCTTCACCACCTGCGCGGCCTGCGCGTCGCGCGTCAGCTCCGGCCTGGCGAGCGCGATGGGGATGGCCAGCAGGATGAGCGTGCGCAGCACGTACAGGAGCAGGCGCTTCAACTTGAGGCGGCTGGCGGTGCGCTTCTGGCTTCTCAACACGAAGGCCAGCGGACCGAACGGATGGGGACGCGGCCTTCGCCGGTCGAACAGGTGCACCAGCAGGGGGATGAGGGCGCCCAGCGCGCCCAGCAGCATCCACGGATTGCCGAACGTCACCCGCGCCTCCCGCGCCGCGCCAGGTACCGCAGCAGCACGTCGTCCAGCTTCTCGTCCGTGCGCACCAGCTCGTAGTCCACGTCCGCCTCCGCGCACGACGCCTTCACGTTCGCCAGGAAGGCGTGGAACTCCTCCAGGTAGCTCTCCTTGATTTCACGCGGGTTCACCTCGATGCGGCCCTCGCCCTCCATGTCCATGAAGAGCGTGGGGTCATCGAAGGGGAACGTCAGCTCCGCCGGGTCCACGACGTGGAACAGCGACACGTCGTTCTTGCGCTGCCTGAGCGCCAGCACCCGCTTGAGCGCGTCCTGCTTCTCGTCGAGCAAATCCGACAGGACGATGACGGTGGAGCGCCGGGGCAGCACCTCCGCCAGGTGGTCCGCCGCGCTGCCCAGGTCCGTGGTGCCGCCGGCCGCCGTCGCATCCAGCGTGTCGAGCAGCACGTTCAGGTGGCCCGCGGACGCTCGCGGGGGCACGTCCTTCCACTTGCCACCCGTGAGCAGCGCCAGGCCCGCCGCGTCCTGCTGACGCACCAGCAGGTACGACAGCGCGCCCGCCAGCGTCGTCGCTACCTCCAGCTTGGACAAGGCGCCGCTCTGGTAGCCCATGGAGGCGGACGCATCCACCACCATCACCGCGCGCAGGTTCGTCTCGTGCTCGAAGCGCTTGACGTAGTACTTGTCGAACTTGCCGTACGCCTTCCAGTCCAGGTGGCGCAGCTCGTCGCCGGGCGCGTACTCCTTGTGCTCGGCGAACTCCACGCTCTGCCCCTGATGGGGGCTCTTGTGGAGGCCGGACAGCACCCCCTCCATCACCGCGCGGGCACGCAGCTTCACGCCCTTGAGGCGGGCCAGCGTCTGGGCATCGAGCAGCACGCGGCGCTAGCCCTTCACCACCGTGAGGAGCTGGTCCACGAGCTTCACGGACGTGATTCCCTCGCTCTCCGCGGTGAAGTTGGGCAGCACGCGGTGGCGCAGCACCGGCCGCGCCAGCGCGCGCACGTCCTCCACCGTCGCCACGAAGCGCCCGTGGAGAATCGCGCGCGCCTTGGCCGCGAGCACCAGGTACTGGCTGGCGCGAGGACCCGCGCCCCACGACACGTTCTTCGCCACGAAGTCCGGAACCCCCGCCTCCTTGGGCCGGGTGTTGCGCACCAGCTCCACCGCGAAGCGCACCACGTGGTCCGGCACCGGCACGCGCCGCACCAGGTCCTGGAGCGCGACGATGCGCTCGGGCGACAGAATCTTCTCGAGCGTCGGCTGCTCGCCGCCGGTGGTGCTCTTGACGATTTGAATCTCCTCCTCGGCGGTGGGGTAGCCCACGTCCACCAGGAACATGAACCGATCCAGCTGCGCCTCGGGCAGGGGGTAGGTGCCCTCCTGCTCGATGGGGTTCTGCGTGGCGAAGACGAGGAAGGGCGGGGCCAGCGGATACGTGCGGCCGCCGGCGGTGATGCGGTACTCCTGCATGGCCTGCAGCAGCGCGGCCTGCGTCTTGGGCGGCGTGCGGTTCACCTCGTCGGCCAGGATGATGTTGGCGAACAGGGGGCCCTGCACGAAGCGGAAGTTGCGCCGGCCGGTGGTGCGGTCCTCCTCCAGGATGTCCGTGCCGGTGATGTCCGAGGGCATCAGGTCCGGGGTGAACTGGATGCGGTTGAAGGACAGGTTCAGCACGTCCGCCAGCGTGGAGATGAGCAGCGTCTTGGCCAGGCCCGGCACGCCGACGAACAGGCAGTGGCCCCGGCTGAAGAGCGAGATGAGCAGGTGCTCCACCACCTCGCGCTGCCCGACGACGCGCTTCTCGATTTGAGCGACGATGGCGTTACGGGCCTGGGCAAGCTCCTCGACTGCGCGGAGGTCGTCGCTCGAGGCATCGGGCACGGGACGTGGGGCGGGGGCGGCGCTTTCCATGGAAGGAGTCTCTTAATTCGCGGGCGGCGCCCGGACCAACGGTTTCCTCCTTCCGAGCGGCCGAGTCGTGCGGTGGCAACCGTTGGAGTGGGGGCCTATTCCGCTGTCACACACTCGGGGGACGGGGCCCCGAGGCCCCCAGTCGCCTGCACGCCCCCCGGGCGGGTGTCTCCCCCCGAGGGGCAGGGGGAATGCCACGTCCCGGACACGCTGCTTACCGTCTCCGGAGAGCCGGCTCGCGAAGGACGGCGGCGGCTCGGGGAGCACGCATGCGGTCAGAGCGAGCGGGGCGTTGGTTCCAGGGCTGGAGGTGGCTCGCGCCGCTGGCCCTCCTGTGGGGCGTGGGGCTGGCGTGTGGCTCGGAGCCGGGCAGCCCGGAGCCCCCCGGGGAGGAGGCCGCGCCGGGCACGGACGGGGACAACTCGGGCTCGGGCACGCCGCCGAAGTCGGGCACCCGGCCGCCCTCCGAGGGCGAGGGTGCGCAGGTGCCCTGGGAGGCCCGGGTGGGCGGGCCCCAGGACGACTCGGGGACCGGCGTCGCCGTGGGGCGCGACGGGGACGTGGTGCTGGTGGTGTCGCAGACGCCCCGGCAGGACGCGGACCGCGAGCCGGTGGCCGGGGAGCGGCTGGGGGTGGTGCTGGGGCGGTACGCGGCGGATGGGACGCCGCGCTGGACGCGGGAGTTCCCCCGCGAGCGCCTGTCGGATTTGCGCGTGGCGGCGTCACCGGGGCCGGACGGCGCGGTGTTCCTCACGGGCAACGCGTTCCTGTACCCGGCGAACTTCGGGCTGGGCCCGGCGCAGGACGGCTTCCTGGTGCGCTTCTCCGAGGACGGCGAGCCGACGTGGCAGCAGCGCGTGGGGCAGAAGGCCCAGTCGGTGGTGGCGGACGCGGACGGCGGCGTGGTGGTGGCGGGTGAGGAGTGGGTGGGGGCGCTGAAGGACCCGGTGCTGACGCACTACGCGGCGGACGGCTCGGTGCGCTGGACGCGGCGCTTCACCGGGACGGGCGAGGAGACGGCGCTGCACGCGGTGGCGCTGGCGCCGTCGGGGCGCGTGGTGCTCGCCGGGCAGCTCGAGGACACGCTGGAGGTGGACGGCGAGTCCTTCGGCGCGAAGGGCCGTCGCGGCTTCGTGGTGCTGGAGTTCGATGAGGCGGGGAAGCTGGTGTGGGGTCGAGAGCTGCCAGGGGCCAAGGGCCGGGTGACGGCGGTGGCGGTGGGGCCGCAGGGCGGCGTCTCGGTGGCGGGCGACTTCGCGGGGCTGCTCGTGTGGGGCGGCACGTCGCTGGGGACGCAGGGGCCGTTCGTGCTCGCCGTGGGCGCGGAGGGCGAGGTTCG
This sequence comes from Myxococcus sp. AS-1-15, assembly GCF_020037055.1. Classification (NCBI taxonomy): domain Bacteria; kingdom Pseudomonadati; phylum Myxococcota; class Myxococcia; order Myxococcales; family Myxococcaceae; genus Myxococcus; species Myxococcus sp. AS-1-15. The sequence goes on along the minus strand of NZ_JAIQDF010000003.1, from coordinate 421,178 downwards.
CTGGCTGAAGCAGCCCGAGTGCGGCGAGGAGGCCCAGGAGGGCGTGGCCGCGGCGGTGGACGAGACGGGCGCCGTCTCCGTGGCCTGTGGCGACGTGCTCACGCGCTATCCCATGGACGGCTCGGACCAGGCGCGGCGCGTGCTGCGGGCGCGCGAGTGTCCGAGCGGCCAGTGCACGCTCGCGGTGACGGGGCTCGCGGCGATGCCGGGACAGGGGCTGGTCGCCTCGGGCTGGCTGCGCGAGGGTGAAGGGGAGACGTGGAACCAGGAGGCGCTCCTGTGGCGAATCGCGCCCTGGTGACCTGAGCCGACGCACGTCGGGCCTGCGAGGGCGATGTGTCGGAAGAAGTTGACGCGTCGGAAGTTTCCGACGTATTGCTTCGAGCATGCAGAAGGTCGATGTCTTCTCCGCGCTCGCCAATCCGGTGAGGCGCGAGATTCTGGTGCAGCTGCGCAAGGGGCCTCGCAAGGTGGGGGACCTGGCGAGTCACTTCGACGTGGGGCGGCCGGCGGTCTCGGAGCACCTTCAGGTCTTGCGCAAGGCGAGCCTCGTGCGTGAGGAGCCTCGGGGGCGCGAGCGCTTCTACCACCTGGACCCGCGTCCGCTGTCCGAGGTCGGCGGCTGGCTGGAGACGTTCGAGCGCTACTGGAAGCAGCGGCTCGGCGACCTGGAACAGCTTCTCGACGAGGAGGACGCTTCATGAAGGACGCCGGAGTGATTCGGGTCAGCCATGTCTATTCGCAGCCACCGGCGAAGGTGTGGCGCGCGCTCACCGAGCCCGCGCTCGTGGCGCGCTGGTGGGCCCCGGGAGACATCCGCGCCGAGGTGGGCCACCGCTTCGAGATGGACATGGGACAGTGGGGCAAGCAGCGCTGCGAGGTGCTCGCCGTGGAGCCCGAGCGGCTGTTCCGCATCCAGTTCGCGCTGAACACCACCATCACCTGGACGCTGGTGTCGGAGGGCACGGGGACGCGGCTGGAGCTGACGCACGAGGGCTTCGACCTGGACTCGCCGATGGGACGGCGCGCCTTCGAGGGGATGAAGCCCGGCTGGCCGGGTGTGCTCGCGCGCATCGCCCCGGTGGCCGAGGAACTCTGACGCGCATGCGCCCCGCCCGGCGTGTGTCGTCGGACGGGGCGCGGTGTTGTGTCGGGGCTACTGGCGCACGAGCTTGAAGGCGGTGCTGGTGCCGTTGAAGCGGCCGAAGCCGACGATGTCGCCGCGGGTGTTGATGCCCTCGGCGGACAGGAGCGTCCAGCCGCTGTCCGCGGGAATCAGCGTGTTGAGGTCGTGGATGCGCTCGTCGACCCAGAGCACGGCGGCGGCGGTGCCCAGCGACGCGTTGCCATGGTACTGGCCCACGTAGCCGACAATCCAGCCCGACGCGTTGATGGCCTTCGCCTCGCTGTGGATGGCGGTGGGCTGGCTCGACAGGGTGCCCAGGCTCCGGACGGTGCCGTCGCTCCAGGTGAAGGCGTTGTAGATGGGCGAGCCGCCCGACGTGGCGCCGATGACGGCGGAGCCCACCACCTGCCGAGACTCGTTCACCGCGTAGGCCTGGCTCGCGAGGCTCACGTCCAGCGCGCCGACGTTGACCAGCTGGCCCTGGGCCGTCCAGAGCGTGGCGCGCGTGACGCCCTGCGCGTTCTTCGAGGACCCCACCACGTCACCCGCGTTGTTGATGTCCCACGCGCGGGCCAGCGTGTTGCCCTGGCCATCCAGCGAGCCCAGCTCCGTCATCGTCCCGTCCACCCAGCGGAACGCGCGGCTGGTGGTGCCGTTGGACGCGCCGCCGACGATGACGCCGCTGTCGTTGATGCCGGTCGCCACCGCGGACGCGCCGCCGAGCGTGCCCAGGTCGGTCATCACGCCGTTCTCCCAGCGGAAGGCGCGGGGCGTGTTGTTGTCGCTCTCGCCCACCACCACGCCGCTCGCGTTGAGGCCGTACGCACGGCTGAAGTTGTTGCTGCCCGGGAGGATGCCGAGCTCGGTGATGCTCTCCTCGCTCCAGCGGTAGGCGATGAGCGGCGGCGGCGTGCCGGTGATGACCGTCGAGCGCACGTTGCCCACCACCTGCCCCGCGTCGTTCAGCTCCAGCGCGAAGCTGCCGCTGCCCGAGGGGTACATGATGGGGACGATGGTGTACGTGGGCAGCACGGGGTTCGGCTGCTCGGGGACACAGGTGCCGTTCACCTCCACGTAGCCCGCGTCGCAGTGGCAGTGGTCACCGTGGCTGTGGCCGTGCTCGCCGCAGTCGAGCACTGGCTCCGTCTGGGGCACGCAGGTGCCTTCCTTCTCCTCGTAGCCTTCGTCGCAGTGGCAGTGGTCGCCGTGCGCGTGGCCGTGCTCGCCACAGTCCGGCCCCGTCACGGGGGCCGCGACACACGTGCCCTCCTGCTCGACGTAGCCTTCGTCACAGTGGCAGTGGTCCCCGTGTGCATGGCCGTGCTCGCCGCAGTCGAGGCCCGGCTCGGGGGCGACGACGCAGGTGCCGTTCTGCTCGGTGTAACCTTCGTCGCAGTGGCAGTGGTCGCCGTGCAGATGGCCGTGGCCTCCGCACTCGATGACGGGCTCCCCGGCGACGACACACGTGAGGCCGTCCGCGACGTAGCCCTCGTCGCAGTGACAGTGGTCGCCGTGCAGGTGGCCGTGGCCGCTGCACTCAGCGGTCTCGTCGGGCCCGGGCTCGTCCGAGGAGCCGCAGCTCACCATGAGGACGGCCGTGACGGCCAGGAATGCCAGATGGAGGGGTCTTGGATGCATGACTGTTCCCGGGGAGGTGCGAAGGGCGGAGCGCTCACGCGCCTTCGAGGTACGGGCGTTATGTCATGTGCGGATTGTTGATGCAACCGTGTTGCATATATGTCTCGTGTCCGGTTTTGGCCTGTTTGCCATCGATGTTTGGATTGACCAGGAATCAAGTCGTTGCCTGGGTCAATCGGGTCGAAGAGGCTTTCGAGGAGCAGCGAGTCGTGTTCCTTCGAGAGGAGACATCATGGGTTCATGGAGAGTCGTGGGGTCCTTGGCGCTGGTGGCGGGGCTGTGGGCGTGTGGTGGTGGCGCGCCCGTGGAGCCCGCCGAGACAGCGTCCAGCGAGGCGGCGCTCGACTGCGCCGCGCTGGGTTCGCCCGTGTATCACCGCATCCGGCCGAGCAATGGCGACAGCCTCTACACGCTGAACGCCAATGAGGCGACGAACGCGGGAACGACGTACGGCTACACGGAGGACCGGGGCGTGGCGTTCCGGGCCTCGGGAATCACGGGGACGGGGCTGTCTCCCGTGTATCGCATCTACAGCCCGAGTCGGACCGAGCACTTCTGGACCATCGACGCGGCGGAGAAGCAGCAGTTGGTGACGCAGGGCGGCTTCACCACCGACGAGGGCGTGGGCTTCTTCGCGTCGGCGACGGCCTCGCCGTGCCTGGTGCCCGTCTACCGCTACGCGAACGACACGCTGAGGAAGCACCGCTTCGCCATCACCGCCCAGGAGCGCGCGGCGCTCAGCGCGGCGGGCTGGGTGGACCAGGGCATCCGCTTCCACGTGGCCCCCGCGACGCCGCAGCCGGTGGACACGAAGTTCACGCTGGTCATCGTCCCGGACACCCAGAACGAGGTCGTCTCCAGCTCCACGCTCATCGACCACCGCATGCAGTGGCTCGCGGACAACAAGGCCGCGCTGGACATCCGCTTCGTGGGCCACACGGGCGACATGGCCAACTGGGACACGCCGGACCACATCCAGTACGTCCGCGCGGGCAACGCCTTCCAGAAGCTGGACGCGGCGGGGATTCCCTACGCCATCGCCATCGGCAACCACGACACCGCGGCCACCTGCCCGGGCGGCAGCGCGTGCCCCGGCAACGTGAACGCCAACCTGCGCAACACCACCACGTTCAACACCTACTTCCCGCCGTCGCGCTTCACCCGGCTGGGCGGCGTGTTCGAGGCGGGCAAGAGCGACAATTCCTTCCACACCTTCTCGGCGGGCGGGCTGAACTGGCTGGTGCTCAGCCTGGAGCTGTGGGCGCGCACGGACGCGGTGACGTGGGCCCGGAACGTGCTCGCGCAGCACCCGAACCACAACGTCATCGTGCTGACGCACTCCCACCAGAACAGCGGCGGCGGCATCGAGCAGGGCAACGGCGGCTACGGCAACAACAGCCCCCAGTACGTGTTCGACAACGCGCTCAAGCTGTACCCCAACGTGCGGTTCATCTTCTCCGGGCACGTGGGCACGCACGCCTACCGCGCGGTGACGGGCACGCAGGGCAACACCATCCACCAGATGCTGACCACCTACCACGACGGGTCCTCGAACCCGACGCGGCTCATCGAAATCGACACCGCCGCGAACACCTTCTCGTCGCGCGTGTACCTGCCCTACACCAACGTCGAGAAGACGGACGGCTCGAAGTTCACCGTCACCAACGTGTCCTGGGTGCGCTGAGGCACTTCACGCCACCGCTTCCGAGGAATGAGTGCCTCGGAAGCGGCGTCGTCGGGACTCAGAACAGCTCGAGCTGGCAGTACGCGCTGCAGCCGTCCTGGCTGTTCAGGTTGCCGTCGTCGCACTGCTCCCCCGAGGAGAGCTGCACGACGCCGTCCCCGCAGCGAGGCCCGAAGATGCAGCCCGCGGCGCACTGGCCATAGCCGCCGTCGTTGACGCCGTCGTCGCACTGCTCGCCCGGGTCCACCGTGCCGTTGCCGCACAGGAGCTGGGGGTGGGGGATGCACGCGGTGTACTGGCGGGGGTGGTGGAAGTTCTGGAGGCCCAGCCGGTAGGAGGAGCCGGTGGTGTGACGCTCCGCCTGGAACACGGCGAGCTGGTAGACGCCGCCTGGCGTGAGGCCCAGCGGGGTGGCGAGCGCGGCCAGGCTGACGCTGCCCGTCTCGGGGCCATGGATGCCGCCCAGGTCCAGCGCGAGCCGGCCGTTGACGAACACCCAGACGTCGTCATCTCCCCGGAAGCGGATGACCTCGGTGCCGTTGTACTGGAACCAGTGGCGCGTCTCGCTGGTGAAGCTGAAGTTGCGCGGCCGCGCGGGGGCGCCGTAGTCGTTGCGCAGGGGCTCCTGGCCCGCCGCGACCCACCCCGCGTTGTCGAGCGGGAAGAAGAACGCGTTGTCGTAGAGGTACTCGTTGTCAGGCGTCCGCGTGAGCTGCAGGTTGCCGACGAGCGGCAGGTTGACGTTGGGCACGTCACGGAACCACTGGTCGAACGCGTACTGGCCATGCGTCGTCAGCGAGCTCACCCCGACCTTCGCGTAGACGGGCTTGTTGTCGGGGCCCAGGGTGGAGGCCACGATGCCCCGCTCACTGCCGTTCTTGTTCTGGAAGTCGATGTGGCCGCGCGGCAGGCCGCCCGTGGCGGGCAGGTCGTAGCCGCGGAAGTCACGGTAGACGATGGGAAGCTCCAGCGCGGAAGGGGGCGGCGCCTCGAGGACCTGGCAGAGGAAGCCCGGCTCGAGCTGGCACGTCGGCGAGCACCCGTCGTGGGCCACGGTGTTGCCGTCGTCACAGGCCTCGGAGGAGTTGGGCTCGAGCCGGCCGTCGCCGCAGCGGGCCTCGCAGCTGCCGTTGAGGCAGCGGGGCTCGCGCTTGCACAGGGGCGTGCAGCCATCGCCCAGGTTGTAGTTGCCGTCGTCGCACTCCTCGGAGGGGTGCTTGATGGCGTCGCCACAGAGGGCGGAACCGGCGTCGGGTTCAGGAGGTCCGGCGTCGGGCTCGGAGGGGCCGGCGTCGGTGGCGGGGCCGGCGTCGGCCTCTCCACAGCCGGGCTCCAGCTCCATCCCGGGGGACTGCCACGGGTCCTTCACCGGAGCGAGGCCGGCGTCATCTTCGCGGCCGCAGGCGAACAGCGTGACGACGAGGGAGGCGAGCAACACGCTCGCCAGTCGGGGGGACTGAGGAAGTGTCTGCATTGTCGATGGGATTCCAGGTGGGTGAGGCGTGAGCCGGGGCGCATCCTGCTCCCGCCGTCTGACATTCCGTGGAACGCACCATCAGTTGGCTTGCTTTGGTTGCTGGATTACATGTGTCTCCCGGTGCGGGAGTGTGGTCGCCGGGCGGCGGGTAGATCCGGGCGTCGGGACTGCCCGTGGGGAGGTCGGAAGCCAGGGTGCCACGACAGGGTTTCAACCCGGCGGCACCGGAGGCCGGGGACTTCGTGCGGCAGCGGAAAGGGCGCCGTCCAGCTTCAGGTCCTGGTTCAGCCCCGCATCCTTGCTCACCCTCCAGATGCGCTGGTCCAGGTAGTAGTGGTGCAGGGCGAAGCCCCAGATGAAGCCGGCCATGAAGTCCCGCAGCGTCAGCCCCGTGCCCAGCGCGAGCTTCGCGTCGAACACGCCGCAGCCCGGATGCGCGCCGAAGCCACACCCCAGGCCCCGGTACGCCAAGGTGAAGGCAATGCCGCACACCGCATAGAAGATGAACCGCTGGCTCACCTTCGGCGCCCAGCCGAAGGACGCCGGGTCCACCCCCGCCGAGTGATAGCGATTGCGGTGATAGAACCAGACGATGCCGTGGTACTGCACGTTGTGGAACGCCGTCACCGCCACCGCGAACATGATGAAGTCCATCCGCGCGGACACCGACGGCCAGAACACCACCGCCGACAGCCCCACCGCCGCCCCCATCATCAACAGCTTGGGCCCGTTCACCGGCTGCCCCGTCCGCCAGCGCCACACCTGACGCCCCGCGCTCAAGAGCACCACCGCCGCCACCAGCGTGAAGCACGCCGCGGCGACCACCGGCTCCCAGCTCGGTGTCCCCGTCAGCCCCAATTGCTTGCGCGCCCCCGGATGCGTCACCGCGAACGCCACGAACGGCGCGACGAGCCCCACGTAGAGCGTCACGCTGTCCAGCCGCTGGTCCACCCGCGACGTCTCCCCCGACTTGCGCTGGTACAACCGCATCAGCCCGTAGTGCTGCCGCACCACGTGCCAGTACGCCCACAGCGCGGCGAAGGTGAGGAACAACACGAACGGCAGCTTGCTGCCGACGAGCAACGACACCCCGAAGCACACCGGCCCCAGCGCGAACCAGCCCAGGCTCCCCAACAGCAGCCGCCTGCGCGTCTTCCACTCGCGCGCGTCCAGGTACGTGCGCGACACCGTCGCGAACAGGTGCGGCCCATCCAGCACCAACACCCACGCCCACCACAACGCCAGGCTGCTCACCCCCGCCCCGGCATGAAGTCCGACAAGGATGAGGCTCGCGCAGGCGCCGCCCACCGTGGAAATCAAGTCGTGGCGTCGGTCGACCAGCCAGCCGGTGCGCGGCGCCACCGCGACGGTGAGAGGGATGGTGCTCATGGACGCCTCCTCGCGGCGCACGACATTACAGGAAGGTGCAGGTAGGCCGCAGGCCCACCTGTCCTGGTTCCTCGGCCTGCCAACCAACCGAGGCCCCAAAACCCTCTTGAGAAGGGGGCGGTGTACCGCGATGGTGGTGCGTTATGGATCAAGGCAGGCGCACCACGGACCGGAAGGCAGTCGGTCTGTTGGTGAAGCTCAAGCATGAAAGCGTGGGGAGCTTCGCGGAGGAGTTCGCCACCAACCTGAGCCCGGGCGGGATGTTCATCCGCTCGCGCACCCCGCAGCCCGTGGGGACACCCGTCAAGTTCGAGGTGCAGATCGCCGGAGGCGTGCGCGTGCTGCGCGGCACCGCCGACGTGCGCTGGGTCCGTGAAGTGGGAGACCCCGCGGGGCCTCCCGGCATGGGGCTCCAGTTCCACGAGCTGGACCCGGCCAGCCGCGCGCTGGTGGACATGATGCTCCTGCAGCGCAAGCCGGAGGCCCCCGCGGCCGTCGTCTCGCCGCTGCCCGCCATCGCCCCGTCCGTCGCGCCGCTGGCCCCCTCCATCGCGCCGGCTGTCGCGCCCGTGCAGGCCCGGCCCGCACCCGCGCCCGTGGCGAAGCCCGCCGCGGCGCCTCGTGGGCCCGCGCTGGACTCGCTGTTCGATGACCTGGACGCGCCGGCGGCTCCGGGGCTCGACGAGCCCTTCGACTTCTCCCCGCCGCCTGCCGCGCCCGCCGATGACGTGGACATCCCGCTCGAGGAGCTCATCGCGAGCACGCCGCCCCCGCCCGCCGCGCCGCTGATGGACGAGCCGCTGCCCGGGTTCGAGCTGTCGCTCGACGAGGCGCCGCTCGCGCAGGGCGAGATGCTCGATGAGGCGCCCATCGAGGTCGGTCTCTCCGTGGAGGACGAGTCGTCCTCGTCGGCGCGCTCCAGTGGCCCGATGGAGTTCGACCTCGACATGTCCGAGGCCACCGGGGCTCCGGCGCCTTCCGCCGCGAAGCCCAAGGGGGGCGCACCCGAGTTCGACCTGGACTTCAGTGACGCGGTGGAAGAGACGCCCGCGCGTCCCACCGCCACCGCGAAGCCCGCGGGTGGCGCGTTCGAGTTCGACTTCAGTGACGTGGTGGAGGAGACGCCCGCGCCGCCGCCTCCGCGCCCCAGTGCGCCGCCTCCGCCCGCCGCCGCGAAGCCCGCGGGTGGCGCGTTCGAGTTCGACCTCGATTTCAGTGATGCGATGGAGGAGACGCCCGCGCCGCCGCCTCCGCGCCCCAGTGCGCCGCCTCCGCCCGCCGCCGCGAAGCCCGCGGGAGGTGCGTTCGAGTTCGACATGGACCTGAGCGACGCGATGGAGGAGGCCCCCGTCGCGCCGCCGCCTCTTCGTGCCAGCGCGCCGCCTCCGGCTCGTCCCGCCGCCGCAGCGAAGCCCGCGGGGGGCGCGTTCGAGTTCGACCTGGACCTGAGCGATGCGGTGGAAGAGGCCCCGGTCTCTCCGCCTCCGCCTCCTCGTCCCAGCGCTCCGCCTCCCGCCGCCGCGAAGCCCGCCGGAGGTGCGCTCGAGTTCGACCTGGACCTGAGCGACGCGGTGGAGGAGGCCCCGGCCGCGCCGCCCCCGCGCCCCGTCGCGCCGCCGCCTCCTCCCGCCGCCGCGAAGCCTCGCAGTGGTGGCAGCCTGGAGTTCGACCTGGACTTCAGTGACGCGGTGGAGGAGCTGCCTCCCGCCGCGCCGCCTCCGACGCGCACCTCACCGCCGCCGCCTCCCTCCTCGGCTCGCCCGGCGGGCGGCGGCGAGTTCGACCTGGACCTGTCGGGCATGGGCGGCAGCGCGCCTCCGGGCGTGGCCGCTCCCCGCGCGCCCGTGGCCCAGGCCCGGCCGCCTCCGCCCCCGCCTCCGGCCGCGTTCCAGCCGCCGCCTCCCGCGCCCGCGGCTCCGTCACTGCCCAACGTGCGCCGCGAGGCCCCCAGGGCTCCCGAGCCGGTGGGGGCTCCCACGGTGCTGACGCCGGCCGCCCCGAAGGCCGCGCCCGTCGCGCCCTCGCTCGACGAGCGGGGTCTGCCCAGGACGGTCTTCCTCCCGTCGCCTCCGCAGATCGCCGGCACGGGCCCCGTCATCGGCATCGACCTGGGCACCACCAACTCGTGCGTGGCGCTCCTGTCCAACGGCCGCCCGGTCGTGCTGCGCTCGCGCGAGGGCTACAACACGATTCCGTCGGTCATCTCGCTCAACGCGCAGAACAAGCTGCTCGTCAGCCACCGCGCGAAGAACCAGTTGGTGCTGCGCCCCCAGCACACCATCTACGGCGCGAAGCGACTGGTGGGCCGGCCCTACGACAGCGCCGTGGTGAATCAGGTCCGCGAGCGCTTCCACTACGACATCGTCCCGGACGCGGCGGGCCGCGCCGCCGTGCGGCTGATGGACAGCGTGCTCTCGCTCGAGGAGGTGCAGGCCATCATCCTCCGCGAGTGCAAGGAGATGGCGGAGGCCCACCTCAACCAGAAGGTGGAGCGCGCGGTGGTGACGGTGCCCGCGTACTACTCCGAGCCGCAGCGTGAGGCCGTGCGCAAGTCCGGCATCCTCGCGGGCCTCAAGGTGGAGCGCATCCTCAACGAGCCCACCTCCGCGGCGCTCGCCTACGGCCTCAACCGCGAGCTCAACAAGCGCGTCCTCGTCTACGACCTGGGCGGCGGTACCTTCGACGCCACCATCCTCAAGATTGAGAAGAACGTCTTCGAGGTGCTCGGCACCGGCGGCGACATCTTCCTGGGCGGTATCGACTTCGACAACCTCATCGTCGACTTCCTGCTCAAGCGCTTCCAGGAGAAGGAGGGCCTGGCGTTCAACGGCGACGGCATCGCGCTGTCCCGCGTGAGCGACGCCGCCGAGCGCGCCAAGATGGCCCTCTCCGAGCGCGCCAGCTTCGAGGTCCACATCCCGATGTTGATGATGGACGACTCGGGGCGGCCTCGGGATTTGCGCGTGGTGATGACGCGGCAGGAGCTGGAGAAGATCTGCGACCCGCTGCTCAGCCGCACCGTGGACGTGGTGCGCGACGTGCTCCTGGACGCGAAGCTGAAGGCGGCCGAGGTGGACGACATCATCCTCGTGGGCGGCATGAGCCGCATGCCGCTGGTGCGCGACAAGCTCAAGGGCCTGTTCGGCAAGGGGCCCCAGGCGAGCGTCAACGCGGACGAGGCCGTGGCGCTGGGCGCGGCGCTGTACTCGGGCTCGGTGGACAAGGTGAGCAGCGTGGTGCTCATCGACGTGCTGCCCATGACGGTGGGCATCGCGATGCCCGGTGGCGCCTTCAAGCGCGTCATCGAGCGCAACAGCCCGCTGCCCGCGCAGCGCTCGTTCGCGCTGAGCACGTCGAAGGACAACGAGGAGGTCCTCGAGCTGTCCATCTTCCAGGGCGAGGACAATCACATCTCCGCCAACGAGTACCTGGGCACCGTGCGCATCGAGGGCCTGCCTCGGGGGCCGAAGGGCTCGGTGCGCGTGGCCGTCACCATCAAGCTCGATTCGGAGTGCGTGCTGCACGTCGAGGCGCGCGAGTACTCCACGCGCAAGGAAGTGAAGGCCACGCTGGCCACGCGCTACTCGCCGGAGGAGCTGCAGAAGCAGCTGCAGGTGAGCAAGGAGTCGGTGAAGGCCGCCGAGGAGCGTCGTGGCGCGGACCTGAAGGAGCGCGCTGGCGGATTCTGGGGCTTCGTGAAGAAGGCGCTGGGCCGGAAGTAGCCTGTGAGGAATGGGAGATGAAAGGACCGTACGTCTCGAATCAGCCCACGCCGGCCCGGCGGCGCTGCTCGTTCTGCGGCGCCCTGGCGCATCAGGTGGGGCGGCTGCAGGCGGGCATGGGGAGCGCCGCCATCTGTGATGCGTGTGTGGTGCGGCTGTTCGCGACGCTGGACCGCGAGGCCTTCTCCGTGACCGCGCCGCCCGTGTCGGGTGACGCGGTGGTGGTGGGGCTGCGGGGCGGCTCGGACGACGCCTGAGCTCGAAAGGTCCATGTCCGCCACGGCTCCCCGGTATCTGACGCGCTTCCAGTGTCTGGCGGACACGTGTGAGGACACGTGCTGCGCGGGGCTCGTGGTGCCGGTGAGCGACGCGCGGTGGAAGGTGCTGCGCGACGCGGTGGCGGGAGGACCGGACGCGGCGCGGGTCGAGGCGCTCGTGCTGCCCGACCCGGGCAGCGGCGTGGGCGCGGAGGCCGCGTACATCGCGAAGCGCGAGGACGGGCTGTGCTCGTTCCTCGATGCCCGCAAGTTATGCTCGTTGCATCGCGCGTATGGCGAGGCGGTGTTGCCGGATGCGTGCGCGGTGTTCCCGCGCGTGGCCACGCGCAGGGCAGGGCGGCTGGAGGTGACGGGCTCGTTCGGTTGTCCGGAGGTGGTGCGGCTGTGCCTGCTCGCGGAGGATGCGCTGGAGCCGGTGCCGGTGGACGCGTCGCTCGCGGCGCGGCCCGAGCTGGCGCGAGCGCTGGGCGGAGAGGACGCGGGCGACGCGTGGACGTGGCATGCGGCGCGGGTGCGCGAGGTGGCGCTGCGCATCCTGGAGCGACGCGAGTACCCGTATGCCTCGCGGCTGTTCATGCTGGGGGAGCTGGCCCGGCGGCTCGGGGCCTTCTACTTCCGGGGGACGGAGGCGTTTCGAGACGAAGCACTGCTCCTCTCGACGCTCTCTGACTTCGAGGCACCGTCGACGCTGGACGCGCTGCACGCGATGGTGTCCTCGGTGCGACTGCCCGGCGGCCCGTGGGCCGGCATCTGCGGCGCGGTGCTGCGCGCGCGCATCGACGGCGTCCGGGGCGCGCGGTTCCAGGCGTGGGCCCGCGCCATCCAGGCGTCCTACGGTGGTCCGAGCGCCGCGCCGGACGACGTCTGGGCCCAGTACTCCGAGCGACGCGCCCGACTGGAGCCCGTGCTCGGCGAGCGCATCGAGCAGTACTTCCGTCACCACGCGGTGAACCACTGGCTGCGCAACCCGTTCACCGACAGCCCCTCGGTGATGGACTCCGTCTTCAAGCTGACCCTGCGCGCCGCGATGCTGCGCTGGGCGCTGTTCGGACATCCCGAGGTCGTGGCGCTGTGTGAAGACCCCACACCGAGCGATGCCCGTGCGCGCCTCGACGCCGCGGCCGTGGAGTGCTTCCAGCTCAGCGCGAAGCACCTGGAACAATCACCCGAGCTGCACGACCTCGCGCAGGGGCTCTCCGGTGGCGCGGGACCCGACTCGCTCCCGCGCATGCTCGTGCTGCTCCAGGGCATGTAGCGAGCGCGAGTCGCCCCGCGCCCACCTCACGTCGTCGCGCGAGGCTTCGCGCCCAGCCGCTCCATCGCCTGCTTGAACACGGCGTAGTCCTGCGCGCCCTGGATGCCGAAGCGCTCACCCAGCACGAACGTGGGCACCGCGCTGACGCCCATCTCCTGCGCCGCGCGCACCGCGTCCTCCACCACCTTCGCGAACTCGCCGCCCTCCACCGCGCGCTGGAGCGCGTCCGCGTCCAGCCCCACCTCCTCGGCCGCGCCCCGGAGCGTCTCCCACTGCCAGAGGTCCTGACCCTCGCTCCAGTACCGACGCAGGATGGCCGCGTGGTACGGCTCCAGCTTGCCCTGCGTCCTCGCGTACTCCGTGGCCTGGTGCGCCCGCCGCGTGGAAGGAATCACGTCCCGGTCCACCATCTTCAGCCCCGCCTGCGCCGCGCGGACCTTGAGGGGGTTGTTCGGGTCCTTCATCTTCTCTCGGATGTGCGCGGGCAGGGGCAGCCCCTCCGGCGGCGTCTCCGGGCGCAGGAAGAAGGGCTGCCAGTCCACCTGGATGTCGAACTCCTTCTGGAGCTTCTTGACCTCCTGGAGACCGACGTAGCACCAGGGACACACGAAGTCGGACCAGACACGCACGCTGACGGGTGGGCTCATGCCCCTCTCACTAACCGGACTGGCGCGTCACGTCATGGCTTCCGCTCCCGGGAAGTCCCGACCCCACTTTCCATGACGCGCCGGGCATACGGGCGCCCCTCGCATGTTCCGACGCCCCAAGGTGGACAGCGCCCGGAGGAGCGGGCACGGTCCACCCCCGAAAACCCCGCCCGAGCGCTCGCCTGGATGGACGCGCGCGGGCCCACCCCAGGAGGACACCTTGCCGCTGTCGCTTGTCGCGGCCCTGGCCCTCGCCGCCACCCCGGCGCCGGCCAAGACCCAGCCGTTCAACCACCACGACATGATTTCGATGCGCCGGCTGAGCAACCCGCGCGTCTCTCCCGACGGGACCCAGGTCGCCTACGTCCTGCGCTCCACGGATTTGGAGGCCAACCGCGGCCGCACGGACTTGTGGCTCGTCGGCGTCGACGGGAGCGCCCCGCGCCAGCTCACCTCGCACCCGGACGCGGACTCGGACCCCACCTGGGCCCCGGACGGCAAGAGCCTCTTCTTCCTGTCCTCGCGCGGCGGCTCCTCCCAGGTGTGGCGCCTGCCCATCGACGGCGGCGAGCCCACCCAGGTGACGAAGCTCCCCCTGGACGTCGGCACCTTCCGCCTGTCCCCGGACGGCGCGCGGCTGGCCGTGTCCATGGAGGTGTTCCCCGACTGCGCTGGTCTCGACTGCAACACCCAGCGCGAGGCGGAGCGCTCCAAGCGCAAGGCCACCGGCCGCACCTACGACAAGCTCTTCGCGCGTCACTGGGACACGTGGAAGGACGGCCGCCGCTCGCACATCTTCGTCGTCCCCGTGGCCGGCGGCACGCCCGTGGACCTGATGAAGGGCATGGACGCGGACGGCCCCACCAAGCCCTTCGGCGGACCGGAGGAGTACACCTTCACGCCCGACGGCAAGAGCGTCGTCTTCACCGCGCGCGACGTGGGCCGCACCGAGTCCTGGTCCACGGATTTGGACCTCTTCGTCTCCCCCATCGACGGGAAGGCCAGGCCGCGCAAGCTCACCGAGAAGAACCGCGCCACCGACACCAGCCCCGTCTTCAGCCCGGACGGCAAGTCGCTCGCGTACCTGGCCATGTCCCGCCCCGGCTACGAGGCGGACCGCTACCGCGTCATCGTGCGCGCGTGGCCCGGCGGCCAGGAGCGCGTGCTCGCCGAGGATTGGGACCGCTCCGCCGGCGGCCTCGCCTGGAGCCCCGACAGCAAGACGCTGTTCGCCACCGCGGGCCACATCGGCCAGCAGCCCCTGTTCGCGCTCGACGTGGCCTCGGGCAAGGTGCGGCAGATTACGAAGGACGGCACGGACGACTCGCCGCAGCCGGCCGCCGGCAACCGCCTGGTCTACGTGCACGATGACCTGGACTCGCCCGCGGACCTGTTCGTCATCAACCAGGACGGTACGGGTACCAAGCAGCTCACCCAGGTGAACCAGGACACGCTCGCGCGCGTGCGCTTCGGCGGCTTCGAGCAGTTCGAGTTCCCGGGCTGGAACAACGAGACGGTGCGCGCCTACGTGGTGAAGCCGGTCGACTTCGACCCGAAGCGCCAGTACCCGCTGGCCTTCCTCATCCACGGCGGACCGCAGGGCTCGTTCGGCAATCACTTCCACTACCGATGGAACCCGCAGGTGTACGCGGGCCGCGGCTACGTGGCGGTCATGGTCGACTTCCACGGCTCCACCGGCTACGGGCAGGCCTTCACCGACGCCATCCGCGACGACTGGGGCGGCAAGCCGCTCGAGGATTTGCAGAAGGGCCTGGCCGCCGCGCTGCAGCGCTACCCGTTCATCTCCAAGGAGAAGAAGTGCGCGCTGGGCGCCAGCTACGGCGGGTACATGATCAACTGGATTGCCGGCAACTGGGCGGACGGCTTCAAGTGCCTGGTCAACCACGACGGCATCCTGGATGAGCGCATGGGCTACTTCGACACCGAGGAGCTGTGGTTCCCGGAGTGGGAGCACAAGGGCACGCCCTGGGAGAACCCCGAGGGCTACCGCAAGCACAGCCCCATCGAGCACGTGGGCAAGTGGAAGACGCCGATGATGGTGATTCACGGCGGCCAGGACTTCCGCGTGGTGGAGACGCAGGGCCTGGGCACGTTCACCGCGCTCCAGCGCCGCGGCATCCCCTCCAAGCTGCTCTACTTCCCGGAGGAGAACCACTGGGTGCTGCGCCCCGCCAACAGCCTGCAGTGGCACGACGAGGTGCTCGGCTGGCTGGACCAGTGGACGCGCAACTAGCTCACGCCTGAAGCCGTCCCGGGGGCCCTTCGCGCGGAACATCGCGCGAGGGGCCCTTCCATGTCAGGGGTGCCTCAGGGGACGACGAAGCACTCGTCGATGCAGTGCTCCAGGTACTCCGAACAGCTCCGGTCGGAGATGCAGTCGGCACACTCGGCCACGCGCTCGCGCCGCTCGTCCGTGTCCCGGTCGTCAACCCAGTCGTTGATGCGGTCCGCGCACTTGCCCGTGTCGTCGCTGCCCGGGAAGCACTCCTTGCGGAGGTCACAGATGGTGTCGGCGTTGCTGGAGCAGCCGGTGAGCACCGCTCCGAGCGCCAACAGACTCGTCACTGCGAGGGTTCGGATGGACATGTCGTGGTGTCCTACCGCACCCAGTGACGTCCTGGAATAGCCCTCGGAGCGGCGTGCGGGACTAGTTCTTCTTCGTGCCCATGTCGCCGTGGCCCGCGTGGTCCTTGTTGCCAGCCGGAGCGGGCGAGGCACCGGAGCCGCCCACGGCCATGCCGTCATCCAGCTTGCCCAGAATCTGCCAGGCCTGCTCGCGGTGGGCGGGGACCTTCTGGGTGAGCTCGGTGAACATCGCCGTCAGCTCGGGGCTGGCCGAGGGCATGCCCTGCCGCGCGGCGAGCACCTTGCCGAGCACGGCGTCATGGTCGCCCACCTGGGCCGCCATGTAACAAGAGTCGAAGGGCGCGCCCTGGAGGACGGTCAGTTCCTCCATCGTGGCCTTGTCCTGGGCCATCATCTTCTTCTCCACGTCGTTCATGGCCTTGGGCATGTCCGAGAGCTTCAGGCCCTTGCTCTTCGCATAGGCCATGAGCTTCTCGTCCATGGCGGTGTGGTCCTTGACCATCATCTCGCCAAAGGAGCGCACCTCGGCGTTCTGGGAGTTCTTCTGCGCGAGCTGGCCCGCCTGGATTTCCTGCTGGTTGGCGTAGTGCAGCCGCTCCAGCAGGGCCTTCTCATCGGTGGGGGCCATGAAGCCGCGGTACTCGGCCATGCCCTTCTGCGTCGTCGAGGGCTTCATGGCGGGCGCCGCCGACGCGCCGCTCTGCGCGAGCGCCGCGCCACCGGTGAACAGGGAGACCGCGAGGGCAAGGCCAGGAAGGGTGCGCTTCATGTGGACTGCTCCTTTCACGTCGGGAATCCAGCACTGTCGGGCCGCGGGCACGCACCTTGGGCCAACGCGTGGTCCGCGGTGCGCAGCGCGGCGCGGGTCCGTGCGACAGCGCACGAACGCCGATGAGGACGTGGGGCAGTCAACGCTGGGACTGTACGGGTGTCGGACCAGAGGTGTCGGGTGCCTCACTTCCCCGGCGTGAAGCTAGGCACCCCCTGACAGGTCGGCTGCGCGCGCACAGGCCCGCTCGCTCCCCGGCCCGACGGGCGCGAGGGACGTGCGGGGTGGCCCGCGTTCGCGGGCGACAGGCTCCTTCGACAACGGCCTGCGTCGAGGGCGGGCCGCCTTCAGCGGTCGGCGTCGGAAACGCTTCGAGGGCAAGAGCGCCTTCCGCAGCCGGCGTCGGGCGCGCTCGAACGCAGAGCGCCTTCAGCGGCCGGCGTCGGGTGTGCTCGCGGCGGGAGCGGCGGGCGCCTTGGGCTTGTCGCCGCCGGAGGCGGGCACGCTGGTGCCGGACAGCTCCGCCTCCTCCTGGAGGAACCTGCGCGCCAGCTCGTCCACCTCTTCGGGCTTCAGGCCCGTGAGCACCGCGGTCGCCGTCTTTGCGCGGCCCGCCAGCTCTGCCTCGCCGAGCGCGCCGTGGATGCGCGTGAGCGCCACGTGGATCTCCGGGTCGAACGGGTCCGACGCGAGCGCCTCCAGGTACGCCGTCTTCGACTTCGGGTAGTCCTTGCGGTGCAGGAGGATGCGGCCCAGGTGCACGTTGGTGGCGGGCGCGCCGGGGTGCACGCGGAGACTTCCGCGCAGCACGCTCTCCGCCTCGTCCAGGCGCTTGAGCTCCAGGAGCGTCAGCGCGTACTTGTTGGAGACGGACTCGTACTTGTCGCCCACCAGCTTGTGCGCCTTGGCGTACTCCTCGGCGGCGGCCTTCACCCGGTTGCGCTCGCGCAACAGCTCCCCCAGGTGCGCGAACTTGCGCGCGGGCACCTCCTGCACCTCGTTGAAGTCACCGAAGGAGATTTCACGGCCCTTCTTCTCGCCGTCCTCCTTCACCTTGCCCTTGGCGTCCTCCTTCAGCACCACGCGGTCGTCGCGCGGCACCAGCTCCATGGGGAAGGGCTGCTTCTTGATGTGGGCGAGCCAGGCCTTCTCGAACAGGCCGAACGGCATGCCCATGGCCGTCTCCACCGCCTTCTTGTCGGACTGGCCGGCCTTGAGCCCCTGCACCACGGCGCGCAGGCCCGCGGCGCCCTTGGACTGGTGGACGTAGTCGATGGCGTAGAACACCTCCGCGAACGCGGTGGCCGCGTCCTCCGCGGTGGGCAAGAGCGCGATGGACGGGTGCATCTTCTCGAACGGGATGAGCTTGTCCGCCTTCACGCGCTTGCCGAGCAGCGCCTGCGTGGAGGGCGTCATCGCCAGGCCCGCCTTGCCGCGCCAGCGCGACTCCAGGAACTTGGCCAGGCCCTCGTGCAACCAGATGGGCACCGTGTTGCGGCTCATCTGGCTGACGACGAGGTGGATGTACTCGTGCGCCAGCGTGTCCTGCCAGTCGTAGCCCTGCGCCACCGCCTTGGGGCTGGTCACCATCAGCTTGTTGAACTTGCAGATGGCGATGGTGCCGGTGGTGCGGATCTGCTTCTCGGTGAGCGTGCTGACCTTGGCCAGCTCGCGCGCGTTGTTCACCACCTCCACGCGAATCTTGCCGCCCGGAGGCGTCCAGCCCAGGTCCTCCGCCATGGCGCGGTGGATGGCCTCCAGCGTCTCCAGCGCGTACGGCACCAGCACCGCCTCCTTCCCCTTGGGGTAGAGGAAGATGAAGTGCTCGCTCTCCGCGCGCTGGTGGTTCTTGACGATGTCGCGCGTGTCCTTGGCCAGCCGCAGGTAGCTGCCCGGCTTGTCCTCGATGTTGGCGCCCTGCAGCAGGCCCACCGCGTCGTCGTAGCGGCCCTCCTCGAATGCCACGCGGCCCTGGTAGTACTTCAGGGGCTCCACGTCGGCGGGAATCAGCGCCTCCACCTCGGACAGCTCGCGCCGGGCGCCCGGCACGTCCCAGTCATCCAGCGCCGACTCCACCTGGCCCAGGCGCGTCTTCACCTCGTCCTTGAGCGAGGACTCCTGCGCGGAGGCGGGCATGGCCGCGCACAGGCCCAGCGCCAGCACCAGCGCTCCCCAGTGATTCATCCGGGCGTCCCTCACTTCACCAGCTCCTCGTAGTAGCGCTTCACCTGCTCGCGGTACTTCTCCGGCGCGCCCTGCTTCATCGCGTCCAGCAGGTCCTTGCGGAACTCCTTGGGCGCCTGGAAGGCGTCCTCGTCGGGCAGCTCCACCTGGTCCTTGGGGTCTCGTCCGGACTGGCCCTGCTTGCGCCCGCTCATGCCGCCCGGCAGCGGCAGCCCGCCCTTCCTGCCCTTCTGGCCCTGCTGCATCTGCTGCTGGAACTGCTTCAGGCCCTCGAGCGCCGCCTGCTGCTCGCCGTAGCCCCGGCCCGGGTCCTTGCCCTGCATGCGCTGGGCGGCCTCACCCATGCGCTGGCCCACGCCCTCCATCTGCTGCGCGGCCTCCTCGCCGAACAGGGGCGCGGTCTGCTCCATCTCCTCCATCTGCTGGCGCAGCCCCTGCGCGCGCTGCTCCAACTGCTGCTGCTGCTGGGCGAGCTGCTGCAGCTGCTGCTTCTCCTGCTGGGACAGCTGCGAGCCGGGAGGAGGGAAGAGGTTCTGGAGCTGGCGGTTGACGTCCTGCACGTTGCGCGCGTCGCGGTCCAGCCGCTGCGCCAGCTCCGAGGACTGCTGGCGCACCTCGGGCGGGTTGCCGAACATCTCGTCGAGCTGCTTCTGCTGCTCGCCCATGCCGGCCAGCTGGCGGGCGGCGTCCTCGGCGCGGGCGGCGGCCTCGGCGGCCAGGTCGAAGTCGTTCACCTTCAGCGCGTTCTCCACGTTGGACAGCTCCGACTGGGCCTCCTCCAGCGGGCGCGCGGCGCGGCTGTTGAGGTGCTCCGGGTTGAGCTTGTCGTAGCTCTGCTGGGCCTGCTGCACCTTGCGCAAGAGCTCGTCCTTGATGGCCTCGCCGCGCTGGGAGAGCTTCTCCTTGTTCTGCGCCCGGGCCTGGTCGCGCAGCTGGCGCGTCTGCTCCGCCACGCGCTGCTGCTCGTCGACGGTGCCCTTGAGCTCCTCCATGAACTTGCCGAACTTCTCGGCCAGCTCCGGGTACTGCTCGCCGCCGAACTCCTCGTTGGCGTCGTCCAGGCCCTTGAGCATCTCGTCCATCTGCATGCCCAGCTCCTGCAGCTTCGCGAGCGCCTCGTCCGTCTTGCCCTCGCGCATCAGCTTCTCGACGTCGTCCAGGGCGGACTGCAGGTCCTGCTCCTTCATCATCTCCGACAGGGCCTCGGCGTTGAGGTGCTCGTCGCGGATGCCCTTGCGCATCTCCGCCATGCGCTGCATCAGCTCCTGGATGCGCGCCTTGAGCTGTTGAATCTGCTCCATCACCGCCTGGCGCGCGGCCTCGTCCGGGTTGGCCTTGAAGTCCTCGATGAGGCGCGACAGCTCGCGGCGCTCGCCGGCCAGCTGCTTGGCCATCTCCTGCAGCGCCTCCAGCTTCTGCCGGTCCAGCAGCGCCTCCAGGTAGAGGATGTCCTTCTCCAGCTCGGTAATCTCCTCCGTCACCACGGCGGTGAGGCGGTTGCCGGTGCCCCAGTCCTCGCCGCGCGAGCGCTGGGTGCGCAGGAACAGGCGGCGGAAGTCCGCGGTGCCGTTGATGTGGCTGCCCAGCGACTCGGAGATGTTGGCCAGCGCGGAGACCAGCTCGGTGGGGACATCGCGCTCGCGCGACAGCGTCTGCGCCAGGGTGCGCATGTCGGTGATGAGCTGCTGGCCGCTGGTGTCCACCGCGCCCGCGGCGGCGATGGCCTGCGCGTCCTTCTGCTTCGCGCGGTCAGGCCCCTCCAGGCGGTCCGCCAGGTGGTCCACCATGCGGCCCCAGAGCTGCTCGGCCTTCTCCAGCGCGGCGCGGTGGTGCTCGGCGGCGGAGTAGATGCGCAGCACGTGCGTGCGGCTGACGCCCTTCTTGGGTCCCTCCACCGCGTCGTTGTCCTGCGCCTCCACGAAGTACGTAATCCGGTCGCCCGCGTCGACCTTGAGCGAGCCCAGGTCCCACGTGTACGTGTCGCGGCTCCGCCGGCCGTCCTCGCGCCGGAGCGGCACGCGTGTGTCCTGCTGCGCGCCGGGCGTGCGGAAGACGAGCGACAGGCCGGACAGGCCGTAGTCGTCGGTGGCCTCGTACTTGAGCGTCACCTTCTGGCCGGGGTCCACCTCCAGCTCCGCGGCGGGCGTCAAGAGCGACACCTGCGGCGCCTTGTCCGCCTCCACGGTGAGGGGGATGTCGGGGCCCACGGCGATGGGCTTCTCGCGCGTGCCGTAGAAGGCGAAGCGGTAGTGGCCGCCCTGCTTGGCGACGAAGGTGCCCGTCAAATCCCGGTTGCCCGTCACCTGGAGGGGCAGGGCCTCGCCGTTGATGACCAGCTCCGCGCGCTCCACGGGGCGGTCCGAGCGCGTCTTGATTTGAATCTCCGTGCCGGCCGGGGCGCTCACCGCGCCGTCGGTGCCGGGGACGGTGCGCTGGGACAGGCCGGTGTACGCGGGGTAGCGGTACGTCAGCTCGATGTCGCCCGTAATCGGTTCGACCTGGGCCTTGGCCTCGGGCGTCTTCGCGGTGTCGAGCACGCGCTGGACGCCCGCGGCCCACTTCTCGCCGAACAGGCCCATCACCAGCGCGAGCAGCAGCAGCACGCCGCAGGCGGCCAGGGCGGTGCGCTGCGCGGGGCGCGAGTCGACGACGGAGCGCGCGTCCACGGTGCGCACGCGCGTGTCCATCTGCTGGAGGAAGGCCTGGGCCAGCTCGGGCGAGCCGTTGGCGTGCGCGCCGTCCTCGCGCATCAGCTCCACGGCGGCGAGCACGTCTAGGGACAGCTCCGGGCGGCGCTCACCGACGAGCCGCGCGGTGAGCGTGTCATCCCCCACGCGGCGGCGCGCGAGCCACAGCCCGAAGACACACGCCAGCGCCACGCCCACCGGCAGCGCCAGGCCCAGCAGGCTGCCGCCCAGGCGCGGCGCCCACAGGCCCAGCAGGCCTCCGCCCACCCACAAGACGCACGCGGCCAGGAACCCCAGCGCGGTGCCCTGCAGCCACAGGTAGCGCCGCTGGCGCTGGCGCACGGAGGCCAGGAGCGCCCGGACCCCTTCGCCTCGCGAGCGCCGGCCCCTCGACGCGGGGGCGGACGGAGGGGGAGGTGGCGGGGGCGGCAGCTCGGGGCCTGGGCTCTGCGGGGTGTCGAGATTCACGCTGTCCTGTCCGCTCGTTCGCGAGGCAACCCCCGACAGGGGTGCCTATTTCCCGATTCTCTAGCAACGTCCGACGCGCCGCGAGGAGCTTGGACACGTCGATTTCGCTCGGGACGCGGCGAGGGTGTCCGACGCACGAAGGACGCGGCCGACGGAGGGTCCGGGAGGCAACGCGCGAGGGCCGTGCCCTTCGTCCCGACGGGGCGCGCCAAGTGCCCGTCATGACTCGGAAGCGGGCCAGGGCTCGGGGCTCGGATGCGCCCTGGGGCACGGGATGGCGAGCACCTCGTCTGGCGGGCAGGCGGGGGAGCGGCCCACGCACGAACGGGAAGGGACGGAGGCGCCTCGCCGCGCTCGAGCCACGCGGGGGCCACTCACTCCGGAGGGGCGGCGCCGAGGTCCTCGGCCCGCGAGGGGGGCGGGCCGTGACGCTGCTCGGCGACGGACTACTTGCGGACCTCTTCCTTGCGCGCCTCGTCCGCGCCCATCTCCACCTCGGACGGCTGCAGCCCACCCAGCTCCTGCGCGAGCGCGGTGAGCACGTCCTGGGTGGCGAGGATGCGCGAGCGCGACAGCCGCCCGAGCACGCGCTGCACGGCGGACTCGACGGTGCCCTCGGAGGGGATGTCGAGCGAGCGCCCCGCCTCGGTCAGCGCGAACAGCGCCTTGCGCCCGTCGAGCGGATCCGACTTGCGCTCCAGCAGGGCGCGCTTCTCCAGCCGCTTGAGGACACCCGTCAGCGTGCTGGGGTGGACGTGGAGGATCTGCGCGAGCGTCCCCGCGGTGATGCCGGGGAAGCGGCCCACCAGCCGGATGACCAGCCGCTGCGGACCCGTGAGGCCCAGCGTCGACTCCATCCGCTTGGAGGTGGACTGGAGCCCGTGGTCCACGGCCCACAACAGCCGCATGAACTCGAGCACTTCGCCGAGGGGCGGCCCCTTGAGCCGCTCGCCTTCGTGAGGTTCCGGTTCCCCGGTGGCCGCGTCCTTCATGCCTTCATCTTCCTTCACCTGCCGTCTCCCTGTCTCTGCCATGTCCATGGAGCCGCGGGAGGTGTCCAATCCTCGGGGTCCCCCGCCGCCAGATGGCGTTGTCTATCAGTCACTGAGGACAGAAGGGTGGGGCTTTCGTGCCCCGGCCCCGCAGGACCCCTCAGGGGAGCGCCCGGCCGCCCACCCCGCCAGGTGGGGGCCGGAGCGCCGGATTCCTCGGCGGGCACTCCGGAACATGGAAGGCCCGAGGCCCTCCCCGGGAGGGGAGGGCGGGACGCTCAGGGCGCGGGCGCCACGGTGGGCTTGGGGGCGGCCGGGGCGGGGGGCGCCTTGTTGGCGGGCGCGGGGGGGGCGGCGGGCTTGGGCTCCTCGGGCTCGGGCGGCATCTGGATGCTCTTGCCGCGCTCCTGCGCGATGCGCCGGTACCAGCTGTCCGGGTACTTGGGGTGGTTCACCTTGCCCTGCTCGTCGCGGACGTTGCCGTCGATGTACTTCACGAGCAGCGTCTCGCCGAGCTTCCTCCAGCGCGTGTGGACCTTCTCGCCCTGGCTGAGCGAGTACTCGGTGAGGTAGCGCCGGGCCTCCTCGGGGCTGCGCTTGTAGTGCTCCAGCGCGGTGCGCTCGATGTCGGCCTGGTCCGCGAGGAACTGGCCCTCCAGCGCGCCCTGCTCCTTGTGCACGTCCACGGACATGTCGCTCCAGCGCGCGTAGGCCTGGTTGGACACCCAGTTGAACACCCAGAAGGACGAGTCCCAGGAGAAGCTGCCCCGGCTGGCCACGCCCTGGGCGAAGTTGCGCGGCACCTCGCGGATGCCCGCGTACATGGGCGTGTAGACCGTCATGGACGTGTCATCCACGCCGAACCACAGCACGCCGCCGATGGGGGCGGGCATGGAGGCGCGCATCTGGGCGACGAAGGAGAAGCCCGTCTGCTGCGTGGAGATGGCGCGCTCGTGCACGTACTTCTTGCCATCCACCTCCCACGTCATCGGCCGCCACCGGTACGGCAGGGCGTAGGGGCCCGCGCCCACGTCCTTCGTCATGTCGAGCGGCGTGCCGTCGAAGTGGTCGCGCATCAGCGACATCACGTCCTGCACGGACAACTTCTTGTCGGGCTTCACCCACAGGGGCAGCCGCTTGTTGGGGGCCGAGCCGTCCGCGTACTCCGGCCCGAAGTTCTTCGACGGGGCCGCGCGCCGGAAGATGCTCCACACGCGCGCCTCGGAGAAGCGCTGCCCGCCGAAGTCGAGCGGGTTGTACGTCTGGGCGAAGCTGAAGTCCTTGTCCGCGCCCTTGAACCAGCCCTTCTCGCGCGCGAAGGAGATGACGTCCTTGGAGAAGAGCACGTTCTCCGGGTCGTTCATCGGGAACTGCTCGATGCGCGCCTGGTTGGCGTGCGCGGTGATGTGGCCCTCGGGCAGCTTGCGCGCCACCCACACGGCGCCCTTCTGGCCCGCGCCCTTGCCAATCATCTCCAGCAGCCACGCCTCCTTGGGGTCGGCGATGGAGAAGGACTCGCCGCCGGACGCGTAGCCGTGCTCGGCCACCAGCGTGGTCATGACCTGGATGGCCTCGCGCGCCGTCTTCGCGCGCTCCAGCGCGATGTAGATGAGCGAGCCGTAGTCGACGATGCCGGCGGGGCCCTCCAGCTCCTTGCGGCCACCGAAGGTGGACTCGCCGATGGACAGCTGGTGCTCGTTCATGTTGCCCACGACGGAGTACGTCACCGGGGCCTCGGGGATGCGCCCCAGGTGCTTGCCGGTGTCCCACTCGATGATGTCGCGCTGGGCGCCCGCGGCGTGGCGGCGGGCGGGCGTGTAGTACAGCTCACCGTAGAGCTCGTGGGCGTCCGCGGCGTACGTCATCAGGGTGGCGCCGTCCGCCGTGGCCCCCTTGTTGACCAGCATGCTGGTACACGCGAGCACGGGCGGAGCGACCAGCGCGGCCGACACGGGCAGCGCGGTGAGCAGTCGGGGCAGTCGTCGGTTCATGGCGGCGGATGCTCTACCAGCCAGGGCCCGGATACAAACGTCCGTTGCGATGCGCCGGGGTGTCCCCGGGCTTGCCCCCTCACCCAGCAGTCGCCGCCCGGGCCACGAAGGGAGAAAACCCGGGCGGCGACCTTTCCCGAAAGAATGGACTCGTTGCGTCAGTTGTTCGTGGCGACCACCTCCTTTCCGTCCGCCGGCATGAGGACCTGCTCCACCCGCAGGGTGGTGGGGCCGTCGAGCGCGAGGTGGGGCTTGAGCTTGAGGAACTTCTTCTTGCCGAAGCCCTTCACCCGCACGAGCTCCTCCACGCGCTGGAAGCGGCGCTTCTCCCGATGCTGGATGATGCGCTGCGCCGCCTTCTCACCGATGCCCGGGAGCAGGTCGAGCTGTGAGGCCGAGGCCTCGTTGAGGTTCACCACGCCCGTGAACTGGTGGCGTGGCCTGGCCGCCTCCGCTGCGTTGGGCCACCCCACCCAGAGGCCCACGAGCAGCGCCGCCCACACAGCCCTCACGAGTGGCCACCCACGGGCGCGGCGTCCAGGCCCACCTCGCCCGCGTAGCGCCCGCCCATGCCCGGGGTCTCGCGCTTCTCCGCCGCCTCCCGCACGTGCAGCTTGCCGTCCAGCGGCAGCACATCCAGCAGCACGTTGAGCGAGCCGTCCTTGTTCACGAACGCGCTGCCCGCCCTCACCCAGATGCTCCCGCCCTTGCCCTCACGAATGGAGAACACCGCCAGTCGCTTCCCCGCCATCAGCATCATCCACCTCCACACTCGACACCGCGCCACCACGGCGCGGACCGCCTCATTCGTTCGACCGCCTGAGGTCGACTCCGGCATGAGCAGCCGTCGTGCCAGCGCGTGCTCCCTCTGGAGAGGTGGTCGCGCCACCGTGCGTGTGCGCGCGAGCCGTCCCACCGCGAGGACGGGCGACGGGACTCCAGCGGCTTCTCGCGAGGCGAGAGCGTCACGGTGGACGTGGGGATGAACCGTGTCGGGGCTCGGGAATGAAATCGCGGGGCGTTTGCTAAGACGCGCCGTGCCGCGTCACCCGCCGTCTGGAGGTTCCATGAAGGCCGTCGCCGCCGTGCTCGTCCTGTTGCCGTGTCTCGCGCTCTCGCAGGAGCGCGACTTTTCCCAGGTGGAGGTGCGCGCGACGCCGGTGGCGGGCAACATCCACCTGCTCCAGGGCGCGGGTGGCAACATCGCCGTCTCCGTGGGGCCGGACGGCCAGCTCATGGTGGACACCGAGTTCGCGCCCCTCGCCGACAAGCTGCGCGCGGCCCTCAAGAAGCTCGGCAGGCAGCGGCTGGCCTATGTGGTCAACACGCACGTGCACAGCGACCACACCGGAGGCAACGCCGCCTTCGGACGCGAGGCGACGCTCATCGCCCACGCCGCCGTTCGCGAGCGCATGTCCAAGCCGAGGACGCGCCGCGGGGAGACACTTCCTCCCGCGCCGGAGCACGCGCGCCCCGTCGTCACCTTTCAACAAGGCCTGAGCCTCTGGTTCAACGGCGAGGAGGTGCGCCTGACGCACCTGCCCGCGGGCCACACGGACGGCGACAGCGTGGTGCTCTTCGTCGGCAGCAACGTCCTGCACACCGGCGACCTCTTCTTCGCGGACCGCTTCCCCGTCATCGACCTGGAGGCGGGCGGCAACGTGGAGGGCTACGTGCGCAACGCGGAGGCGCTGCTCGCGGGCCTGCCTCCCGGCGTGCGCATCATCCCGGGCCACGGACCGCTCAGCGGCCGCGAGGCGCTGGAGCGCTTCGTCGCCATGTTGCGCGAGACGACGACGCTCGTGCGGCGCAAGAAGGTCGCGGGCAAGACGCTGGAGCAGGTGAAGGCCGAGGGCCTGCCGGAGAAGTTCAAGGGCTTCGGCGAGGGGCACGTCAAGACGGACCGCTGGCTGGAGACCGTCTACACGGGCCTGGGCGTGGCGGCGCCGGGCGCGCGTCCCTGAGGGGCCCTTCATCCCCCTCGCCGCTGCCTCGCGAGCAGCCCGGCCCGTCAGGCAGGCCCGCGTGGCGCCGGCTGGGGAGCCAGGCTTGCGCCGGGACTCCTTGGACATTCGACAGGGCCATGTCACACGGTGCATCGGCTGCGTCGTCCTGGGGCTGGAAGGGCACTTCGCCCCCAGAACGAGGAGCCGTACATGAAGCCCAGGATGAACGCATTCGCGGTCGCGCCCGACGCCCTCAACCTCATGGTGGATTTCAGCAAGAAGGTGGAGGCCCTGGGCCTGGAGCCGAGCCTCCGCGAGCTCGTGAAGATCCGCTCGTCCCAGATCAATGGCTGCGCCTTCTGCATCCACCTGCACACCCGCGCCGCCCGCGCCCAGGGGGAGACCGAGGAGCGCATCTTCCTGCTGAACGGCTGGCGTGAGTCGCCGCTGTACACCGAGCGTGAGCGCGCGGCCCTGGGCTGGACCGAGGCCCTGACGCTCCTGTCCACGACCCACGCTCCGGATGAGGACTACGCCGCGCTCGAACCCCACTTCACCCCGGAAGAAATCGTGAAGCTGACCCTCCTGATTGGCCTCATCAACACCGCGAACCGGCTCGTGCTCGGCTTCCGCATGGTCCACCCGGTGAGCCCGCGCAGTGAAGCCGCCTGACTCGACGCCCGCGGACGTCTTCGACCCGCTCCGCCCCCGGCTGCTCCGCATCGCCTACCGGATGCTGGGCATCGTCGCGGAGGCGGAGGACGTGGTGCAGGAGGCGTATCTGCGCTGGCATCAGACGGACCGCGAGGCCGTGCGGGACGCCGAGGCCGTGCTCGTCCGCACGGTGACGCGCCTGTGCCTGGATGTCCTGAAGTCCGCGCGCGTCCGGCGCGAGGAGTACGTGGGGACCTGGCTGCCGGAGCCCATCATCGAAACAGTGGAGGGCGACGATTTGACGCTGACCTTGATGATGGCCCTGGAGCGCCTGTCACCCCTGGAGCGCGCCGCGTTCCTGTTGCACGACGTGTTCGGCATGGACTTCGAGCAGGTGGCGAAGGCCCTCGACCGCGCTCCCGCGGCGTGCCGCCAGCTCGCCAGCCGGGCGCGAGCGCATGTGCGGGAGGCCCGGCCCCGCTTCCCCGTGACGGAGGCGAAGGGCCATGAGCTGGCACGGGCGTTCCATGCCGCGTCCCAGAGCGGTGACATGCAGGCGCTCCAGACCCTGCTGGCCCAGGACGCCGTCCTGTATGCCGACGGCGGTGGCAAGGCGAGGGCGATTCCCAATCCCGTCTACGGTCAGGAGAAGCTGCTGCGCTTCTTCCAGGGGGTGTGGCGCGCTCCCGCCGTGAGCTCGGCGCAGCTGGTTCACGAGGGCACCATCGACGGCCTGCCCGCGTACGTCACGGTGGATGCGGAGGGGGTGTTGCAGACCACGGCGTTCGGCATCGAGGACGGCCGCATCGTCGCCATCTATGTCATGCGCAATCCCGACAAGCTGAAGGGCATCCGGCACAGGGTGGTGGGCGAGTCGCCGTAGTGGGGCTCTGACGCGACGAAGGACGCTCCACCGCTCCGTCCTCGTCGTCCTGGGGAACCACCCCATCGCTCGCCGCCGAGCCCGCGCGCTCGGGGCCTTTCGCCCGTGGGGGCGCACGCAGGCGCCCCCGGCTCCATCACAGCTCGTGGTAGGGCTTCTTCGTGGACAGGGGGTTGGACCGGCTCACGCCCGACAGGTTCCCCACGCTGTTGCTCCGTCGCAGCATGGGGCTGGGCGCGCCCACGTGCTGCGAGAGGTCATCGGGCGCCTGGGGCAGGTCCATCGCCTTGGCCTCCGCAATCACGGTCATGTGGGCCACCCGCAGGTCCATCGCCGCGGTCCGCGGGTTGTCGGGGGGCGCGGGCAGCGCGCCGTCATGCTCGACCAGGTACACCGCCAGCTGGACGGCCCACGCGCCACAGCTGTCCTGGGCGAGCGCTTCGTTCCCGTCGCGGTCGTCCTGGTAGCGGACGGTGCAGCTCTCCGCCTCGATGCCAGGGAATGGCAGGTTGAGCAGCTGGAGGTCCTCCACCGGCACGTCGTCGGGGCTGAGCGGGTCAATGTAGAGCAGCTTCGCCTTGCGACGTCCCAGGAGGTTCGGCGCCCCGAGCGTGATGTAGAGCAGCGCCCAGTGGTTTCGGTGGCGGTGGAGCGGCTGGATGATGACGGTCGTCGCCGTGGTGATGGCCCCATGGACGGCGGTGCTGTACGCGGAGCGGTTCATCTCCCGCCACTGGACGCGGCTGATGCCGGGGAGGACCGCGACGTGCGGGTGGCCCTGGAGGTAGTAGCGCTGGAGGCAGTAGATGTCGTCCTCCTCGTAGTAGGTCCCCTCGTCGTCGAGCTTCGGGAGGGCGCTGGGGTCGCTGAAGTGTCCCAGGGCCTCGTACTCCTTGCGCTTCGACTCCAGGTCCTCGGCCTCCTTCTCCCCGTCCCGCGGCGAGCCCGACTCCTGGCTCCCGGAGACCTGGGACTTCTTCTTGCGAGGCAAGTCGATGACCCGAGGGGAGGGCTCCGCCAGCACCCGCCGCTTCACCTTGCCCAGGTTGTGAGGGCTCAGCAGGGGGAAGTCATGGACGCGGGGCCGGACGGGCACGACGACGTCCTGGCTCGGGGGTTGGATGACCACGAGGGGGCTCCCCAGCGACAGGCTCCCGGGGAGCTTGAGGTTCGGGCGGTCGAAGTCGATGCCCGTGTTGAAGAGGTCCAGGTTGCGCATCAGCAGGCGCTGCTCGAGCATCATCCTGCGGAAGTTCGTCTCCACGGAGGAGAGGACGTTCAGCTCCCGGGCCGTCTTCCCCTCCTTGGACTTGAGCTTGAGCTGGTGCTTGAGCAGCCCATCGAAGAAGGTCTGGACCGACAGGGGGGTGCCACAGACACGCATGATGCCGTGGACGAGGTCTCCTCCCGTCGGGTGCTTGCTCGCGCTCTCGACCAGGATCAGCAACCCGCCTGCTCGCGACGTCTTCGACGTGGCCAGGAAGCCCTGGAAGAAGGCCAGGTACTCGGCCCGCTCCAGGGTGGTGTTGTTGGTCGTGTCGATGATGATGGCCCCGAGCTCTCGCGCGGACACGAAGGGCTTGTTGTCGATGTTGATGGGATTGGGCGCGCCGTCGAAGACCAGGACGCGGGTGCCGACCTTGCTGTCCAGTGACGCGTAGAGCTCGTCATGGTCGAGCTCGAAGTAGGGCGCCCAGGACTGGATGGGCAGGGGCTCGCCCTGGGAGTCCAGCTTGGCGCCGCCCTTCGAGGAGAACAGCCAGTTCGAATACAGCATCCCGAACATCGTCGCCGACCGGAGCGCGGCCATGCCCGACACCAGCGAGGCCTTCTTGAGGACGAGCCTGTCGTTCACCTCGACCGGCGCGTCTCCGTCTCCCTTGGTGGGCTTCCTCGACGGCAGCAGGTCCGAGTCGTCATCCTCGTACTCGGACTCCGACCCGTAGCCTGAGTCATCGGGCTCGGGCTTGCGCTTCTTCTTGGGACCCTGGACGCGTGGGAGGACGCCCGCGAGGGTGTAGGAGACCTGGTTGTTCTCGAAGGCCCAGGAGCACGCCACCTCGCTGCCGTTGAAGTTGCCGATGAGCTCCGCGTAGTTCGCCGCCGTGGCCTTGGGGGAGTTGTTCGTCAGGGCGTGCAAGGCCGACATCAGGCGGTCGAGCGCGGCGAGCTGGTCATCCCCATAGCCCTCCAGGGACGTGATGAGCTTGATGACCGGCGGCACCTTCGAGGGCACCACCTTGGGCATCACCTTGAGCATCGCGGTGATGAACTCGCCGGTGAAGTCGAGCGCCTCGATGATGGCCTCGGCCCCGGCGGCAGGAGGCAAGAGCCCCGGGTCCAGCCGGATGCCGTTGGGGATGTCCGCGAGCGTGGGGAAGACCGAGCCGAAGCCCTCGCGTGAGACGACCTCGATGCCAATGCCGCGGGCGCGCAGCGCGCGCGTGAGCCTGGCCCCGAAGACGCACTGGATGATTCGCCACTGGCCCTGGTTGTTCAGCTTCGAGGGGAAGGCCTGCGCCTCGTTTCCGAGGATGCACAGCATCGGATAGCCGTGAATCTGCCAGCCCGGGCCTCGCTCCATCGCGAGCCGCGTGCCCCCCTCGACGTGGAAGCTCTTGCCCTTCTGCACGAAGCCGGCGAGCACCGCCTGGCACACCGCCCGCTTGGACAGGATGGCGATGTCGCTGAGCGGCACGGCCAGCCCAGCGCAACCCTCCTCGAACAGGGAGAGCAGCGAGTACATGCCGCCCCCGTTGCTGAGCGGCTGACGTCCGCCTCCCTTCGACGAGGTGTCGAGCGGCTTGCCCCGGCCCAGCACGAAGCCCGGGCTGTACGAGCGGGGATAGGACCGCGTCCCCAGGTTCGCGCCCGTCGAGAACCTCGTGAAGGGCACCATCGAGTTCGCGGACGCGAGCATGACCTGGTGCAGCCACTCGAGGTCGTAGGTGATGCGGATGCTGCCCGCTTCTTGAGCTGCCTCGACTTGCCACACCATCGACCGGCTCCTTGGTTCCCCATCGGACGAGCCCGGGTGCGCATCGGGGGACGCGCGGCGTCGGGAGGGACCTGGCCGGAGGTTTTGCATGCGTCGCGCCAGGGTGGACTTCACTCGGGAGCGCGCGGGATGGGGCCCCTGGCGCACCGTTCCCGGGGCGCTTGCGTCGTGCCTGGACGCACGTTCGTCCCGAGGGGACGCGGCTTCAACCCATCCCCTCTCCGTGAAAGAGTGCGCCCACCCGTCCCGCCGTCCCGAGGTGCCTTGCGTGAACCGCTCCGTCCTCGCCGCCCTGGTCGTCCTGGGAACCGCCCCGTCGCTCGCCGCGGCGCCCGCGCCCGTCTCCGCCAAGGCCCGCGCCATCCATGACTCGGCGCTCATCATCGACACCCACGTGGACACGCCCCTGCGCATGCTCAACGAGGGCTTCGACGTGGGCTCCAAGCCGCCCAATGGCCAGGGGCACCTGGACCTGACGCGCGCGCGGGAGGGCAACCTGGGCGCGGCCTTCTTCTCCATCTGGGTGGAGCCCAAGGAGTACGCCGGCCGCTACACGCACCAGGCGCTGCGCATCATCGACTCGGTGCACACCGCGGTGGAGCAGCACCCGGACCAGATGGTGCTCGCGCTGTCGTCCAGGGACATCGTCGCCGCGCGCTCCGGCAAGCAGAAGAGGCTGGCCACGCTGCTGGGCGTCGAGGGCGGCCACGCCATCCAGAACGATTTGGGCGTGCTGCGCGACTTCTACCGCCTGGGCGTGCGCTACATGACGCTCACCTGGTCCAACACGAACGAGTGGGCCGACTCGTCGGGCGACCTCACCGACACCACCGTGAAGCACCACGACGGCCTCACCGACTTCGGCCGCGACGTGGTGCGGGAGATGAACCGGCTGGGCATGCTCGTGGACGTCTCGCACGTGTCCGACAAGACCTTCTTCGACACGCTGAAGGTGACGCGCGCCCCGGTGATTGCCTCGCACTCGTCCGCTCGCGCGCTCACGGACCACCCGCGCAACATGACGGACGAGATGCTCAAGGCCGTGGCCGCCAACCGCGGCGTCGTCATGGTGAACTTCTTCTCCGCCTTCGTCGACGACGACTACCGCAAGGCCTACGCCGCCATGTCCCAGGAGCGCGCCGCCGCCCTGGCCGCGGTGGAGGCGAAGCACCAGGACTCCGACCCTGTCACGCGCTTCCGCGCCCAGTCCCAGGCCGGCTGGGAGTGGGCCGCCAAGGTGCCGCGTCCTCCGCTCAAGGCCGTCATCGACCACATCGACCACATCGCCAAGGTGGCCGGCGTGGACCACGTGGGCCTGGGCTCGGACTTCGACGGTATCAACTCCGCGCCCGAGGGACTCGACTCGGTCGCGGACCTGCCGCGAATCACCGAGGCGCTGCTCGCCCGGGGCTACACGCGGGAGCAGCTGCACAAGATCCTGGGCGGCAATCTCCTACGGGTCTTCCGCGATGCGGAGGCCGTCAGCCGCGAGCTGCGCTCACCCCCCAGCGTCCGGCGCTGATTCCAGGCCCCGCGAGGGCAGGCGGCGGCACGAGGGAACGTGACGCCTGTCCGCCCGGGATTGCAGGCGCGGCGCATCTTTTCCGATGCACCTGCTGTACAGCGGGTCCGGGGAACCCGGGGGCTTCCTTCGGCCACACGCGAAAGCTAGCCTCGCGTTCATGGCATCGGGCGTCGTGTTGATTCGGCTGGGGCTCGTCGCCGCCCTGTGCCTGGGCGTGGAGGCTCGCGCGGAGGACGGCGGCGGCGCATGGCTGGCCGTGGCGCGCATCGCCTCCGCGGAGGACGGCGCCCTGCTCGAGCGCGTGCGCGGACAGAGCAGCGACCTGCCCGTGGAGCTGCGCGCCATGCCGGGCCCCTCCCTGGAGGGCCCGCCCCAGGCCCAGTGGCGCTCCGCCGTCGAGCTCGCGGACGCGCACCAGGCCCGCGCGGTGCTCTGGTTCCAGCGCTCCGGCTCCGAGCTGCGCGTCCACTTCGCCGAGCCCGGCAGCCGGCACCTCTTCATCCGCACCGCGAAGCTGGAGGGACAACCCGGCGCGCTCGAGTGGTCCGCGGGCGCCGAGGCCGTGGCGCTCGTGGTGCGCTCCGCCCTGCGCGCGGTGGAGGCGGGCACGCCCCTGGGCGAGGTGGTGGAGGCCGCCGCGCCCCCCGTGCCCGTGCTCGAACCCGAGGCCGGCCCCGTCGTCGTGCCCCCGGAGCTGTGGACCTATCCGCCGGCCTCGAAGGACGCGCGCTCCCTGCGGTGGCAGGTGATGGTGGGCGGGCTCGCCGCGCTGGATGGGTACACGGACTCCGGCCAGCAGGGGTTCCTGATTGGCTCCGGGTGGGAGTTCCCCTCGGCGCGGCTGCGGCTGCTGCTCTCGCTGAGCCTGGCGCGCATGCTCCCGGATGGGCGCACCGACGTGAAGCTGGAGCAGTACTCGGGCGGGCTGTGGCTGGACTTCCCGCTGCTGGAGACGGGCGCCCTGCGCTGGGGCCTGGGCGCGGGGGCGGGCCTGCTGCTCTTCGGCCGCAGCACGGAGTCGTACTTCCCGGGCATCCAGGCCGCCAAGCCGCGCTTCATCCCCGCGCTGCTGGTGGGGCCCGACACGTCCCTGCGGTGGAGCTTCTCGCGGCTGCTCGCCGTGGAGCTGTCCGTGGCCGCCGACGCGGCGGTGGGGCGGCCCGAGCTGGGTTACTCCGAGAATGGAAACTTCGTGCCGCGCAATCAGGGCTGGGCCATCCGGCCCAGGGCGTCCCTGGCGCTGGTGCTGCTGCCATGAGCGGTGATGACCCGTTTTCGCCTCGGCCTCCCTCCATGGGGTCGATGACGAGCACGGGTCCGGAGGCCATCGGCAGGGCAAGACCTGGAGTGGACCCGCGCATCCAGGCGGCCATCCAGGGGCGCAAGGAGGCCGCCGAGTCCTTGCTGCTGGAGCTCTTGCCGCGGGTGCGCAACCTGGTGCGCTACCTGGTGCACGGCGACGGGGACGTGGAGGACATCGCCCAGGAGGCGCTCATCGCGCTGCTCCGGGGGCTGCCCTCGTACCGGGGAGAGGGGCAGTTCCACTCGTGGGCGGACCGGGTGGTCGCGAGGACCACCTTCGCGTGGCTCCGGCGCGTCCGGGGCACCGAGGCGCGCAGGGGCGAGGAGCCGGCCGAGTTGATGGCGGTGCCGTCCGAGGACGCGCCGCCGGACGAGTACGTCCACCGCCGTCGCATGGTGATGCTGCTGGACCGTATCCCCGACGAGCAGCGGCATGCGATGGTGCTGCACCATGTGCTCGGCATGAGCGTGCCGGAGGTGTCGGACGAGCTGGGGATTCCCTTCGAGACGATTCGCAGCCGCCTGCGGCTGGGGCGCACGGCGCTGCGCGCGCTGGCCACGGATGCGGGTGGCACTCCGGAGGGAGGTGCGGCATGAGTCGGCTCGTGGATGAGGACGGGCCGGACGAGCTGCTTATGCCGTTGGATGACGGCTCCGGACCCGCGCGCCGGCTGTCGCGGCAGAAGTCCGCAGCGCTGGTGCAGGCCGCGCTCCTGGCCGCGATGGACGCGCCGTCGCCGCCCCCGCGTCGGCGACACCGGCCGCATTGGTGGATGGGCGGGGCCCTGCTCGTGGTCGGCGCCGCGGCGGTCGCGACCTGGCAGCTCTGGCGTCGCCAGGAGCCTGTTGCTCCGGAGGACACGGCGGTCATCGCTCCCTCCGCGCCGCTGATGCCCCGCGCCGAGCCCGTCGTGCCCGAGGTGCTCGCGCCGGAGCCACCCGTGCCGTCGGTGGCTGATGCGGCCGCGCGAGAGCAGTCCCTGCCTCCAGGGCCGGAGGGGGTCGCTCCGCAGGTGCCCGAAGCGGTCGCTCTGGAGTCCATCACTCCGGTGAAGCCCCGGATGAGCGCGCCGTCCGCCGCGCCCGCGCCGGAGGACCTGCTGCGCCGGGCCAACGCGCATCGGGCCACCGGACAGTGGAAGGCGGCCGAGGCGCTCTACCTGCGCGTCATCCGGGCCGAGCCCCAGGGCATGTCCGCGTACGTCGCGCGCGTGGCCTCGGGCGCGCTGAGGCTGGAGCACCTGGGCGATGCGCGCGGGGCGCTGCGCCAGTACCAGGAGGCCCTGAAGGGCTGGCCCGGGGGCTTGTTGGAAGAAGAGGCGAGCCACGGTGTCACCGAGGCGCTGCGCGCGCTGGGGGACCGGGACGGCGAGGTGCGCGCGTTGGAGGACTTCCTCGCGCGTCACCCCGATTCGCCCCATGCCGTGGCGGCCCGGAAGCGGCTGAAGGAGGTCTCAGGTCGATGAGTCGCGCCAACGTGACGAAGGTCCTCTGCGTGCTGGGGCTGGTGGGCGCCTGGAGCGCGTGCGAGGTGAAGGACCCGGTGGCCTTCATCGAGACGCCCCGCAACGACGCGGGGCCGGTGGCCTCGTCGGACGCCGGGCCGACGACGGGCGAGGGCGAGGAGCCCGCCGATGACCACACCGCCTTCTGCGCGTCCACGGGGCCGCTGCTCCTGGTGGGCGACAGCCTCACGGGCGCGAAGGTGTGCAGCGGGCACCTGGCCGAGCGGGCCTTCCGCTACGCGCTGTGCTCGTGCGAGCGGCTGGCCTTCAGCGCGTCGCTCACCACGGATGCGTTCAAGAGCTCGCTGGGCAAGTACGTGCCGGGCGGCAAGGGCGGCGCGGTGGCGACGAACGGCGGCGTCGCGGCCAACGACACGCTGACGATTGGCGGCGGGCTGAGCGCGGGCGGCGCGGACGGCATCCTGCTGGGGCGCGGCCTGTCGGTGGGCGGCGGGCTGTACAGCGGCGGTCCGCTCAGCGGCAACGTGTCCGCGCAGGTGACGGGGGACGCGTGGGTGCGCGGCGACGTGGGGCTCGCGTCGCTGAGCGTGGCGGGCAAGCTGGCGGTGCCCGCGGAGCGCAGCATGTCCGGCACGGTGACGGCCGCCGAGGTGCTGCGCGAGCCGGTGGACTCGGTGTCGCCGTGCGCGTGCGGGGACACCGCGTCGGTGGTGGACATCCAGGGGCTCATCGCCAACCACGCTCGCGAGAACCACAACGACGTCATCGACCTGGAGCCCTCGGCGCTGCAGGGCTTCACCGGCGAGCGCACGCTGGAGCTGCCGTGCGGGCGCTTCTTCCTGACGGGCATCGAGGGCCAGGGCCGGCTGAACCTCGTGGTGCGCGAGCGCACCGCGCTCTTCGTGCGGGACAGCGTCGTCATCGGCGAGCGGCTCTCGGTGGAGGTGGTGCCGCCGGGGGAGCTGGACTTGTTCGTGGGCGGCGACATGACGGTGGCCGGCCAGCTCCTGCTGGGGTCCGTGGACGCGCCGGCGAAGGTGCGCGTGTACGCCGCGGGGACGGGGACGCTGGGCATCTCCGCGGGCAGTGTGCTCGCGGGAAACCTCTACGCGCCCGGCGCCACGCTGACGCTCAGCGGCAACGCGGAGGTGTTCGGCTCCGTCTTCGTGCGCCACATCGAGTCGTCCGGCACGCTGGCGTTGCACTACGACTCCGACATCCTCTCGCTGGCGAGCGCCTGCGGAACCGTGGAGTGACGCAAGGGGGGTGGACAGGGCGAGGGGGCGTGCACAGGTTTGCGTGCACACCTTCCCGGCCTGGAGGGCTCGTCGTGCTCCACCGTCTGTCCGCGCTGATGTCCCGGCTCCAGGAGGACCGCGAAGCCCTGCTGCGGGAGGTCGGGTGGCCCGTTCTGGTGTGGGACTCCATGCCGAGCCGTCCGCGCTCCGTGGCGCAGGCGGAGCCGCCGACGCTGAAGGTGCCGATTCCATCGCGAGTCGTGGAGCCCGTGGTGTTCGAGCTGTGTCCGCGCTTCCCTGGCCGAGGGCCGGAGGTGATGGTGGGCCGCAGCCCCGAGTGCGACATCGTCCTGCCCGAGCCCACCGTGTCGCGACAGCACGCGCGCTTCCGTCCGGAACCGCACACTGAGGTGTGGAGCGTGACGGACCTGGAGAGCCACGGCGGCACCTTCGTGGAGGGGGTGCTGATTGTACCGGGGCGCTCGACGCCGCTGTTCAGCCAGGCCTCGCTGCGACTGGGGGGCGCGCAGGTGGTGTTCCTGCAGGCGAGCGCCTTCGAGTCCTACGCGCGCGCGTGCGAGGTGTCGTCCCGGGTGCGCTTGACGCGCTGGTAGTCAGCTCCTAGAAGGGGTGCGCCCTTGGGTGCCCATGTCGGGCTTTCAAGAGGGAAGCCGGTGCGATTCCGGCGCGGTCCCGCCACTGTGAATGGGCCGCCCTGAGGTCAGGGCCGGGGACTTCGGTTGTCGCCACTCCGGCGGTGTCCAGGCGGACGCTCCGGGGGAAGGCGGAAGCCCCCTTCCAGCCAGACGCGTCGTGCGCCTGGAGCTGGAGTCCATCAGCCAGGAGACCTGCCCGAGGGTGCGGACGTGTCGCGTGGCGGCACGTGCGGATGGCCTTCTCTCTTCGATGGAGAGAGCGGAAGGCGGAGCATGCGGCGCACCTTCCTCGCCGGGCACCTGGTGTGCCTGGCGCTCAGCCTGCCTTCCGGAGCGCGCGCGCAGGCGACGGACGACGTCGTCGTGCCCGCGACGGTGGTGCGAGGCAAGGCGCCGCCGCCTCCCGACGCCCCCGAGCGCCGCGACCCCACGGGCGCCATCACCGTCATCGACGCGAGCGAGCATGCGGGCGAGGCGCGGGACACGGCGGAGCTGCTCGTGGGCTCGGTGGGGCTCGCGGTGCAGGACTCGGGTGGCTACGGGCAGAGCAAGAGCCTGGTGGTGCGCGGCGCGGCGTCGAACGGGGTGTTGGTGTTCCTGGATGGAATCCCGCTCAACGGCGCGGGCGGCATGGCGGACCTGTCGCAGGTGCCGGCCGCATTGGTGGAGCGGCTGGAGGTGCTGCGCGGGGGCGCGGGGGCTCGCTATGGCTCGGGAGGGCTCGGCGGCGCGGTGAACATCGTCACGCGCGCGCCGTCGTCGCACGTGCGGGCCAGTGGAGAGGTGGTCTACGGGAGCTGGAACACGGCGCTGGGGCACGTGGCCATCACCGGGCCTTTGTTGGACGGGAACGCGCTGGTGCTGCTGCACGCGGGGCGCTCGGATGGGGACTTCGCGTACGAGCTGGATGAGCTGCCCGCGGTGCCGGACAACCCCGTCACGGCGGAGGCGCGCGCGCGCAACGACGCGAAGGGGGGAGGCGTGCTGCTGCGGTATCGGCGGCGGCTCCCGGGGGGCTCGCGGCTGGATGTGCTGTCCGAGCTGTCGCTGGAGGACCGCGCGATTCCGGGCACGGTGCAGAACCCCCAGTCCGCGGGGCGACAGGACCTGGACCGGCTGTCATTGGGCGTGCGGTGGTCGGGGACGCAGGCGAGTGCGAGGGGCTTCTTCCGTCGCGATGGCCTGGAGGTGACGGGGGGGCTGCTGGGGGCGGGAGGTCCGCAGCGGCATGTCGTGGGTGGGGTGGAGGTGGAGGGGCGGACGCTGCTCGGGGGCGGGCATGCGCTGACGGCCACGGTGGCGTCGTCGGGAGAGCAGGTCACCCAGGCGAGGGGCGCGCAGTCCGCGAGCTGGTGGCGTGGCAGTGTCATGGTGATGGACGAGTGGGCGCTGGTGGCTGACGTGTTGAGCGTCGTGCCGTCGCTGCGGTTCGAGCGGGTGGGGCCCTACTGGTTGTTCTCGCCGAAGGTCGGCGCGTGGCTGTCGTTGGGCGGAGGCGTGGGGCTTCGGGCGAACGCGGGACAGTCGCATCGCGCGCCGTCGTTCCTGGAGCTGTACATCCGTCAGGGGACGTTGTTGCCCAATCCGGGGTTGAGGCCCGAGCGGGCGCTCTACGCGGACGCGGCGGTGGTCTGGGACTCCCAGGCGACGGTGGCGGGGGCTCCGCGGTGGAGCATGACGGCGGGCGGGTTCGCGGCGCTTTACGAGGACCTCATCGCGTACGAGCTGTATCCACCGATGATGGCGCGGCCGTACAACTTCGACGCCGCGCGGGTGTGGGGCACGGAGCTGGAGGCGGAGGCGCGGCTGTTCTCGTGGCTGTCGGCGAGCGGTGGCTACACGTGGCTGCGCACGCAGAACCGGTTTGGAGACCCGCGCTACTTCAACCAGGACCTGCCCAATCGCCCGCGACACAAGTGGGTGGGGCGCCTGCGCGCGGGGCCGGAGTGGCTCAACGCGCGCACCGAGGTGCTGTATCAGGCGTCGCAGTTCGTCAACCGCACGGGCACGCGCTCTCTGCCCTCGCGCACGCTGTGGAGCGTGGGGGCCTCCAGCACCTTCCTGCGCAGGCCCGAGGTGACGCTGTCGGTCGAGGTGAAGAACCTGCTCGACGCGCGGGTGCAGGATTTCACCGGCTTCCCGCTGCCAGGGCGCGCGGCGTACGCGACGCTCGCGGTGTCGCTCGAGCCGGCTCCTTCTGCTCCCGAGGGCTCGAATGCACCGCGCGCTCCGTGAGCCCGGACGCCGGAGTTGTTCCGGAGCGCGTGGCGTGCGAGGTGACACCGCGCCGTCGCCAGTCGGTGTGCGGTCCTCTCAGCCGCCCGCGCAACTCTCGCTGGGCCGCTCGGCTCATGAGCTGCGCGCCCTGCGCGCTCGCGTGCCCATGCCGGTCGTTCACGGCACCCGTTGCAGCGCCGTCCTCTCGCAGGGGGCATCTCGCACGCACGCTCCTCGCGTCCGGTTCGTCCGTGGGGCCCGCTCGCGAGGTGCGCGTCGCATGTGTTCGCTCTCCCTGGCACCGGTCGTTCGCGGTGATGCCGCGCCTGCCTTCCCCTTCCTGAGGACTCGATGCTTCCTGTTCCTTCCTTCGTAGCGCCCAGGTTGCTCGTCCTGTCGCTGCTCTGTGTCTCGGCGCTCGTGCTCACGGGCTGTCCGGATGAGGGCGTGGTCTGCACCTCCGGCCTCGTCGTCTGTGACGGCGCCTGCGTGGACACGCGGAGCGACACCGCGCACTGCGGCGCCTGTGGCACCACGTGCTCCTCGGGGGAGGTCTGTCAGGACGGCGCCTGTGGTTGCCGCGCGGGCACCGAGTCCTGTGGTGGCGCCTGCGTGGACACCGCGACGGATGTCGCGCACTGCGGCGCGTGTGGCTCGGCCTGTGCCGCCGGGCAGGTCTGCGAGTCCGGCACCTGTCGCGAGGGCTGCTCCGAGGGGCTGCTGCGCTGCTCCGGCGCGTGCGTGGACGGCCAGACGGACGCGCTCCACTGCGGCGCCTGCGGCAACGTGTGCCCCGACGCGCAGTCCTGCCGCTCCGGGCGTTGCACCTACGACGTCGTGGCCGCGTGCTTCACCAACGGACAGCTCGTGGGCCTCCAGGCGGGGACGGACCAGCTCGGACCTCGCCGAGAGTTCGGCGCGGGCATCCAGGCGCTCGCGTCCTGGGATGGCTTCGTGCTCGGCGCGGACATGACCAACGGCAAGCTGCTCCAGGCGCCTGGAGGCAACCTGGGCGCGCTCGTCGAGGAGGACTCGCTGGGCGTCGTGTCCGGCTCCCCCAATGACATCCTCGTGGACCCGCCCCACGTGTACGTCATCGACTCGGTGAACAACACGCTCCAGGTGCTCCGCCGTGACGGTCCGTCCCACGGCAACGGCCTGGGCCTGCGCACCGTGGGGCAGTTGAACCTCGGCCCGAACACCAGCCCCCAGGCGCTCGCGCGCTTCGGCGATCTGCTCTACATCCCGCTCTTCGGCACCGGCAGCTCCAACTTCCAGCACGGCAACGCCGTGGCGCGCGTGGACATCTCCGACCCCACGCAGCCGCGCAAGGTGGACACGCTGTCGCTCACCGGCCTGGACCTGAAGCCCTTCGACGGCACGGGCTCCATGCCCCTGCCGTTCTCGGTGACGGCGACGCGCACCCACGTGTACGTGGCGCTCACCAACCTCAACCCCGCCAACGACTACCGCCCCAACGGGCCGGGCATGCTCGCGCGCATCGACCCCGCCACCGGCGCCGTCAGCGCCATCGACCTGGGCCAGGAGCGCTGCCTCAACGCGGGCTACGTGGAAGCCGTCGGTGACCAGCTCGTGGTCGCCTGCATCGGTGAGGCCATCTACGACACGGCCAACGGCTACCTCGCCACGTCCGTTCGCTCCACGGGGCTGGTGCTGGTGAAGAACGATGTCCCCGTGGCCTCCTACGCGCTGAATCCTGGCTGTCAGCCCGGCGCACCGGGTTGCCTGTTGTCGGTGGCCAGCCGCTTCGCCGTGTCCCGAGGCGCGGTGTACCTGGCGGACACCAACGCGGGCCGCGTCTTCGTCGTGGAGGTCGGTGATGGCACCCTCACCGAGCGCAGGGGCTCCTCCACGCCCACCGCGAAGGGCCCCGCGCTGGAGGCGTGCCCGGTGGACCCTCGACGCCCCGTGTCCAACGCCATCGACGTCACCGCGCTCCATTGACAATGCCTGTCGCCCGCCATATCCCGGCCGCGTCCTCGGTGCCGTCGTGCGAACCACGGCGGCTCTAGGGAACCCGGTGCGAATCCGGGACTGCCCCGCAGCGGTGTGCAGGAACGACCGCCGTCATTGAAGCACTGGTCCCTCACGGGACTGGGAAGCGACGGCCACTAGGTGGGCGCCCTCCGGGGCTCCCGCGCCTGCGAGTCCGAAAACCTGCCGTGGACCCGTGCCCCTTGGGCACGGACATCACCGAGGCCTCCGAGGGGAGGCGGCGGAGGCGTCAGCCCATTCACCGCGCACCGTGGGGTGCTCGGGTGCCCGCCTTCGACCGCGTCCTCCTGGAAGCCCACCCGCCCGTGGGGGCGGAGAGGGACGAGGACGCAGATGAAGACGGCTGAATCGAAGCGCGCGAAACCTTGGATGAAGTCCGCATCACTGGCCGTGGCCTCCTTCGCCGTGGCCCTGCTCGGCACCGGCTGCAACCCGGAGTGTGTCGACCCATTCGACTGCCGCGCCGACAACGGCGAGGCCCCCGCGGGGCAGCAGTGGGTCTGCGTCGACGAGCGGTGCGAGACCGAGCCTGCCCCCACCACCCCGACGCCCGACGCGGGGACGCCGGATTCGGGCACGCCCGACGCGGGCCCGCCGGACTCCGGGACGCCGGATTCTGGTACGCCGGACTCCGGCACGCCCGACGCGGGTCAGCCGGACTCGGGCACGCCCGACGCGGGTGAGCCGGATGCAGGTGCGCCGGACGCGGGTGAGCCGGATGCCGGCCCCGTGGTGGTCGACTGCGCGACGGTGCCGCTGGACCCGAAGCTGGGCACGCTCGTGCTCCAGCCGGGCTTCGTCGCCGCCGAGTCCGTGGCGCTGTCGCCGGACATCCTCGCGCTCGGTGCCTCTCCGGGTCCCACGTATGCGTTCTACGGCATCCAGGGACGGGGCAAGGACGCCGCGCTGTACTCGCTGGGCACCTGGCCCGACCTGCTGCCGGGCACCACGAAGCTCTTCGACATCATCACCCCCGCGGACCGCGAGGGCGGCGCCACGGTGTACCCGAACGGCTACGTCATCAACGACGGCCTGCGCGTCTTCACCGGCTACACGCTGGGCGCCACGGGCTCGCCGGGCAACGTCGCCGCGTATGACCTGGCCACGCCGGCCAACTCGAGCTTCGTCGTCGCGCCCAAGAACTTCTCCGCGGCGGCCTTCACGTCCGGGGAGCTGAGCGCGGTGCTCGTCAACGGCGGCGGTCTGGGCTCGGCCTCCGACCTGGCTGTCTATGGTCTCGTGACGTCCACGGACCCCATGGGCACGGTGCGCGCGGTCAACTTCCCGCAGGGTGACGTGGTGGGCAGCGGCTTCACCGCCGTGACGGACACGGGCGTCGCCGCGCTGGGCTACTTCGACCAGAACTTCGTCAACGTCCTCCACGGCGTGGCGCCCACGACGCTCGCC
The DNA here is from genome assembly GCF_020037055.1 of Myxococcus sp. AS-1-15. NCBI lineage: Bacteria > Pseudomonadati > Myxococcota > Myxococcia > Myxococcales > Myxococcaceae > Myxococcus > Myxococcus sp. AS-1-15. The sequence goes on along the minus strand of NZ_JAIQDF010000003.1, from coordinate 377,956 downwards.
ACCGCCATCACCAGCGGCACGCCGCTGGACCTGGGCACCCAGGCGAAGGTCGACGTGGGCAGCGACTTCAACGACGTCGCGGCCTTCGGCGGTGGCGTGGTGCTCAACCGCGGCGCCTACGCTCCCCCGGACTACGACTTCGTCGCCACCGACGTGTCCCGCTACGCGCTGTCGGTCGGCGCGAATGACGCCGTGACGGTGGGCGCGCGCGTGCCCGTGCTCACCTACGTCAACCAGTGCACCACGGTGCGGATGCTCAAGGCGCTCGGCTCCGACGTGCTCGTCGGCGTGTCCGACCGCAACGGCCGGCGCCTGGTGCGCCTCCAGGTGGCGCCGTGAGCACGCGCGCCTCCTCGTGGTTCGGTCGCGGCACCGTGCTCGCCCTGGCGCTGAGCCTGTCCGCGTGCGGTGGGGACGAGGCTCCCGTCACGGACGACGACGCGGGGCCCGGTGACTCGGGGACCGACGCGAGCCCCTCGCGGCCCGCGGACCCGTACGCCGACGAGGTGGTCGAGTACCTGCCCGGCCCCGGCGCGGGCTTCGGACAGGACCGCTTCCCGTCCATCGTCCTGGGCGCGCCGGTGGGCGCGGGGCTGGACAGCGGCTCGCTGGATGTCCTCTCTCTGGGGCAGGGTGGCTCCATCACCCTGCGCTTCACGGACCTCGCGGTGGTGGATGGCCCGGGCGTGGACCTGCTCGTCTTCGAGAACGGCTTCCTCATCGCCGGAGGCCCGCGCGCCTTCACCGAGCGGGGCCGCGTCTCGGTGAGCGACGACGGCGTGCAGTGGCACGAGTTCCCCTGCGCCCCCTCGGACGCGACGAACAACTACCCGGGCTGCGCGGGCGTGCGTCCCGTGACGGCCAACCCCGCCGCTGGCATCAGCGCCACGGACCCCGCCGTGGCCGGCGGTGACGGGTTCGACCTGGCCACCGTGGGCCTCGCCCGGGCGCGCTACGTGCGCATCGTCGACGCGGGCACCAACGGCTCGGCGGGCACCTCCGCGGGGTTCGACCTGGACGCCGTCGCCGTGGTGAACGGCGTGTCGCTGACCGCCGCGCCATGACGGACCTGGACCGCCGCGCCGCGCTCCTCACGTTGGCCCGGGGCGGCTGTGCCCTGGCCACGCTGGGCGCGGGGTGCGGCGGCGAGTGGCGGGAGGCCATCGTCCTGGCCCCTCCGCCCGAGGGCGCCTCCTGCCCCGACCTCCCCCAGCCCGGCACCGCCGCCGAGGGCTGGGTGGAGGTGCGGCTCGAAGCGCATCCGGGCCTCGAGTCCCCCGGAGGCCACGCCCGGGTGCACGCGCCCGAGGCCCTGCTGGACGTGCTGCTCGTCCACACGACGCCCGGGTGCTTCGTGGCGCTGTGGCGCATCTGCACGCACGGCGACTGCGGCGTGGACTGGCGGCCCGGGGAGGGCGTGGTGGAGTGCCCCTGTCACGGCTCGCGCTTCGCCCTGGACGGCGCCGTCCTCCAGGGCCCGGCCCGGCGGCCGCTGGCGGCGTTCACCGCGGTGCGGCAAGGCGCGTCCGTCTTCATCCACCGGCCGCGCTGAGCCCCGCACCCGAGGGAGCGGCCCGGCGCACTGTCAGTCCTGACCCGGCGACGGGGCTTTGCGCCGGGAGTCCGGGTCAGCCCCGTCCCCCTCCGGGGCACAGGTCTCCCTCTCTTACGTTGAGAGAGAGTCGTGTAATGTCGGGGATTCGATGTGGCAGATCATCATCAACGGGCCCGGCTACTTCGACACGTCCTATGACTTGCCCGAGGGCGTGACGAGCCTGGGCCGCGCCGACGAGAACGACATCGTGCTGGGCGGAGACCTGGTCTCGCGCCGGCACGCGCGCCTCTACGTGGAGGCGGACATCCTGCGCATCGAGGACCTGGGCAGCCGCAACGGCAGCCGCGTCAACGGCGCGCCCCTGCAGGGCTCCCGGCAGCTGTCCCCCGGCGACTCCGTGGCGCTGGGCGAGAACACGCTCGCGGTGCGCCAGCCCAACACCGTGGAGAACGCCGCCACGGAGATGGTGGACCTGGGCGCCGGCGGCGTCGTGCGCTTCGGCCACGGACAGGACGTGGGGCCCTCGGTCCTGCTCGCCAAGAGCGTGCGCGACGCGGACGTGCTGCGCCTGCTCGACAACGTGGGGCCGGTGCCCTTCGAGGACTTCAACCAGCAGGCCTCGTTCGTCCCCCCGGCCAGCCCCCGCGTGGCGCAGGAGACGCTGGTGCTGATGTTCCGCACCGCGGAGGCGCTCTCCACCGCCACCACGCTGTCCACCTTCCTGGACCTGACGATGGACCGGCTGCTGGAGCGCACCGACGCCACCACGGCGGTGGTGCTGCTCAAGCACCCCACGGGCGCGCTCGTCCCCGCGGCGGTGCGCCACCGGGGACGGCTGGCCAAGGGCGAGGTGCCGGTGTCCGACGCCATCGTCGACGAGGCGCTGCGCCAGGGCCGCGCGCTCGCGGTGGGCGACGTGCGCGACGACCGCCGCTTCGCCGCGCGCGAGAGCGTCATCCTCTACGGCGTGGCCAGCGTGCTGTGCATCCCCATCGGCTCCGAGGCCCCGTACCAGGGCGTGCTCTACGTCAACACCTCCGCCAAGGGCGACGGGCTGGAGCCCATGCTGGACGCGTGCTCGGCGGTGGCTCACCTGGTGGCCACCGGCGTGCAGAAGTTCTCCCCGCGCGACGGCGGCGCCACGCAGGAGCGACTGCGCCGCTCGCTGGAGCGCTTCCACCCGCCCGACGTCGCCGAGCGCCGCGCCACCGAGGCCCAGCGCCAGGGCGGCCGCCTGCCGGGCCTGGAGGAGCGCACCCTCACCGTGCTGCACGTGGAGCTGGTGGGCTTCCCCGCGCTGGCGTCGCGCATCGGCGGGGCCAAGGCGACCAGCCTGCTGAGCGACTTCCACTCGCGCGCCACCGGCATCGTGTTCAGCTTCGAGGCCACCGTGGAGTCCTTCATCGGTGAGTCCATGCGGGCCCTGTTCGGCGTGCCGTACGTGAAGGGCGAGGACTCCGTGCGGGCGGTGCGGGCGGCCTTGGCCCTGCGCTCGGACTGGGAGCGGGCGATGAGCCGCCGTCCCCTGGACGAGCGCTGCTCGCTCCGGATGGCCCTGCACACCACGCGCGCCCTGGTGGGGATGATCGGCAACGAGGTCCGCCCCGACTACACCGCCGTGGGCGAGGGCATGTCCGTGGCCACCTGGCTGGCGGCGACGGGCAACCCCGGGCAGGTGTTGATTTCCGGTAAGGTGCTGGCGGCCGTGGCGGCCCGCTTCGACGTGATGCCCCTGGGGGAGCGGCTGGTGCGCCCCCCCAAGGAGAAGGTGGCCGCCTTCGAGGTCCTCGACGAGGACGTCGGGGTGTTGACCAACCCCGGCCTGCGGTGAAACCCCCTGCGGCAGGTTGACGGGTTGATGGACCAGGGCAAGCCAGGGTTCAATGGGCGCCCGAGTGGTGGACCCCCGCCCCCATGAACGCTCATAACCCCTCCGCCCGGCTGCGCCCGTTCCGGCCCCAGCCCTTTGGCCGGTACACCCTCCTGTCCCATCTGGCGACGGGCGGCATGGGTGAAATCTATCTCGCGAGGCTGGAGGGCGCGCAGGGCTTCGAGAAGCTCTGCGTCATCAAGAAGATCCTCCCGCAGCTCGCCGAGGACACCGACTTCGTCGAGCGCTTCGTGGGTGAGGCGCGCACGCTCGTCCGCCTGAGCCACGGCTCCATCGCCCAGGTGCTGGACATGGGGCTGCACGAGGGCGAGGCCTACATGGCCCTCGAGCACGTGGACGGCAAGGACCTGCGCAAGGTGGCCGCCCGGGTGGGGGACAGGCAGGTTCCGCTGCCGCTGACGTTCATCCTCTACGTCATGGGCCGGGTGCTGGACGCGCTGGCGTACGCGCACCGCAAGAAGGACGACGACGGGGAGGACCTGAAGCTGGTCCACCGGGACATCTCGCCGCAGAACATCCTCATCTCCTACGAGGGGGAGGTGAAGGTCATCGACTTCGGGCTGGCCAAGAGCCGGCTGTCGGCGGCGAAGACGAACCCGAGCATCATCCTGGGCAAGTTCCTCTACATGTCCCCGGAGCAGGCCCGGCACCAGCCGGTGGACCGGCGCGCGGACCTGTACGCGGTGGGCCTGACGCTCTACGAGCTCATCTGTGGGAAGAACCCCTTCGACGGCATCCACCCCGGCGAGCTGATGTCCGTGGTGGCCAACCCGAAGGTGGCGCCGCTGGACGAGGTGGAGCCGCTCACGCCGCGCTCGGTGACGGCGCTGGTGGCCAAGGCGCTGGAGGTGGACCCGGCGCAGCGCTTCCAGACGGCGGAGGAGTTCCGCGGCCGGCTGCAGGCGTGCCTGATGGAGATCGACCCCAGCGCGGGGCCGGAGAGCGTCAGCCGCTTCATGCGCGAGCTGTTCACCGCGGACTTCCAGTCCGAGCGCCGGCTGCTTGCGAGCCTCAAGGACGTGCCGCGCGGTGGCTACGCCGAGGCGCGCGCCGCGGCTCCGGAGCCCTCGGAGGAGGGGGCCGCGCCGCGTCCGTCGCCGCCCGCGGGGGCGATGTTGCCGGCGAAGACCATCCGCCTGGATGGGCCGGTGGAGGCGCTGTCCTTCCATCCGACGCGGCGCAGTCGCGATGGTGGGCCCGTGGATGACGGGGAGACGCGTCCGGGCATCCCGATGGACGAGTCCACCCGGCCCGCCTTCCCGCTGGAGGCGCTGGAGGAGGAGGCTCGGGTGCGGGCGGCCCGGCTGAATCCGGACACGTCGCCCTCCCTGTCCGTGGAGGTGGCGCCCGAGGCGCCCGCCCGCCCGCCCGCGCCGCCGCCCGCCGTCGCGCCCGCGCCTCGGCCGCCGTCGCAGACGCGCGAGGTCCCGCTCACGACCATGCCAGCGGAGGCGATTCCGCCCGCGCCGCCACCGCCACCTTCGCGCCCGGACACGCGGCCCACGGAGCTGGAGCTGCTGCCCGTGGGCGCGGTCGTCGGTCCTGCGGACGGGCAGGGGAGCCCCTACGACGCCACCGACCCCCGCGCGGAGCCGCTGCGTCCCTTCGGTGAGGACCCGCGTGGCGCGGCGTCCCGGCCCCCCACGTTCAGCGGTGGGAACCCGCGTCCTCCTCCGCCTCCCGTCACACCGCCTCCCGCGGCGGTGATGCCCCAGCGGCAGGCGCTCGTGCCTCCTGGCGCGCCGGCACCGGCGTCTCCGGCGCGCTCCGGGGTGATGGTGATGCCCGCTGTCAGCGTGCCTTCCGAGGCGCCGGCTTCGGGTGTGACGACGCGGCCTGGACCTGGGGCCGCGATGCCCTTCGCGGGTGAGCAGCCCGCGTCCGGTGTGACGACGCGGCCAGGACCTGGGGCCTCGGTGCCCTTCGCGGGTGAGCAGCCCGCGTCGGGTGTGACGACGCGGCCAGGACCTGGGGCAGCCACCGCCGCGCCGCCCCCAGGTTCTCCGTCGCGCTCGGGCGCGATGACCATGCCTCCGGCCGCCGCGTCCGCGCGCGGTGGCTCCCTGACGTCGAACCCCGGCGTGCCGTCGCGCTCGGGTGCGATGTCGATGCCCGACGCGGCGCTGACGTCGAACCCCGGCGTGCCGTCGCGCTCGGGCGCGTTGCCGGTGCAGGGCGCCGCGTTGACGTCGAACCCCGGTGTGCCGTCGCGCTCGGGCGCGAAGGTGGGCGAGCCGGGCGTGGTGGTCTCCTATCTCGAGTCTTCGGGCGGTGACGCGGACGGCGAGCTGCCGGTGCTCACGCCCGAGCAGATGGGACACGGCGAGCCGTCGGAGCGCCTGGAGGAGATGGACACGAACCCCCGGGCGTCGCGGCCCGGGCGAGCGGAGCGCTACGAGGACACGCACCCGCGCGCGCCTCGGGACGCGGACACGGACCCTCGGGGTCCACGCGTGGCGGACATGCAGGCCCGCGCCGCCGTCCACGAGGACACCCAGCCTCGCGTCGTCCTGGACGAGAGCCTCCTGCGTGACGCGGAGGGCGTCGCGCGCGACGACGAGGAGCGCTCGGGTGTCTCGCGTCCGAAGACGGGCTCGCGCCGTGTGAGGCCGTCCTCTCCGGGCATGGCGCCCGCGCCGGGGCGACGCACGGGTGTCAGCCGTCCCGTGGTCGTCGCCGTGCCCGAGGAGGAGGAAGAGGACGCGGACGTGCGCGTGTCCATGGCCTCGCACGAGGAGACGCGGCGCACGTCGGTGCCCTCGCGGCCCAACGTCCCCGTCCGTCGCCCGTCGGAGGACACGCGCAAGACCACCGTGCCCAAGCGCGGCAAGCGCAGCTCCGCGCTGACGTGGGTGGTGGTGCTGGGCGGCTTGGGTGCGCTGACGGCGGGAGCGGCGTTCCTCCTGTCGGACCCCCAGGTCCGGGGAATGGTGATGAACCAGCTCGGGCAGCTCGGCCTCGTCGCCAAGGGGCCCGAGGGAGCTCCGGCTCCGAGCCCCGTGGCTCCAGGCGCGAAGGCCTCGAAGGCCCCTGGGGACGGCGCCGCGGAGCCCAAGCCGGGCGCCGTGGTGGCGGAGCAGGCCCCCGTGGAGGCGGCGGCCCCTGGCGAGCAGGCCCCGGCTGACAATCCCGCGGCGGTGGACAGCCCGCCGTCCGCGCCTCCCGAGGCCGAGGCGGCCACCGCGCCGAAGAGCGCCGAGGACGATGACGGCTCATTGCTGGCGCCCCTGGGGAAGCCGGCTCCGAAGGCCCCCGCGCCGAAGCGCGCCAACACCAATCGCGTGCGCATCATCAAGGGCGCGGGCCCGCAGACCGAGCTGGCACGCGAGTGGAAGGCGGCGAACGCCGAGTTCAAGAAGCTCGAGGCCCTCCGGTCCTGCGACAACCTGGGGTTCCTCTGCCAGAAGCGGGACGACCTGGATGAAGAAGTCGCCGCCGCCCAAGGGGAGTCCAACCCCGAGCTCTTGAAGACGGTGAGGAACTTCAGGAAGCAGGTCCAAGGCAAGCTGGCGTCAGGCGACCCGTGACGCCGTTGCCGTCGTCCTCGGACTTCCAGGAGCCAGGGTGTTGACCGGAAGTCCGGGTCGGGAAAGCCTCGCGGCATGAGCCTCCCCCTGATTGCTGGAGTGTTCCTGGTGGTGCTGGCGCTGGGCTATCGCTTCTACGGAGGCTTCATCGCCCGGCAGTTCCGCCTGGATTCTGGAGCGGTGACGCCCGCGCACGCGAAGAGCGACGGCGTGGACTTCGTTCCGACCAGGCCCTTCTACCTGTTGGGCCAGCACTTCAGCGCGATTGCCGCGGCCGGGCCCATCGCCGGGCCCATCCTGGCGGCGCAGCAGTTCGGTTGGTTGCCGGCGCTCTTGTGGATTGCGGTGGGCTCGGTGTTCATCGGGGCGATGCATGACTTCGCCACGCTGGTGGCGAGCATCCGCCACGGCGCGGTCTCCATCGCGGAGGTGGTGCGCAGCCACCTGGGGCCCACCGCGGGGCTGGCGATGCTGGCCTTCATCTGGGTGGCGCTCGTCTACGTCATCGTCGCCTTCACGGACGCGACGGCGGCCACGTTCGTCAGCGGCGACGCGGAGCTGGAGGGGCTCACCTTCCGCTTCAACCCGGGCGGCGCGGTGGCGTTCGCGTCCATCGCGTACCTGCTGCTGGCGGTGGTGATGGGGCTGGTGGACCGCTGGCTCAAGCCGCCCCTGTGGCTGCAGACGCTCATCTTCGTGCCGGCGACGCTGGGCGTGGTGTACCTGGGCACGCGCATGTCCACGCTGCTGGTGCTGGATGCGCGAGGCTGGTCCGCGCTCATCCTGGCGTACTGCTTCGTCGCGTCGCTCACGCCCGTCTGGGTGCTGCTGCAGCCGCGCGGCTACCTGGGCGGCTTCGTGCTGTACGCCGCGCTGGCGGTGGGCGTGGTGGGCATCTTCTACGGCGGGCTGAGCGGGGAGCTGTCCATCCAGCAGCCCGCCTTCTCGGGCTTCAACGTCCCGGGGCCCGGCGGCGCGCTGTTCCCGTTCCTCTTCGTCACCATCGCGTGCGGCGCGTGCTCGGGGTTCCACGGGCTGGTGTGCTCGGGCACCACGTCGAAGCAGATCGACAAGGAGCCGCACTGCAAGCCGGTGGGCTACGGGGCGATGTTGCTGGAGGGCTTCGTGGCGGTCATCGCGCTGGCGACGGTGATGGTCGCCACCAAGGCGGAGCTGACGGGCAAGGCGCCGGGCGCGGTGTATGGCGCGGGGCTGGGGCGCTTCATCGTCACGGTGCTGGGCAAGGAGTACCTCGTCATCGCGACGACCTTCGGGGCCATGGCCTTCTCCACCTTCGTGTTCGACACGCTGGACGTGTCCACGCGGCTGGGGCGCTACATCCTCCAGGAGCTGTCGGGGAAGAAGGGCAAGGGCGCGGCGATGGTGGCCACCGCGGTGACGTGTGGAGTGCCGCTGGCCTTCGTGCTGCTGGCGGGCTCGGGAGCGTGGCGCTCGTTCTGGACGTTGTTCGGCACGTCGAACCAGCTGCTGGCGTCGCTGTCGCTGCTCGGGGTCTGCGTGTGGCTCAAGAGCACGGGCCGGCCCTATGTGTATGCGTTGGTGCCCATGATGTTCGTGGGGGCTGTCACGCTCACCAGCCTGGTGCTCCTGGTGCGCGAGGCGCTGTCGCCGGCGAGCTCGGCGGCGTCGCGGGTGAACGGGGTGGTGGCGGTGGTGTTGCTCGCGTTGGCGCTGTCCCTCTTCGCCGCTGGGTCGCGCGCGCTGCGCTCCCGGCGCCATCCTCCCGCCGCGGCGCCGGCTGTCTGACGTACGTCTCCCAGGGTCTCCATGCTTCGATACTCCGTCGCCATCTTCACGAGCGCCTTCCTGTTGTTCGGGGTGCAGCCCCTGGCGGGGCGCTATGCGCTGCCCTGGTACGGCGGGACGCCCGGTGTGTGGACGGCGTGCATGCTCTTCTTCCAGGCGGCGCTCCTGGGCGGCTACGCGTACTCGCACGGGCTGGCCTCCCGGCTGACGCCGCGCCTGCAGGCGAAGGTGCACCTGGGGGTGCTGGCATTGGCGGTGGCCGTGTTGGGGGTGAGGGCGCTGTGGGTGGGCTCGCCGGTGGCGCCGGGGCCCGAGTGGCGCCCGGTGGGCACGGACCTGGCGGTGCCGCGACTGCTGGCGATGCTGGCGGTCACCATCGGCCTGCCGTTCTTCGTGCTGAGCACCACGGGGCCGCTGCTCCAGTCCTGGTTCGCGAGGGCGCGGCCGGGGCGCTCGCCGTACGTGCTGTATGCGCTGTCGAACGTGGGCTCGCTGCTCGCGCTGCTGGGCTATCCGTTCCTGGTGGAGCCCTGGGTGGGGCGGGGCGCGCAGGCGTGGGGCTGGGGCGTGGGCTTCGTCCTCTTCGCGGTGGCCTGCGCGGTGTGCGCGGTGGATGTGCTGCGCCATGAGCGCTCGGCGGCGGCTCCCGTCGAGGGACAACTCGGCGTCACGGTGACGCACGTGGCGGCGGACGCGGCGTCACGGCTCGCGGTGGGTGCTGGCGCAGCAGGGGGCTTGGGCTCCGATGCGAATGCCGCGCTCATGGGAGGCTCGCGCGAAGCCGAGCCACACGTCGCGGCGGGCGCTGGCAGAGTGGTCTCGGGCGTCGATGCGAATGCCTCGCCCGTGGCGGGCGCGGAGCCGCGAGCGACGGTAGGGGTTGGCGGAACGGTTTCGGGCGTCGATGCGAAGGCCTCGCCCGTGGCGGGCGCGGAGCCTCGAGCGACGGGAACGGTTTCGGGCGTCGATGCGAGCGAGGCTCTCGCCGGAGGCGCTTCGCGCGGGGGGACCGCCGGGCACGCCACGGACGCCGAGGCCGCGCACGCGGCCGCCTTCGCGGCGATGAAGCAGGAGGCGCGAGGTGGCGCGCCGGACGCCCCTGTGATGGAGCACCCGTCGAAGCCCGGCCTGAGGAACACGCTGGAGTGGCTGGGGCTGTCCACCTGCGCCTCCGTGCTGCTGCTCGCCACGACGAACCAGCTCTCGCAGGACGTGGCCGCGGGCCCGTTCCTCTGGGTGCTGCCGCTCGCCGTCTACCTGCTCACCTTCATCCTCGCCTTCTCGCGCGAGTCCTTCTACTCGCGCACGCTGTACTCGGTGCTGCTCATCGCCTCGGGCGCCGCGGCGGCGCACGCGCACGCGGCGGGCCCACACTTCCCGCTGCCGCTGCTGCTGCTGGCCTACGCCGCGTCACTCTTCGCCGGTTGCATGGTGTGCCACGGTGAGCTGTTCCGGCTGCGCCCCGCGCCTCGGCACCTGAGCGCCTTCTACCTGTGGGTCTCCGCGGGCGGTGTGCTGGGCGCGCTGTTCGTCAGCGGCGTGGCCACGAACTTCTTCCGCGCCTACTGGGAGTATCCGCTCTCGCTGGGCGGCTGCTGCCTCGTGGCGCTGTTGGGCCTGGCGAAGGCGCCCCCGGACGAGGCGCGCGGCCGGCGCGTGAGCCGGATGCTGCGCGGCGCGATGCTCATGATGGTGACGACGAACCTGTTCCTCTCGATGAGCCAGGACCTGGAGCGGGCCCGGTTCAGCGAGCGCAACTTCTTCGGCGTGGTGCGCGTGATGGAGCAGAACGCGGAGGACCCGGCGCTCCACCTCTTCGGCCTGCGCCACGGCGCCGTCACCCACGGCTGGCAGCTCGCCTCACCGGAGAACCGCTCGCGGCCCACGACCTATTACACGCGCGAGGCCGGACTGGGCCTGGCCATCGCCGAGCAGCGTCGACTGCGCGAGGCGGTGGGACTGCCCCCTGGCCTGCACGTGGGTGTGCTCGGCCTGGGCGTGGGCACCAGCGCGGCGCTGCTCGAGAAGGGCGACCGGGGCCGCTACTACGAAATCAACCCGGCGGTCATCGAGCTGGCCCAGGGCAAGGGCGGCTTCTTCAGCTTCCTCGCGGACTCACCGGCCACCGCGACGATGGTGGAGGGCGACGCGAGAATCTCCCTGGAGCAGGAGCTGGAGCGCGGCGAGCCGCAGGGCTTCGACGTGCTGTCCCTGGACGTCTTCTCCTCGGACGCGGTGCCCGTGCACCTGCTCACCGAGGAGGCGGTGGCCCTCTACAAGCAGCACCTGGCCCCCCACGGCGTGCTGGCGATGCACATCAGCAACGTGCACCTGGACCTGGTGCCGGTGGCGCTGGCGCACGCGCGCAAGCTGGGCATGCACGCGACGTTCGTCTTCCACGAGACGAAGGACGACGCCCTGCGCAGCAACTGGATGCTGCTGAGCCCGGACCGCGAGTTCTCCTGGGGGCCCACCTTCACCCGCGCCACCGCGCGCGTGCGGCGCCTTGGCCTGCGCGGCGAGCCGGACTTCACCTGGACCGATGACCGCAGCAGCGTGCTGCGCGTGCTGCGCCAGGGCGGCCCCGACTCGCGCGTCCTGGACGTGGAGGCCTCCTCGGGCCCGCCGCCCACCCAGCCCCTGGCCCAGCCCGCGTCCCCGTGAGGTCACGCCCGTGACGTGGAGCCTCGCGGCGCCCCGCGCGCCGCGGCCGGGCTCAAGTCCAGCCCGATGAGCAGCAGCAGCACCACACACGGCAGCCCCAGCGCCGCGGGCCCGTGGCGCAGGTAGAGCAACGGCCCGCCGGTGCACCCCAGCAGGAACGACAACCCCAGTCCCAGGTGCAGCCGCGTGCGCTCGAACTCGATGGCCGAGGGCAGGGCGCGCAGGCGCCTGAGCACCCCCGTCACCCCCTGGCCGCGCGAGCCATCCCGCACCCACGCGAACATCTGCACCAGCTGGATGCCGATGTCCGTGAGGATGCCGGTGACATGCGTCGTGCGCACCACCGCGCCGGACACGCGCGTGACGAGCGCGTTCTGCAGCCCCATCGCGAACGCCAGCGCCCACAGCAGCACCGGCGCACGCGCACCCGGCGCCGCGTCGAGCGCCACGCCGATGCCCGCCAGCGTCACCACCTCCACCGCGAGCGCGGCCACGTGCCGACCCCGCTCGCGCCGTCGGGACGCATCCAGCAGCGCCGCCGCGCACACCGCGCCGACCACGAAGGCCAGCAGCACCTGGGCGGCCCGGAACGCCAGCGCGCCGTCCCCCAGCGCGAGCGACTCGCCCAGGGACGCCATGTTCCCGGACATGTGGGACGTATGCACGCCGAGCGCCACGAAGCCCGTCGCGTTCACCGTGCCCGCCACCGCCGCGAGCAGCAGGGCCAGCACCGTGTAGGCACGACGATTCGCGGGAGTCGATTCCGTGGAGAAGGGCATCGCCGGCGCACCCCTCGCGCCTCACGGGACAGACACTAGCAACCGGTGGGCCCCACCGCTTCGCCTCACCCCGGAGGCCAGGTGAGCGAGCGGCCAGCCAGGAGGTGCAGGTGGATGTGGAACACCGTCTGCCCCGCATCGCCGTTCGTGTTCATCACCAGCCGGTAGCCGTTGGCGTCGTGGCCCAGCTGCTTGGCCAGCTTCGCCGCCGCGGTGAAGAGGTGGCCCACCGTGGCCTCGTCCTCCGCCGCGATGTCGTTCACCGTCGGGATGTGCTTGTGGGGGATGAACAGGACGTGCGTGGGCGCCTGAGGGTTGATGTCCTTGAACGCCAGGCAGACGTCGTCCTTGTAGACCACTTTGGCCGGGATGAGGCCGTCTCGAATCTTGCAGAAGAGGCAGTCGGACATGGCCGGGGCTTACCAACCCGCCGGACGCCGGGAAATGGTCATGGCGCGCATTGTTGAGGCGCCAAGCGGTGGCCCCGGCCCCCCGGGACGGCAGGCCGGTGGTCGGGTGGGCGTTCGGCGGTGGAGGTGGGGGATGACACCCCCCGTGGGCACTTCGACTCAAAAGGTCCCACCGGTGATATTCCAGGCCCCGACGATGAAATCCATCCGCATCTCCCAGCTCATCGAGGACCACGACTACGACCTGCGGCTGACGCTCGTCGCGGGTGCGGCGGGCCTGACGAGGACGGTGGACTCGCCGCGCATCCAGAAGCCGGGGCTGGCGCTGGCGGGGTTCACCGAGCACCTCCACCCCCGCCGCGTCCAGGTGTTCGGCAACACCGAGATTTCGTACCTGGCCACCCTCCCCGAGTCACGGCAGCGCGAGGCCCTCTCCAAGCTCTTCGAGGAGGAGGACCTGGCCTGCGTCGTCGTCACCAAGGAACTGGAGATTCCCCCCGTGCTGGTCACCGCCTGCGAGGCGGGGGGCCTGGCCCTGATGAAGACGCCGCTGCTCTCCAGCGACTTCATCACCCGGGTGCAGTCCTTCCTGGAGGAGGCCCTCACCGAGTCCAGCAGCCTGCACGGCGTGCTGATGGACGTCTTCGGCGTGGGCATCCTGCTCCTGGGCAAGAGCGGCATCGGCAAGAGCGAGATTGCCCTGGACCTGGTGATGCGCGCCCACCGTCTGGTGGCCGATGACATCGTCGACGTCACCCGCCGCAAGGGCGCCGTCTATGGGGCGGGTAATCCGGTCATCAAGCACCACATGGAAATCCGGGGCTTGGGCATCATCAACATCAAGGACCTGTTCGGCGTGGCGGCGGTCCGCGAGCAGAAGAAGATTGAGCTCGTCATCGAGCTGCAGGAATGGGACCCCCATCAGGAGTACGACCGGCTGGGAGTGGAGGACAAGCACCTGCAGATTGTGGGTGTGGACATCCCGCTGTCGGTGGTACCCGTGCGTCCTGGCCGTAACATGGCGACCATCATCGAGGTGGCCGCCCGCAACCAGTTGTTGAAGCATCAGGGCCACCACTCGGCGCGGGAGTTCGCCGAGCGGCTCAACCGGGCCATCGCCGAAGGGGCGATGCGCCGCACCCTGGGAGAAGAGGTCGAGTGACCGCGCCCGCGAAACAGTTGGTCGTCATCACCGGCATGTCCGGCTCCGGCAAGTCCACCGCCATCCGGGCGTTGGAGGACGCGGGGTTCTTCTGCATCGACAACCTGCCGGTGGTGCTGTTGCCCAAGCTCACGGAGCTGGCGGGCGGTGGCAACATCGAGCGCATGGCGCTGGTGGTGGACGTGCGCGAGGGCGTCTTCCTCAAGGAGGCCCCGCGCATGCTCGACGAGGTGCGTCGCGCCGGCCACCACGTGGAGGTGCTCTTCCTCGACTCGAGCGACGACAGCCTCATCCGTCGCTTCAGCGAGACGCGCCGCCGCCATCCTCTCGCCCCCAACGGCACCGTCGCCGACGGCATCAAGGCGGAGCGCGAGGCGCTGAGGGATTTGCGCGAAATCGCGGACCAGGTCATCGACTCGTCGGTGCTCAACGTCCACGACCTGAAGCGCATGGTGCAGGCGCGCTTCAGCCCGGAGCCCGCCGCGGGCCCCAGCCTGTCGGTGATGTCGTTCGGCTACCGCTACGGCGTGCCGCCGCAGGCGGACCTGGTGCTGGACGTGCGCTTCTTGCCCAACCCGTACTTCGTCCCGGAGATGAAGGGGCTGACGGGCAAGGTGCCGAAGGTGGCCGCGTACGTGCTGGACCGCGACGAGGCGCAGCAGTTCCTCGAGAAGGTGGTGGACCTCTGCCGCTTCCTGTTCCCCCGCTACCAGAAGGAGGGGAAGGCGTACCTCACGGTGGCGCTGGGGTGCACGGGTGGCAAGCACCGCTCGGTGGCCATCGCGGCGGAGCTCACCCGCCGGCTGACCGATGAGAACACCCGCGTCCAGCTATGGGACCGGGACATCGAGAAGGAATAGCCGGAGATGACCCTGTTCCTGCTCGCGCTCGGGGTGGCGATGGACGCCACCGCCGTCTCCGGAGGCATGGCCATCCGCGGGGCGCGTCCGCCAGACATCCTGAAGCTGGCGGTGACGTTCGGCCTGTTCCAGTTCGGCATGTCCCTGGCCGGCGCGCTCGGGGGCAAGGTCATCCTCACGCGTTTCGCGGCGGTGGACCACTGGATTGCCTTCGGGCTGCTCGCCCTGGTGGGCGGGCACATGATCTACGAGGCGTTCGCCCACGACGAGGAGGAGCGCGCCGCGTCGACGGGCATCAAGCTGCCCATGCTGATGACGCTGGGGGTGGCCACCAGCATCGACGCGCTCGCCGTCGGCGTGACGCTGCCCGCGCTGGAGCTGGGCGTCATCCTCTCCACCGGCCTCATCGGCGTGCTCACCTTCGTGCTGTCCGTCCTGGGCGCGTGGGCGGGCAAGCGGCTGGGTGAGCGTTTCGGCACCAGCATCGAACTGCTCGGAGGCGTGGTGCTCATCGGCATCGGCCTCAAGACGCTCGTCGAGCACCTGAACCACTGACGTCCCCACTGGCGGGCCCTCGCGAGCGACGGCCTTGTCGGAAATGAGTCAAGGTTGCGAAGTGACTCATGACGCGCCATGGTGGGAATCCGTAGCGCGGGTGGGGTGGGCGACGGGCGGGTTTCCTGGAGCGGAGGTTGGTGATGTCCCTGGCTCGGGTCCGACACTTCCACGTGGCCATCGCTGGCAGCGGCTTTGGTGGCCTGGGCATGGCCATCCGTCTGAAGCAGGAGGGGATGGAGGACTTCGTCATCCTGGAGCGGGCGGGGGACGTGGGCGGCGTCTGGCGGGACAACGTGTACCCGGGCTGCGCGTGTGACGTGCCCTCGCACCTGTACTCGTTCTCCTTCGCGCCCAACCCGCGTTGGTCGCGGGCGTACTCATCGCAGCCGGAGATTCACGCGTACCTGCGTGACTGCGCGGAGCGCTTCGGGGTGCTGCCGCACGTGCGCTTCCACCACACCGTGGAGGAGGCCTCCTGGGACGAGGCCGCGCAGCACTGGCGCCTCCAGACGTCCCAGGGGCTGTTCACCGCGGACGTGTTCATCTTCGCGGCGGGCGCGTTCAGCGAGCCCGTGGTGCCCACGCTGCCGGGGTTGGAGCGCTTCCAGGGCAAGGTGATGCACTCGGCCCGGTGGGATTCGAGCTACGCGCTGGAGGGGCGCCGGGTGGCGGTGGTGGGCACGGGCGCGTCCGCCATCCAGTTCGTCCCGGTCATCCAGCCGAAGGTGTCGCGGCTGGTCCTGTTCCAGCGCACGCCGCCGTGGATTCTGCCGCGCGAGGACCGTCCCATCGCCGCATGGAGACAGTGGCTGTATGCGCGAGTCCCCGGGGCGCGGTGGCTGACGCGCCTGGGCATCTACGCGGTGAAGGAGCTGTCCGCGCTGGCCTTCATGCACCTGTGGATCATCCGGCTTGCCCAGCGAGGGGCGAAGCGGCACCTGCGCGACTCGGTGAAGGACCCGGTGCTGCGCGCGAAGCTCACGCCCGGCTACACGATGGGCTGCAAGCGCGTGCTCGTCTCGGACGACTACTTCCCGGCGCTGACCCGGGACAATGTCGAGGTCGTCACGGAGGGCCTCCAGGAGGTGCGCGAGCACTCCGTCGTCACCACGACGGGCGCGGAGCACCCGGTGGACGCGCTCATCTTCGGCACGGGCTTCCAAATCACGGAGCCCGCCTTCGCGCGGCACATCCGGGGACGGGATGGGCGCTCGCTGACCGAGACGTGGGCGGGGAGCATGAAGGCGCACCTGGGCACGTCGGTGAGCGGCTTCCCCAACTTCTTCATGTTGCTGGGGCCCAACACGGGGCTGGGGCACACGTCCGTCATCCTGATGATGGAGGCCCAGTTCGCGCATGTGCTCAGCGCGCTGCGCTACCTGGAGGGGCGAGGGCTCGCGGCGGTGGAGCCCACGGCCGACGCGCAGGAGGCGTTCATCCAGGACGTCGACACGCGGATGGCGCGGACGGTCTGGCTCACGGGCGGGTGCGTGAGCTGGTATCTGGATGCCACCGGGCGCAACTCCACGCTGTGGCCCGGCTTCACGTTCTCCTACCACCATCGAGTCTCCGCCTTCGAGCCGTCGGAGTACGTGGCCATCGCCCGGCACGGGCGTTCGAGCGCGACGGCGGGGACTCGTCACCGGAAGCTGGCACATGGCTGATGACACGAAGCTCACCCTCCTGGAGCGCCTGGAGTTCAAGGTCGCGAGCGCGCTGTTCCGCCTGCCGCCGCCGATGCTGGTGCGCTTGTCCGGCAAGCCGCCGGTGGTGATTGACGGGCTGCGCCTGCACCCCGAGGTGCAGCTGCTGCTCTCGCTGCGGGAGCGCAAGGGCGTGCCCCGGAAGTCGGAGCTGCCTCTCGCCGAGTCGCGGAACCGGCTGCGGCGCGAGGCGCTGATGCACTCGGGGGTGCTGGAGCCGGTGGCGTCGGTGACGTCGCGGGTGCTCGAGACGAAGCAGGGCCCGCTGCGGGCACGGCACTATGTCCCGCCCGGGGACTCACGGGGGCGGCCGCTGCTGGTGTTCTTCCATGGCGGTGGGTTCGTGATGGGGGATTTGGACACGCATGACTCGCCGTGCCGGCGGCTGTGTCACCACGCGGGCGTGCACGTGCTCTCCATCGACTACCGGCTGGCGCCCGAGCATCCGTTCCCCTCGGCGGTGGAGGACGCGATTGCCGCGTTCGAGTGGGCGCTGGAGCACGCGGCGTCGCTGGGCGCGGACCCGGAGCGGGTGGCGGTGGGAGGTGACAGCGCGGGTGGGAACCTGGCGGCCGTCGTCGCGCAGCACACGGTGCGCGAGGGCACGCGCAAGCCGGCGCTCCAGTTCCTGTTGTACCCGACGATGGACCGCACCCGGGACTGGGGCTCGCTGTCGCACTTCGCGGAGGGGTTCTTCCTCACGCGCGTGGATGTCGAGTGGTACCAGGCGCAGTACATGATGGGCAGCACGACGCCGCTGGCGGACCCCCGGGTCTCTCCGCGTCAGGAGAAGTCGCTGGCGGGGGCGCCACCGGCGCTCATCGTCACGGCGGGGTTCGACCCGCTGCGGGACGAGGCGGAGGCGTACGCGACGGCGCTGCGGGAGGCGGGGACGCCGACGACGCTGCGCCGCTTCGACTCGCTGGTGCATGCGTTCGCGAACATGTCGGGGCTGAGTCGGGCCTGTCGGGAGGCGACGGTGGAGGTCGCGCGGTTGCTGCGCCGGATGCTCGACGAGGTGGAGCCGAGCCGGGCGCGAAACGGAGCCAGCACATGAAGACGGTGAAGGACAAGGTCGCGGCAATCACGGGCGCGGGCTCGGGCATCGGCCGGGCCACGGCGGTGTTGCTGGCGAAGCGGGGCTGTCACCTGGCGCTGTCGGACGTGAATCCGCAGGGCCTGGCGGAGACGGAGGCGAAGTGCCGGGAGCACGGGGTGCGCGTGCGGGTGGACCGGGTGGACGTGGCGAAGCGCGAAGAGGTGCACGCGTGGGCGGACGAGGTGGCGCGGGAGTTCGGCGCGGTGCACATCGTCATCAACAACGCGGGGGTGGCGCTGGGGGCGACCATCGAGGACACGCGGTACGAGGACTTCGAGTGGTTGATGAACATCAACTTCTGGGGCGTGGTGTACGGCACGAAGGCGTTCCTGCCGCACCTGAAGGCGGTGGACGCGGGGCACATCGTCAACGTGTCGAGTGTGTTCGGGCTCATCGGGGTGCCGACGCAGGCGGCGTACAACGCGGCGAAGTTCGCGGTGAAGGGGTTCACGGAGGCGCTGCGGCAGGAGCTGGAGGTGGAGGGGGGGAGCATCGGCGTCACGTGTGTGCACCCTGGGGGCATCAAGACGAACATCGCGCGCAACGCGAGGGTGACGGTGCGGCGGGGGTGGACGGATGAGCGCTCGTCGAGTGACTTCGAGAAGGCGTTCGCCACGACGCCGGAGCGCGCGGCGGAGGACATCGTCACGGCCATCCACAAGAACCGGCGTCGTCAGCTCATCGGCGGGGACGCGGTGCTCATCGACTTCATGCAGCGGCTGTTGCCCACGCTGTACCAGCGCGTGTTGGTGGCGGGGATGAAGCGGCGGCGCCGGAAGATGCTGAGCGCGGCGACATGAAGCGGACGGGGGCGAAGCCCGTGCGGCGGAGCGCGAAGGGGGCGCCGTCGAGGACGACGCGTCCGGCCTCGCGCGAGAAGGCGCGGGTGCGGGTGACGCCGTTGTCGAAGCGGCTGGAGGCGCCCTCGCGGGCGACGCCGAGGGATTTGTTCGCGTTGGCGATGCGGTGGTGGAGCGAGGGGGAGCGGTTCGACATCGGCAGGATGGCGCAGGAGCTGGGCGTCAGTCGGGCGACGGTGTTCCGGTGGGCGGGGACGCGCGAGCTGCTCTACGGGGAGGTGCTCTCGGCCCGGTTCGACGCGGCGTTGACGGCGGCGAGGGGCGAGTTCCAGGGCGAGGGCGCGGCGTACCTGGCGAACGTCACCGAGCGGCTCATCCAGCTGATTGTGGAGGACGCGCCGCTCAGGCGCTTCATCCAGCAGGACTCCGAGTACGCGATGCGCGTGCTGATGTCGAAGAGCAGCCGGGTGGAGGAGCGCTGCGCGGCGAGCATCCGCAGGGCGTTGGAGGAGGGCGTGAGGGACAAGCTCATCCGACCGGCGATGAACCTGGATGCGCTGTCGAACGTCATCGTCCGGGTGGGACAGTTCTTCCTGTACCGGGACGCGCTGACGGGAGACCCACCGGACGTGGAGTCCGCGATTACGGCGACGCTCATCCTGCTCACCGCGGAGGCGGGCGACGCGCGGTGGCGCAGGCGGTGAGACTCAGGGGTGGCCGCTGAGTGGCTTCAGCAGCCCTGCCTGGTCCAACAGCGCTCGCACTTGCTCCGCCAAGGCCACGTGTTCCGGGTTGCGCACCGTGAAGCGTTCGGGGGTGAGGATGATGAGCGTGCCCTTGTCGCCCACGGCTTCGACGCGCACCGGAGAGGGAAGGGGCGGCACCGTGCCCCGATGCCGTGCGAGATAGGTGACCCAGCCCACGTAAGGAGTCCCCTTGGGACGGTGTGGCTTCTGCAGGTCTCGGTGTTGCTCCGAAATCGCCACGCCCCAATCCGGCTCCCAGGCGTCAGCTGTATGTCGCAGGAGCGCTGAGAGCGCGGGTTCCGACAGGAGCCGCTCCAAGCTCGGGCCCCTACTGGGCAGCGTGTAGACACACCGGTTTCCGACCCATTCAGAGGAGCCGCCACATGCGATGAGGAAGCTGGTGGTCTCGTCGTCATCACTGGCGCCATTCCACCCTGCGATGCTGAATCCCAGCTCGTCGACGACCCGGTCCTTGCTCCGGCGGACGAAAGGCTCCAGCTCCGCCAACTGAGGAAGCAGTGGGCGCTTCAGTGCTTCGGCGCGTGACTTGCCTTGTTGGAACCAGTGCGCGAGCGAGGAGTCTACGGCTGGAAGCCGGTCGAGAAGGACTTGGAGTCGAAGCGCGCACTCCTCCGCCGACTCCTTCCTGGCTCCCCAATAGACTCCTGCGTAGTAGCTCTCGGTCACGGCTCAATGTTCCTCAGGGAAGAGGAGGCGTGAAGATGACTTCGATTCCCTCGACATCGTTGGCATCGAACAACTTCCGGATGGCCTCGGTGGTTCTCTCCTCCGCGATGTGCCATCGAATGGGCGCCCCTCTTGCGACGGCGCGCTGACGATTCGCCTGGTCGACGAGCGCCTTGGCGCCCGACCCTTCGAACCAGACCTTCGGCTTGAGGTCGTCGAGGAACTTGTTCGCATAGCCCGGTCCCTTCGCCTCCAGCAACACGCCCTGTTCGAAGCCATCGAACTTCACGCCACCGACCCAGTATGCCTCGTCCGCCGAGTGACCGGAGATCTGTTCCTGGTAGCGGCGAGCGCGGGGGGACATGGACTCCTTCGCGGGGCCCCACTGTCCCGGTCCAGGACCACCCGACGGTTGCATGGTCGCGGAGTTGACCCGATGAAGCACGATGGCCGCGCCAGGCCCGCCGCCTACAACGGTGGCTGCACGGCCGATGGGCACCGCGAGACGCTCCACTCGGAGCGCCCCCTGCGCTGACAGGGACAGCACCGGAGCGTGTGCTTCGGCGCCCGCCAGGGCTCCCGTCACCGAGCGAGTCGTGGCCGAGGCCGTCCCCGCCGTGACGAGGAGGTTGGTCGCCAGCTCAGCGGCGGCGCGGACCTGCTCTCCGCGAGTCATGTGCCGGAAGCGCTCGAAGTAGGCGGGAGACGCGGTGATGAGCGCGGCCACTCCGGAGGGCAGGTTCTTCAGCTCGGCGAGGCTGTCGAGCGGATGGGTGAGCAACTGCCCCACCGAGAGCGCCAGCTTCAGGAACGCGGACTCCGCTCCATCCAGCGCGCGACCGAGATAGTCCGCGTCGTCGTACACCTCGACGAACACGGCGCTGTCGATGGGCTCCAGTCGCTCGTCCGCGAGCCGGAAGACGAAGCCGTTGCTGACATAGAAGCGTCCCAGTTCGAAGTGACGCGCCCGGAACGCCCCATCTTCCCATGCGACCTCACCGATGCGTTGTTGCGCCCGCCCTGTGAGCGCCCACGCCAGGCATCCATCCGGACGGAGCACCGCTATCTGACGGAAGCGTCCAACGCGCCGCTGTAACTCGGCGGGCGCCACCGGCCCTCGCTCGATAACTTCACGCAGCAGGTGGCCCACCACCATTCGCGAAGGAAAGGTCCCAAGAGTGACAGGCTTGCGCAGAAGCGTCGCGAGCAGCCGCGCCGCCTGCGCTGGCGTGAGAGTGTTGCCGGGGATGGGCCGGTCGTCCTGCTCCTCGAGCCCGGCGTTCCTCAGCAGCGCCTCGAACGTGTCGACGCGCTCTCCTGGCGCGCTCCGGATTCCGGCCGACGAAGACGCGCGCGCGGTTTCGGTATCGTCGCGAAGAACCTCCCCTGACCGAGCATCGTGCTGTCGAAGCACGGAGGTACGACGTCGACCTGCTGACGACTCGACTCCCGAACAACCCATCAGAAGGATGGCAAGGCACAGCAGCCAGAGACCGGCACGCATGCTTCACCTCAGTCCATCATGGGCAGCGTCCATGTCGGCGGATGCTGGCATCCCTGTCTGACAGAGGGCATTGTCAGACAGTCGTCTGCCGCACGACGACAGGGCAGTACCCTGTCGCCGTGAAGACCGAGGGCACATGGAAGACGCCCTCACGCGCCCGATGCGTTACTGCCAGGTGCCGTTGCAGCACTCGGCGCCGCACTGTCCGCTGGACACGCAGGCCCGGCCAGCGAAGGGGCCACCCAGACACCGGCCGTTGAGCTTCGCGGAGCAGCCAATGGTGATGGAAGACGGGACACGCTGTCCGTCGTTGTAGGTCACCCCGCCGAACGAGCACGTCCGACAAGCCTGGGTGACGCCATCACAGGTGGCGAAGCCCGTGGGTCCATTCGCCCCAGAACACGTGGTCGTCCCCGTGCAATTCAGCGTGGTGCAGGTGCCGCAGACCGCCGTGGCGGTACATGCGACGAGGCTCGGGTCCTGCTCGGCCGTGTCCTGGGACAGCGCGCTCTCGGAGGTCATCGCCTCCGTGCCCCCCTCACCCGGCTGCGGCTCGGGGCTGCATGCGCCCAGGAAAATCGACAGCAGGGCGGTGGTGACGAGGGAGAGTCTGGTTCGAGTCATGACGAGGCAACTCCTACGGCCCGGGGGAGGCCGTCGATGGGGTGTCACTGCGGACATGACGGCCCTGCGCCTGCTGTCGCGCGCGAGTCACCCCATCGGTCGGTCGCGGCCCGTCGGCGGTCATGCTGCGCGGCCGAGACGCAGGACGCAATCTCGCGTCGGAGTTGCCGACCGCCCAGCAATGACTGTCATGTCGACCCTGGGTGACGATGGACTCGGAATTGCAAATGTGCAATCATTGCAATTCCGCGCGCCGCCGCCACCCAGGCCCACTGGCTAGTTCGTGAAGTACAGATTGTCGAGCAAGAGCGTGTTGCCCGACGGCCCCGCGCCCGACAGCAGCACGAACGGCGCCTGTACCGCCGCCAGGTTCACGCCCCCCGCCGAGAAGTCCGCCAGGGGGATGGCCAGGTGGTGCCACTGTCCATCATTCGCATACCCATACTTCGTCGCGTCGACCTGGAAGCCCTCCGTGTCGTTCATCCCAATCTTCACCGCGGCGAACCCCGGGTCCGACGACTGCAGGCTCACGTGCAGCGTCTTCCATCCATCCAGGCTGTGCGGCGTGTCCCAGTGGATGCCGAAGCCGAGCCACGCCTTGCCCGCGTGGACCACGCGGTCCGACAGCTTCCCCTCCACGCGCGTCGTCGACGAAGCAATCGAGACCGTGCCCTCGTACAGGTAGATGTGCGAGTCCACGTCGTTGATGATGATCTCCTCCGAGCGTCCTCCCTCGTAGAAGCCCACGAACAGCCGCCGCTGGCCCTGCTGGTAGGGGAACGGCCCCGGCAGGAACTCCTCCTCCGGATTCGGTCCCGCGTCCCCCTGCACCGACGGCTGGTGGTTCTCGTAGTCGGACTCGCCAGGGTCCGGTCGGCAGGCCCCCAGCATCAACAGAACGACACCCAAGGTCCGCTTCATGGCCGCACCGCCTTGTCCGCGCCGCTCGAGGTCCGCACCAGCACCCACCCGCCCGTCACCGTCCCACCCATCTCCACGATGGCCTTGTACGCCGGCGTCACCAGCTCGTACTGAATCGTCCCCGTGGCGTCGTACGTCACCGCGTCCGGGAAGTTGTCGAGCACCGACTGGTACGCCTTGATGGCCAGCTCCCGCACCACCGGCAGGTCCTGCTGCGACGCGAGCCCGTTCTGGTACACGCCCAGTAGGTTCAACCCCACGTAGTACTGCGCCTCGCCATACGGCCCGCGCGCCAGCAAGGTGGCCCACGCGTAGAACGAGGCCACCGGCCCCGCGTTGGCCTGGATGAGCCACTTCGTCTCCGTCCCTGGCGTCGAGTCCACGAAGGGGTTGTTCGGGTCGTCCAGGACGGTGGTGCTCGGGTGCACGCCCATCGTCGCGTCGTGCACCTGGAGCGTCAGGTCCTCCATCGACTCGCCATAGACATAGCTCGCGCGGTCGTAGCACCCAGAGGCGGCCAGCGCCGCGAGGAGCACAAGACACGTCTTCATCCGTCGTCCCTCAGAGCGAAAGGATTGCATACGCACCCACCTCGTATTCGCGGCCCTCGAGCCCCTCGGCGATGGCCGTCGTGCTCAGGCCCTCCGAGTACTCGTTCAGCATGCGCACCAGCCCTCGCAGACCGAAGCGCGTGGACACCGCCCCCAGCACCGGACGCTTCAGGCCGTAGGACAAGTCGCCTCCGACCTGCAGCGGATAGGTGAGGTTGAAGATGCGGTGGTAGTCGTACGGACCCCAGTCGTTGAAGCGCACCTGCGCCGCCAGGAGCAGTGTGTCGTACAGCGCGTTGGCGTCCAGTCCGAAGCGGCGCACCTGCCGCGCGTCCTCGCCACCCGACTGGTTGCTGCCCACGAACGCCGTGCCGTACAGCTTCAGCCGCTGCGACGGGTTGCCCACCATGCGCAGCGACGCCTCCCACTCGTCCCGAGCGGGCGGAGCGCCGGCGAACGGCACCGCGCTGCCATCCGCGAGGATGGCGATGCTCGCGTCACGCGACGTCGGCTGGTGGCGGTACACCAGGTCCAGGCCCGCGGCGAACGGCGCGTCCTCGCGCATCTCCCGGTCCCACTGCCAGAACCACGTCCCGGGCGTCGGGTCGAAGGTGATGAGCAGCTCCGCGCCCAGCGTCTCGCGGTTGTCGAGCACCGTGAACGCGTCCTGCAACACGTTGCGCGCGCGCACCGCCGGGAAGTACGTGCCCGTCTCCCGGTCGAACGTGTCGGGGATGTTCGGGTTCGGTCCGATGAGCGGCTTCTGGTACAGCAGATTGGGCGCCACCTCGATGGTGCCCAGCTGGAACGCCGCGCCCGCCTGCGCGCCGAAGTGGTTGCCGCGTCCGCTCTCCCGCAGGCTCCAGCCCGTGAGCACGATGCTCGGCTCCGGACCGCCGTCCGCCACGAGCCCCCGGAACGAGCCCTGCGCGAACACGCGCGCCCCGCCGAAGTCATACGTGGCCCGCGCCTTGGCGCCGAGCGTGTCCAGGAACTGCACCTTGTCGCGCAGCACCTCCTGGCCCGTACCCTGGTAGCCGGGGCCGTCCGTCTCGCGCGTCCAGGTGAACTCCTCGCCGATGCGCTGCGGCGCCGCGAGGATACCGCCCACGTCCACGGACAGCGGCCCCTGGTTCCACTCGAACGTCAGCGCCGTGCGGCGCGCCACGCGCTCACGGATGACGGAGGCCGTCTGCTGCGTGCCTCCGCGCGCGATGTCCTCCTGGTGCACCAGCGTCAGCGCCGCGTTGCCGAAGCCCTTGCGGTACTTGGCGACGATGGAGGGGTTGGCGCCCCAGTACAGCTCCGGGCCGATGGCGAGCTTGAAGCCCTCGTACGCGCGCTTGCCGCTGAGCACCACGCCGAAGGGCGCGTTGCCGTGGTAGATGTCGATGTTCGGCCCGTAGTTGGCCTCGCGGTACAGGCCGAAGAAGTCGCCCTCCTCGCCCCAGTGGTAGTGGCCGACGCGGTAGAAGCCCTCGAGCGCGAAGTCCGTGCGGTCCAGCTTGAACTCCGCCTGGTACAGCGCGAACCGGTCGAACCCCGACACACCCGGCTGCGCCACGCCCGGCGTCGGAGAGACACCCGGCGTGGGCGTCGTCGGCGCGGGCGTGTTGCCCCGGTTCTCGTAGAACAGGTTGTTGAGGCGGTTGGTGGCCACGTTGCCCACCACGTTGAACGACGCGCGCCCGTACACGCCGGTGGCGGGCTGGAGCGCCAGGTCGAAGAAGATGGACTCCGTGTGGTCGGAGGCCGTCTGGTTCGGCCGCGTCGTCGCGATGCTCCCGCGCGACAGCGAGCTGTCCATCACCAGCCGCAGGTTGGACACGCGCACCGCGCTGAGCTCATCCGCCTTCGCCAGGGCGATGGAGGACTCGTACCCCTTCGACAGCTCCGAGGGCCGCAGCGCCCCGAAGTGCGCGTGGATGCGGTCCAGGTCCGTCTCCTCCGCGTACGGGTCCAGCCGGAAGGCCGCCTGCAAGAGGTAGTAGGCCGTGCGCGGCTGGATGCGGGAGATGCCCGCGTCATCCGGCGTGCCGAGCGCGCAGATGCCGAACCACTCCTCGTTCATGTTGTTCTGGCCCGGCACGAAGTCCGCCGCGTAGCCGCCGTTGGGCCACGACGCCGTGGTGTCGTGCAGGGAGAGGTTGGTCTCCTGGCCCATCTTCCACCAGCCATCCACCCACTGGAACACGAAGCCGCCCAGCGCGTTGCCCACGCGGCCCTGGCCGTACGTCTGGGTGTAGATCTCCTCCCACTGCTGGCGCAGGTACTCGGCCTGCGCCAGGTGGTCCTCGCGGCCCTCCTTCGCGTTGTACGCGTCCGCGCCGAACTCGGAGAAGAGCACCGGCTTGTCCACCTTGCGCAGCACCTCCTCGTACAAGTCACGGACGCTCGGGCCGCGGTAGACGTTGGCGCCGAAGATGTCGATGTCCGCGGCGTGCTGCGCCACCAGGTCGATGTACTGGAGGTCGCCGTTGGCCAGGGCCACCGGGTGGTTCACGTCGCGCGCCTTGATGGTCCGCGCCGCTTCCCCCATCAGCGTGTAGAGGTGCACCGCGCGCGCGGCGTCCTCCTGGCCGGGCAGCGCCTCGATTTCATACGAGGTCCAGTGCAGGCCGTAGTTGTTCTCGTTGCCGAGCAGCCACAGCAGCACGCCGGGGACGCCCCGGTAGACCTCCACCTTCTTCGCCAGCTCCGCGAGCAGCGCCTCGCGGTGCGTCTTGTTGGAGTAGTCGATGTTCGGCACGAAGGCGCCGTTGACGGTGGCGCCGTAGCGGCCCATCAGCGGGTTCACCACGGTGGTGATGCCGTAGTTCTTGTAGATGAACTCCACCCAGCGCGGCGGGATGTCGTCGAACTGGCGGATGGAGTTGACGCCCATGTCGCGCAGCAGCGTCATCTCGCGCGCCAGCACCGCGCGCACGAAGTCATCGGGCTGGTTCCAGAGCGAGTAGCGGTAGTTCTCGCCGATGGGCGTGTAGCCCCAGTTCATGCCGCGCATCAGGAAGTCGCGGCCGTCCACCTTCAGCTTGAAGCCCCGCTCGTCGCGGTACACCTTGACGACGGTGGCCTTCTCCGCGCCCGCCGTGACGTCCACGGTGGGCAGGGCGATGGGCTGCGGTGACGGCGCGGGACTCGGAGGTCCCTCGGGCAGCGTGGACGTGGTGGGCGGAGGCGCGCCGCCGGGCTGCGCGGCGGCGGGCGGCGCGTTCTCCACGGGCGCCGCGGGGGGCTGCGCGGCGCCGGGCTGGACGGGAGGCGCCTGGACGTCCTGGGCGAGGCCCGAGGGCGCGTGCAGGGCGAGGGTCAGCAGGGGGGCGAGGAACAGGGCTCTCATGCGGCCAGCTCCACATCCAGCCCGTTCTGGGCCACCACGGCGCGGTACAGGTGCGCGCTGTCCTTGGGGATGCGCTTCTGGGTGGCGTAGTCGACGTAGACCATGCCGAAGCGCTTCTGGTAGCCGTAGGCCCACTCGAAGTTGTCCAGCAGGGACCAGGCGAAGTAGCCCTGGAGGGGCACGCCCTGGCGGATGGCCTCGAGCGAGGCCTCCAGGTGCAGCCGCAGGTACTGCACGCGCTTGGTGTCGCGCACGCGGCCGTCCGCGTCGGGGCCCGTGCCGTACGCGGCGCCGTTCTCCGTCACGTAGAGGCGGCCCGGGTTGTAGTCCTGGTGCAGCCGCACGAGCAGCTGGGTGAGGCCGTGGGGGCTCACCTCCCAGTCCATCTCCGTCTTCTCGCTGCTGACGTGGACGGTGCGCGGCGCGTTCTGCGACTCGGGGATGCGGTCGCTGCGCAGGACGGCGCGGTTGTAGTAGTTGACCCCGAGGAAATCGATGGGCGTGGAGATGTCCTCCAGGTCTCCGGCGCGCAGGAAGGGCAGGGTGTCCGACTTCAGATGGCCCGCGGCGACATGGTCCTGGATGACGTCCCGCGGGTAGCCGCGTCCGTAGAGCGGGTCCAGGTACCAGCGGTTGAAGCCACCGTCGAAGGAGCGGCAGGCCTCCAGGTCCTCGGCGCTGGGCGACGCGGGCTCGGCGGGCACCAGGTTGAGGGTGATGCCCACGTCCGCCTGGGACACGTTGGAGCGCAGCACGGGCACCGCCTGTCCGTGGGACAGGAGCACGTGGTGGGCCGTGGCCAGGGCCTGGCCCCAGTCCTTGATGCCGGGCGCGTGCTCACCGTTGGCGTAGCCCAGCACGCTGATGCACCAGGGCTCGTTGTGCGTAATCCAACGCTTCGCGCGGTCGCCGAGCTTCTGGCTCACGACGTCCGCGTACTCGACGAAGGCGCTCACCGTGTCGCGCGAGGCCCAGCCGCCCTGGTCCTGGAGCGCCTGGGGGAGGTCCCAGTGGTACAGGGTGACGCAGGGCTCGATGCCGGCCTCCAGCAGCCCGTCGACCAGCCGTGAGTAGAAGTCCAGGCCGGCCTGGCTCACCTTGCCGCGGCCGGTGGGGAGGATGCGGGGCCACGCGATGGAGAAGCGGTAGGACTTCAGTCCCATCCAGCGCATCAGCTCCACGTCCTCGCGCCACCGATGGTAGTGGTCGCAGGCGACGTTGCCGTTGGTGCCGTCCTGAATCTTCCCAGGCGTGGCGGAGAAACGGTCCCAGATGGATTCACCGCGCCCGTCAACATCGGTGGCGCCTTCAATCTGGTACGAGGAGGTGGCGACACCCCACACGAAGTCACGAGGAAACTGCCGCATCGTCAGGGACTCCTTTCGAGGACTCGAGGTGGCAGCGGACGTGGTGCTCCGCCGCGGAATGGTGGAAGGGGGGAATCGATTCGTGACAGCGCACGTCCGCGTGCGGACAGCGCGGGGCGAAGGCGCAGCCCAATGGCGGCGCGGGCCCGGCGGGAGTGCGAGCGGGCAGCGGCGTGCGCAGGAAGTCCACGCCGTCCGGCACCGCGGAGAGCAGCAGGCGCGTGTACGGGTGGCGAGGTGCCTGGAGCACCTCGCGGGTGTGGCCTGTCTCCACGACGCTGCCCGCGTAGAGCACCAGCACGCGGTCCGCGAGGTGTCGCGCGCTCGCCAGGTCGTGGGTGATGAAGAGGATGCCGATGCCGCGCTCGCGCGTCAGGCCCTTGAGGAGCTGGAGCACGCCTCGGCGCGTGGAGACGTCGAGCATCGACGTGGGCTCGTCCGCGATGATGACGTCGGGTTCGACGGCCAGCGCTCGGGCCACCGCGACGCGCTGCCGCTGGCCTCCGGACAGCTCGTGCGGATAGCGCTGGGCGAACTGCTCCACGGGCGTCAGGCCCACGGACTCCAGCAGCGCGTGCACGCGGCGCTTGAGTTCCACGCCCTGGGCCTTGCCGTGGCGCAGGAGCGAGCGCTCCAGGTGATAGGCCACGGTGTGCACGGGGTTGAGCGAGGCGAACGGGTCCTGGAACACCATCTGCACGCGGGCGCGGTAGGACAGCGACGCGGCGCGGCCGTCGTGCGCGAGGACGTTCTCTCCGTGCAGACGCAGCTCGCCGCCGTCCGGGGTGTCCAGCCGCGCGAGCAGGCGCGCCAGGGTGCTCTTGCCGCTGCCGGACTCACCGACGAGCGCGAGGATTTCGCCGCGCTCCAGTGAGAAGGAGACGTCCTGCAACACCTTGCGCCGGGAGCGCGAGAGGAAGCCGCCCAGCGGGAAGCTCTTCGACAAGCGCGTGGCCTCCAGGAGCGGCGGGCTCATCGGCGACCTCCGGGCAGCGCGGCCTGTGCGGTTTTGAGTGAGGCGTGCTCCAGGACATCCGGTGGCGGCGGCGCCACATCGGACGCGCCGAGGTGCGGGAAGGACGAGAGCAAGAGCCGCGTGTACGGATGCTTCGCGTCCGTGCGCAGCCGCTCCGCCGTGTCCACCTCCACCAGCTTGCCGGCCTGGAGGATGCCCACCCGGTCCGCGAGCGCCAGCAACAGCGGCAGGTCATGCGTGATGAACAGGACGGCGAAGCCCAGCCGGTCCTTCAGCTCCACCACCCGCTGGAGCAGCTCCTTCTGCACCACCACATCGAGCGCCGTCGTGGGCTCGTCCATCACCACCAGCTTCGGCTCCAGCGCCAGCGCCAGCGCGATGCCCACCCGCTGCCGCATGCCGCCCGACAGCTGGTGCGGCCACGCGTGCACCAGCTCCGGCTTCAGCCCCACCATCGCGAGCATCTCGCGCGCCCGCGCATGGGACGACGCGCGGGAGCTCCCCCCGTGCGCCGCCAGCGTGTCGTGGAACTGCTCTCCCAGCGAGAGCACCGGATTGAGCGCGCTCATCGCGCTCTGGAACACCATCGACACCCGGCTCCAGCGGAACTCGCGCATCGCCTCGGGCGACAGCGCGGTGACGTCCGTGCCGTCGAACAGGATGCGGCCCTGGGTAATCGCCGCCGACGGAGGCAGCAGTCTCAACAGCGCGTAGCCCAGCGTCGACTTGCCGCTCCCCGACTCACCCGCGAGCCCGAACACCTCGCCCGGCGCGATGTCGAGCGACACCTGGTCCACCACCCGCGAAGGCCCCGAGGTCGTCATGTACTCGATGGACACCCCACGCACGCTCAAGAGCACACCGGGCGTGGGCACCTCGGAGGACGCCTCGACCGCCTTCGCGGGCACCGGCGCCGAAGGGGGCGCCCGCAGCGCGGGGTTCGTCACCTCGTCGATGGCGGAGCTCAGCAGCGTGAGCGAGAAGCCCACCAGCGCGATGCACAGGCCCGTGGGAACGAAGATCCACCACGAGCGCGTCAGGAGCGCCGCGTCGTTGCCGGCCCAGTACAGGTTGGTGCCCCACGTCACCGCGCCCACGTCGCCCAGGCCCAGGAACTCCAGCCCCACCTGCGCGCCCACCGCGTACAGCGTGTTCCCGATGAACGACGACGCCACCAGCGACGCCATGTTGGGCAAGAGCTCCCGGGTGATGATGCGCGCGTGGCTCTCCCCGGCCACCACCGCCGCCGCCACGAAGTCCCGACCGCGCAAGGCCAGCGCCTCCGCCCGGAACACCCGCGCGTTCCACGCCCAGCCGGCGAAGGTGAGCACCACCACCATGCGCATCGGCCCCGAGGGCAGGTACGCCCCCAGCACGATGGCCAACGGCAGCCCGGGGATGACCAGGAACACGTTGGTGGTCAGCGTCAGCGCGTCATCCACACGCCGGCCCAGGTAGCCCGCCGTGATTCCCACCAGCGCGCCCACCAGCGTCACCAGCGCGCCCACCGCGAAGCCGATGGCCAGGGTCTCCCGCGCGCCCACCACCGTCTGCGCGAGCACGTCCTGTCCCTGCCCCGTCGTGCCGAACAGGTGCGCGCGCGAGGGCGGCTGGTGCGGCTGGCCCACCAGCTCCGTGGGGTCCATCACCAGCCACGGGCCCACCAGCGCGAGCAAGAGGAAGCCCAGCAGGATGCTGCCTCCCACCGCCGCCTTGCGCTGGCGGAGCAGGCGTCGAAGGGTCTCACGCATGGGCGCGGGTCCTCGGGTCCAGCCAGAGGCAGAGCAGGTCCACCGCGAAGTTCGCGGCGAGCACCGCCAGCGTGATGACCAGGAAGAGCCCCTGCATCAGCGGGTAGTCCTGGTTGCGCACCGCGAGGATGAGCAGGTAGCCCGTCCCCGGATACGAGAAGACAATCTCCGTCAGCAGCGAGCCGCTGAGCACGAACCCCAGCGCCATCCCGAAGCCCGTCACGTTGGGCAGCAGCGCGTTGCGCGCCGCGTACCGCAGCATCACCTGCCGGGGCGGCAGCCCCTTCGCGTGCGCCAGCCGCAGCGTGTCCGTGCCCAGCACGGCCACCATGGTGTTGCGCATGCTCAGCATCCACCCGCCCAGCGTGGCCACCACGATGGACGTCGCCGGCAGCACCGCGTGCCGCCCCACGTCCGCGATGAACGAGAGCGTCAGCCCCGGCTCCACGTCGTGCGAGTACGCGTGCCGCAGCGGGAACCACCCCAGCCCGAAGCCGAAGAGGTACAGCGCCAGCATGGCCAGCCAGAAGTAGGGGAAGGCCCCCAGGAACGCGAGCGCCGGCGCCAGCGCGGAGTCCATCCATCCGCCCCGGTTCCACGCCGCCAGCACGCCCAGCATCGTCCCCACCGCGAAGCTGATGACCACCGCGCACCCGGCCAGCCCCACCGTCCACAAGAGCCCCGTGCCGATGACCTCCGACACGCGCGACGGGTAGTACGCGTAGGACAGCCCCAGGTCGCCCGAGAGCAGGTGCTTCAGGTACGTGACGTACTGCACGTGCCACGGTGCGTCCGTGAAGCCGAAGGCCGTCTTCAGCGCCACCAGCGCCTCCGGCGAGATGCGCCCCTCGAAGCGCGCGAACATCGCCGTGGCCGGATCTCCAGGCGCGAGCCTCGGGATGACGAAGTTCATCGTCAGCGAGGCCCACGCCGCGAGCAGATAGAAGCCGAGCCTGCGAAGCACGTAGGACATGGTCAGGGCTCCCTCGGCGTGAGGGTCGTCAGCACCAGCAGGCTGTCCGGCTCGGCGTGCGGGGACAGCCGCGCGTACGGGTTCGCCTCGGAGGGAAAGCCGGTGAAGCGCTTGGAGTTGGCCTCACCCCAGGACGGGTTCGGGAACAGCGGAATCGCGGGCGCCGTCTCCGAGAAGCGCCGCTGCACCTGCGCCATCAGCGCCTGCTGCTCGTCGCGCGAGTCGGTGCCCTCGAAGCGCTCCAGCAGCGCGTCCGTCTGCGCGTCGCCGTAGCGCTGCCAGTTCGCCGCGGCCACCTCGCCCACCGGCCGCACCGTCGCCGACGACAGCATCCACTTGTAGAAGGTGTACGGCGTGGGCCCGTCCAGTGACCACGAGATGGCCAGCTGGAACTCGCCCTTCTGCAGCCGCGCCTGCCACGCGCCGAACTCGTACGTGCGCAGCTGCGCCTGCAGCCCCAGCTTGCGCAAGTCGCGCGCGACCACCTGGCCCGCGCGCACCCAGTCGGACCAGCCGCCCACCACCTCGATGTCCAGCGTCAGCGGCAGGCCGTCCTTGCCACGCCGCAGTCCGTCCTCGCCCGCGATGAGGCCCGCCTCGTCCAAGAGCCGCGCGGCCTCCTTCGCGTCGTGGCGCACCCACGCGTCGTCCGCGACGTCCGCGTCCCGCCAGCCCGCGTACGCGTCATTGAGGCCCGTGGCGTCCGCCGGCCGCGTGTAGCCGTACATCGCGATCTCGACCAGCCGCTCGCGGTCCAGCGCCATGCTCAGCGCCTTGCGCACGCGCACGTCGTCCAGCGGCGGCCGGGTGGTGTTCGGGTACAGGAAGACGGTGCTGCCGTAGAGCGGGAACCAGCGCGCGTGGTGCTCCGGGTCCTTGGACACGAAGGTGCGGTCCACGGCGGGGACGAAGTTGCCCGCCCAGTCCACCTCGCCCTCCACCAGCGCCAGGTTCGCCTGGTCATTGGTGGGGAACGCCAGGAAGCGCAACGCGCGCACCGCGGGCTTGCCGGGCTGCCAGTAGTACGGGTTGCGGCCCAGCTCGTATACCTGGTTGCGGAACAGGCTCACCTGCGTGAAGGGGCCGGTGGCCACCGGGCTTGGGTTGGTGAACGTCACCGGGTCCGCCACCAGCTCCCAGATGTGCTTGGGGACGATGGGCTGCGCGGCCAGGTCTCCGAAGCCCGGGATGAACAGCCGCGAGAACTGGAACGCCACCGTGTGCGGCCCCTCGGCGCGCACGTCCGACAGGAAGCGCCACACGCCGCCCGCGTCCAGCGCCGCGTGCTTGCGCAACAGCTGGAACGTGTACGCCACGTCCTCCGCGCTGAAGGCCCTGCCGTCGGACCAGCGCACGCCCTCGCGCAAGGTGAAGCGCAGCGTGCGGCGGTCCTCGGACCACGCATGCCCGGTGGCGAGCCACGGCGTGAAGCCGCCGGTGGACGGCGTGTAGAGCTCCAGGCACTCGTAGATGCCCGCGCGCGTGGGCCACCTGGAGCCCGCGCCGGGGAACAGCGGGTTGAAGTTGCGCACCCACGCGCTCTGCTGCTCCACGGAGACGAACAGCGTCCCGGGCGGACGGGGCCTGGGCTCGTTCGAGCACGCGGCCAACGTCAGCAGGAGGAGGGGGAGCAGTGAGGCCGCGGGCCTCATTCCGCCCTCGCGTAGACGCGCACGTAGTCCACGCGCATCGTCTGGGGGAACTGGGTGGTCCCGTCGATGGGCCCCACGTAGTTGCCGCCCACCGCGATATTCAGGATGAGGAAGTGGGGATGGTCGAACACCCAGCGCCGGTTGGCCGGCAAGTCCCTGGGCGTCACCTCGAGGAACGCGACGTCGTCGACGAACCAGCGGATGCGGTCGGGGTCCCACTCCACCGCGTAGAGGTGGAAGTCCTCGTACAGCTTGCCCCCGCTGACCACGTGCTCGCCGCCGACGTTCTCCCCGCCCGAGTAGCCCGGGCCGTGCAGCGAGCCCCGGACGATGGCGGGCAGCTGGCCCCGGTGCTCCATGATGTCGATTTCGCCGCACTCGGGCCAACCGACCTGCGGGAAGTTGGCGCCCAGCATCCAGAACGCCGGCCAGATGCCCTTGCCGGTGGGCAGCTGGATGCGCGCCTCGAAGCGGCCGTACGCGCGCTCGAACTTGCCGCGCGTGTTCAGGCGCGCGGAGGTGTAGTCGTTGCCCTGGTAGCGCTCCTTGCGCGCGGTGATGACCAGGTGGCCCTCGCCATCCAGTGACGCGTTCTCCGTGCGCGCGGTGTTGTGCTCGTACTGGCCGTTGCCCCAGCCGTCTCCTCCGACGTCCGCGTTCCACCGCTCGGGGGAGGGTGGGGCGCCCGGTGCGCCGTCGAACTCGTCCTGCCAGACCAGCCGCCAATCCTGATGCGAGGGCTGGTGGATGGTGGGAGGGGGCTCGATGCTCTTGGAGCGGGCCGGGTCACAGGCCACGCTCCCCAGGAGCAGGCACCACGCGAGGAGTCGGCTGGAGGTCATGCGATTCTTCCGACGTGTTGGAGTGGGAACAGCGTGCGGTCCCGGAGGGCCGCCTGGAGCACGAGCGTCGCCGCGCCCACCGCGATGGACTTGTCGCCCAGCGCGGAGGTGACGATGCGCGTCTCCGCCATGGACGTGGACAGCGCGCGCTTGCGCACCGAGGTCCGCAAGGGGTCCAGCAGCAGGTCCCCCACGGAGGAGATTTCTCCGCCGAGCACGACGATGGCGGGGTTGAGCAGGTTGAGCAGGCCCGCCACCGCGATGCCCAGGTACTGGCCCAGCCCGTCGATGATCTGCCGCGCCGCCGCGTCTCCGGCGCGCGCGCCCTCGACGATTTCGCGGATGGTCGGCGCCTTGCGGCCCTTGGTGCCCATCAGCTCCCGCGCGCGCTCCACCAACGCGCCGGACCCGATGAGGGTGACCAGGCAGCCGCGCAGTCCGCACAGGCACGGCGGCCCCGCGGAGTCCACGGCGAT
Source organism: Myxococcus sp. AS-1-15 (assembly GCF_020037055.1). Classification (NCBI taxonomy): domain Bacteria; kingdom Pseudomonadati; phylum Myxococcota; class Myxococcia; order Myxococcales; family Myxococcaceae; genus Myxococcus; species Myxococcus sp. AS-1-15. The sequence continues at coordinate 342,771 of NZ_JAIQDF010000003.1, read as the reverse complement.
GTGGCCAATCTCTCCGGCCGTCCCTCCGGCGCCGCGGTACACGTCGCCGTGGATGATGTGGCCCGAGCCGATGCCCGTGGCCAGCTTGATGTACGTCAGGTCCTCCCCGTTGATGCCCGCGCCCCAGTAGCACTCCGCCAGCGCGCCCAGGTTCGCGTCGTTGTCCACCAGCACCGGCAGGTCGAACGTGTTGCCTAGCGCCTCGCGCACGTCGTAGCCGCGCCAGGCCGGCAGGATGAGCGGCGAGAGCTTCCCCGGCGCGGACGGGTGCACCGGGCTGGGCGCGGCCACGCCCAGGCCCACCACGGACTTGCGGGGCACGCGCTCGGCGTCCAGGCACTCCTGCACCAGCGCCCGGATGGACTTGAGCGTGCCTTCGGGGTCGTTGCGCACCTGCTGCGCGCTGTTGCGGTGCGTGCGCACGCGGCCTCGCAGGTCCGTGAGCACGACGGTGACGTGGGTGGCGCCCATCTCCACGCCGAGGATGCTGAAGGCGTCATCCCGGAAGCCGATGAGCGTGGGCCGGCGGCCACCCCGGGACACGCCGGCGCCGATGCTGCGCACCAGCCCGGAGTGCTCCAGGTCCGCGACGATGGCCGACACGGTGGACGGGCTGAGCTCCGTCCTCCGGGCAATCTCCGCCCGGGAAATCTGGCGCTCGCGCCAGATCATGTTCAGCAGCAGGCTGCTGTTCTGCGCCCGCATGCCCGCCGCGTCGACCGTCCGTGCCGCCGTTCCCACTTTCATCGTCCCCTTACGCTCCGTTCCACCGCGTGGAGGATGGTGGGGGTCACCGCCACTGGATGTCGTCGATGAAGAAGACGACCGGAGAGGGCTTGCCTCCCGCGACCCAGCCAAAACCACCCACCACCTTCCGGTATCGGACGCGGCTGACGTCGATTGTGTACTCAGTTGGCGTCGTCGAGAGCGTCACGTCGCCGGTATCCAGCGTGAATCCGTCCGCCTTGGTGCTCAGGCCGGCCAGGAACTTGACGACCTCGCCGCCCGAGGCTCCCCAGGCGTAGAAGGAGAGCACGGAGGCGCCGTCCGGGATTTCGAAGCCGGGCAGGTCGCCCCAGTTGCTCTCCGGGTACTGCCACCACACGCCGCCCCAGTTGTTGCCGCCCACCGTATATGTGAACTTGTGGCAGGTGCCCTTGCCCGTGCCGGGCCGAGGCGAGGCGCACTCGGACGCATAGGTGATGGTGCCCTGCTCGCCGTCGCCCATGTAGCCGCTCGCCGCCCAGTGGCTGTCCACCGCCAGGGGCAGCGTCACCGTGGGGCCCGCGTCCGGCGTGCCCGCGTCCGGGGGAGGCCCGCCCGCGTCCGGCGTCCCTGAATCAGGAGTCCCCGAGTCAGGCGTCCCGGAGTCGGGCGCACCGGCGTCCGGCGTCCCCGCGTCGGGCTTCGTCCCCGCGTCGGCGGGCGGGTCTTGCGTCTTGTCGTCCTCTTCCGGGTCACACGCGCCGAGCAGACTCATGGCGGCGAGCATCCCCGCCGCGGCACACGTCCAGGCGAAACGCTTGTGCTGCATGGGCTTCCCCTCCCTGCTGGAAAACTTCGTTCTTGCTGCGAAGAAACCAGTCGACGCACACAGGTGGCGCTCGCACGGTGCGATGCGTCATGAAAAGCGCTCTGCTTCAGAGGAGCGTGCGGTGAATCACGCCGTGCCCATCGCCCACACCCCCGGGGCCCACCGTCACTCCGTGACGAACCGGCGCCGCATTCGTTCGAGTGGCGAAGAAAGCACCAGTGACGTCTGGCGGATTGCAAGTTCGCGCACGTCTGCGTTTGCGGCGCGCGCAGGGCACAATGCCTGACGCGACGCGGCGGTGGCGCTGGTGAGAGTCATTGTCCACGCGGGCGCGAAGTCGTGAAGGCTGGCGCGCGGCGGGGGCGGAAAACTTCATTCGTCGAGCGAATGAAGTGGGGGCGGGACGGGGTGCTGCTCACGTCCGGTGTCGGGAGGAACGACGAGGCCGGCGGACACGATAGCGGGTGTCCGCCGGCCAGGACAAATCGAGGCGGTGTGCGAATGCAGCGCGGTTACGGGCTGGCGGTGAGCAGGTTCGTCATGGAGACGACGAAGGTGTAGTAGCCGCCGCCGTGGGTGGGCGGGGGCGGGTTCTGGCGCATCCACGCGGCGAGCTGCTCGGGGGTGCCGTTGGGGAGGGCGGTCCGGGCCTCTTCGAAGTAGTTGAGGAAGGTGCGCACGCCGGAGTTCGCGGGGGTCGTCTGTCCCTCGGGCGCGATGAGCCCCATCATCTGGTCGATTTCGGAGGGCGCCAGGTCGAAGGCCTGGGCCACCTCCCGCAGGCCGGCGGTGTCGGTGAGGCGGCGCGTCACCAAATCCCTCATGCGTGGGAAGTCGAGGCCGAGCGCCGCCAGGTCGCGGGCCTGGCTGGGGTAGGTGGACACGAACTCCACGCGGGCCGCGGCGTCGGGGATGCCGAACGCGGTGGCGCGCTCGGTGACGGCGCGGCGCACCTCCTCGTCGCGCAGGTAGCTCTCCCGGGCCTGGCCAATCTGGTTGAGGACGAAGAGGGTGGCGGCCACGGCGAAGCCCGGGGCGCCGGTGAGGATGCCCGCGAAGGACAGGGCGCCCGTGACGACGCTCGCGGCCTGCACGGCCACCTGGATGTGGGTGCCCTGGTTCTGCTCCTGGCGCGAGAGCAGCTCCACCACGTTGAGGCTCGCGGCCACCATGCCCAGGATGTTGCTGGCCTTGCCCACCAGCTTCGCCAGGGCGGGGGCATTCGCCGCCAGGTTCGCCGTGTGCTGGGCCGCTCCCTCGAGGACGGGGAACCTGCCGGCGGCGGAGGAGGTGACGCGGTGGAGCACCGACGCCACGGTGCCCAGGCTGAGGCTGACGGCCGCGGCGCCCATGCCCACCTTGCTCAAGGGGCCGGTGATTCCCAGCAGGACGTTGGGCTCGGAGAACACCTCGGGCCGCGTGAACATGGCCACCGAGAGCGCGGAGGTGACCAGCGACATGGCGCCGGCGCCGCCCTGCGTGGCCGCGTGGGTGGACAGCGCGGTGAGGGCGGCCACGTCGCCGGTGACGGCGCGCGACAGCGTGTCCAGCGTCGCCTGGGGGTTGGGGCCCAGGATGCTGGCCTGGACGCTCGCGGGCATCGCGTCGATGAGCGCGCGGCTGGCGGCCACGGCCTGCTCGGGCGTCTGTCCCTTCGCGAGCGCGTCCGCCATGGTGGCGTTGAGCGCGGGGCCGTAGACCTGGGCCTCCAGGTTGACGCCCGCGCCGCTGGCGAGGGTGGTCATCAGCGGGGCGTTGTTGGCCAGGAAGTCCACCGCGGCGCCCGCCTGGGGCGAGTCGGCGACCAGGGCCAGGCCCTCGAACAGCGCGGCCGCGGCGGTGGGCGTGGTGTAGGGCGAGCCCGCGTGGTGCTCGGCGAGGTAGCTCGTGAGCGCGTCGCCGTTGGCTTCGAGGTGGGCGGCGAAGTCGGCCACGGCCGCGTCGCGCGCCGCGTAGACGCCGGCGTTCTGCTCGCGGTAGCCGGCGATGTACGCGTCGCGCTCCTCGGTGGTCAGCGTGGGGCCGAGCAGCGCCAGGTCGTTGGCGAGCTGCACCTCCGTCGCGTCGACCGCCTGCTGCGCCGCGGTGGCGGAGGCGGACAGCGTCTGCATCCGCGCGTACGCCTCCGCGCCCGTCAGGCCCGGCGCGACCTGGGCGCGAGAGGTCGCCGTCGTGCCCTCGGGCCCACCCCCGCGCGAGACGAGGCCACCGTTGCCCGTGCCTCCGAGCAGGTTGCCTCGTCCTCCGTTCAGGAGGCTCGCGCTGGCCCCGGAGCCATTGAGCAGGGCCATGCCGCCGTTCATCAACATCCCCGCGGTGACTGTGCCGCCGCTGCCCTGGCCCCCGTGCTGCGTCGGCACATGAGGCCCGGGCTTGCCCGCGCCGGCCGTGTCGCCGTTCTTCGCGGCCCACTTGCGGAGGTCCGACTTGCGCGTGTCCTCGGCCTCGAAGCCGCTGTCCTGCTTCTGGTAGCGCGGCGTGGGCGGAGGAGGCGGCGGTGGCGGAGCCGGCCGGGCGGCCTCGGCCTCGGGCGGCGGCGTGGGAACGAACGACGGGGATGGGCTGGACGGAATCCGGGACATGTCGCGCGACCTCGCGTTGAAAACTTTCAACGGAAGTGTCGCGGCCCGCGCGTCGTCGGATGAATTAAACCGAGTTAAATCCGCGCCGCCTCGAGTGTCTTCGGCACGGGGCCCGGCGGCTGGGAATCGAGGCCCCGCTCCTCCGTTGTGGAGGTCCATGCGAGCGATGAAGCGACGAGAGGTCCTGGTGGGGTTGGGCGCCTGCGCGGCCGGCGTGGTGGTGGGAGCCTGCGCGGAGGCGGGTGGGGCGGTGCCCCGGGCGCGGCCGGACCTCTACGCGTGCGAGGGCTGTGAAGCGGTGGCCGAGCGCGTGCCGGAATCGATGACGTCCCGCGTCCAGCTCGCCTCGTCGACGGAGCCGGGCGAGCGGATGGTGCTGACGGGGCGGGTGCTGAGCCCTGGCACGCGAGCCCCCGTGGCAGGTGTCATCGTCTATGCCCATCACACCAACGCGCAGGGGCTGTATGCGAACGGGGGCAAGGAGACGACGTGGAGCCGGCGTCACGGCCGGCTGCGAGGGTGGGCACGGACAGGGAAGGACGGTGTCTACACGTTCGACACCATCAAGCCCGCGCCCTATCCGGACGGTTCGATGCCCGCCCACGTGCACCTGTTCCTCGGCGAGCCCGGCCGCGCTCCGTACCACGTCGATGACGCCGTGTTCGACGGCGAGTACGGCGTGACGGCGGAGTACCGCGCGAAGCAGGAGCTGCGCGGCGGCAGCGGCATCCTCAAGCTGTCACGCTCGCCCGCAGGCGTGTGGCTGGCGACGCGGGACATCGTGCTGGAGCTGCATCCCTAGTCACGGCTCGCTCAGCGCCGGGTCGAACAGGTAGCTCAGGCGGACGAGGAACTCGCGCGAGAACACGGGCAGCGGCGCATGGCCGCCGTTGTACGGCTGGGCGATGCGGAAGTTCGTCCCGAGGATGTTGTAGACGCCCGCGCCCACCTCCAGCCCTGGCGTGAGCACATCCCGCGCGCGCACGTAGAGGTTGAGCAGCAGCTGCGTCGGCAGCTCCTCCACGGCCGAGCGGCCCTGGTCATCCGGCACGTCCACCGCGAAGCGCCGCCCCACCAGCACCGCCGTCGGGTTCACCGACAGCCACGGCTTGAGCTTCAGGCTGCCGGACAGCGAGGCCTTGTGCGTGGGCATCCCGGTGAACGCGTTGGAGTGTCCGGGCACCTGGTAGTCGGCCACGTCGTTGCGGCCCGAGGGCGCGTAGAACGAGTAGCTCAGCGCCACCCGTCCCCAGCTCCCCTTCAGGTGGTAGTCCAGCTCCACGCCCCGGCTGCCGAGCCGCCCCAGGTTGCGGTACGCCTCCTCGTTCGTCACCGCGTCGTACGAGTAGATGATGGGGTCGGAGACGCCCACGTCGAAGGCGTTGGCGCTCAGCGCGTGGCCCTCGCCCAGGCGCAGCGTGCCCTCCAGCTCGTACACGGTGGTGCGCTCGGGCTTCACGTCCGCGCCCAGGCTGATGTTCTCGATGCCCGGCGCGCGGAAGGCGCGGCTGAACAGCGCCTTGCCGCTGAACGGACCGAAGGCGCGCAGGAGCACCAGCCGCGGCACGAAGGAGCTGCCGAAGGCGCTGTGGTTCTCGTACCGCGCGCCCGCGACCACGGTGGCGATGGGGTTCTCCGAGAACGCCTCCACGAAGCCCGCGACGTTCAGATAGGAGACGCTCGTCGCGCCGTCCGCGCCGAAGGCCGTCTGCAGTCCCACGTCCGCGGGCCCCTCCAGCCGCCCCTGGTCCGACGCCACGTCCACGCCGCCGGTGAGCTGCAGGTAGTCCAGCGCCGCCCAGCGCGCCATCGTCCGGCCGCGCAGCCGCATCACCCGCTTCTCGTAATAGAACTCCGAGCCCTGGTCCGTGTCGCGGAACGGCTCGGCGAGCGTCAGGTTGAAGCGGGGGATGATTTCAACCCGCTCGCTCGGACGGAAGCGGTTGCTCAGCTCCGCGTGGAAGGACTCGAAGTCGGTGGCCGCGGGCGCGTCCAGCACCTCGTCGAAGGCGACGATGGCCGACGTGGCGAAGCGCTGGTACAGCACGCTCAATTGCAGGTCCCGGTAACCCACGCCCGCCTGCACCGTCGTCGGGTCCAGCTTCGTGTTGCCGCCCAGCTGCGCGGTGTTGCCGAAGAAGTCCTCGAAGCGCCCGTCGCTGCGCTGCCCTTGCCCCAGCGACGCGGAGGCGAAGACGCTCAGGCCCGGCGCGGACTCGAACACCTTGCGGCCCGACAGCGTGAGGCTGCGCCGCCCGTTGACCGACTCCAGCTGGCCATAGGTGCCCGACACCATCAGGTCCGAGCTGCCCTGCACGCCGCGGGTGATGACGTTGATGACGGCCAGCTCCGCGTTGCCGCCGTAGATGACCGAGCCGGGGCCGCGCACCACCTCGATGCGTTCGATGAGCTCCACCGGCAGCTCGTTGCCCAGCTGCATCGTCGAGTAGAGCTGCTCGTTGAGCTCCTTGCCGTCGACGACGAGCAGCACCTTGCCCTCGTAACCCCACAGGCCGCGGAAGCCCGGCCCCACCGTGCCCTGCGTGTCCACGCCGAAGAAGAAGCCCGGCACCTGGAGCAGCACGTCCATCAGGTCGCGCGCGCCCGAGTCGCGAATCTCCTCCGCCGTCAGCGACGTCACCACCGCGGGCGAGTCACGCAGCCGGGTGATGGCGAACGAGGCCACCTGGCTGTGCACGTCCGACTCCCCATCCAGCGGCAGCTCCTCCTGCGCGCGGGCCTCGGGCGGGGGCTCGGGCGGGGGCTCGGGCTCCTCCCACTGGGCGAGGGCGGGAGACGCGCACAAGAGCAGCGAGAGCAGACCGGGGCGGAGCCGATGACGGCGGACCATGGTGACCTCCAGGCAATGACGGGGCGTGGGCGTCCAAGGCCCTCGCGGAGATTCGGAATGGGAGCGGTGCGGGGAACGAGAGGCTTTCAGCGCACCCGGACGGCGACACGACGGCCTGCTTCGACCTCGACGCTCATGCGACGCTTCACCTCGCCGTTGACGCGGACCTCCACGCGGGCGGGGCCGGCGGGGAGGTTCTGGGCGACGAGGGGTGGAAAGCCATAAGGGCGGTTGTTGACCCAGACCTCGCCGTAGAGCGACGGGGAGCTGATGTCGAGCTCCCCTCGCCCCGTCGCCTCGGCCTTCACCGCCACGGGCGCGGCGGCGGCGACGGGGGGCGTGGGCTGCGGCTCGGTGGGCGCGGTGGTGGCCACGGGGCGCGGAGGGGCGGGCGGCGCCAGCTGCTCGCTCACGTCCCGGTTGAGGGAGTGCACGCCGTCCTCCTCCAGCACCACCGTCTCCTCCATCAACCGGCGCTCCCCCTGCGCGAGCGCCACCCGGTAGGTGCCCGGCCGCAGCGGCAGCCGCGCGGGCGTCATGTCCACCGCCTTGCCGTCCACCTGCACCACCAGCCCCGGAGGCGTGGAGGTCACCAGCAACAGCCCGTTGCGCGGCTCCTCGACCACCGGGGGCGGCTCCTCCTTGGTGTGCTGCGGACTCGCTCGGGACGGACTCGAGCGCGAGGGCTTCGCGCGCGGCGGCGTCCGCGTGACGGCGGGCTCCCGCGCCGGCCTGGCGGGCTCCACGCGCGTCCGGTCGCGCTCGCGGGACTGGAGGTCCGTGGCGATGCGCAGGAGCTCGACCAGGTCTCCGCCCGGCGTCCTTCGCAGGCTCAGGGCCTCGGTGAACTCGCGGACGGCGATGTCGTAGTCGCGGTCCTCCAAGGCGGCGAGCCCCGCGGCGCGGCGGGCGCGGGACAGCCCCTCGTTCGCGTCCTCCGACGGCGGCGCGGGGGCGGTGACGGGCGGCGTGGGGGTGGCCGAGACGGGAGGGGGAGGAGGCACGTCCGACGCGCGGCGCTTGCGCACGACCACGTACGCCATGGCGTTGATGGCGAGCGTTCCGACGACGATGACGGCAATCCAGGTCTTCTGTTTCATCCGCTTCTCGGTCTCACCGCCGCGTCCACCCCGGCGCGAAGGCCGTCACCCTCAGGCGACGAAGTACCAGAACAGGGCACTGGCACAGATGGCGGCTCCGGCCGTCAGGACGACGGGCCAGGGAAAGGGAGGCTCGCCCACGGGCAGGGGCCCGGGAGGCGGGCTGTGCACCGTGGCCGACGTGCGCTCCTCCACCGGAGGCCCGGGCCGCGCGCCCGGCACGTCGTCCAGGGGGGACATATGCCCGGAGGACATGCCGCTGCCAGAGGCCCCGCTGAAGGCGGCCAGCGCCGCGCCCGTGCTCCCGGGTCGGTCCGCGGGGAACAGCGACGTCACCAGCGACGCCAGCTCGCGCCCGCCCGACGTCCAGTGCTGCGACGCGCGGAAGCGCTCCAGGTCCATCGCCAGCTCGCGAGCGCTCTGGTAGCGCGCGTCCGGCTCCTTCTCCAGCAGCCGCAGGATGATGCGCTCCAGCTCCGGCGCGAAGCCCGGTGACACCTGTGACGGAGGCGTCACCTGCACCTGGGTGGCGGCGACGATGGTCTGCTCCACCGTCTCGCGCTTGAACAGGCGTTTGCCGGTGGAGGCCTCGTAGAGGACGATGCCCAGCGAGAACAGGTCCGAGCGGTGGTCCAGCTCCCGGTTCGTTATCTGCTCCGGGGACATGTACGCGTACTTGCCCTTCACCACCCCGACGCTCGTGCGCTCCACGTTGACCGCGCTCTTGACGATGCCGAAGTCGGCCAGCTTGACGATGCCGTCACGCGACACCAGCACGTTGCCCGGCGTCACGTCCCGGTGCACCAGCTTCAGCGGCGTGCCGTCCGGCAGCGTCTTCGAGTGCGCGTACGCCAGCGCGTCCGCCACCGCGATGCCCACGTCCACCGCCACCCGCTGTCCCAGGGGGAACGCCGACTTCCACGCGTGCCGCAGCACCCGGTCCAGCGACTGGCCCTGGATCCACTCCATGGCCAGGTAGTACTGGCCATCAATCTTCCCGAAGTCGAAGACCTGCACGATGTTCGGATGCGTCAGCAGCGCGGCCACCTTCGCCTCGTCCGCGAACATCCGGCTGAACGCCTCCAGGTTGGCGTACTCCGGCAGCACCCGCTTGATGACACACGGCTTGGAGAAGCCGTCCGGACCGTCGATGGAGGCCAGGAAGATGTGCGCCATCCCCCCCGCGGCCAGCCGCTGGAGGATTCTGTACTTCCCGAAGAAGGCCTCTTCCACGGGGGCCGGCACCGGCACGTCGAGCCTGTCCAACGGTCGCCTCGGTAAAAACCTGTAAGGCGAGAAAGATACATTCCGTCTGACTACCCCTCAAGTTCGTGACTCTCGGAGTATCAGCCAGGCGGGCGTCTCGAGCGTCGGGGGCCGGTGGGTCATTCGCCGCGCGGTTTGCGCCGGCTCTTGCGGCGGGGTTTGCGTCGGGCGGGGGGCGGCCTGGTCACCTCGGCGAAGCGCACGCCGCTGACGCCCGCGTGCTCCAGGGCCTCTTTGATGCCCTCGGAGACGATGAGGCTGACGGGCCAGCCCCAGGTGCGCAGGACGCGGGCGCCGCCGGTCTTCTCCGGGTCGATGCGCAGGCCCTTCACGGTGCGGTAGTGGCCCACGCGCTCGGGAGGGGCGTCCTGGGCGGTGTAGTGGGCGACCTCCGCGCAGGCGCGCTCGTCGATACAGCGCATCAGCCGGGTGGCGACGAGGATGAAGTACGGCTCGCTCTCGCCCTCCACCTCCACGGGGAGCAGCTGCACGTCGTCCGGGGCCAGCTCCCGGAAGACGGAGGCCACGGTGGCGTGGACCACGGGGGTGAGCCCCGCACCGGCCAGCGAGAAGTCCAGGGGCCGCCCCGGGGGCTCGACGGTGAGCTTCAGCCGCCCCCGCTGGAGCACCGGGGCCCCCGAGGTGAAGAACCAGACGGAGTCGAGCTTCCGCCCCTCCACGGACACCGGGTCGCTCAGCTCCCGGCGGGCCGGGTGGCGGAAGTCGTCGTGCAGGTCGAAGTAGCGGGCGGCGCGGGCCGTCCTCGGGGGAGCTCGCCGCGCGGCGGACGCACGGCGGGGCCTGTCCGGAGTCTCCTCGGAAGGTGCCGCGCCCATGCGTGGAGTCCCTTCGGAGGAGGCCGGACCCGGAATGCGCCGCGCGAGCAGCCGGAGCGCGTGGGTGAGCCGCCTGAACATCCGCCGATGTTACTTCGCACCTCCCGGGTGGGGGCGAGCGGAACGTGAGGGCGCCCGCTCGCGCGCCTCCCTGGCCAGGCGGCCTACCAGGAGGTGTGCAGCGCGTAGCGGCCCGCGCGGGTGTCCAGGCTGAGGAAGGAGAACTGCCCCTCCGAGCAGGTGCCGCTGTTGAGGAACAGCCGGCTGCCGTGCTCCACCTTCATGCCCAGGTGGGTGTGGCCGGTGACGACGACGTCCGCCTGCTGCTCGTGGGCCCGCGCCAGGGCCCAGCGCTGGAAGGTGCAGCGCTCCGGGTCCGGCGTCGCGTGCGTCAGCCGGACATCCAGCGCCTGGAACATGCGGAACATCGCGTGCAGCCGCATGCGCCTGAGCCACGCGCCCGTCCACACCGCGGCCTCCGACAGCCAGCGCGCCTTGCGGATGACCCAGTCGTGGTGGTGACCGTGGGTGAAGAGCATCCGCACCCCGTCCGCCTCCAGGACCAGCTGCTCGGGCGCCCCCAGCACCGTGCCCGCCACCAGGTCGTGGTTGCCGTGGATGTAGTGGTACTGGGGCTGGGAGAAGCGCCTGACCAGCTCCGGGTGGGCGGCGCGAGCGGCCGCCAGCTCGGCCGCCTGGCGTCCCGGGGTCCTGGAGGTGAGCGTCTCGAAGATGTCCCCCAGGAGGATGATGCGCTCGAAGTCGTCCTCCAGCCCCCGCAGGAAGCGCAGGAAGGCCGTGTCCTCGTGGCCGAAGTGGTCCGCCACGTCGCGTCTGCCCAGGTGCAGGTCCGAAATCACCGCGATGCGCATGGCGTGCCCTGTTCCTCACCCGGTTTGCCCCGCAAGGCTGCGCACGCCCCCCGCGTCGCGCCACGAAATCCGCGGGCCCTGTCGCCGCGCGGATGTTCCCCACCTCCGGGACTCTTCCACCGGCGGTCACACTTCGGGTTGCCTTCGTGTCGGTTGGACACTAATAATGGTGTCGAAATAACACGAAGTGGCGAAGCATCGAGGGGTGGACCCCATGGTCATCGGCTACATGAAGGCGGCACCGACGTCGTACGTGATGCAGTTCGAGGGAGGACGGATGGTGCGGGAGGGGGCGGGGCTGTCGTTCTTCTACTGGAAGCCGTCCGCGACGCTGGTGAGCGTGCCCCTGTCGAGCGCGGACGTGCCCTTCGTGTTCAACGAGGTGACGCGGGACTTCCAGGCGGTGACGCTGCAGGGGCAGCTGACGTACCGGGTGGCGGATGCGCGCAAGCTCTCGGGGTTGTTGGACTACTCGCTGTCGGCGTCGGGGCGCTACCGCTCGGAGGACCCGGAGAAGCTGCCGGAGCGGCTGGTGCAGGTGGCCCAGGTGCGGGCGCGCACGGTGGTTCAGGGCCTGAGCTTGCGCGAGGTGCTGGTGAGCGCGCAGACGATTGAGGACCAGGTGCTCGCGTCGCTCGCCTCGGCCGAGCCCATCCGCGCGCTGGGGGTGGAGGTGATGGCGTTCTCGCTGCTCTCCGCCAAGCCGACGCCGGAGATGGCGCGGGCCCTGGAGGCGGAGGCGCGCGAGGGGCTGCAGCGCCAGGCGGACGAGGCCATCTACGCGCGCCGCAACGCCGCGGTGGAGCAGGAGCGGCGCATCAAGGAGAGCGAGCTGGCCACGGAGCTGGCCGTGCAGGAGCGCCAGCGGCAGCTGCGTGAGGCGAAGATGGCGGCGGACATCGCGGTGGAGGAGCAGCGCGCGGCGCTGATGGAGCGGTGGACCCAGAACGAGAAGCAGGCCGCGGACGCGCGCGCCTACGCGCTGGAGAAGACGCTGGCTCCCGTGCGCGGCGTGGACTGGAAGACGCTGATGGCCACCTCGGCGAGCGGCGGGGACCCCGCGCTCAACATCGCGCTCGCCTTCCGGGAGATGGCGGAGAACGCGCAGCGCATCGGCGAGCTGAACGTGTCGCCGGACCTGCTCCACTCGCTGATGAGCGCTGGTGCGGGGAGCAAGCCGCCGCAGGTCTCCGCGCCGCGCGCGCCGTCGCCCGGCCGCGAGCGCTGAAGCCACGAGAGGGGAGGGCACGCCATGTTCGAGAAGATTCTCCTGGTCACCCGGCGCACGCGGCTGGCGGGGCTGGTGGAGCGCTTCAACACGAAGAAGCAGGCGAAGTTCTACGTGGAGAACGCGGGGCAGGACTTCGACGAGTTCGAGCGCGAGGACCAGGCCTATGCGCGCGCGGTGGACCGGCTGCGCGACTCGCTGGACGTGGGGCTGCCGGTGCAGCAGGTGGACCGGAGCCTGGTGCCCACCTTCCTCTTCACCGGTAAGGAGGTGGTCGTCGTCGCCGGGCAGGACGGGCTGGTGGCGAACGTGGCCAAGTACGTGGGGGAGCAGCCGCTGGTGGGCGTGAACCCGGACCCGGACCGCTTCGACGGCGTGCTGTTGCCCTATGAAGTCCCGCAGGCCCGGGCCGCGGTGCGCAAGGTGCTGGAGGGCAAGGCGCGCACGCGCGGCGTCACGCTGGCGGAGGCGCGGCTGGAGGACGGGCAGCGGCTGCTCGCGTTCAACGACCTGTTCATCGGCGCCCGCACGCACGTGTCGGCGCGCTACCGGCTGAGCCACGGGGGACAGGAGGAGGCGCAGTCGTCCAGCGGGGTGCTGGTGTCCACCGGCGCGGGCTCCAGCGGGTGGCTGTCCTCCGTCTTCACGCTGGCGCGGGCGCTCACCGCGCGCACGGGCGGGGTGCCGGGCGGGGAGTGGCGGCTGTCGTGGGAGGAGCCCCGGCTGGCCTTCGTGGTGCGCGAGCCCTTCGTCAGCCGCAACTCGAGCGCGGAGCTGGTGGGCGGCTTCGTGACGTCCGAGCAGGAGCTGGTGCTGGAGTCGCGGATGCCGTCGGGGGGCGTCATCTTCAGCGACGGGATGGAGGAGGATTTCCTCGCGTTCGGCGCGGGGGCCCGCGCCCACATCCGTCCAGCGAAGCAGCGCGCGCGGCTGGTGATGGCCTGAGGGCCGCGCGCGCCCGGCTCCGGGTCAGGTCACCGTCACTTCGATGTCGGGGCAGTCCACCGCGGTGTCGTGGAACTCGCCGTTGAGGGCGGGCACCTTCGCCGCGTCCGTGGTGACGTCCATCAGCGGGCCCTCGAAGTGGATGCGGTAGGTGCCCGGCGTCTGGACGCCATACACCTGCGCCACGTCGACACTGCGCTCCTCCGACGCGCCCGGGGCGAGCGTGGCGTAGGAGGACGCGTCCGGCGGCCCGCGCTTGACCATGGGGCCCAGGTAGGGCTGCTCCGTGGCGGAGCCCGCGAGCGTCACCTTGAAGAAGTTGTTGCGGACGCCCTCCAGCGGCGTGTGCCACTTGAGCACGTACACCGGCTGCTCGGAGGTGTTGGTGAGCTTGAAGAGCACCTCCACCGGCTCGCCCGCCTTCACCTGGGCGGGCGCGCTCAGCGAGCACTCCAGCGTCTTCCTCGCCATGGCTGTCGTCTCCTCGGGCCGCGCGTCGACTGGCGGCGGCGCCTCTTCCTTGCGGGCCGCGCAGCCCGCCACGGCGATGGCCGCGGTCAAGAGCGCGATGCGACCTGCGTGTGCGTGCTTCATGTGTTGGACCCTCCGCCCTTCGCTCCGGGAGCGCGAGAGGCGCGCCCCTCGACAAAAAAGAAAGCGGGGACGCCCGGCCGCGCCCCCGCTTCCCCTTCACATCATGTCAACGGCGCGCTGTCACGGCAGCGCGGGCGTGTTCTCCGCGAAGTACTCGTGGCTGTCCGCGTTGTCGCGGGCGCGCGCGGAGTTGGACGTGGCCAGGCTGCGGCAGGCGCTCTGGCCGTAGGCGTGGTCATCCGTGTCCGCCACCACGGTGAAGTGGCTCATCTCGTGGACCAGCGTGCCGCCCTTGGAGTCGGTGCCGGACATGGGCGCGCTCCAGAAGGCGTTGCACACGTAGATGCGGTAGTGCCCGTTCTTGTAGACGTACGCGTAGGCGCTGTCCGTGCAAGCGCAGTCGACGACGACGTTCTTCGTGTCGAACGCGTTCTTGATGGCCGCGAAGTGCGACCGGATGGTGGCCACGTTCGTCGCGGTGTTCGTGCCGAACCATGTGGTGTAGCGCTGGCCGATGGTGCCGTTCAGGTAGTTGACGGCGCCGTTCGTCATCGACTGCGCGGTGGTGAACGCCGTCGACACCGTGGAGGCCGGGCGCGAGCCCGTGCAGCTCGACGTGGACAGCGCCTGCGCGGAGACGGTGTCGTTGCCCCAGGCGACGGGCGGCTGGAACTGACGGCCCTCCACGAACACGCTCAGGCTGTCGGAGGCCAGCTGGGACAGGCCCTGGTGGCCCTCGTCCGAGTGGTGGCCCTCCGAGTCGTAGCGGATGCTGTAGCTGCCCGTCTTCGCGAAGTCGTAGATGGTGGCCAGGTCCACCGTGTAGGAGACGCTCTCTCCGGCCGCCAGGCGCAGGAAGTCCGTCGTCGCCGGCGTGGCCCACTTGTAGTGACGGCCGTTGTACTCCGCCTTCTGCCCGTCCACCGTCACCTGGAACAGGTCCTCCTTGATGCCGTCCGTCGGCGTGTGCCACTTGAGCACCCGCACCGTGTCCCGCGACACGTTGGTGAGCGTCACCTGCACGTTGACGCCCTCGCGCGCCGCGTAGGACTGGCTCGGCACCGACAGCTTCACCGCCACATCGCCCGCGACCGCGTCACGCGCGCTCTCGCCGGCGGTGGGCGTTTCTCCCGCACGCTCGTCCGGCGCACCACACGCCGCCAACAGCGACACGCTGACAACGGCACCCATCCACCCATTGAGGCGACCACCTGAGCTGAAGCTCATGTCGGGGACTTCCTTTCGGGGATTGCTTTGGGGAGTGACTTCGCGGAGCGCGCGGCGGTCCTCATTCGGAGAATGCGGTCCTGTCGCGCTATCCAGCTTATAGCTCCGTTCACTCCACCCCGTCCAGGCCCGACATGTCGGGTGGCTACGGGCGCGCGTAGGCGACGAGCAGCGCCACCATGCCGACGGCGTACCCGAGCACCACGGGGCCGAGCGCGAAGAGGACGGCGTCGTAGAGGCTTTCAGTCTGGGTGTTCATGGCCTGGGTTCCTTGCGTGGCGCCGCGCGTCCATCGCGTGGCACCCGGACCCATGAGCAAGGCGTGGGCCATGACCTGTCCGGGCGGGAAACCCCATGCACTTCGCGCGGTTGAAGCGGGCCCGGGGGGGCGCGCGCCATCAGGGCCCGCGCAAGGTGTTCGCGCCTGGGACGCGCGCGTGCGGCCGCGGTATCGGCCCTCACGCGCGCGTGCAGGGGTTGCGTCGTGGCTCAGGGAGAAGCGGCGCTCTTGGAGGCGAGCGAGCGGACGAGCTCCAGCGCGCGGCGCACATGCTCGCCCACGCGAAGCTGGGATTCGAAGCTGTCCTGGACGATGCCCTGGCGGTCCACCACGAAGGTGACGCGGCCGGGCAGCATGCCGAGGAACGACGCGCCCACGCCGAAGGCCTCGCGCGCCTGACCCTTCTCGTCGCTCAGCAGCACGAAGGGCAGGCGGTGCTTGGCGGCGAAGCCCTGGTGGGACGCCACCGAGTCGCCGCTGATGCCCACCACCTCCGCGCCCGCCGCGACGAAGTCCTCGTACTGATCTCTCAACCCGCAGGCCTGCACGGTACAACCCGGTGAGTCGTCGCGCGGGTAGAAGTAGACGACGAGCACCTTCTGCCCCACCAGGTCCTTGAGGCGCACCGGCTGGTTGCCCGCGCCCGTCAGCGTCACGTCCGGCAGCACATCGCCCTGCTTCAGCAGCTTGTTCTTCGCCACGCTTGGCTCCTCCCGCACGCACCCGGTGCTACAGCCCCGTGCCGTCGACGCGTCAGTCAACCATGCCCCCGAGGGAGGGGCGAGCTTGCGGACGAGCGCCAACACGCACGGGGTGCACAGCCTGTCCCCTCGCTTTCCGAGAGAGCGCGTGGGCGCGGTGTCACGCGCAACCGCGCCGCACGCATCCACGATACTTCCACCGCATCTGAATCAGCGTGGGGGCGGCGGGTGTTGCTCCCACGTCCGGCAGGCGACAGCCCTGCGCGCGGCCGGACCCGAAATTTCGGGCACGGGAAGCAATGGCGTCTTACCTTTCGAGACAAGACGTGAGAGCTTAGCTACGGGTACAGGGCGGAAACTTTCGCCGAGGTTGCGCAAGATGCCGTTCAGGCGTAGGACGCAGCCTCGGGGGGTTGGTCAGGAGTGAACATGGTCGGCCTCGTCGTCGCATCGCACGGGCGTTTGGCGGAGGAGCTGGTCTCCACCGCGGAACAGATCGTGGGGAAGCTCCCCGCGGTGGCAACCTGCAACATCGAGCCGGGGACTCCCGTCGAGGACCTCCGCGCGAAGATGAAGCAGGCGGTGTCGCGCGTGGACACGGGTGATGGCGTCATCATCCTCGCGGACCTGTTCGGAGGTACGCCCTGCAAGGAGTCGCTGATGATGTGTCAGCGCATGAACCTGGAGGTCCTGGCGGGCGTCAACCTGCCCATGCTCCTCAAGGCCAACTCGCTTCGCTCCGAGCAGATGACCCTCCCGGAGATGGCCAACCAGCTCGCGTCCTATGGTCAGCGCAACATCACCTGTGCATCCGCCCTGCTTCGCGAGGCCCAGCAGCAGCCGCGAACTTGACCAAGTGGCGCGGGTCGGCGATTCGAGACGGCTGTGATCACCCTGGTCCGCGTCGACAACCGCCTCATCCACGGCCAGGTCGTCGAGGCCTGGCTGCCGCACCTCAAGGTCTCCCGCGTCGTCGTCGCGGATGACGAGGCTGCCTCCAGCCCGCTCATCCGCGCCGCCATGGCGCTCGCGGTGCAGAGCGCCATCGAGGTGCAGATCCTCCCCCTGTCCCAGGTGGACTTCGCCGCCCTGTCCAAGGACGGGGTGCGCACGCTGGTGCTCCTGCGCGACGTGGCCTCGGTGCCCTTCGCGTACGCGCACGGGCTCTCCCTGGGCGAGCTCAACCTGGGCAACGTGCACTTCGGCACGGGGCGCCGGCAGGTGTCCCCCTCCGTGTTCCTGGCCGAGGCGGAGCTGCGCACGCTGCAGCAGCTGGCCGAGCAGGGCGTGCGCGTGGAGGCCCGAGCCGTCCCCGCGGAGAAGCCCGTGGAGCTGCCGGACCTCTCCGAGCGGTGGGTGAAGGCCGGGTGAACACGTGAGCGTCCTCTGGACCCAGGTGGCGCTCGCGGGGTTGTGGGGCGGACTGGTGGCCGTGGAGCGCAAGGCGTTCCTGCAGGCCATGCTGTCGCGCCCATTGGTGGCCTCCACCGTGATGGGGCTCTTGCTCAACGACGTGCCCTCGGGCCTGGGCGTGGGGCTGCTCCTGGAGCTGTTCTTCCTGGGCACCGCCAACCTGGGCGCGTCCCTGCCGGAGAACGACACGCTGGCGGCCACCGCCACCAGCGCGGCGGCGTGCACGATTACGCTCGCCTCGGGCGCGGGCTCCACGCCGGCCATCTGGTCGCTCGCGGTGCTGCTGTTCATCGGCATGGGCCGGGTGGGGCGGCGCGCGGACCGGCTGTTGGAGGGCTACTCGGCCCGGCTGGCGCGCGTGGCGCTCGCCTCCGCGGAGGCCGGCAACCTCACGCGCGCCATGCGGCAGAACCTGTGGGGCATGTGGCCGCACTTCGTGGTGTACGGCGTGCTGACGGCCCTGTGCGCGCTCGCGGGCTTCTTCGTGGAGCCGGCGCTGCAGTCGCTGCCGCCCATGCTGGTGCGGGGGCTGGCGTGGGCGTGGCCGGCCATGGCCTCGGTGGCGGCGGCCATCGCGGCGCAGGGCAGCCACGCCCGGAAGGCGCCCCTGTACGCGGCCCTGGGCGCGGCGGCGGTGACGGTGGCGGTGGTGCTGTACGTGCTCCAGGGGCATGACGCGTGAGCGCTCCGGACACCACGCTTCCCTGGGGAGTGCTGCTGCGCGTCTTCATGCGCTCGCTCTTCCTGCAGGCGTCGTGGAACCCCAAGGGCATGCAGAACCTGGGGCTGGCCTACGCGGTGTTCCCCGCGCTCGAGTGGCTGTACGCGGCGGGCGCCGCGCGCGAGGAGGCGGTGCGCCGGCACCTGGTCTTCTTCAACACGCACCCCTACGTCGCCGCGGCGATTGTCGGCGGCGTCGTCTTCCACGAGGAGCGCATCTGTCGGGGGGAGGAGACCCCGGACAAGGTGGTGGCCTTCAAGGCGGCGCTGATGGGGCCGCTGGCGGCGCTGGGGGACGGGTTCTTCTGGCTGTCGCTCAAGCCTGCGGCGGGCGCGGTGGGGGCGGCGCTGGTGCCGCTCTTGGGCCTGTGGGCGGTGCCCGTCTTCCTGGTGCTCTACAACCTGGTGCACCTGCTGCTCCGGGTGAGGCTGTACTGGCTGGGGCTCACCCTGGGGGACCGGCTGGTGGAGGCGGTGGCGAAGGCCAACCTGCCGGCCCGGGGGGCGCGGCTGCGGACGGTGGCGGCGCTGTGCGCCGGCGGGCTGGCGGCGTGGCTGGCGGTGTCCTTCGGGGCGAACGCGGGCGGGGCGCACGCGCCCTTCCTGGCGGCCGGGTGTCTGGCCCTGGGGGTTGCATCCTACGTGCTGGTCAGCCGTCGGGTGCCCAACTACGTGGTGCTCTACCTCGCGGCGACGCTGGCCTGCGCGGCGGGTGCCTTCCTTTAAGACGAGAGGTAGGAGTCGCGAATGGCAACGGTGGCCGAGGGAACATACGAGATCATCAACGAGCTGGGGCTGCACGCCCGGGCCGCGGCGCAGATGGTCAAGGTGGCCAACCGCTTCAAGAGCGACGTGCTCATCGAGGCGCAGGGACAGCGGGCCAACGCCAAGTCCATCATGGGGGTGCTGATGCTGGCGGCCGCCCAGGGGGTGCAGGTGAAGCTGACCTGTAAGGGAGATGACGCCGACGCGTGTCTCCAGGAGCTGGCAAAGCTCATCGCCGACCGTTTTGGCGAGTCCAAGTGACGGATGACAATGCAAATGCGGTAGGACGGGGAGGGAACAAAGACACGTGAGCAGCCAGGCCACTCCCACACTGAGGTTGATGGGCATCGGCGCCTCACCCGGCGTGGCGGTCGGCCACGCCTTCATCCTGGACCGGAAGCGCATCCGCACGCCCAAGCTGCGGCTGGCGGAGGCGGAGGTCGAGCCCGAGCGGATGCGGATGAAGACGGCGGTGGACCTGTCGGACCGCCAGCTCGCCGAGCTCAAGGAGCAGATTACGCGCACCGAGGGCAGCGACCACGCGCTCATCCTCGAGGCGCACCGGCTGATGCTCCACGACCCGATGCTGGTGGACGCCGTCAACCAGCTCATCGTCGAGGACCGCATCAACGCCGAGTGGGCCGTCCGGCGGGTGGCCCGCAAGATAAAGCACCTGTTCGACAACATCCCGGACGAGTACTTCCGCGAGCGCCGCTCGGACGTGGACTACGTGGCGGACCGCATCATCCGCAACCTGATGGGCCAGGTGGTGGACGAGGAGGTGGAGGTCCCCGCAGAGGCCATCGTCGTCGCGCATGATTTGCCGCCCGCGGACGCGTCGCTGATGGCGCGCAGCGGCCGCGTGGCGGGCTTCGTGACGGACCTGGGCGGTCAGACGAGCCACACCGCCATCGTCGCCCGCGCGCGGGAGACGCCCGCGGTGGTGGGCGCCGGCCGCGCCAGCGAGCAGATCTCCCCCGGGGACCTGGTGGCCATGGACGGCACCCGGGGCATCATCCTGGTGAACCCCACGGAGGAGCAGCTCCAGAGCTTCCGCGAGGAGCAGCGCCGCCACCAGGAGGCCGAGCAGCTGGCGCTGGCCACCAAGGACCTGGAGGCGGTGAGCACCGACGGCTTCCGCATCCGGCTCAACGGCAACATGGAGTTCCTGGAGGAGATTCCGTCCCTCCTGGCGCACGGCGCGGAGGGCATCGGCCTGTACCGCACCGAGTTCATGTTCCTGGACCGCAAGACGGCGCCCACGGAGGAGGAGCACTACCGCGCCTACCGGCAGGTGCTGGAGGCCATGGGCGGCAAGCCCGTCACCATCCGCACGCTCGATTTGGGCGGCGACAAGGTGCCGGGCAAGACGAAGCACGAGAAGGAGCCCAACCCGGCGATGGGCCTGAGGGCCATCCGCTACTGCCTGTCCAACCGGGAGCTGTTCCGCGTCCAGCTGCGCGCGCTCCTGCGCGCCAGCGTGCACGGCAACCTGCGGCTGATGTTCCCCCTCATCTGCGGGGTGAGCGAGCTGCGCGAGGCCCGCAGCGAGCTGGAGGCGTGCCGCACCGAGCTGGGCCGCGCGGGCGTGCCCGTGGGCAAGCGCTTCCCGGTGGGCATCATGGTGGAGACGCCCAGCGCGGCGATGATCGCCGACCGGCTGGCGCAGGAGGCGGACTTCTTCTCGGTGGGGACCAACGACCTCATCCAGTACTCGCTGGCCATCGACCGCCAGAACCGCGAGGTGGCCTACCTCTACCGTCCGCTGCACCTGTCGGTGCTGCGCATGCTGGAGACCATCGTCCACGCGGCCAAGGCGGCCAACATCCCCGTGTCCATGTGCGGGGAGATGGCGGGAGACCCGCTCTACACGCTGGTGCTGCTGGCGCTCGGGTTCGACGAGCTGTCCATGACGTCCGGGCAGATTCCGGCCGTCAAACGCTTCCTGCGCCGGGTGGGCCGCAAGGACGCGACGGAACTCCTGCGCGAGGCGATGGAGCTGACCACCGCCGAGGAGATCGAGCGCTTCATGCGCACGGAGATGGACCGGCGCTTCGTCGACACGCCGGAGCCCGCGGCCGCCCACGAGTCCCCCGGCGACACGCCGTCCGGACGCACCACGGGCTGAAGCCCGCCTCGCACTCCCTGGAGCGCGAGGCGAGGGCCCGGCTGCCCGCCCGCCGGGCAGGGGCCCCGTGCCGTAGGAGGGCGGGCATGCCCAACTTCCAGGTCGGCACCGGACTTCGGGAGGCGGGTGTGTTCAATCCAGCGGACATCCAGAAGGGCATGACGGCCAGGGACAGGGACGGGGAGAACCTGGGCCTCATCACCGCCGTGGACGCGGCGGGGTTCCTCATCGAGAAGGGCAGCTACTTCCCGCGCGACTACCGCGTGGCCTTCTCCGACGTGACGGACATCGACCGCGACGACGTGTACCTGCGCGAGGACCTGGCCAGCCTGCCCGGCGTCAGGCCGGACGTGCTGGCGGCGCGCGGCGAGGTGGCCCGGCGGCTGCCGCTCCAGCACGACGCCACGGGCGCGCTCGGCGCGGCCCCCGCGGACTGGGACCGGTAGGGCGCGGCCCGCTCACTCCGGGCTCTCGTCCTCCGGGTGCTCGGGGACGCGGCCCTCCACCTTCAGACCCCGGCGGGCGCGGTGCCGGCGGATGGCCTTCTCCAGGGGGCGCAGACCCGCCAGCGCCACCAGGGCGATGACCACCGTGGTGATGGCCGCCCAGTGGAAGCCCATGCCCACCGCCAGCCCCACGGACGCGGTGAGCCACAGGTTGGCCGCCGTCGTCAGCCCCTTCACCTGGCCCTGGTCGCGGATGATGGCGCCCGCGCCCAGGAAGCCGATGCCCACCACCACCTGGCTGGCGATGCGGCTGACGTCCGCGCGCGAGCCCTCCGGCGCGCCCCCTGCCAGGGCCCCCTCCACGAAGACGCTGGAGAGCGTGAAGAGGCACGCCCCCAGCGACACGATGATGTGGGTCCGGAGCCCCGCCGACTGGCCGCGCAGCTCGCGCTCCAGGCCGAGCACGGCGCCCAAGAGCGCCGCGACCCCGAGCCTCATGACGATGAGCTTCTCCTCCACGATGGGAGGAGCCTACTCACCCAGCTCGATTTTCTCGTCCTTGTCCGCTTCCGTCAGTTCGGGATTGGGCAGCGTGTCGAGCGTGGCGGCGAGCAGCTTGGTGGTGGGCACGACGTACGGCGCCACCTCCTCGCCCAGCTCCTGGCTGAACTTCTGCACCCGCGCCGCGTAGTCCTCGTCGCGTGAGCCCCAGCTCCCCGCGGCCTGGGCCGCCCAGACCTCCTCGCCATCACTGCAGCGGAGCAGCTGCGCCTTCACCTCGGCCTCCGCGCCGTCGCCCTTCAACTGGATGGTGGGGTCCAGCCAGAGCACGCCCTCCACGCCCTCGGTGCACAGCTCCTTGAAGGTGGTGTCCGTGGGGCGGCCGGGCAGCGCGACGTTGTCCTTCACGATGAAGTCGCGGTTCTGGTTCACCCACTGGCGGGCGATGAGGCTCCACAGCTCCCCCACCGCGGGCTTCTCGTCCGGCAGGGGCTGCGCCACCACCACCAGCCGCTTGGTCTGCTTGCGGTCCACCTGCGCGTAGTCCGGCCGCACGCGGTGGCTCTTCACCGCCGAACAGCCCGCGAGCAACCCCAGCCCGAGCACGGGCGCCCATCGCATCAGCCTCATGATGTCTCCCTCTCCCGGCCCCCTTTCCTCACGAAGGAGAAGGGGGCCTCGTTACCGCGCGGTTGTGTGACGTCGCTGCCCGCCGCTCAGGCCGCCCGCGTCGAGCCATCCTCGCCGCCGGAGGCGCTGCCCGTGCCGTCGCCCGGCGAGGACTCGCGCTTGCGGCGGTCATGCATGAGCTGCATCACCGCGGCCAGCACGGTGAAGGACACCACCAGCGTGGTGATGAGGCCGATGCAGGCCACCATGCCCATGGAGCGCAGGCCGTTGTGCGCCGCGGCCAAGAGCGCCGCGAAGCCCGCCACGGCCGTCAGCGTGGAGGACGCCACCGCCGCGCCCACGCTCCTGAGCGCCACGAGCGGGGAGGTGCCCTCCAGGAAGCGGTGCAGCAGGTACAGGCCGTGGCTCACCCCGAAGCCCAGGAGGATGGGCAGGATGATGATGTTCATGAAGTTCAGCCGCAGGCCGACGAGCGACATGATGCCCAGCATCATCGCCACGCCCACCCCCAGCGGAATCACGGACGCCAGCGCCAGCTTCGCGTTGCGGAAGTCCAGGAAGTGCATCGCGAGAATCCACAGCGCGGTGAGCACCACCGTGACCTTGCCGTCCCAGAGGACGATGCGCGCCAGCTTCGCGTACAGCTGCGTGGCGCCCGCGGCGCGGAACTCCTTCTGCGCCGTCTGCGTCTTCGGGTCGAAGTCATCCTTGTCGAAGCGGCCCGGGTAGTAGGTGGCGGGGATGGCGCGCGTCTCGTCGGCGAACTGCATCATCTTCTGGCCGTCGAACAGGTCCACGCTCGAGTAGATGAACGTCAGCCAGCCGCGGTTCTCCGGCTGCGCGCTGGGCAGGTTCTGGAACTGGCTCTTGTAGTTGGCCGGCACGCCGTGCACGTCGAAGGGCTTGGCGTCGAGCACCTTCATGAAGAAGGCGGCGTTCTCCTGCATCTCCGGCGGCAGCGCGGCGATGGAGAACCCGCGGGCCTCCAGGTTCGCCATGTCCTGCTTCCACTCCTGCAGCACCTTCTCGTTGGCCTTGGCCGTGGCTTCCGGCGGCACGAAGGTGAAGACGCTCACCACCTGGTCGATGGACGGGTACTTCTCCGGGTGGTCGGTCAGCTCGCGGTAGATGCCCTCCGCCTCGTCCAGGTCCTTGGTGTAGATGGCCATGGGGTCGCTGGAGATGTTGAAGCGGGCGTTGATCTCGTCCTGCAGCAACACCGACGACATGCCGTCGGGGATGAGCGCGCGGGTGTTGTAGTTGAAGCCCACGCCGTGCTTCACGCGCTCGAAGAAGCCCAGGTTGCCCTCGGGGGGCTCGCCCGTGCCGGCCCAGGGCACGGCCGCCGCGCAGATGAGCGCGACGAGCGCGGTGCTCACGCCCAGCACCAGCCCGGGGCGGGGGATGCGCAGCTCCTGGCCGCTGGAGGAGTTGGTCGGCGGCGGCTTCATCTCGCCGATGAGCTTCTTGGGCCACGCCGGGTTGATGCGGCCGAACAGCGCCAGGAGCGCCGCGCTCCACACGAACAGCGTCAGGCCCAGGATGAGCGTGCCGCAGCCGGCCAGGAAGCCGAACTGGGAGAAGCCGCGGAACTCGCTCACCATCAGCACGAAGAACGAGCCACCCGTCACCACCGCGGCCACCGCCGCCGGCCGGCCCGCGTTGACGAAGGCGTCCACGATGGCCTCGTCGTACGGCTTGCCCGCGCCCAGCTCCAGCCGCGTGCGGAAGGTGAAGTGGATGCCGTAGTCGATGCCGAAGCCCATCAGGATGCCGCCCAGGATGGACGTGATCATGTTGAGCTCACCAATCGTCGCGTAGGTGAAGCCCAGCGTGTAGAGGGTGCCAATCACCGTGCCGCTCACCACGATGAACGTGGGCGCCAGCTTCCGGAAGAAGACGATGGTGATGAGGAAGATGGTGACCAGCGCGATGATGGTGACGGGCTCGAGCGACTCCTCGATCGCGAACGAGTCATCCACCGTCGTCTTGTACGAGCCGGTGTAGCCGTAGGCGATGGTCTTCGCGTCGCCCATCAGCTTGTAGTCCTCGACGAGCTTCGGCTTGCCGTCCTGCGCGGAGTACGCGGCCAGGTCCTTGTTGAGCTTGTCGAGGTAGTCCTTCGTCTTGCCAATCTCCGTGGTGTCCCACATCGGCTTGATGAGGATGAGCACCATCTTCTTGTCGGCGGAGATGTTGTAGTCGTCGCGGATGCTCTTCTTGCCGACGGACGAGTACTTGTCGACCAGGTCCTGGAGGTTCAGCTCCACGGGCTTGGTGGCGCCCATGTCGATGTAGAAGGGGTTGCTGCGGCGCAGCTTGTCCTCGAGGAAGGCCATGATGCGGCGCTTGCCCTCCACCAGGTCCTCCGTCTTCACGAAGAGGACCATGTTCTGCTGGATGAACTCGACCGGCAGCTTGTAGCTGACGGTGCGCACGTGCTCCTTGTCCGCCTGGAGCATGCCGGCGATGTCGTCCGCCGTGCGCTTCATGGCGGCCTCGTCCGTCGAGCGCAGGGCCAGCATCAGGAAGCCGCTGCCGCCCACCATGTCGATGACCTGCTTGACGTCCTTCACCTCCTGGAGGTCCTGGGAGATGAGGTCGAGCTGGTTCGAGTTGATGCGCAGCTGCAGCGTGGCCCAGGTGGACACGGCCAGCAGCGTCAGCAGCACGGCCAGGACGGTGCCGGGCCGGCGGACCAGGAGCCTCGCGAAGCTGTAGGCGAAGCGAGAATGGGAGTTCGGGTTTCGAGGAGCGCCGCTCATTCGCGGCGACCCTAGCGGCAAACGCCCGGCCCCGGAAGCGCGGCATGACCTGCCCGGCCGGCTCCCGGGCCGCGAGGAAGGGCCGCTCGGACCCTGGGAATAAACGCCCCGTCAGGAGCCGCCGTGCTCCAGGGCGGGGGCCGCCGGGGGCTCCCCGGGGGGCAGGAAGAAGGAGCGGGGGGCCGAGAGGAAGCGGGCCACGACCGCCCGCAGGAACGGCAGGGCCTCCGCGGTGGGCACGTCGCGCGCGCGAACGGCCACCCCCAGCGCCAGGCTGAACGACACCGCGAAGTTGATGACCCCGATGAGCCCCACGCCCACGAGCGCCCACAGGAAGTCCGGCTGGAGCACCCCGTGCGGGCCCAGCGCCGCGCCCGCCATGGCCAGGCCGCCGAGCGCGAAGGTGACGTGGCGGATGTCCAGGGGCAGCCCCACGAAGCGCCCCAGTATCGTCATCAGCGCCAGGAGGAAGCCCAGCGTCACGTTGGCGCCCAGACCCGACGCCGCGTGCGCCAGCCCCTCCGCGAGCCGGTGCGCGCCCCGCTCCCCGAGCAGCCTGCGCGTCAGTCGGTGGTGCGCGAGCGCCTCCGGCAGCCGCCGGTACACCACGAAGTTCTCCAGCCACCCGCCCGCCACGCTGGACAGCCACAGCAGCACGCCGGTGAGGGCCGCGTACAACAGCGCGCCGCTCTTCCACGGGTGCATGGAGGCCACCGTGGCCTGGGCCTTGGCGGGGCTCAAGAACGGCTGCCCCGTGGCCACCTGCCACAGCAGGGCCAGCACCACGGCCGCGGGCAGCACGCAGCCCAGGTTTCCCGCGAAGGCGGCCAGCTGGGAGCGGGTGATGCGCGGGATGATGTCCACCAGGCTGGAGAGCCGGTCCCCCCGCGCGCCCTCGCCGATGGCGCCCGCCAGCGTGGCCGCCGTGACGGAGGGCTGCTTGGTGGCCAGCGTGAAGCCCAGCGCCTGGATGAGCAGGAACGCGACCGCGTAGTTGAGGCCCACGCCCAGGAACGCGAAGAGCGGGGCCAGCGGCAGCGTGGCGAGCAGGAACTTGCTGGCCACCGCGACGGCCGTCACCAGTCCGCCGCCCGCCGCCGAGTGCACCATGGCGTGGAACTCCGGGCGCGTGGTGGTGATGTAGTGCTCTCCCGAGTGGCCCGCGCGCTCGATGATCTTGCGCGCCAGCATCCGCACGTTGCGCCGCGCCAGCTCCACCACGGAGCGGTCCGCGTGCGCCCGCCGCAGCAGGTCCGACAGCAGGCCCAGCGCCTCACGCCAGCGCGGCTCGCCCCGGGGCGCGCCCAGCACCCGCGCGATGGCCTCCATGCGCTCCAGGCTCCGGCGGATGCGCTCCAGCCGGTACACCAGGTCCACGCTGACGCCCGCCTCCTCCAGGTGCCGCGACACGCTGCCCACCACCCGTCGGCAGTCGTCCACGCACGTGCTCAGGTCCCGCAGGGTGTCCTGGGCCGCGTCGCGCGCCAGCACCGCGTCGCACACCAGCCGCAGCCGCAGGAAGGGCGAGGCGCGCAGCGAGGTCTCCGGCGTGCGGTCCCTCACGTCCTCGGTGGTGCCCAGCGCCGCCGTCTGCAGGGCCAGGAGCAACAGCGCGTCCATCAGGTCCGCGCGCACGCGGGCGCCCGGCTGGGGCATGGGGGGGCGCGGCTCGCCCACCAGCGCGGACAGCTTCGCGAGCAGGGCGGGCGACAGGTGGGCGAGCCACACCGCGTCCTCGGGCACGGGGAACAGCCGCAGGAGCAGCTCCGACAGCTTGCCGGGCTCGGGCGGCGCGGGCAGCACCGCCCGGGCCAGCCGGTCGGACGCCTCCGCGAAGAAGCCCTGGCCCGCGGGCAGCCCCACCTGGGCGAAGAGCTTCAGGCCCCGGCTGCCGTCGCACACGCCGGACACCAGGAGGGTGAGGCTCGCGCGCATGGCGGGCTCGCCCTCCAGCACGCGCACCATCAGCGCAAGCCTCGCGTCCGCGGGGGGCTGCTGCGGCTCGGTGTCGTCCACCAGGGCGTGCGCGGGGAGGCGCTCGCGCAGCCACGCCATCCACCGCTCCACCCAGGTGAGCCGTGCCTCCAGGCCCTCCTCGGGGACGTCGCGCAAGAGCCGGTACAGGTCGCGCACGGCGGGGTGGCCCGGCGCGCGGGGCGCGTACTGCATGCAGAACGCGTCCACCTCCCGCTCGGAGGGGCCGTGCTGGGAGCGGCTCGGAGGTGCAACGGAGTGGGAGGCGGTCATCAACCAGGCCAGAGGGGGAGGGACAGACTACGCCAGCCCGGCATCCCCTCGGAACCCCTCCGGCGACCAGGAGCCTGGTGGCCTGGTCGCCGGGAGTGGGCGCGGCGGCTACTTCTTCGCCAGCTCCTGCCGCATGCGGCCCAGCAGCAGGTCCCACCCGCCCTGCTTGAGCAGCGGCTGCACCTGCGTGTCGCGGATGTCCTGGAGCATGGAGGAGCCGAGCACCGTCACGTCGACCACCTTCCACGCGGCCGCGTCCTTCACCAAGCGGTACTTCAGCTTCATCTCCTGCGTCTTCAGCGGGTGCTTGATGAAGACGACCGAGTCCACCGTGGCCTCGCCGCCGTTCACCTCGGCGGGCGAGTAGACGATGTCCTCCAGCGACTTGAAGTTCTCGCGCACGCGCGGGAAGGCAATCTTCGCGAACAGGCCGTGGAAGAGGCTGACGAACTCCTTGCGCTGCTCGTCGGTCCCCTTGGACCACTCGTCGCCGAGCAGGTACTTGCCCTGCTCCTCACCGCCGAAGAGCTTGAGCGCGGCGGCGTCCCGCTCGTAGCGCACGGACGACACCACCGTCTTCACGGGCTTGACGACCGGGTCGTCCTTCTTCGGCGCCGCGGCGGCCGCGGGCAGTGCGAAGGCGAAGGCGACCAGGAGGGAGAGGGTACGGAAGCGGGCGTTCATGTCGGGCGAGTCCTCCAACGGGATTGCTCGGCGTTCTGTTAGCCCAGGAGAACGTCGGGCGCCTCGCGAAATTCATCCCCATGCGGGCCGAGGGCTTCTGGCCATGCCCGTTTGCCCAGGGGGCGCCCGCGAATGTGCGGGCATTGATGGCTGTTTGACTCCCCCAGGACCACACTTTAGTGTCCTGCCCTTCGCGCGTCGTCTGCGCCTCCTTCTCTCTACAGAGCCGACATGCCTACCGACTTCCTCTTCACGTCTGAATCCGTCACCGAGGGCCACCCGGACAAGATCGCCGACCAGATCTCCGACGGTGTCCTGGATGCCATCATCGCCAAGGACCCCCAGGCCCGCGTCGCGGTGGAGACGCTGGTCAAGACGGGCCTGGCCATCGTCGCGGGTGAGGTGACGACGAACACCTACGTGGACATCCCGCGCATCGTGCGCAGCACCATCTGCAAGATCGGCTACACCGACAGCTCGATGGGCTACGACGGCAACACCTGCGGCGTGATGGTGGCCATCGAGGGCCAGAGCCAGGACATCGCGCGCGGCGTGGACAACAAGAAGGACCAGGGCGCTGGTGACCAGGGCATGATGTTCGGCTTCGCGTGCGACGAGACGCCGGAGCTGATGCCCGCCCCGCTGCACTACGCGCACGCGCTCACGCGCAAGCTCGCCGACGTGCGCCGCAAGCAGCACGACTGGCTGCGCCCGGACGGCAAGAGCCAGGTGACGGTGGAGTACCGCGAGGGCCGCCCGGTGCGCATCGACGCGGTGGTGGTGTCCACGCAGCACTCGGAGGAGATCTCCAACAAGCGCATCCAGGAGGCCATCCGCGAGGACGTCATCGCGAAGGCGCTCCCCAAGAAGCTCATCGACAACAAGACGAAGTTCTTCATCAACCCCACGGGTCGGTTCGTGGTGGGTGGCCCCATGGGCGACTCGGGCCTGACGGGCCGGAAGATCATCGTCGACACCTACGGCGGCATGGGCCGTCACGGCGGCGGCGCGTTCAGCGGCAAGGACCCGTCCAAGGTGGACCGCTCTGCGGCGTACATGGGCCGCTACATCGCGAAGAACGTCGTGGCCGCGGGCCTGGCGCGTCGTTGCGAGGTGCAGGTGTCCTACGCCATCGGCGTGGCCGAGCCGGTCAGCGTGATGGTGGAGACGTTCGGCACCGCCACCGTCCCGGAGGAGCGCATCGCCAAGGCCATCCGCCAGACGTTCGGCCTGCGTCCGCGCGAAATCACCGAGGGCCTGGACCTGCTGCGGCCCATCTACCAGAAGACCGCCGCGTACGGTCACTTCGGCCGCTCCGAGAAGGAGTTCACCTGGGAGCGCACCGACCGCAAGGACGCCCTGCGCGACGCCGCCAACAGCACCAGCTCCCGCCGCCTGAAGGCGGTCTGAGGTCGCTGACACACCCGGCCGTCACGGTCGGGGCTCGACGCGGGCCGCTTCCCGGATGTGGGGGCGGCCCGTCGTCTTTTCCAGGCGTCGTGTCAGAGCAGCCCTTGCGCCTGGAGCGCATCGATGGCGGCGGGGAGCGCGAGGTTCTTCGACGGGGACTTGCTGCCCGGCGCCTGCTTCACGGCGCTGACGAAGACGTGGCGTCCCTTGGGGGAGGACACGTGCCCCACCAGCCACATCACGTCCCCGTCCTTGGCGTCCTGGTGCCAGCCCGTCTTCGCGCTGAGGGTGGCGTGGTCCTTCCAGGGGCCTCCCAGGTTGAGGCCGTCACGCACGCTGGCGACGGTGTCGGGGCCGTGGACCAGCGTGGCCTGGACGGCCTCGAGGACGCGGGGGCTGACGAGGAGCTGGCCCCGGTACATGCGCGCGAGGAAGTCGAGCTGCGCGTCGGGGGAGATGCGCAGCGGGCCGCCGAGCCAGAAGCGGGTGATGTCGCCGGAGGCCTTGCGGTTGCCGTAGTCCAGGCGCATGAGCCATTGCTCCAGGCGCTCGCGGCCAATCTGCTTCGCGGTGCCCTGGAAGACCCACAGCGCCGAGCGGCGCATCGCGGTGTCGAGCGTCTGGTCCTGGTTCCACATGGCGATGGCGTGCTGGGTGCCGTCCCACTTGCGCACCTCGTCCGTGCTCGACACGACGCCGGTCTCCAGGGCGATGAGCGCGTGGGGCACCTTGAAGGTGGAGGCCGGGACGAGCGGCGTGGCGCACAGCTTCGCGCCGTTGCGTGTGACTTCGCCGGAGTCCAGGTCCATCACGAGGAAGCAGCCGGGGTGCTTGGGCGTCTTGGGCGGTGCCGCGAGCGCGCTGGTGGTGACGAGGAGGAAGACGAGCACTGCGCGGAGGGAGCGGCGGCGGGACATGGGACTCCTGGGCGATGGGGGCGCTGCTGTGTCGGGCGTGCGCTTGGAGCAAGGTGTGGGCCAGGAGGACCCGCCTGGGACGGAGTCGTGCGCGTGGTTGGAGGGCCACACGGGTGCGGTGATTCGTCCGCACCGCCGTGGTTCGAAGCGGCGTAGCGTGTGACGGGAAGATTCTGGCGACCCGTCGTTGAGCGGGCATGGGCTGCCAGGGCACATACGCGGGGAGTTCGCCGGTGGATGCAGGGTCCGGGTCCTGGATTCCGAGGCCGAAGTCGGCCGTTCTCGTGGCGTTGGTGGTGGTGGTGGGAGGCGCGGCACTCATGGCGGGCTTGCGCTCGCGCCGCGGCGCTCCCGTGTCGCCCGAGCTGTTCCTCACCAGCGCCCCCGTGCGCATGCTCGAGGCCCGGGTCAGCTATCCGGGCGCGGACGTGTATCGGCCCTATGGGCCTCTGCGCTCGGCGGCGGACGCGGGCCGCGCGGCTCCGGCGCCCCTGAGCGAGCTGGCGCGACTGGAGTCCGAGGGTGACATGCACGGTCTCGCGGCGGCCTATCTGGTGCGCCGCAACGCGGAGATGGCCGCGCCCTATCTCGCGAAGGCGGGCACCTCGCCGGACGTCGCGAGCGACCAGGCCATCATGGCGCTGGACCGCGGTGACTCGGCCTCCGCGCTCGCGCTGCTGGAGGGGGTGCTCGCCTCGCGGCCCACGCATGCACAGGCCCTGTGGAACCGCGCGCTGGTGCTGCGGGACCTGGAACTCTGGGCGCTGGCCGCGCAGTCATTCGACGCGGTGGCCGCGCTGGGCGAGTCCGGCTGGGCCCAGGAGGCGACCTCTCGCGCCCAGGCCGCGCGCGGTCGGCTGCGAGGCACCGAGGACTGGCGAAAGACGTCGACGTGGGGCCAGTCCCTCATCGTGGACGGAGCGCGCGTGCCCGATGACGTGCTCCGCGCACAGCCCGGCATCTTCCGCATGTACTTCTACGAGGCCCTGCGCGCGGCCCCCACCGTGGAGCGCGTGCGCGCCCTGGAGCCGATGGCCGCGACGCTGGACGCGCACCCGGGCGGCACCGCCCTGCGCGCGGCCCTCCAGTGGACCCTGACGCGGGACTTCCAGCTCCGCGCGCCTCTGGCCCGTCGCTATCTGGAGCTGTACCGCACCCATCAGGTCTCGGGCGGTTTCGCCGCGTTCCTCGAGGACGTGCGTCGCGCCGGAGAGCAGGACCTGTTCCTGGGCGCGCTCGTTCGTGAGAGCAAGGTGGCGGACCACCTGGACGAGGTCTCCCGGCTCGTCGCGAAGCTCCAGGACCCGTGGTTCACGCTGCTCCTGGAACACGAGCGCGCACTGCAGGCCATCTCCCGAGGCGAGCTGCTCCAGGCCGAGCAGCTCCTGCTGAGCGCGGCGGCGCGGTGCCAGCAACACCCGCTGGGCTATCGCTGCATCCCCATCGAGTCCGACCTGGGCGACCTCTATCGTCAGCTCCACCGGTTGGCCGAGGCCCAGCGTCACCTGCTGGCCGCGCGTGCGCTGTACCGCGCGGACCCGCGCTGGGGAGAGGCGCAGCTCCTGCTCCAGCTCGGACAGCTCGCGCGCTACCAGGGCGATGCGGCGCTGGCCCGCGGCTACCTGGATGAAGCGCTGGCCCAGCGTCCCGACGACTGCACCATCCGTCACTTCGTCCGCGCCAACGATGCACTCGCCTTGCTGGAAGCGTTCTCCGTGGAGAGCGCGCAGGCCCGCATGCGCGAGGCGCTCGCGTGCAAGACGCCCCTGCTGTTGTCGGGCGCGAAGACGCTGGCGGACCTGGCCCGGCTCCAGCCGGACTCCGCGCTGGACGCGCGCCTCGTGCAGGGCCTGGCGGAGCGACGCCAGAAGGGGAACCTCACGCCGGGCGAGTCCGCGCTGCTGACGCACATCGAGGGCCGCTATGTCGTGGAGCGCGACCGGCCGCGCGGCGAAACCCTGCTGCGCCAGTCCATCGCCGAGGCCGCGAAGCTGCCCGCCACCAGCGTGGATGCCCGCAAGGCCCGCGCGTACAGCTACACGTCGCTGCTCTTCTCCTCCGCCAAGGCGGGCGAGTACGAGCAGGCGTGGCGCCTCTTCGGTGAAGAGGTGGGCGGACAGCTCCCCGGGCGCTGTGTCCTGGCCGTCACCACGGACGTCGAGCGCACGTTCGTGCTGGTGCGAGGCCCGGAAGGTCAGCTCGTCGGTCACCACGACGCGAGCCGCAGGGCCCCGCTGCACGACGAGCTCCGGGGGCTCATCCCCGACGCGATGACGGACCTGCTGCGCGCCTGTCCGGCGGTGGAGGTGGTGGCGCGCCCGCCGCTCCATGGTCGCGCGGGGCTGCTGCCGGAGGACCTCGCCTGGGCGTACCACTCGGTGCGCGCGTCGCCCGTCGCGTCCGGTACGCGGACGCCTCGCCGCCTCGTCGTCGCCGACGTGCAGGCGCCCGAGGCGCTGGGCCTGCCGATGCTCGGAGGCTGGGCGGGGCTGCCCGGAGACGAGGCCACGATGCTGCTCGGACGCCAGGCCACGCCGTCCCGCGTGCTGGAGGCGATGACGGACGCGACGCAGATCGAGGTCCACGCCCATGGGCTGATGAATCCGGACGTGTCCGAGGCCTCGTTGCTGGTCCTGTCGCCGGAGCCGAGCGGCCGCTACGCGCTCACCGCCGGCGAGGTGCGCGGGACGAAGCTGCGCGGCCAGCCGCTGGTCATCCTCGGCGCATGTCGGGCCGCGCATGGCGCCGCGTGGACGTACGAGCGCTTCAGCCTGCCGGTGGCCTTCCTGGACGCGGGCGCGAGCACGGTGCTCGCGGCGACGGTGGATGTGCCGGACGCGGAAGCAGGACCTTTCTTCAATGCCGTGAGGGAGCGGATTCAGCACGGCGAGCGCGCGGCCAACGCGCTGAGGGACGTGCGGATGGCCTGGATGAAGCGAGACCCACGCAGCTGGGTGCGCTCCGTCCTGGTCTTCGATTGACGGCGGGATGGGCCCGCCTGGATGGACTGGAGGGGGAACGACGATATGAAGACCTCGAAGAAGCTGATGATGTGTGTGCTGTTCGTGGGTGCCTTGACGGGATGCCGCACGCTGGGCTCGCGGCCGACGCCGAGCCCCTCGTGCCCGGAGGTGGCGCCGCTGCCGAAGGTGCCGACCATCCAGGCCCTGCCTCCCAACGCGGAGCTGCCCGAGGGCGCCACGCAGGTGGTCGTCGGACTGTGCCGCAGGACGGGCCAGTACCTCGCGCTGGGCGTCGCTCCCGAGCAGGGGCGCTTCGCGTACGCGGTGGCGGGCAGCCGGGGGACCAGCGATGCGTTCTTCGCGCGCGTCCAGCGGCTCGGCCTGCCGATGACGGTGTTCAGCGCGCCGGTGAAGCTGCGCAAGGGCGGCTCGGTGGGCAGCTCGGCGGTGGACACGAGCTCCGACCCGCAGCAGGGCAACCCCCAGGAGGACAAGGATCCGACGGAGGGGCCGACGTACGACCCCTGCATCAATCAGCAGGACGAGATTGGCGACAAGCCGCCGCCGGACCCGACGGACGAGGGCGGCGCCGCGCCCACGGTCCCCAACTCGTTCGCGAGCCTGGCCTGGCAGACGGCCAGTGCCATCGACGCGGCCTCGGACCCCGCGCCGGAGAAGCCGGACACCACGTCGCCCACGGGCTCGACGGTGCCTCGGTAGTCAGGTGAGTCGAGGCGAGGAGCCCGGACCGTGCACCGGGCTCCTCGCGGCGGGGGGACGAGCCGTGTCCCGTCCCTCACTCCGCGAGCACGCCATCGAGCTCGCCGACCCGTCGCAAGACCTCGTGCCTCGCCGCCGTGCGGAGCCGATGGTCCAGGATGAGCTTCGAGCGCTTGAAGGGGTCGAGCCGGTCGATTCGCTCGAGCCCCGCCAGGAGGTCATCGCGCACGAGCTCCTCGTGGGGCTCGTTCATCGCGGTGGTGAAGAGGTGGACCTCGTGCCTCCCCTCGGGTCCACGCACGAAGCGGAAGCCGCAGCTCCAGTCCTTGGAGTCGTTGCGTACCAGCCGGAGCGTGAGGTCCGGGACCTTCAGCCTCGGGACGAGCGGGATGAGGGCCAGCGCCTCCGCGGCGGAGGGGCCACTGACGTAGACGCGGAGCTGGAGACGCTCCAGCCTGTTCACGAGCGGTGACTCCAGGAATCGAGCGGCCCACCAGGGGAAGGCGAAGAGGTCCAGGTGGCGCAGCGAGGGGAACGCGCTGGGGTCCTGGGCCAGCTCCACCCATTGGTCCAGCGCGCCACGCATCGCGAGGGACTCGAGCCCGGGCCGCTTCGCCAGGTCCTGGGTCCTCACATCGCTGTTCACGAGCGAGCGCAGCGATTTCATCACCGGGTCCGTGGTGACGTCGTAGTCCCCGCGACCTTCCAGGTGCTCCACGGTGGCCCAGAGCGGATGACCCGCCGTCTTCTGGATGGCGCTCCGCAGGGCGCTCGAGTTGCCCTGCTTCAGCGCGGCGTGGGACAGGAAGCCCCGCGTGAAGACGCAGTCGGGCTTGAGCACCTCGTCGAGCGGACCGAGCAGCTCCTTGCGCGCGTTCTTGAGAAGCTCCCGCTCGCGTTTGCGCTCGGCGGTGGTGAGCGACCGACGCGTGGCCTCGAGCTGCAGGGCGATGAGCTCGCCGCGCGGATGGCCTTGCTCCAGCAGCACATCCGCCAGCACCGCGCGCGCCTCGTTGTCTCCTGGCTCCTCCAACACCCGCGCGAGCAGCGCCTCCGCGTCCCCGCCCTTCCTTGGCGCGACAGGCTCCGCCCCCCGCGGCTCCGCGTCGATAGGGAGGACGGCCCCGTGGGCCGCATTGGAGTGTTCGCCCACGGCCCAGGTCTTCCCTGGCGCGACGGGCTCCGCCCCCCGCTGCTCCGCGTCGATAGGGAGGACGGCCCCGTGGGCTGCTTTGGAGTGTTCGCCCACGGCCCAGGCCTTCCGAGGCGCGACGGGCTCGGCCTCCCGCATCTCCGCGTCGACGTGGATGATGGCCTGGTGGTCCGCGGCGGAGAGCTCACCTTCGCGGGCCGCGGCGTCGAGCTGGGCGCGAATCCGGTCGACGTGGCTCGCGAAGAAGGCCTCGGCGTCGTCCTCCACGTCGTAGCCCTTGCGCGCCTTCAGCACCGTGCTCGCGGCACGAGCATCCCGGATGCGGCGCGCCAGGGGCGCAAGCCTCGTCCAGAAGGGACGCGCGCCAGTGCTGGTGAAGGGAGGCTCCGCGAACTGGCTCGCGACCCAGCGGTCGATGCGCGGGTCCTCGGGCCAATCCGCGAGCGTCTCCAGTCGGGGCCTCGCCTTCACCGAGCCCTTGTCGAGCAGCGCCGCGAGCAGCGTCGTGAGCGTCGCGGCATCCCGCCTCTCGGCGAGCGCGTCCCAGTCCTTGGGTGCGGGCAGGTCCCTCGCGAGCTTCTTGCCCAGTCCGACGATGCGCTCGGCCAGCACCGTGTGGGGCGCTGCGCGCCAGCGCGTGAGCAGGTTCTCCAGGACACCCGCCCAGTCCCCCTGCTTCGTGGCCTCCTCCAGCGCGGGCGACTTCTTCGGCGCGGCGGGCATCGAAGACCTCCTACCGGGGGAACGTCGCCAGGGTAAGGGACTCGGGAGGGACGGTCAGCTCGCGGAGCATCAGGGTGTGCCCGGACAGGTAGCGCCAGCCGACACCGTCATGGCGGAAGTCCGAGCGCTCGACGAAGGAGCGCTCCTTTCCCTTCTCGAACACCTTGGCGAAGAAGAGCACCTGGGCGTTGCCCTGGGCGTCCGGCGCCTGTCGGTCCATCACCACCAGCTTGGGGAACTGGTGCCCCTGGGCGAAGACGCGCAGCTCCCGCACCACGTCGGCCTCGGGCCGGGCGCGGTCCGGGTGCTGGGGGTGGAGTGTCTTCCACAGGTAGGCGGCCTCGCGCTGGGCGAAGGCGCTGTAGCGGCTGCGCATCAGCCGCTCGGCGTCGGGGGCTTCCGCCTCGCCCTTGTGGAAGGGGGCGCAGCACTCGCGGTAGCGCAGGCCGGAGGAGCAGGGGCAGGGTGGGGCAGGGGGCATGTCTCGGGAGGGGAGCCTACCTGGACCGGCGGGGGGGCGGGAGCACCGCATGCTCTGCGAGCCACACACGCACAGGAACGCCCTTGCTGGCGGCGGTGTCCGGGCATACATCCCGGGACCGCGCCTATGAGCCTGATTGAAGCCATTGTCCTGGGACTGGTCCAGGGTCTCACGGAGTTCCTGCCCATCAGCTCCACCGCCCACCTGCGCATCGCGCCGGAGCTGTTCGGCTGGAAGGACCCGGGGGCCGCGTACTCGGCCGTCATCCAACTGGGCACGGTGGCCGCCGTGCTCATCTACTTCCGCAAGGACATCGTCTCCCTCGTCACCGCCTTCTTCAAGGGCCTGGCGAAGCGCGAGCCCTTCGGCACCGTCGAGTCGCGCCTGGCGTGGTTCGTCCTGGTGGGCACGCTGCCCATCGGCCTGTGCGGCCTCGCCTTCAAGAAGGCCATCGAGACGCAGTTCCGCTCGCTCTACGTCATCTCCGGCAGCCTCATCATCCTGGCCATCATCCTCTTCGTGGTGGAGAAGCGCGCCTCCCACAAGCGGACGCTGGCGGACATGACGTGGAAGGACGGCATCCTCATCGGCCTGTGGCAGGCGCTGGCGCTCATCCCGGGCTCGTCGCGCTCGGGCACCACGCTGACGGGCGGCCTGTCGCTCGGCCTCAAGCGCGAGGACGCCGCGCGCTACTCGTTCCTCTTGTCCATCCCCGCCACCACGCTGGCGGGCATCTTCGAGCTCAAGCACCTGTTGGAGGCCACCGAGCGGCCCAGCGCCGTGTCGCTCTGGGTGGGCACGCTGGTTGCGTTCGCCTCGGGCATGGCGGCCATCGCGTGGTTGTTGAACTACCTGCGCTCGCGCACCACGCTGGTGTTCGTGGTGTACCGCGTGGCGCTGGGCGTGCTGCTGCTGGTGCTGCTCCAGATGAACGTGCTCAAGCCGCTGTCGGGCGTGGAGAACGTGGACGTGCCGCCCGAGCCGGGCAAGCAGCAGCTCGAGAAGCAGATCACCGACTGAGTCGCGGAGGCGTGGCGTCGTGAGCGTGGAGTCGTTGTTCCAGGCGGTGGAGGCGCGGTTGTCCACGCGCCCCGCGCGCAGCGTGGACCTGCCAGGGCTGGTGCTGCGCGAGGCCTCCGTGCTGGTGCCGCTGTTCGAGCGCGACGGCGTGCCCCACATGGTGTTCACCCGCCGCCCGGCCACGCTGCGCACCCACGCCAACCAGTACAGCTACCCCGGCGGAGGCCGCGACGCGGAGGACCTGACGCCGCTGCACACCGCGCTGCGCGAGACGGAAGAGGAGCTGGGCATCGACCGGCGCGGCGTGCGCGTGCTGGGCATGCTGGACGAGGTGCCCACCATCTCGCAGTACCGCGTGCGGCCCTTCGTGGGCGTGATTCCGGGGGACGGCCGCTACACGCCGAGCCCGGAGGAGGTCGCCTTCATCCTCGAGGTGCCGCTGGCGCGCCTGCTGGACCCGGCCATCCTGCGCGTGGAGCGCAAGGAGGTCTTCGGCGCGGAGCGGGACTTGTACTTCTACACGTACGAGTCCCACGTCATCTGGGGCGCCACCGCGCGCATCCTCCGCGACTTCCTCACGCAGCTGTCGCAGGTGCCGGACTTCGAGTCGTTCCTCGGCGCGCGCGGCTAGAACTGCAGGTAGACGTACGGCCGCGCCTCCACGGACGCCAGGTGGCGGATGCCCAGGCCGAGCACCACGAGCGCCATCGCGCGCACGGGCACCGGCATCCGGACGAACGCCTCCGAGGCCACCGTGTACAGCTTCATCGGCACCACGTGGAAGAACACCGCCGCGGCCAGCATGCCCCACACCAGCGGGCTGACGTTGGCGATGCCCGGCACGCCCGCCATCATCCGCGCGTAGAACTCCCCCGCGTCCGTCATGGAGTGCGCGCGGAACACCACGCGCGTGAGCACCACCAGCGTGAAGGTGGCCAGCATGCCCGCCGCGACGCGGGGGATGCCCGGGTTCTCCGGCTTGCCCACCGACCACTCCCAGCAGCGCGTCAGCCCCAGCGCCACGCCGTGCACCGCGCCCCACACGGCGAAGCGCCAGTCCGCCCCGTGCCACAGGCCGCCCAGCACCATCACCGTCATCAGGTTGAAGAGCACGCGCGGCTTGGACACGCGGTTGCCGCCCAAGGGCCGGTACAGGTAGTCCCGGAGCCACGTGGACAGGCTCATGTGCCACCGGTTCCAGAACTCGCCCACGTTCTTCGCCAGGTACGGCCGGTTGAAGTTCTCCGGGAACTTGAAGCCGAACAGCGCCGCCACGCCCAGCGCGATGTCCGAGTAGCCCGAGAAGTCGTAGTAGAGCTCGAAGGTGTAGGCCACCGCGGCGACGATGCACTCGGCGGAGGCGTACTTCTCCGGCGCGGCGAACACCGGGTCCACGATTCCGCTGCCCAGCACGTCCGCGATGACCAGCTTCTTCACCAGGCCCACGGCAATCCGGAACATCGCCCGGCCGCCGTCCTCGGGCGTCAGCGTGGGCACGTCGCGGAAGCGCTCGAGCAGCTCCGACGCGCGGATGATGGGACCGCTCACCACGCGCGGGAAGAACAGCATGTAGAGCAGGTGCTCGAGGAACGAGTGCTCGGAGCTGGCCTTCCCCCGGTACACGTCCACCGTGTAGCTGATGGCCTGGAAGACGTAGAACGACAGGCCCAGCGGCAGAATCAAATCGAACGGCGTCTCGCGGACGTGGATGCCCCACGAGGCGGGAATCAGCGAGAGCGCCGTCTGACGGAGCAGCTCCAGGTACTTGAAGCCCGCGAGCAGCCCCAGGTTCGACACCACCGACAGCGTGACGAGCAGCTTGCGCACGCCGGGCGACCGCGCGCGGCCCATGCCCTTGACGAGCACATGGTCCACCGTGACGCCCGCCAGGAAGATGAGCAGCGGGAAGGGCGTGAAGGCCGTGTAGAAGAAGACGCTGGCGCCCAGCAGCACCAGCATGCGCGGCCAGTAGTGACGGTGCACCGCCCAGTAGAGCGCGAACACCGCGATGACGAACACGAGGTACTGGAGGCTGTGCGACAGCACGTCAGTTCCCCTCCATGCGCGCGGTGGGCTCGCCCTTCTTGCGCGCCTCGTAGGCCGACAGGAAGTCCCGGGCGAAGCTCGCCGCCAGCCGCTCGTAGCCCTCGGGCGTCAGGTGCACGCCGTCCGCGTGCCCGTACACCGGCCGCGAGCGCTGCCAGCGCAGCATGGCCCGCTCACCGCCCATGGCCGCGCGAGCAGACCAGTACGCGCACCCCGCGTCCCGCGCGACGCGAGGCAGCGTGTCCAGCACCGTCGCCAGCGAGGGCGCCTCCGTCCAATGCCCGCTCGCGTCCTTCGCCAGCCGGTCCGTGGGCCCCAGCACCAGGCACTCCGCGTTGCCCGTGGCCTTGCGCAGCCGCGAGATGAGCGCCGTGTAGTCGCCCGACAGGCCTTGCGCGTCCAGGCCGACGAGGTTCGCCTCGTTGGTGCCGTACCAGAACACGAGCAGGTCCGGCCGCCGCGACGCGAGCTGCGCGTCCACCGCCGCCGCGTCCATGTCCCGCAGGGTGAAGGACGTGGAGCCGGGGAGCCCCAGCGCGTCCAGCACCACGCCCGGCGTGTCGTACTCCAGCGCCGCGCCCAGCACGGTGACCTGGCTGTTGGGCGCCGCCGCGACCTCCACCTCGTGCGAGGTGCCGGTGACGGGGAACGAGCGGATGCGCACGGTGGGCGCGGTGAGCGGCTCGGGCGGAGGTGCGTCCGGGGGGATGTCCTCGCCGTCCACGCGGATGTCCGGCGACGCCACGTCCGGCACGTCGAGCGCGTACAGGTCCAACCGGCCCGTGCGCGACTTCTCCTCCGGGCAGCCCTTGCAGAACTGGATGCGCAGCTTCGAGCCCGGCGCGCCCACGGCGCGGATGCCCGTCAGGCCCCACAGGCCGCCCGGCGTCGAGTCCAGCGCGTCCTCCACCTTCCACTCCCCCGTCAGCTCGCGCGCCACGCGCGCCTTGTCCAGGCGAGGCGAGGACTTGCCCGCGGCGATGAAGCCCCGGCCCGCGTCGCCGAAGCGCTTGGAGAGCACGTCGCGCACCGCGTCCGTGAAGTAGTGCGACGCGGTATGCGACGCGCCCAGCTGGGCGATGCCCACGCGCAGCGCTTCACCGGACTCGCGGCGGCGCAGCTTGTCGAAGGTCCGCGTCAGCGCCACGTCCGCGTCCTGCAGCCCCGGCGTGTCCGCCACCGGCACCAGCGCGGTGTGCGCCTTGGCGAAGCTGCGCTGGAGCGCCAGGTCGAAGAGGTGGCCCAAGAGGTCGGAGCCCTTGGCGCGCGGGTGCACCAGGTCCTCCAGCATCAGCCCCGCCTCCAGCCACCGCAGCGCCGCGCCCTCGCCGCCCATGGCGTTGTAGGCGTCCCAGAACGCGCAGCCGCCCAGGCGCGCCTCCTCGCGGAAGATGTCGGAGACCTCCTTGGACCCTCGGCGCGGCACCGGCTCGCCGCCCATGGTCCGCACGCCCGCGTCGATGGGGGACATCACCAGGCACGCTGCGTCCGGCACGTTGGTGCGCACGCGGGAGACCAGCTCCTTCATCTGCGCGCGCACTTCCTCCAAGGTGGTGCGCTCGCGCGAGTAGAAGAACGCCTCGTTGCCGCCCACCATCAGCACCACCATGGACGGCTTGCGCTGACGCAGCTGCGCGCGGAAGGCCGCGGGCTGGGCGCGCAGGTACACCTCCGCCATGCCGCCCAGCAGGCCCACCGTGTCGTAGATGACGCCCGGCGTGCCCGTCTCCAGCGTCACGCCGTGCAGCTCCACCCGGCCGGACGTGGTGAGCGTCAGCGTCCTGGCGCCCTCGGGCAGGTTCACCCGCGCGAAGGCCGCCTCCGACTTCGTCTTCGAGAAGCCGCGCGTCTGGATGCGCTGCAGCGGACGGCCGTCCACCGACAGCTGCACGGAGCCGCTGGAGGGCTGGGCCAGGAAGAACAGCTCCGCGACCCTGGCTCCTTCCGCGTCGTACTTCGTGTTCTGCGAGCCGCCCGCCGCGGTGAAGGCCACGCCCGTCCAGCCCACCCTGTCTCGGGGCCACTTGGTGTCCACCAGCCGCTCGATGGTCCACCCGTCCGAGCCCCGTCCGGAGCGCGTCCACCGGCCCGCGCTCGCGGGGCGGGTGATGAAGAGGAAGCCCTTGCCGCCCGAGCCGAAGCGCTCCTGGAGCCTGTCGCGCACCACATCGGTGATGTAGTCGGACGCCACCAGCGAATCGCCCAGGTGCACCACGCGCACGGGCGTGCGTCGGGTGTCCGCGCGCAGCTCGCCCAGCGCCTTGTGGAACGGGGCGAGCCCGTCCTCCTCGCACGTGCCGTCCGCTCGCGCCTTGCGGCAGTTGAGCTCGATGTCCACGTGCTGGGCGCTCATCTTCTCGCGCAGCGCCTCCAGCTCCACGGCGCGGGCCAGGGAAGGCGCGCTCAGCTCCTCCAGGCCGATGCCCGGCACGGTGGGCACCACGGGCTGGTCCGGGGGGAGCGCGGCGACGTCGGTGCCCGCGTCCTCGCCCGCCTCGTCCTCGGGGGGCGCGGTGGGCTTCGTCGGCTGGCCGGCGGCCACCTCCGTCTCCGGCGCGGGCACGGGCTGGCCCCCCAGGAACCTCGCCGGGACGGTCAGCGCGACCAGCTTCTCCTGCAAGGGACCGCGCTGGAGGGAGGGCAGGGGGCGCCACGCCTCCGGAATCGGGGCGAGCGAAAGCCCCAACGTCAGCGCGATGGTGAGGAGGAGCGTCAGCCCGGTGGATCTGGCCTTGAGGAAGTCCAACAGCGCGGCATGAGACTGGCTTTTCGGGGGCGGGTCAAAACTCCCGCCACTTCCGGCCGCTTCGCCGTCCGGAGGGCGTCCGGCCGGGCGGGGTGGGCGGGAAGGTGGGAGTCGCAACGGCTCTGGAGGGGCTGGCTTCGTCACGGCTGCCCTCTTTCCCGGAAAGGCCGAAACGGTATGGTGCGCCGCCAGTCACGCCGGGGGGAAGACCCTGGCGCTTCTCGCTGGCTCCGAGCCGGCACTCGCAGGAGTCGTACCCCGCATGGCCCTCTACCCCGTCATCATGGCCGGTGGCTCCGGCACGCGTTTCTGGCCGCTGTCCCGGCAGGCGCGCCCCAAGCAGTTCCTGCCGCTCGCCTCGAAGCTGCCGCTCATCACCGACACCGCCCAGCGCCTCAAGGGCCTGGCCACGGTGAAGAACACCTTCATCGTGTGCGGCCCGCTGCACGCGAAGGCCGCCGCGAAGCTGGTGAAGGGCCTTCCCAAGCCCAACCTCCTGGTGGAGCCCGTGGCCCGCAACACCGCGCCCGCCATCGCGCTCGCCGCGGTGCAGGTGGCCGCCCGCGACCCGAAGGGCGTCATGGTGGTGCTGCCCTCCGACCACCACGTGGCCGACGTGCCGGGCTTCAAGCGCGTGCTGGAGCAGGCCGCGCGCATCGCCGAGGGGGGCCACATCGTCACCCTGGGCATCCAGCCCCACCGCCCGGAGACGGGCTACGGCTACATCCAGGTGGGCGACGCGCTGGAGGGCGGCGGCCGCGCGGTGAAGGCCTTCAAGGAGAAGCCCGACCCCCAGACGGCGCAGGCCTACGTGTCCTCCGGTGAGTACCTGTGGAACGGCGGCATCTTCGTCTTCCGCGCGGACGTCATCCTGGCCGCCTTCGAGCAGCACATGCCGGAGATGAAGAAGGGCCTGAAGGCGCTGCGCGAGGCCGCCGGCAAGCGCACCTTCGGCGCGGTGCTCAAGAAGGTGTTCCCCAAGCTGCCGTCCATCTCCATCGACTACGGCGTGATGGAGAAGGCCAGCAACATCGCGGTGCTGCCGGGTGACTTCGGCTGGTCGGACGTGGGCTCCTTCGCGGCCATCCCCGAGGTGCGCCCCGCGGACGCGCACGGCAACGTCATCTCCGGCGACCTGGCCGTCGTGGTGGACTGCAAGGGCTGCATCGTGCTCGCCGACAAGCGCCCGCTGTCCGTCGTGGGCCTCACCGACGTGGTGGTGGTGGACTCCGGCGACGCGGTGCTGGTGGTGCCCCGCGAGAAGAGCCAGGACGTGCGCAAGGTGGTCGAGGCCCTCAAGGCCCGCAAGCTGCAGAAGTACCTGTAGGTGCAGGCGCCCAGTGTGCGCTGGAGAAACTTCCGACCCCGGGGCTGAAAGAACTTCCGCTCCGTGGGTAACGGGGTTCTC
Source organism: Myxococcus sp. AS-1-15 (assembly GCF_020037055.1). NCBI lineage: Bacteria > Pseudomonadati > Myxococcota > Myxococcia > Myxococcales > Myxococcaceae > Myxococcus > Myxococcus sp. AS-1-15. The sequence continues at coordinate 298,869 of NZ_JAIQDF010000003.1, read as the reverse complement.
CGCTTTCTCGTCCCGGCGGGAGGTTGTCGTGTCCAGTCGCTGACGAAGTGGGGGGTGCACGCCGGTTGCAGGGCCGTCGCCGCCCGCCCCATCCCGGGGCGGACGGGGCGGAGCTCGAACATGGCTTGCAATCACTGCGCGGTGGAGCATCCGGTGGGGTCGGTGTGTCCTCGGGCGCCGTCCCTGGAGGGGCAGCGGCATGGCCCGCTGGTGCTGGGCGCGGCGTTGGGCTCGGGGGCGTTGGGCACGGTGTACCTGGCGGAGCACACGCCCACGGGGCACCGCTTCGCGGTGAAGGTGATGCACCCGCACCTGGCGGCCCAGCCGGTGGTGCGCTCGCGCTTCCTCATGGAGGGCCGCGCGCTGCGCTCGCTCAAGCACCGCCATGTCGCGCGGGTGCTGGACGCGCGCATCGGCCCCGCGGGGCTGCCGTGCCTGCTGATGGAGCACGCGGAGGGGGAGCCCTTCTCGAAGCTGCCCATGCCGCTGGCTCCGGCGGAGGTCGTCCTGGTGCTGGCCCAGGCGCTGTGCGCGCTGGAGGTCGCCCACGCGCAGGGCCGCGTGCACGGCGGCTTGAGCGCGGACAGCCTGGTGCTGACGTGGGATTCGCGGGGCGAGCGGCGGGTGAAGGTGCTGGGCTTCGGCTCTCGCGAGGTGCTCACCGCCAGCCTGTCCCGCGAGGAGCGCGCGTGCGGCATGGTGGTGGGCTCGCCCGCGTTCCTCGCGCCCGAGCAGTGGGCGCAGGACTCGGTGGATGGGCGCACGGACATCTACGCCCTGGGCGTGGTGGGCTACCTGCTGGCCACGGGCCGGCTGCCCTTCGGCTTCGGGCGCGTGGGGGCGCTGTCGCCCGCGGCGCCGCACGAACTCAACCCTCGCGTGCCGCGCGCGCTCTCGGACGTGCTGCTGCGCGCGCTCTCGCAGCGCCCCGGGGAGCGGTTCCCGGACGCCGTCTCCTTCCGCGAGGCGCTGCTGGACAGCCAGGGCATCGGCCGGGTGCGGCCCGCGCCGCCGCAGCGCACGCGCACGTCGCGCGGGAGCATCTCCATCTTCGGCCACATCCTCCCGGAGGACGACGCCACGCCGCTGCACCGCGCGCTGCGCGAGGTCGCCTACGAGCAGGTGCCGACGGCCGAGCTGACGCCGCCGAAGATGGAGTCGCCCCGGGGCCTGCTCGTGCGGCTGTGGCTGGCCACGGACGCGGAGCTGGTGCCGGTGCGCCTGGGGGACGTGACGGTGGATGGCTTCTTCGCCACGTGGGCGGGGGTGCTGCCTCCGCTCGCCTCGCAGCTCCCGGTGGAGCTGACCTTCAAGGGCCGCAAGGTGGCGTGCGACTGCGACGTGGTCCGCCATGTCACGCGCGAGGAGGCACGGGCGTGGAACGGTGAGTCGGGGCTGCACGTGCAGTTCGCGGGCGAGGCGGCGCGGGAGCTCCTGGCGCACGCGCTGGGGCTGGGCTCGGGGCCGCGCGCGCTGGATGCGGAGCCGGTGCCGGACGCGGAGCTGGCCCGGGTGCTGTCGCGCGCGGCGGTGGTGGAGAAGGACCCGTACGCGCTGCTCGGCGCGCTGCCGCATGAGGACTTCGAGGCGGTGCGCCGTCGCGCGACCTCGGCGCTGCGCAGGCTGAACCTCTTCCGTCAGCGCACCCTGCCCTTGGGACAGCGTCAGGCGCTGGAGGCGCTGCTGCGCCGGGTGGAGGCGGCGGGCCGCATGCTGACCGACGTGGTGTCGCGCGCTGGCTACGACGCCACGCGGGGGAACCTCGCGGGGGTCGCCCGCTGCCTCGACGCGGGGCTGGCGGATGAGCAGGCGGAGGTAATGCGCGGTGCCTTCCTCGCGGCGCGTCCGCTGGCGGAGTCGCGGGCCCGGGCGCTCTTCACGCAGGGCCATGCGCTGGAGGTTCGGGGGCAGCACGACGCGGCTCTCGAGCGCTACGCGGAGGCGCTGGCGTTGGATCCGCTCAACGCCTCCTGGCTGCGCCACTACCAGGTCCTGCGCGGGCAGCCGCGCCCTGAGGTGCCGCTCTCCATCGAGAGCGCCGGCGTGGAGGTCACCGCGCACTGAAGGCACGCGTGTTCCGGAGGGGCGCTCCCAGCGGAGCGAGGGTGCGGAGGTCACCGCGCACTGAAGGCGCGCGTGTTCCGGAGGGACGCTTCAAGCGGAGCGTGGGTGTGGAGGTCGCCGCGCACTGAAGGCGCGCGTGTTCCGGAGGGGCGCTCCCAGCGGAGCGAGGGTGCGGAGGTCACCGCGCACTGAAGGCGCGCGTGTTCCGGAGGGGCGCCCCCAGCGGAGCGTGAGCGCTGTGGACTCAGGTCCGGCCTCTACCGAGGCCGTCCTCGTGACCCTGGCGATACGGCGAGCACGCACTCGGGCCTCTACCGAGGCCGCCCTCGTGACCCTGGCGATACGGTGAGCACGCACTCGGGCCTTGCCGAGGCGGCGCCCGCTGCCGAGGAGAGGTCGCTGGCACGCGCTCGGCGGCCGCGCCGTCGAGGCGGGGCCCACCCGAACTTCTCCGACCCATGAGGGCTCGCCTGGAGGGCGTTCGCCCCAGGAGGCCGGCCCGACCGGAGCGCTCGCCTCCCCCGACAGAGGGAGCCCGGAGCCCCGGTCGCCCCACAGCCGGGCGGGTGTGGGGGTTGATTGGCACCCCAGGGATTCACAGGGGCGCCGAGGGAGCATCGTTCAGCAGCCCGCGCAGGCCCCCTGTCGGGTGCCGGGAACCGTTGCGCTCGTGTAGAGTCCGCCGCCCTCTGTCATGCCCTCCGGTTCCAGGAGGAGGGCGGGGACACCTTCATGAACGCGCATATCTTCCGCGAGTACGACATCCGGGGTCTGGTGGACAAGGACCTCACGGCCGAAGTGGTGGAGCTCTTGGGCAAGGGCCTGGGCACCATCATCCGCCGCAACGGCGGCCGCTTCATCGCCGTGGGCCGCGACTGCCGCGAGTCCTCCACCCGCTTCCGAGACTCGCTCTGTGCCGGCCTGACGTCCACGGGCCTCAACGTCTTCGACGTGGGCGTGGTGCCCACGCCGCTGACCTACTTCGCCGCCAACACCCTGCCGGTGGATGGCCTGGCCATGATTACCGGCAGCCACAACCCGCCCGAGTACAACGGCTTCAAGATTGGCGCGGGCAAGACGACCTTCCACAGCCACGAAATCCAGGCGCTGCGCCGCCTCATCGAGGCGCGGGACTTCGAGGTCTCGAAGACGCCCGGCACCGTGACGCCGTACGACATCATCACCCCCTACAACCACTTCGTCCGCCAGACGGTGAAGGTGGGCCGCAAGGGGATGAAGATCGTCATCGACGCGGGCAACGGCACCGGCGGCGCCATCGCCGTCCCGCTGTTCGAGAGCATGGGCTTCGAGGTGGTGCCCCTGTTCTGCGAGATGGACGCGACGTTCCCCAACCACCACCCGGACCCCACCGTGGTGGAGAACCTCCAGGACCTCATCGCCGCGGTGAAGCGCGAGAAGGCCGAGGTGGGCATCGCCTACGACGGTGACAGCGACCGCATCGGAGTCATCGACGACCAGGGCAACATCCTCTGGGGCGACCAGCTCATGGTCCTCTTCAGCCGCTACGTGCTCAAGGACAGCCCGGGCGCGGCCATCGTCGGTGAGGTGAAGTGCAGCTACACGCTGTACGACGACATCGCCAGGCGCGGCGGCAAGCCCGTGATGTGGAAGGCGGGCCACTCGCTCATCAAGGCGAAGATGAAGGAGGAGCACGCGGAGCTGGCCGGCGAGATGAGCGGCCACATCTTCTTCAAGAACCGCTACTTCGGCTTCGACGACGCGGTGTACTCGTCCGCGCGCCTGCTCGAAATCCTCACCCACGAGAAGCAGAAGATGTCGGAGCTGCTCGCGGACGTGCCGAAGACCTACGCCAGCCCCGAGCTGCGCTTCGACACGAAGGAGGAGAAGAAGTTCGAGATGGTCAAGCGCGCCACGGAGACGCTGCGCGCGGCGGGCCACGACATCATCGACGTGGACGGCGTGCGCGTGACGTTCCCCGACGGCTGGGGCCTCATCCGCGCCTCCAACACCCAGCCCATCCTGGTGCTGCGCTTCGAGGCCAACACGCCCGAGCGCCTCAAGGAGATCCAGGCCCTCATCGAGGGCACCGTGGCCCAGGTGCAGCGTGAGGTGGGAGGGTGAGCGCGCCTAGAATCCTGGCCATCGCGGGCAGCCTGCGCACCGGCGGCTTCAACCAGAAGCTCCTGGCGCTGGCCGTCGAGAAGGCCCGCGCGCTCGGCGCGGACGTGGACGTGGTGGACCTCAAGACGGTGGGCGTGCCGCTCTACGACGGTGACGTGGAAGCCCAGGGCCTGCCCCCGAGCGTCGTCGCCCTGCGCGAGCGGGTGGCGAAGGCCCAGGGCCTCCTCATCTCGAGCCCCGAGTACAACTCGTCGATTCCAGGCGGCCTGAAGAACGCCATCGACTGGGCGTCGCGTGCGCCCGGCCGGCTGTTCCAGGGCAAGTGGACGGCCATCATGGGCGCCAGCCCCGGCAACTTCGGCACCGCGCGCATGCAGCCGCACCTGCGGCAGGTGATGTCGTCGGTGGGCGCGCTGGTGCTGCCCACGCAGGTGCACCTGGCGCGGGCCGCGGAGGCCTTCACGCCGGAGGGCCGGTTCAAGGACGACGCGCGGCAGCAGGAAGTCGAGGCGCTGGTGACCGAGCTGGTCCAGCGCGTGAAAGGCTAGAGGGGAACACCGCCATGCCGACGCTGGGAATCGACCTGGGGGGGACGTTCGCTCGAGCCGCCGTGGTGGACGAGGCGGGGAAGCTGCTCGCGTCGACCAAGGTGGCGCTCGCCGAGCGCAGCCCGTCCGGGGTGGTGGAGACCATCGCCCAGGCCGCCTCCGAAGCGGTGCGGTCCGCGGGTGTGCCGGTGGACGCCTGCGGCGTGGGCGCGGCCGCGCAGATCCACAAGGACTCCGGGGTGCTGTCGGTGGCCCCCAACCTGGGCTGGCGCAACGTGCCCCTGGGCAAGATGCTCACGGACCGGCTGAAGCAGCCGGTGAAGGTGGTGAACGACCTGTCCGCGGCCGCGTGGGGTGAGCTGCACGCGGGCGCGGGCCGTGGCGCGCAGGACCTGCTGGTGGTGTTCGTCGGCTCGGGCGTGGGCAGCGCCATCATCGCCGGCGGGCGCCTCCTGGAAGGCGCGGGCGGGGTTGCGGCCGAGCTGGGCCACATCAAGGTCGTCCCCGACGGGCGGCGCTGCGGCTGCGGCGAGCAGGGCTGCCTGGAGGCGTATACCGGGGGCCACAACCTCATCGCCCAGTCGAAGGAGCTGCTCGCCGCGGGCCGTGCTCCGCTGCTCGCGAAGCTCGTGGAGAACGACGCCTCCCGGCTGACGCCGGTGTCGCTGGAAGAGGCGGCGGAAGCAGGCGACGAGGCCGCTCGGGAGGTGTATGAGCGGGCCGCGCGTTTCCTGGCGCTGGCGGTGGCCAACCAAGTGACGGTGTTGAACCCGGCCAGGCTCATTCTCGGGGGTGGGGTGTTGAACCACTGCCCTGGGATGCGGCGCCGGGTGTTGGACGGTGTGAGGGCGTGGGCGTCCCAGACGTCCCGCGAGGGGTTGCTCATCGCCGACGCGGAGCTCGGCGACGACAGCGGCCTCATTGGTGCGGCACTGCTGGCCGCGTGACGTGAGAGGAGTGCAGTGATGGCCGAGTTCAAGGACCAGGTCACCTACCGCGGCAAGCCGGTGACGCTGGAGGGCGACGGGCAGGTGCAGGTGGGCGACCTCGCGCCCGACTTCACCGTGTACAAGGGCTTCTACGAGTCCCACCGCCTGTCGGAGCTCAAGGGGCAGGTGGTGGTGTTGAGCGTGGCGCCGAGCGTGGACACCAAGGTCTGCGCCATCCAGCTGCGCATGTTCAACCAGCAGGCGACGCAGCTGGGGCCGGACGTGAAGGTCTGGTACCTGAGCCTGGATTTGCCCTTCGCCCTCAACCGCTTCAGCGCGGCCGAGGGCATCCAGAACGTGGCGGTGCTCTCGGACTACAAGGACCGGGACTTCGCGCGGAAGTACGGGCTGTACATGAAGGAGCTGGGCCTCCTGGCGCGCAGCACCTTCGTGGTGGACCGCGAGGGCCGGGTGGTGTTCCGCGAAATCGTCCCGGAGATGATGCACGAGCCGGACTACGACGCCGCGCTGGAGGCGGTGCGCAAGGCGCTCTGAGGCACGCCTCGCGCCGCGCTCGACGCACGCTCAGGCGGGCACCATGCGGGCCTGCTTGAGGGCCATCAGCTCCAGGCCGCTGAAGGCGGCCACGGCCACGGCCTGCACCACGGTGAAGGCCACGCCCCAGACGGTGGGCTGCACCCAGCCCGTGGCGAGCAGCGCCAGGCTGTCCACCGTCCACAGCACGTTGGCGCCGATGATGGCCCAGACGAGCCCCCGGGGGACGAGGGGCCGGTTGGCCAGGAACACGAGCAGCGCGGCGAAGGGCAGCAGGCTGAAGCCCGCCGAGCGCAGCAGCGTGACGGGCAGGCCGAGCAGCTCGCTCAGGGGCTGGGCGGCGAAGAACATCAGGGCCCCGGTGGCGCCGCTGATGAGGCCGTCGGCGAGCAGGATGTGGCCCAGGAAGGTACGCGACGCGGGAATGGCGCTCATGGCTGTGTCCTTGGAATGCGGCGCCGGGGAAATCCCGCCGCCGTCTGGGGACACACATTGCGCGTGGGCGGTGCGCGGGTCGATTACGCGGGAGGTAATGGGCAGGCTTCCCCGTTGTTCCTAGGGTCAGGGGCATGATGATGCCGAGCCGTCCGGTGGGAGAGTTGCTGCGCGAGTGGCGTCAGCGCCGCAGCCTGAGTCAGTTGGACCTGGCGTGCCGCGCGGAGGTGTCCGCCCGCCACGTGAGCTTCCTGGAGACGGGGCGCTCCACGCCGAGCCGGGACATGCTGCTGCACCTGGCCGAGGAGCTGGACGTGCCGCTGCGCGAGCGCAACACGCTGCTCGTGGCGGCGGGCTTCGCGCCCGTCTACTCGGAGAACGAGCTGGACGGGCCGCGCATGACGGCGGCGCGCGAGGCGGTGGAGCTGGTGCTCTCCGGACACGAGCCGTACCCGGCGCTCGCGGTGGACCGGCACTGGCACCTCGTCACGGCCAACCGCGCGGTGGGTGTGCTCCTGGAGGGCATCCCCGGCGAGCTGCTCCATCCGCCCATCAACGTGCTCCGCCTGAGCCTGCACCCGGACGGCCTGGGCCGGCGCATCCTCAACCTGGAGCAGTGGCGCGCGCACGTGCTGGCCAGGCTGCAGCGGCAGGTGTCGGCCACCGCGGACGCGACGCTGGCGGCGCTGCTCGACGAGCTGCGAGGGATGGGGCCGGTGCCGAGCCACGCGGCCGAGCCGGACTACGCGGGCGTGGTGGTGCCGCTTCGCATCATGACGCCCCGGGGCGTGCTGGCCTTCATCGGCACGACGACGGTGTTCGGCACGCCGGTGGACGTCACCCTGGCGGAGCTGGCGATTGAGTCCTTCTTCCCCGCGGACGCGGCGACGGGGGAAACCCTGCGCCGGGCCGCCGCCGAGGCCCCGCGGCGCTCCGACGCGTGAAACAAGGACGCCCCGCCTCGGCCATAGGGAAACCGGAGCGGGGCGCGGGTTTGGGGACTGCGACTACAGCGTGGGCGTACCCACGCGATTGCTGCAATACGCACTGGAGCCGCACGTGGTGCCGACGCTGGTGTACCAGGCCGTCTTGCGGGTGCCGTACTGGCGGTTGTCCGCGTGCACGTGCGCGCCGGTGGAGTTGCCCGTGGAGCCCACCAGGCCCAGCGCGCAGCGGTCGCACGTCTTGGAGCCGGAGGACACGTTGGAGTTCAGGTGGAGCTGGCGGAAGTCCCAGCCGCTGCCGCCGGTGACGACGTAGTAGTTGCCCGCGCCGCCGTTGCAGCTGGTGCCGCCGCTGCAGTTGTTCGCACAGCCGCCGTAGTAGGCGTAGTAGCGGCTGACGTTGATCATCCCGCGGTGGTTCCACACGCTGCACGTGCCATTGCTCATGTCGAGCGCGTTGTGGCTGCTGCCCGAGCACGAGTAGTACGTCGTGGAGCCCACGCGCGCGGCCGTGTCACAGATGGGACCGACGGCCGTCGCCGACGACGCGCTCGTGGACCACCCCGTCACGGCCAAGGCCACCGTGGCCAACATCCACTTCAATGCCTTCATGGAACTGCCTCCTCTGGTTGTTTCGCTGCGGCACTGCCCGGTGATGCAGGGGTCACCTCCTCAGCCGCTGCTTCTCGCGCAGCAGCAGGTGCCACTCCTGGAGGTTGAGCTTCAGCGCGGACAGCCACGCGTCGATTTCAGGGTCCATGCGCGGGTCCACGCCGCGCAGCGACTCCAGCAGGGGCCGCGCGGAGGCCTGGCCCAGCCGGGCGATGCCCTCGAGCGCCGCCTTGCGCACCGCCGGATTCGTGTCCCCGCGGAAGGCCTCCACCAGCGCGCGCCGCGCCCCCGCTGACTCCGCTCCCGGCGCGCCTCCCAGCGCCGTCGCCGCCGCCGCGCGCAGCTCCGGGGACTCGGCCTTCAGGTGCCGGGTGACGCGCTCCACCGTCTCGTGGCCCACGGCCTCCATGGACACCTCGCCCAAGAGCCTCGCCGCCACCGCGGGGTCCTCGGCCGCCGACGCCACCGCCACCGTCGTCTCCGACACCGTGCGGTCATGGCCCGAGTACACCTGTGCGCTCTCCGCCAGCAGGTTGTCGGCCACCGCCTGGCGCACCTCCGGGGAGCTGTCGCGCACCAGCTGCTCGTACGTCACCACGCCGCCGTTCTTCGCCATGAACTCCACGGAGGGCGTGGCCCTGAGGGCCCGCACCGCCGCCGCGCGCGCCGCCGGGTCCGCGTCTCCCGCGGCTCGGGCCAGCAGCGGCTGCACCAGTCCGGGCGACTCCGCGTGACTCGCCTTCGTGGCCAGCGCCGCGCCCAGGGCCTCCAGCACCTCCGGCTGGTGCTCGCGCTCCAGCGCGGCCTGTAGCTCCCCGGCGGGCATGGCCAGCGCCGCCTCCCGCAGCCGCGCCTTCACGTAGTGCTTCAGCGCGGGCGAGCCGTCCTTCATCGCCGCGCGCACGTCGCGGAGCATCGTCTCCACCGAGCACGTCTCGGGCGTCAAGAGCGGCGCGGCCGCGCTCGCCGGCCCCGCCGCGCCCAGGAGGAACGACACCAGGAGCCCGCGCCCCCATCGCCTGTTCATGAGGGCATGCATCAGTGCGGCGCTCCTTCCTCGACGAGGCACGCGTGGTGCTCGCCCTTGCCCAGCCAGATGCGGGCGAAGTCCACGGTGCCGGAGGCGTACAGCTGCTGGAACTCGGTGTAGTCGCGCTGGAAGCGCGGGTCCTTCGCGGCGAGCCGCGCCAGCATCGGCAGCGCTCCCTCTCCCGCGGCGCGCACGGCGAAGCGGAAGATGGCCCAGCGCACGCAGACGTCGTGCTCCTTGTCGAACGCCGCCTCGTAGATTTTCAGCGCCTGCTCGGGCTCGCGCGTGACGCCCAGCCGGAAGGCGGCCATCTCCCGCACGTCGCGCTCGCGGTCCGTGGTGAGGATGTGCTCCAGCTCGTCGAAGGACTCCGGGCCGATGAGCGGGTCGGAGTACGACGGCATCTCCAGCGCGAGCAGCCGCACCGCCATGTCGTCCGAGGTGCCGGCGATGGAGAGCAGCTCCTTCCAGTACGGCGCATGGGTGCCCGTGCGCTCGAAGTCCTCCTTCATCACCCGGCCCATCGTGCGCGTGGCCACCCACGCGGTGGAGTCCGCCGTCTCGTCCAGGGCCACCGCCTTGAGCCGCGCCAGGTCCCCGGGCGACAGCCGCCGCTGGGTCTCCAGGGCGTCCAGCGCCGCCGAGCGGTTCTGGGTCGGCAGGCTCTTGTCCTCGCCCATCCCCAGGAGCGCCGCCGACACCTTCGCGTCGTGCACGGCTGGCGCCGCCTTCACGGCCTCCAGGTAGAGCCCCAGCTCCGGAGGGCTGGCCTGCTTCGCCCACTCGATGACCTGCAGCGCGCGCCCCGCGTCCTGCCCCACGAGCTCCGTCAGGCGCTCCTGGAGGTAGGTCGCCAGCAGGTTGTCGCGGTGCCCCACCGCCACCCCCAGCGCCGCGCGCAGCGCGTCCAGCGAGGTCGCCTTGTCCAGCTCCCGCAGGCCATCCCAGCACCCGGGCATCGGCAGCTGCTCCACCGCGGGCGTCGGCTCCGAGGCCGGCGGCACCCCCGAGGGCGTGCCCACCATGACGCCGCTGGAGGTGGGCGGCCTCGCGGCGCTCGCGGCGGGGGCGGATTCATTCGAGGAGGCAGACAGGCCTCGGGTCAGCAGCGCGACGACCGAGGCCACCAGCACCACCCCCAACAGGACCACACCGGACTTTTTGGAGTTCATCAGGACGAAGTCGAGAAGCTAGTGATTCCTTTAATTCTTGATTACTTGGAAATCGCGAGCCAGGCAACGGCTTTGTCACGGCCGCGACGCGTCGCCTGCCTCCTGCGAGGGCGGGCGTGGGGCGCGGGCCTGGGGCGGACATAGCTTGAGGGGAGAGAGCTGGTTGCTGACTGGGGGAGTCGAATGCGCGAGCCGCCACCCGCCGCGTCCGGCGTCGAGGACGCACGTGAGCCCGCTTCGGGAGCGGTGCCCTGGCATGCCCTGCCGGTCGAGCGGGCCTTCGAGCGGCTGGAGAGCGGACCGTCAGGGCTGACGGACGAGCAGGCGCGCGAGCGGCTCTCCCGTCATGGGCCCAACGTCCTGGAGCGACAGAAGGGCGAGGGGCCGCTGAAGCTGTTGTGGCGACAGGTGAACAGTCCGTTCATCTGGGTGCTCATCGTGTCGGCGGTGCTGGCGGTGGTGATGGGCAAGGTGACGGACGGGCTGGTGGTGGCCGCCGTGGTGGTGCTCAACACGCTCATCGGCTTCGTGCAGGAGTTCCGCGCGGGCAAGGCCATCGAGGCGCTCAGCCGGATGGTGCCGCAGAACGCGACGGTGGTGCGCGCGGGCCACAAGCGCGCGGTGCCCGCCGCGGAGCTGGTGCCCGGGGATGTGGTGGAGATTGCCGCCGGGGACAAGGTGCCCGCGGACATGCGGCTGGTGGGCTCGCGCAACCTCCAGGTGGAGGAGGCCGCGCTCACGGGCGAGTCCGTGCCGGCGTCGAAGCAGGCCTCGGTGGTGGCCAAGGACGCGGAGCTGGGGGACAGGACGAGCGTCGTCTTCGGCGGCACGCTGGTGACCTCGGGCGTGGGGCAGGCGGTGGTCATCGCGACGGGAGGCGCCACGGAGCTGGGGCGCATCTCGGAGATGTTGAGCGAAGCGACGGATTTGCAGACGCCGCTGACGAAGGCGCTCGCGAGCATCGCCAAGGTCATCACCGTGGCCATCCTCGTCGTATCGGTGCTGCTGCTCGGGGTGGGGCTGTGGCGCGGGTATGACATGAGCGAGGCGGTGGTGGTGGCCATCACCCTGGCGGTGGCGGCGATTCCGGAGGGCCTGCCCGCCATCGTCACCATCGCCCTGGCCATCGGCGTGCAGCGCATGGCGGCCCGGCGCGCGGTCATCCGCAAGCTGCCCGCGGTGGAGACGCTGGGCAGCACCACCGTCATCTGCTCGGACAAGACGGGCACGCTCACGCGCAACGAGATGACGGTGCAGGCCCTGTGGACGCCGACGGGGCGCTACACCGTCACCGGCGTGGGGTACGCGCCCCGGGGCGAGCTGCGCCGCGACGGCCCGGCGCTCAGCGAGTCGCTCCTGCCCGACGACGCGAAGGAGCTGCTGCTCGCGGGCGCGCTGTGCAACGACGCGGCGCTGGAGGGCGGTGATGGCAACTGGCGCATGACGGGCGACCCGACCGAGGGCGCGCTGGTGGTGGCGGCGGAGAAGGCGGGCCTGCGCGTGGAGGAGTCCCGCTCGCGCTTCACCCGCGTGGACGCCATCCCGTTCGAGTCGGAGAACCAGTTCATGGCCACGCTGCACGACGACGGCCGCGAGGGCCGCGTGGTGCTCCTCAAGGGTGCGCCCGAGGTCGTCCTGGCGCGCTGCGAGCTGGACGGCGCCGTGTCACGCGAGGCGGTGCTGGAGGAGGTGGAGCGGCTGGCGCGGCGGGGCATGCGCGTGCTCGCGGTGGCGTCGCGGCAGGTGCCCGAGGCGAAGGACGACCTGGCGCTCGAAGACGTCGAGGGTGGGCTGGAGCTCCTGGGCCTGCAGGGGATGATGGACCCTCCGCGCGAGGAGGCCATCGAGGCGGTGCGCGCCTGTCACGAGGCGGGCATCGTCGTGAAGATGATCACGGGCGACCACCTGGCGACGGCGGAGGCCATCGGCGCGAAGCTGGGTCTTCAAGAGGCGGGGATGCCGGGCGTCGCGGGCGCGAAGCTGGGGGCGCTGGACGACGCGCAGCTGGCGCACGTGGCCGAGAGCACGAACGTCTTCGCGCGCGTGGCGCCGGAGCACAAGCTGCGCCTGGTGCGCGCGCTCCAGGGCCGAAGGCACGTGGTGGCGATGACGGGCGACGGGGTGAACGACGCGCCCGCGCTCAAGCAGGCCAACATCGGCGTGGCGATGGGCATCACCGGCACGGCGGTGTCCAAGGAGGCGGCGGACATCGTCCTGACGGATGACAACTTCGCCTCCATCGCGGCGGCGGTGGAGGAGGGGCGGCGCGTCTACGACAACCTCATCAAGTCGCTCGCCTTCGTGCTGCCCACCAACCTGGGGCTCGCGCTCATCCTGCTGTGCGGCGTGGCGTTCTTCCCCATCCAGGACATCGGCGGGAGGGCGGTGCCGCTGATGGCGATGCTGCCCACGCAGCTGTTGTGGATCAACCTGGTGGCCACGGTGTCGCTCGCGCTGCCGCTGGCGTTCGAGGCGCGCGAGTCGGACGTGATGCGCCGCAGGCCGCGCCGTCCGGACGCGCCGGTGCTCAGCCACTTCGTGGTGATGCGCACGGGGCTGGTCGCGCTGCTCATGGCGGCGGGGGCCATCGGCCTGTTCCTCTGGGAGTACTCGCGCGAGCTGCCGGCGGTGGGGCACGCGCGGGCGCTGGCCGAGGCGCAGACGATGGCGGTGAACACCGTCATCAGCTTCCAGATTTTCTACATGGTGATGTGCCGCACGCTCACAGGCTCCGTGCGCAAGGTGGGCCTGTTCAGCAACCCCACGGTGTTCATGGGCATCGGCGCGCTGGTGCTGCTGCAGCTCGCCTTCATGTACGTGCCCTTCATGCGGAGCATCTTCGGAACGGCGCCCCTGTCGCTGGAGGCCATCGGCCTGTCCGTGCTGGTGGGCGCGGTGGTGCTGCCCGCCGTCGGCCTGGAGAAGTGGCTGCGAGGGCGCAAGGACGGCGGCCCCGTGCAGCGGCCCCGCGCCCGGGAGCGGGGGGACGAGGACCACACGCCGCCGCCCGGCAGACGCGAGCGGCTGCCCGCGTAGGCGTCAGCGCTCCGAGCGGACCTCGCGCGCCGCCGCATCCGGGAGCGCGGGGTCCTCCGGCTCGTACACGATGTGGCAGCGGTCCAGCTTCGGCCCGCAGGCGTGGTCCAGGTCCGCGCGCGTGTCGCAGCCGGGACGCTCCTCGCAGGTGTCCGGCAGGAACGCCCAGACGAACTGGAGCACGTTGCCCCGGCGCCCCTCGGGCAGCGCGGCGAGGAAGTCCTCGCGCCAGGTCTCGAACAGCTTCGCCAGGTACACCGTGTCGCGGTCCAGGCGCACGTGGCGCTTGTCGCCCACGAACCGGCGGCTGGCCTCGTTGAGCTGCGCGTCGAGGAACTCGGGCTGGAAGTGGGTGCTGTCCATGCGAGGCCCGCCGCGCGTGGCCTGGAACAGCGCCAGGTGGATGCGCGGGTCGGCGTACTCCCGGGCGAGGATGCGGTGGTGCAGCGACCACAGCGTCATGCGCTTGCCGCCCACCGGCCACGAGCGCCCCCAATAGAAGCGCCCGAGCAGCGGCCCGTGCACGCTCTCCAGATAGGGATACCCATCCACCACCTGCTGGAGCACCAGCGCGTGGTAGGCATTGAGCCAGAAGGCCAGCGCGTCCTCCGACGTCGGGAAGACGTCCGGACGGTTGTGCGGCGAGAACGACGCCAGCGATTCGACGAACCGGTCCAGCTCCGCGCGCTCGCGGCCGATGGAGGAGAAGTCCACATCCCCATCCGCGCGCACGTGCCGGAGCACCTTCTCGTAGCCCTGATAGTGGAAGGGCTCCGACGCGGACGGGACGGAGGCCGGCAGCAGGCCCTGCACATACAGCGCGGCCAGGGCGACCAGCGTGCTCGCGACGGCGAACACCACGGCGGGCACCAGGAGGCGGCGGCGGGAGGGCAGGGGAGCGTCCACGGGAGCGCGCAGCATAGACCAGCGCCGCGTCGCCCCGCGTCCGTCCGCCGCTCCGTCGCCCAGGCCGCGGGCGAGGCAGCGGCCCCTGTCGTGCCGAGGACGGTGGCCGCCCTCCAGCCCCACGCGGGCTCCGGATGGGCCCGTCCCCGCCCAGCCCGGTGACGCACCCCGGCGTGCCTACTGTTTAATTGGGGATTGTTGCTTTCTCGCGTCTTGAGACAGAGTGCCCTCCGGAATCAAAGGGAGGGAGTCAGCTTTGTCCATACGTGTGGGTCTCGCCCGCGGGGTGTGTCTCGCGGTCCTGCTCTGTGGCGCCGGAGCGTTCGCTCAAGGCGTCTCGGTCATCACCGGCACCATCACCAGCGCGGAGGACAAGAAGGCGCTGGGGGACGCGGTGGTGACGGCCACCTCGCCGAAGCTGCAGGGTGAGCGGGTGGTGGTCTCGGATGCGAGCGGCCTGTATCGCATCCCGCAGCTGCCGCCGGGCACGTACACGCTGCGCGTGGAGCGCGAGGGCTTCGAGCCCTTCGTGCGTCCGGACATCGTGCTGCGGTTGGACCGGACCATCCGGGTGAACATCCAGTTGCTGCCCTCGGCGTTCGGCGAGGAGATCTCCATCAGCGCGGCGCCCACGCTGGACGTGGGCTCGAGCACGCAGGGCATGAGCGTGGACGCGGACTTCCTGCGCAACGTGGCCGTCATCCGGCCGGGCAGCAAGGGCTCCGCGTCGCGCTCGTTCGAGTCGCTGGCGGAGCTGGCGCCGGGCGCGGTGGAGGACCGCTACGGCGTGAGCGTCAGCGGCAGCAGCTCCCCGGAGAGCCAGTACGTGGTGGATGGCCTGTCGGTGAACGACCCGGGCGTGGGCACGCTGGGCACGCCGCTGTCGGTGGAGTTCGTCCAGGAGGTCAACGTCATCACCGGCGGCTACATGCCCGAGTACGGCCGCTCCACGGGCGGCGTGCTCAACGTCGTCACCAAGTCGGGCTCCAACGAGTTCCACGGCTCGGTGTTCGCGAACATGGCGCCGGGGGCGCTGCAACGCGACGGCCCCTGGGTGCGACAGGAGGGCTCCGTCATCTCCGCGCAAGGCCAGCCCTGGAACCAGGGCGACTTCGGCTTCGATTTCGGCGGCCCCATCCTCAAGGACAGGCTCTGGTTCTACGCGGGCGTGGCGCCGTCGTTCAATCGCATCCGCGTGGACCGGCAGCTCAGCCGGCTGGAGTACTGTGGTCCCGACAATCCGAGCTGCGGCGGACCGAACGATCGCGACAAGGACCCGGAGACGGGCTTCGGGCTGGTGACGCCCATCGAGGGCACGCGCACCACGCGCTTCGCGGACGAGCGCTCGCTCCAGTACATGACCAAGCTGACGTACCTCTTCAATCCGGACCACAACTTGTCGGTGTCGGTGTTCGGCACGCCGCGCTCCTCGGGAGGCGCGGGCAAGTTCTCCTATAGCGATGACGGTGACCCGGAGGTGTGCACGGGCCTTGCCTGCACCGGCTTCGTGCAGGGGTCCTACGAATCCATCGCCACGCGGCGCAGCAACGGCGTGATGGACATCGTCGCCAAGCAGTCCTCGTCCTTCTTCGGCAAGACGCTCCTGGTCGACGCGACGGCCGGTTGGCACCACCAGGCGGACAGCATCCTGCCGTCGGATGGCTCGGGCCTCTTGTCCCCCACGGGCCTGGCCGCGGAGCCGAACGTCTCCTGGCGCCGTACGAGCAATCCCGGCCCGCGCTCCATCACCGACTTCGAGACGCTGCCGGACCCGTCTGTCTGTGGCACCACGCCGGAGGAACAGCGGCTCTTCTGTCCCGTCAGGACCTACTCCACCGGGGGGCCTGGCACCATCAGCGAGCAGGAACTGGACCGCTTCCAGGGCAAGGTGATGGGCACCCTCCTGGTCCAGGCACTCGGCCACCACATCATCAAGGCGGGCTTCGACGCGGAGCGGATGAGCTTCTACAACCACCGCGCGCGCACGGGCGGCGCCCCCTGGCAGGAGTGCGCCAACGGCCGCTGCTTCTTCACGCTCAACCAGTACGGCTATCTCGAGGGGCCGGACCAGCCGGTGTTCCTGGCGAGCAAGGAGGGCACGTCCACGTCGGTGACGATGGGCGGCTTCATCCAGGACAGCTGGTCCATCCTGGACAAGGTGACGCTCAACGCGGGCCTGCGCTACGACGTGCAGACCATCCGGGGGCTGGACGACAAGGTGGGCCTGTACCTGCCCAACCAGTGGTCGCCGCGCGTGGGGCTCATCTACGACTTCACCCAGCAGGGGCGCTCGAAGCTGTTCGTCAACTTCGCGCGCTTCTTCGAGAACGTGCCGTTGGATTTGGCGGACCTGTCCTTCCCGCAGCAGCAGCTCCTGTCGGCCACGTACGGTGCGGAGAACTGCGTGCCGAGCGACCGGGAGTCACGGCTCACGGGCTGCATGGCGCCGGGCAACCGTCAGACCATCGGCAGCCGGGAGGGGCCGAACCAGCGCTGGGACGCGCAGGGTGGAGACCGCGTGCCGGTGGACCCGAACATCCGCGCGCAGTCCGCGGACGAAATCATGGTGGGTGGCGAGTACGAGGTGCTGCTCGGCCGCTTCGGCCTGACGTACACGCGGCGCGTGCTCAACGACGTCATCGAGGACATGAGCCGCGATGACGGCAACACCTTCTTCCTGGGCAACCCGGGCAAGGGGTTCTCAACGGACTTCCCCGAGGCGAAGCGCCACTACGACGCGGTGAACCTGTACTACCAGAAGGCGTTCTCCGACGGCTGGCTGGCCCAGGCGAGCTACACGTGGTCCAAGCTGCGCGGCAACTACTCGGGCCTGTTCCGAGCCGACACCGGTCAGCTGTCGCCCAACCTCACGCGCGACTTCGACCTGGTGTCGCTGACCACCAACCGCGACGGTCCGCTGCCCGGGGACCGCACGCACTCGTTCAAGGCGTTCGGTGCGCGGGAGTTCAACCTGACGCGCACGACGAGCCTGAACGTGGGTGGTGGCTATCGGAGCCGCTCGGGCACGCCGCTCAACTACCTGGGCGCGCATCCTCGGCGCAGCGGCTCGGAGACGTTCATCCTGCCGCGAGGCAGCGCGGGTCGGCTGCCGTGGGTGCACAACATCGATACCCGCGTGAGCGTGAACCAGAAGCTGAGTGGCGACTACGTGCTGAGCATGTCGCTGGACGTGTTCAACGTCTTCAACTTCCAGCAGTACACGGCGGTGGACCAGACGCTGACGAATACGCGGGTCTACGCCATCGAGCAGGGGGGCAAGCCCGCGGACCTGTCGGCGTGCCTCGTCGCCAACAACCCGGACTGCAAGGTCATCTCGACGGCGACGAACCTGCCCATCGTCCCCGCGGACATCAACCCCAACTTCAAGCGTCCCACGGCCTACCAGGCGCCGCGCTCCGTGCGGCTGGGCGCGAAGCTGACCTTCTAGGCGCTCGCCATGAAAGGACATCTGCCAATGATTCGTGGAATGGGATGGAGCGCGCTGGCGGCGCTGGTGCTCGCGGGCTGTGGGGTGGAGGACCCGGAGGCGCAGTGTGTGGTGGCCCGGGCCGTGACGGATGGTTCCATCGGCTCGTTCGCCACGGTGTACACGCTGCTGCCGGGACAGAACCCCGACCTGCAGTGCGCGCGGTTGGCGCCGGAGGCGGTGGGGATGCAGAAGTACTTCAGCCAGGACCCCAAGGCGCCGGACACGGTGGCGCTGCGCAGCGCGCGGATGGGGAAGCTGCTGGTGGACTTCAAGGACCGGCCGGACCTGGATGCGTCGCACACGCCGTACTCGGTGGGGCCGTTGGCCAGCGAGGGGCCGGGGGCGGACAATTTCTGCGACGTGCCGCAGTTGTCGACGACGCGTCTGGAGGTGCCGGCGACGGACACGCTGCCCGCGCAGAGCTTCGCGTACGAGTGGTCCAACCTGCGCATCTACAACACGCCGGGCATTCCGGGGACGCAGTTCAAGGCGGACCTGCGCTACTCGGAGAACGGGTGCACGGCGACGTATCAGGCCAAGGGCATCTGGCCGGTGGTGAGCTGCGCCACCGCGGGCAAGCCGGACGACGTGAAGTGCGACCCGTACCCGGACTTCGAGGCGGGCCGCCTGCGTGGCTCGGGTATCAATCCCGTGTTCCCGGTGAAGTGTGACCCCGTCGCGCTCATCTGCGTGCTCACGGGGGAAGTGCCGTCCGACGAGACGCCCTGAGCGAGCGTCGAGCCCCTTCCCGCTTCTGTGGATTGAAGCGGGGAGGGGGCGTGGCTCCTTGCGCGGCGGCCTGCGCGGAAGGGGCGCTGGTGAGTGAGTGTCAGGCGAGCTGAAGCCGCGTGCGTCGAGTCCGTCCTGCTCCGTGCGTTGGCGCGAGCTGCAAGAGCCTCTCCGCGAGAAGACGCCCCGAGGGCCGAGTCCCTTCCTGCGCTGCACGTCGCTGCAAGCGGAAGGGGCGCGCCGGTGAGCGGCCTTCAGGCGAGAGATGCCGGGCTCGGTCTCGCCGAGTCCAGGCTCGCTCGGGACAGTCGAACGGGTGGGCTCCTACTGGAGTGGGGTGGACTTCTGGTCCACGCCCGACACGCGGCGCCACTGCGCGAGGCTGCGGGTCTCCTCGGGGTCGGCCTTGAAGGTGCCCTCGGCGGCGTACTGGTTGCCGTCCATCTTCAGGCCGGGGCGGTGCTTGCCCAGTCGCACCAGGTGCCGACCCTGGATGGAGTTGCCGCGCACGGTGAGGTTCTCGCTGGGCGCGCCGTTGGAGCCCAGCCCGAGCATCATCCCGAAGCCCTCCGTGTCGGAGATGGTGTTGCCCACCACCGTCACGTCGCGCGAGTTCTCCACGCGGATGCCCGCGCCGTCGCTGCCGCCGCTCTGGGTGATGCCCTTGATGGTGTTGCCGCGCACCACGACGTTGGCGGGGCTGGGCTGGTTCCCCTCGCGCGAGCCGCCCACCGCGATGCCGCGTCCCGCGTCGGAGATGCGGTTGCCCTCGATGCGCACGTTCCGCGCGGAGAAGTGGACGACGACGGCCTCGCCCGCCGACGTGGGGGACTTGCGGAAGCCGTACATCGTGTTGTCACGGATGACGACGTCGTGGCACGTCTTGATGTCCACGGCGTTCTCGTCGTTGTCGTGGAGTTGGTTGCCCTCGATGACCACGTTGCGCGCGGGCGCCTGACCCTTGCGGTCCGGCAGCAGGCACTGCACCGAGTCGCCCGAGTTCCCGTGGATGTCATTGCCGCGCACGGTGATGTTCCGCGACGTGGCCTGGATGACCACGCCGTGCGAGTCGCCCTTAGGCGCCCGGCGGAAATCGTGGATGTGGTTGTTCTCGATGAGCACGTCGCGCGCGCCACCGTGCGTCGCGACGCCGGCGCCCAGCGTGCCGTGGTGGATGTGGCAGCTGGTGAGCACCGCGCCGGTGGTGTCGCCCTCGAAGAGGACGGCGAAGCGCGGCTGCCCGCGCACGTCGATCTCGAAGCCCTCGATGACCCAGTGGGGCTTTCGCACCTGCACCAGCGTGCCGCCGCGCGCCGTCGGAATGATGCGGGGCTTGCCCTCGCCCAGCAGCGTGATGGGGGCGTTCGGCTTGCCGGCCTTCACGGCGGGGCCATCGATGAAGACCCCTTCCTCGTACTCGCCTGCCTGGACGCGGATGACCTCGCCAGGACCCGCGGTGCGCACCGCGCGGCCGATGGTCCGGAACGGGGCGCGCTTCGTCCCCGCGGCCATGTCGTTGCCCGAGGGGCTCACGTACCACTCGCGGGTGAAGCGGCCGAGACGCGGGGAGGAGGCCTTCGCGACGCTCTCCTGGCTGCCCTGCTCCCGGGCACTCGTGGGCTCCGCCGCCCATGCGGGCGTCGTGGCCCACATGGCGCAGGCAAGGCCCCATCCCAGTGTTCGCTGGCCGACCCTCATCCCCATCCCCTTCCGCACGAGACCGTCCCCAAGGTGCGCACGATGGCGCCCTGGGGAAGCGGGGCGAGGTGGGAGTTGTGCGCCCTGGCGAGCGAGGCGCCGGGACGGAGGACTCCAGGAGCGACGAACGGTCCTCGGAGCCCTCCGCCAGGGGGCTCAGGGAGGCGCGGGCGTCTTGAACTCGGGGATGAGCTCGCCGGTGAGGCGGATGCTCTTGAGCACGGCCTCGTGGGAGAGGGCGCCCACCTGGTGGAAGGACATCAGCGCGTCGATGCCCAGGGCCTCGTAGCGCTTGAGGCCCTGGCGCACCTGGTCCTTCGTCCCGACGATGAGCGAGTCCTGGGCGCTCAGCACCTCCCAGACCTGCTCATCGGGCACGGCCTCGCCGGACATGATGCGGCCGAGGATGCGCTGGGCCTGGGACTGGGGTGCGTTGGGGTCCTTGCGTCGCAGGTACTGGCCCGTGAGCCCGCCGCCAGCGGGGTCCTTGGCGAGCGCCTCCAGCTCCGCGGCGGATTTGACGAAGTGGTCCTTGGCCTCGAAGAACGTGAAGGAGCCGCTGGTGTACCAGGCGGCGGCCTTCGCGGCGCCGTTCTGCATCGCCTCGCGCTCGGTGTCAGCGCAGTGCACGAAGGTGAAGAAGGCCACCTGGTCGTTCACGAAGTCGCCGACGGGCTCACAGCGGGTCCGCAGCGCTTCGCGGTAGAGGTGGATCATCTCCGCGACTTCTTCGGGGGAGGCCCACAGCGTTACGCCGAGCGCGCCGACGCCGTTGCGTCCGGCCTGTTCGAAGGACGCGGGGCTGGAGCACGCCTGCCACAGCGGCGGGTGCGGCTTGCGGAAGGGCTTGGGGATGACGTTGATGTCCTTGACGCGGAAGTCCGGTGAGTCCCAGGAGAACTTCTCCTGGGTCCACAGCTTCGGAATCATCTGGAAGGCCTGCTGCATCTGCGAGCGGGTGGCGTCGGGCTCGATGTTGAAGACGCGCCACTCGGGGATGGTGCTGCGGGCCATGCCGAGCTGGAAGCGGCCGCCGCTCAGGTGGTCGAGGAACGCGGAGCGCTCGGCGATGCGGATGGGGTGGTTGAAGCGCGCGGGGGCGAGCGCCGCGGAGTGCCCCACGTGGATGTTCTGGGTGCCCATCGCGATGGCGGTGAGCATGACCTCGGGTGCGGAGCTGTAGCTGAACTCCACCGCGGTGTGGTGCTCCACCTGCCACCAGACGCCGTAGCCCATCTCGTCCGCGAGCCGAGCCTGCTCCAGCGTCTCACGGATGATTTGATGCTCGTGGTCCGCGCCAGTCCACCGCTCCTTCGGGTGCTGCATCTCCGAGAAGATGTCGAGTCTCATGTCGGGTCCTCCCCCTGTAGACCTCGGGTTGCGGAAGACTGTAGCACCATGGGTGAAGCAATCCGTTCCCCTGGCCCAATCCTTGTCAGGGGGAGGGCCTGGGTTGACATCCATTGTTTGTTTCGGCGGAGGGGCCCGCAGGCGCCGGTTCCTCGTGATGGATGTGCGGGCACCCGGCGCCGAGGAGTCAAGACGCCGCGCGGCCACCGATTTCAGGGAAGCGCTCATAGGCGCGCTTGAGCGCGTCCAGATGAGCGGGGTCGTCCAGGTCGAGTGGTGCCTCCGTGAGCTGTACGACCCAGCCCCCTGTCGCCGTGCGTCGAGCCCGTGAGAGCAGCTCCGCGTCACGGGAGGGGTCCGGGAACCCAATGGCCTGTGCGGCAGCGGAGGACCAGTAGTTCAGCCACCCGAGGTGACGTGGCGTCTCAGGTGAATGGATGTCCCATGGCATCTTCAACGCGGGCAGTCCGAGTGGCGGCTTGCTGGGGCCGTATCTCTTCGGGCCGGTCTGGTCCGCGATGACCTCCATGATGGCCCCCGGTGCCACGAGGCCCCACAGCGCCCGGATGCCCTCTGCCACTTGCTCCAACACATCCGCAGCTGCCGCGAGAGCGACCGTGTCCTGCGGTAGCTTCGCATGAACCTGAAGCTGGGGCTGGCCTCCTGGACTCTCACTGGCGAGTTGTTGCCGCCCTACAACCGTCACCGGGTAGCGCTCGTCCCCGTTGCAAACAAGAGGAAACTCTCCGCGTGCGGCTGCCTCGGCGAGCCATGCGTCGCGCTTGGGTATCGCGATGAGCTGACCTTTATTTGAAACCTGCCACGTCATGCTCAGGCCGGGGAACGCCCGCTCCAAGCCGTGGACGGCAGCGAGCGGACGGCCATCGTTCTCACTGAGCGCAGATGCATAGAGGTTCAGAATGAGGCGGTTTCGAGTGCTCATCGCGTGCACCCCGTCACGACAATGTCAAAGGTGTCGTCTGCCATCTTCAGTTCAGCTTTGTGCGTAACGGTGCTGACGCCAATGACGAAGTCATAGCCACAAGTCCGTGCGATACTCCGCGCATCCTTGAACTCTCTTATCTGGTCTTCGATGACCCGTTCCCGGAGGAAGTCACTGTACGTGTCGAACTGGTAGGTCTTGATTTCCCATAGGACACGCGCACCGACTTGAAGCGCATCGAAGCGCTTGCCACCCACCAGCACGTCCATTCCAGGATATCGGTTGGGCGGAAACTTATCGGCGCACTCGTCATGGGCGGCATCCTCGCCCGCGTGCGGCACCGGGACGGGCTTGCAGTCCGGGCGGCGCTCACTCGCCACTGGCTCGGTCGGTCCTGGAGGAAACCAGTCCTGCCCTG
This sequence comes from Myxococcus sp. AS-1-15, assembly GCF_020037055.1. Taxonomy (NCBI): domain Bacteria; kingdom Pseudomonadati; phylum Myxococcota; class Myxococcia; order Myxococcales; family Myxococcaceae; genus Myxococcus; species Myxococcus sp. AS-1-15. The sequence goes on along the minus strand of NZ_JAIQDF010000003.1, from coordinate 275,907 downwards.
ATGGCTTGGGCTTTCGGTCTGCCGCAGGCTTCTTGATGGGCTGCGTCTGGACCTCTGGCCGCGCGCTCGCACGGGATGCCCGCCGATACGCAGCCAACTCCTCGCTGATGGCGGCTGCCACCACGACCGCACCTGCGACAATCACGGCCCCGACGATGATTTCGGGCGCAATCAGAACGCAGACGCCCAAGCCAAGTGCGGCGGCTCCCGCGGAGGCGACCGAGCATCGTCCCGTGACATCACGAAACTCGAGCCGGTCATGGTCGAGCGAATGGAAGCACCGCTCCACCAGCACGGCCCATTCGTTGGAGGCCTCCCGCACCACACAGCGCCCGTCATCCACCCACGGCAGAGTCGCCGCTCTCTGGAGGTTGGCGACCCTGGAGTCTTGGGCCGCTGAGCCTCGTGTGTTCGACTCTGTCGTCGCGCAGGCCGAGAGTAGCAGCAGAAGTGCGGCGCAGGCGCGGAGTCGCATGGTCACGTCCGTTCAATCAGGCCGGGCTGTCGCGGGTCAAGGAGGGCCAACCGCGTCCGAGCGGGGACAGCGCCGCGCGGCCACTTCAGGCATTCTCCCGCGCATGGCACAGCCACCTCCCTTCCGGACCTACGCGAAGATGCCCGCGGCGGGCGAGCCGAAGTCGGTCCCCAGTCCCGGCGGCCCGTGGATCGCACTGGAGAAGGTCCATGGCGCGCAGCTCGTCATCGCCGTGCGTGAGGGACAGGCGTGGTTCGGCAAACGCAAGGCGTGGCTGACCGAGGAGGAGTCCTTCTTCGGATGGCAGCTCGTCCGAGCACAGCTGGGCCACGCCGCCGAGCAGATGGCCCAGGCGCTGGGGGCGGCCACCGGCACGTTGTACTTCTACGGAGAGCTCTTCGGCGGGCACTATCCGCATCCCCAGGTGCCACCCGTGCCGGGCCTGTCCGCCGTGCAGACGGGCATCTGGTATGCGCCAGACCTTCGCTGGTCTCCGTTCGACGTCCTGCTCGCGCGAGATGATGAAGACGAGGGCGTCTTGCTGGCCCACCCGGAGCTGGAGGCCGCGGCGAGGGACGCGGGGCTCATGACGCCTCCCGTGCTTCGCAGGGGAACCCGCGGCGACATGGACAGCGTCCCCACCCGGTTTCCGACGCGGGTCCCCGGCCTGTTGGGGTTGCCGACGCTCGCCGACAACGTGGCGGAGGGGCTGGTCATCAAGAGCGAACTGCGCGTCTCCCCGAGCGCGCGTGCCTCCGTCAAACGGAAGATCGACGAGTTCAGCGAGGGCCGCTTCGACGAGAGCGAGGCGTGGAGTCCGCACCAGCCCCTCTCTGTGGAGACGCTCGTGGACTGGTCCTTGAGATTGGTCAACCCCGCGCGAATCGCCAGCGCCATCTCCAAGTGTGGACGCGACCACGTCGACGCCCTGCTCGACGAAGTGGTCCTCGACGTGCGCGTGGACCTGGAGCTGGCGTTCCCGCTTGCCTATCGCTCGCTCGATGTCGCGGCGGAGGAACTCCTCTCGTCTCGGATTCGCGAGCGAGCCCGTGTGCTCATCCAAGCCGCGCTGGTGCCTCACGGTGTGTGACGACAAATGGACAGCATCCCGCCATCTTCAATCGGCCTCCCATTTTCTTCTGTCGCCGTGAATACACGCAGTCTTCAATTTTGCGTGGGCAAGTAATTATTGATTTCCAGGCAACTCGTTCCTGAGCGGCAGGAAAACCCATTCGTCACACATCACCGAATGGGTTTCCCCTCACCCCTGGAGCGACATGAGAAGACAATTCCTGGCACTCACCGTGCTGACGCTGGCTGCGACCAGCGCCGCCGCGGCGGACCGCATGAATCCGACGGACCTGCGCCGCGTGACGAAGGCGCGTGAGCACCTCGTCCCCGCCGTCGCGAAGGAGTTCGGACCCAAGGCCCGGTTCGTCCACCTCTTCGGGCAGGGCAAGGGAATGCTGGCCGGCGTCGTCGCGGAGATTCCCGCCGACGCCCTGGGCACGGACGAGCTGCCGCTGCTGGCCATCGTCCAGTACGACGAAACCACGGGCGCGGTGCGCGTGGTGGGCCGTGAGTTCAAGTACCGCGAGGCCCGCACGGTAGGCCCCGAGGTGGCGCTGCTGGATGGCGAGGGCAATCTGCACCTGCGCGACGCCAACGGCCGCGAGCGTCTGCTGGCGCAAGGCGTGGGCGGGGACCTGTTCCCCACGGCGAAGGGCGACGCCCTGGTGGCCACACTGGCGATGTCCCGCGGCCCCAAGCACGAGACCTCCGTGGGCCTCATCGACCTGAAGGGCCGCGTGAAGGTGCTCGCGGATGGGCCCGGCGTGGACGCGACGCCCAGCATCTCTCCGGATGGACGGACCGTGGTCTTCGTCTCCGGCCGCACCACCGTCGCATCGTTCTACGTGACGGACGTGGACGGCGCGGCGCCCAGGCAGCTCACCAACCTCGGGATGGACAGCACGATGCTGTATGGCGGCCCGCCCAAGGGCTTCGTGCCACCGCCCGTCTCCAGTCATCACATGACGTGGTTGAGCGACGACGTGCTCCGCTACAACGCGGGCGGCGGCGAGTTCTGGAAGCTGAACGTGCGGACGGGCGAGGCCTCCGCGGACCTGGGCGGTGAGAAATGAGTCGCGCGATTCGGCAACTGCTCATGCTGGCGCTGTGTGTCCTTCCAGCCCTGGCCTCCGCGCAGACGATGTTCCGCTTCCCCGCGTCGCAGCTCGCGGACCAGTGCGGCAACGGCGGCTGTACCGTGAGCGCGTACAAGGATTACGGCGGTCGGGACTACGCCTGTGGGGGTGTGCGCTACAGCGGCCACACGGGCACGGACTACGCGCTGGTCGGCGGGTTCAGCAAGATGGACTACGGCGTCTGGGCGATGAATGCCGCGCGGGGCTACATCGAGTCCAACGTGGATGGGTATTACGACCGGTGCAACTACTGGAACCAGTCCAACCCCTACGCCGCCTGTGGCCTCTACACAGCCAACTACATCATCATGCGGCACCCGGACAACACCCAGACCTGGTACTGGCACCTGAAGGCCTATACGCAGCAGTTCGCCCGGGGAACGTCGCTCGACTGCGCCTACTGGATTGCACGGGTGGGCTCTTCCGGGGCCTCCACGGGGCCGCACCTGCACTTCGAATACTGGGTGCCGGGCTACGGCACGGATGACCCGTACGCGGGTTCCTGCGGCACTCCATACACGCGTTGGACCTCACAGGGCGCGTACCGGGGCCTGCCGGGAATCGCCTGTCAGTAGCTCACGCTTCCATCGCCGGCGTGGTGGGTTGGGATTGCCCGCCACGCCTGGCGTAGGATGAGGCGTGCACTCTCCAAGATGGCTCCTCCTGGTTGCCCTGACGTTCGCCTGCGTCGCCTCCGCGGCAAGCCCCGCTCCCAGCTACCGGACCCGGGCCATCGAGGGCTGGACGGTTCGCATCGATGACCGCCTGCTGTCAGCGGCGAACAAGCCCCTGACGGACAAGGCCCTGGTGCTCCTGGGGGCGCAGCTCAAGGAGGTCGTCCGGCTCATCCCCGCGGGGCCCGTGGCGCAGCTCCGCAAGGTGACGCTGTGGCTGTCGCCGCCCTATCCCGACGCGCCGGATGCGGCCCGGTACCATGCTGGCAGGGTCTGGCTGGGCCAGCCCGGTCGCAACATGGCGATGCTGAAGGGCATCGAGTTCTCGAACGTCCTCATCTTCGAGAAGGAAACCAGGCGGATGCCGCTCTTCGTGCTCCACGAGCTCGCCCACGCCTATTACGACCAGGTGCTCCACCAGCACGCCGACATCCGGGCCGCCTATGCGCGCGCGGTGGCAAGCAAGAACTACGAATGCGTGGAGCGTCGGCGTGCGTCCGACAAGCCCATCACGTTCGAGCGTGCGTATGCCATCCTCGACGACTGGGAGTACTTCTCGGAGACCTCGGAGGCGTTCTTCGGCCGCAACGACTACTTCCCATTCACGCGTGAAGAGCTGGCCAGTCACGACCCGGGCATGCTCATGCTGCTCGAGCGGATGTGGCAGATGCCCACGACCACGGCCACGCCTCCCGCCACGCCACCTCCGTCCGCCGACTTCGATGCGCGTTGCTACTACCGGCTGACGACCCTGTGGCAGGGCGAGGGCATGTCGCTGGACATCCTCGGGGATGGCAAGGACGACAACGTGCCCATCCTCGCCAGGTCGGCGGAGCTCACGGGTCAGAAGTGGAAGGTGACGCCGGAGGCCAACGGCTACTACCGGTTGACGACCCAGTGGCGTGGGGCCGACCTGTCCCTTGCCAGCACCGCCGACAATCGCCCCCTGCTCGTCAAGACCGCGGATGTTCCGGAGCAGCGGTGGAAGTTGATTCCGGAGCCCAACGGCATCTATCGGCTGACCACCCAGGCGCAGGGTGATGCGCAGTCCCTGGGCATCCTCAATGACAGCAAGGAGAACAACATCTCCGTCCTCTCCAAGACGACCTGCAATGACTCGGCACAGTTGTGGAAGGTGACCTCCGAGTGGCCCGTGAAAGAGGCGCTGTGAGCGACGCCCCGATGGGCGTGCTGGCCACTCGTTCGGGTCAAGGCGACTCCAGGGCGAGGCCGTCCGCTCCCATGGGTCCGTCCCTGTCACGCGAGGGTCTGGGCTGACATCCATTGTTTGTTTGAAGTGAGGGTGTTTCCCGGGCGCGAGGGAATGGTCTACTTCGCGGGCTCGCACGCGCTGGTTCCCTCAAGGCGCGTGTGAGCGTTTCCCCACGGCCCGCGACCCTCCGCTCACCTTGCATCCACCTCCTTCGTCGGAGGGCGAGGCCGTTTCCTGCTCGTGCTGGAAAGGAACGCCCGAATGAGGATGCAAGCCAGGCAGCGCTGGAGTCAGTTGTGTTGGGTCATCGCGATGGTGTTCACCGTCTGGGGCTGTGGCTCCTCCGTTGAGCAGGAGCAGACGGGCTCCGTGGAGTTCATGAGCGCGGTGTCCGACGCGCTCGCGGGAGAGGACGTCACCCGCGTCACGGTGACGCTGACGGCCACGGGCGTGCCCGCGTCGACGGTGGTGTTGACGCAGGAGGCCGGGGCGTGGCGCGGCACGTTCCACCAGGTGCCCGTGGGCAGCGCGCGGACCTTCACGGCGGAGGCGTTCGATTCACAGGGCGCGCTGCGCTATCGCGGCGTGGCGGAGGGCGTCACCATCGTCGCGGGCGAGACAGCGGTGGTGGCGATCACGCTCCAGTCGCTCTCCAGTGGTACCCCGTTCGAGAACACGGTGCCGTGCATCGACTCGCTCATCGCGTCGGCGAGCGTGGTGATGCCGGGTGGGAGCATCGTCCTTCGCGCCACGGCGCACGACAAGGACACCCAGGACACGATTTCGTACGCGTGGAGCGCGACCGGTGGCTCCTTCACCACGACGGGCACGGCGACCACCACGTGGACCGCGCCGCAGGTGGCGGGTGAGTTCGCGCTGACGCTCACGGTGACGGACTCGCGTGGCGCGGCGACGAGCCTGCGCATCGACGTGCGGACGCTGTCGACGGATGGCGGGGCGGGGATGGGCAGCGCGAACGTGACGGTGTCCTTCAACATGGCGCCCACGGTGCGCGGAATCACGGTCACCCGTTCTCCGGTGCCGGTGGGGCAGGGGACCACTGTCACCGTGGACGCGGTGGACGCGGATGGGGATGCGCTGAGCTACCAGTGGTCCACGACGTGCGCGGGTGCGTGGACGCAGGCGACGTCCGCCGCCGCGACCTTCACGCCGAGCGCCGTGCCGGCCGGTGACCCGTGTGGCAACTGCGCGCTCAACGTCAGCGTGTCGGACGCGCACGGTGGACGGACGCAGGGCACGCTGCGCATCTGCGTGGGCCCTGGCACCGGTCCGAGCATCCCTCCGCGCATCGTGCAGGCGTACCAGTCCGCGACCACGGTGGCGGGCGGTGAGTCGGTGACGCTGCGGGTGCTGGCGGAGGATGGAGATGGCGGGGCGCTCGGCTTCGGCTGGGCGGCGAGCGTCGGCACGCTGGGCACGGCGACGAGCGGCTTCACCTCCAGCGAGGTGCGATGGACGGCGCCGGCCTGTGTCGCGCAGGGCAGCGCGCCGACGGTGACGGCCACCGTCACGAATGCTCGCGGCTTCTCCGCGTCACACACGTTCAACGTGAGCGTGGTGAACGGGACGAACTGTGGCAGTGGCTCCGCCGCGAAGTGGGATGCGACAGGGAGCTTGCAGGTGGCACGCGCCCGCCATGAGTCGGTCCTGCTGCCGTCCGGCAAGGTGCTGGTGGCGGGAGGCTACAGCAACACGTCGACCTTCGCCTCGGCCGAGCTCTACTCGCCGGACACTGGGACGTGGACCGCGGCAGGTAACATGCGCCGAGGGCGCATCAACCACACGCTGACGTTGCTGCCTTCGGGCAAGGTCCTGGCGATTGGCGGGGTGACGACCGTGAGCGCGGGGAGTGAGACGCAAGAGGTGGATGTGTATGACCCCCAGACGAATACCTGGTCTGCAGGGCCCTCGATGACGTTCGCTCGGGAGACGCACACCGCGACGCTGCTCGCATCCGGCAAGGTGCTCGTCATTGGTGGGGCGAATTCGGCCAGCGGTGGAGGTCGCATCCCGGAACTCTATGACCCGGAGACGAACGCCTGGACGCCCGTGGCGAGCATGAGCGCCGCGAGTCGTCTGGGCCACGTCGCGCTCCAGTTGCCCTCGGGCAAGGTGCTGGTGGCCGGCGCTGGCGGCGTGGCCGAACTCTACGACGTGGCGACCGACACGTGGGCCCCGGCCACGGGGCTGACGGGAACGAATTGGACGCGCGCCTTCCTATTGCCCTCGGGGCGCGTGCTGCTGCACGGCGGCACCACCTTGTTGGAGTATGACCCGGCACTCAACCTGCAGCGGACCGTCGGCTCCTGGATGCATGGCCGGAGCTGGTCGTTCCTGCTCATGCTGCCCTCCGGACAACTGCTGCACACGGGCGGGACGGACGCGATCTCCGCCACGGGCGAGCTGTTCGACCCCGCGACAGGGACCACCCGCTACACCGTGAGCATGCCGGGCGCTCGCGGCGGGGGACGCCCCATCCTGTTGTCCTCAGGCAAGGTGCTCGTGGAGGGCGGCTTCATCTTCGGCTCCTCGAGTACGACCTTCCTCAACACCGCGGCCCTCTACACGCCGTAGGCCGCATCACCCCGCCACCCTCGCGTGACACGGCGCGAGGGTGACGGCCCCTCTCCGGGCACCTGTGCGCTCACAGGCTCGGGTGCCCATCCCCCACGGCTCCAAACACGTGCCCCCAACCCCCGAACCACGTATGCAGGAGCGCATGAGCCGCGCTGACTCCCGTGGAATCCTCTTCGACCTCGACGGCACGCTGGTGGACTCGCTGCCGGACATCATCGACAGCTTCCTGTACGCCTTCCCCGCGAATGGCCTCCAGGCACCCACCTACGCGCAGGTGCGCGCCCTCATCGGCCTGCCGCTCGACATCATGTACGCGGAGTTCGCGCCCCAGCACGTGCCCGCGCTGTGCGCCTCCTACCGCGAGCACTACCCGCTGAACTTCCACAAGAACTCCCGCCCGTACCCCGGCGTCCTCGAGCTCCTCCACACCCTGCGCGAGCGCGGCTACCTGCTGGCCGTCGCCACCACCAAGAAGAGCCCCATGGCCCGCCGCTTCGTCGACGCCATGGGCCTGGGTGACGTCCTCCACCACGTCCAGGGCACCGACGACTTCCCCCACAAGCCCGCGCCGGACGTCCTCCACCGCGCCCTCGCCGCGCTCGGCACGCGGGGCCTGTGGATGGTCGGGGACACCTCGCTGGACCTCCGCGCCGGCAAGGCCGCCGGCCTGCGCACCTACGGTGTCACCTGGGGCACTCACCCCGTGGAGGAGCTCGCCCGTGAAACGCCGGATGAGCTCCAGCCAGACCTGGAAAGACTGCTGGAGCGCCTTCCTCCCCTGTCCTGAGTGGCCCGCTATACTTGGAAAGTATGGAGCCACTGCCCGACGTCCTTCGTCACTTCCATCCCGTGCTCCCTTCCCAGTCCCTTCGTCGAGAGCCCGTGCGCGTGGAGGTGGCCGGTCGCGCCTACGCGCTGTTCCGGGACGAGAAGGGGAGCCCCGCGGCGCTGGCGGACACGTGTCCCCACCGCTTCGCGCCCCTGTCCAAGGGCAAGGTGCGCCCGGACGGCCGGCTCCAGTGCCCGTACCACGGCTGGCGCTTCGACTCGCAGGGCCGGGGCTCCAATCCCAGCCAACCCGAGCTCAAGCACTGCGACGTGAAGAGCTTCCAGGTCGTGGAGCACCACGGCTACCTGTGGCTGGCCCACCGTGAGACGCCGCGCTCCGCCCTGCCCGAGCTGCCCCTGAACGACGGCTACGTCTTCGGCGGCAGCTTCTCGGTGCCCTTCGAGGCGCCGCTGCACGTCTCGCTCGACAACTTCAGCGAGGACGAGCACACGCCCTACGTGCACACCCGCCTGGGCTGGGACGACCCGCACGCGGGCCAGGTCGAGTTCGACGCGAAGAACCACGACGACCACACGGAGGTCCATTACCGCGCCCCCCAGCGCCCCGCGCTCCTGATGAAGCTGCTCGGCGTGCGCGACGGCGACTTCTTCCACAATGACTGGCTGACGCGCTTCGACCCCGTGCAGAGCGAGTACGTCGTGAGCTGGGTGTCGCCCACGGGGGAGAAGCGGCCGTTCATCACCCGCGCCAACATCTTCTTCGTGCCGGAGACGGCCAGGCGCACGCGCCTGCATGTCTTCTCCTTCCTGCGCTGCGTGCACCCGTGGCTCACCCCCTTCCTGCCGGTGGCGGCGAAGGTGGCGCGCGAGCTCACCCGCTGGGAGATCGTCGACGACGCGCGCTTCATCCCCACCGTCGCGGACACGCCCTACAGCCACAAGGGCATGCGGCTGGACCGCTACGACAAGCCGCTCGTCCACCAGCGCCGGCTGATGGAGCGCATCTATTTCCGTCAACCCCGCGCCGTCACCGAGGACGAGGTGCCCGCGCGCGAGGCGGTAGGCTGAAGGGCGCATGAGCCTGGATGAACGCGTCCTCGAAACCCTCGTGGCCCAGCGAAGGCGCTTCCTCGCCTTCCTGGCCCCGCGTGTCGGCAGCCCCGAGGAGGCCGAGGAGGTCCTCCAGCTCGCCCTGGTGAAGGGCCTGGAGAAGGGCGAGGCCCTGCGCGACGAGGAGAGCGCGGTGGCCTGGTTCTACCGCCTCCTGCGCAACGTGCTGGTGGACCGCCACCGCCGCGCGCGGCGCGAGTCCCAGGCCCTGGCCCTCGAGGAGGCCGAGGCGCCTCGCTCCACCGAGGACACCGCCGCGCTCGAGTCCACCGTGTGCGCGTGCGTGGCGGGGCTCGCCGACACCCTCAAGCCCGAGTACGCCCAGGCCATCCGCCGCGTGGACCTGGAGGGCACGCCCGTCTCCGCCTTCGCGGGGGAAGAGGGGCTCACCGCCAACAACGCCGCCGTGCGCCTGCACCGCGCCCGGCAGGCCCTGGGCCGCAGGCTCATCGAGCTGTGCGGGACGTGCTGCACCCACGGCTGCGTGGACTGCGTCTGCGAGCCGGACCGTCCCCGCGTGGGTGACGCGCCTTCATCCTGAGGTGGGGTGGAGCCGCGGTGCCTGCATCCGCGCACGCAAGGCGCGAGGGCTCGACGCGGTGGGGATTCCCGAGGGCCGTCTTGCTTCGTGGAGTCATGTGCTCCACGAAGGCTCGACGGATTCCCGCTGGACGGGCGTCAGTGCGCCGGTTGAGCGGGTTCCTGTTGCGGCTGCGAGCCAACCCCGACCCGGGCCTCGTACGCGTTGCAACCGCTCGCGCCGGAGACCTTCAGGTCGAACTTCCGCAGACTCGCCTGCATGCAGCGCTGCGTCTCGTTGTCACTGGGGTTGGGCTTGTCGCTGGCGAAGTAGCGACAACCCTTGCAGGTGCCCCACGTTCCTTCCGCCATGTTGACCTCCTCGGTGAAAAGGGTGCTTCGACTTCTCTCCGAGGGTGGGGCCGGTGGTGGGCTCCCACAAGAGCCCCGCCCACCCGCCCCGGGAAGCGGTCGCCCCGGTGCCTGGCGTCGAGCGTCCAGGCCACCGGATGGCGCTTGAAGCCTACTGCTGCTCGGGTGCCGGCTGCTCCGTCTGCACCGGCGCGTCCTGCGGCGCGGTCTGCTGCTGCAACTGGGTGGCGTCGCCGGGCAGCGGCTGCACCACGGGCGGCGCGGCGCTCTCGTCCTTCAGGTCCGAGTCGAGGCCACGGGCCTCGAACGCACCCACCGAGCGCAACAGCTTCAGCGCCGCGACGGACGCCTGGAGCCGCTCGGCCACCAGGCCAATCTCCGCCTGCGTCAGCGCCGTGTTCGCGTCCGCGACCTCCAGGTACGTGGCGACGCCCGCCTTGAAGGAGACGTCCGTCAGCCGCTGGCCCTCACGCGCCAGCTCCACCGTCTGCTCCGCCTTGAGGCGGTTGGCCAGCGCGCTCTCCAGGTCCAGCTGCGCCGTCTTCACTTCCTGCCGCGCCGTCAGCTCCGCCTTGCGCTGCGTGGCCAGCGACTCGGCGATGCGGGCGGAAGCCTCGGAGAGGTTCGCCTCGCGAAGCCCGCCATCCCACAGCGTCCAGTTGGCGCCGAAGGTGATGAGCCACACGTCCGAGCGGCCCTGGAAGCCCGCCGCGTTCGCCACGCGGAACTGCCCGGTGACGCCCAGCGTGGGCAGGTAGCTGAACCACACGCCGCGCTTGTTGATGCGCGCCAGCTCCGTCGTCTCACGGGCCGCGGCCACGTCCGCGCGCTGCTCCAGCGACTTCTGCACCAGCACCTCCGCCTCCGTCTTCACCGGCACCTGCGGCTCGGGAGGAGGCGCCACCTCGAAGTCCGGGCTGTCCAACGCCAGGAGCGTCGCCAGCACCAGCTTCGCGGACGCCAGCGCGTTCTTCGCGCGGATGAGGTCCTGCTCGGCGCGCGACAGGTCCTGCTCGGCGCGCAAGAGCGCCACGCGCGTCACCGTGCCGGCGTCGAAGCGGATCTTCGTGTCCTTGGCGCGGGCGCCGTTGAGCTCCACCAGCCGCTCCTGCACCGTCACCGCCTGGGCCTGCGCCGCAGCGCCGTAGTACGCCTGCGCCACGCCGAAGAGGATTTCGCGCCGGGCCTGCTCCACGTTGAGCTCCGCGACGCGCTCGCTCTTGTACGCGGCCTGGATGCCCGCCCACAGCTGCGGGGCGATGATGGCCTGACGCACCTCCGCCTGGAACTGGCGCTGCACCAGGGGCTGGATGACCACCGGCTCGGGGCCCAGCGGGCCGGGGGGGATGATGGCCGCGTTGGAGTTGCGGATGATGGCCGCGCCCACGGTGACGGTGGGCAGGTAGCCCGCCCACGCCTTGCGCGACGCCGTGTCCGCCTGCCGCAGCCGGGCCTGGGCCGCCTTCAGGTCCAGGTTCTCCTTGCGCGCCTGATTGAGCGCGTCCTCCAGTGTCAGCACGGGGGGCGGTGCCGCGGCCAGGGTGGCCGCCAGGGTCAACGCCAGAAGTGAGCTCATAACCGCCTCTGCCTCCTCGTGGAGCCCCGCGCCGGCGCGGTGTGCCCCATTTGCGTCCTCGAAGGACTTGCTACGGGTTGTGTCTTGGGTGCGCGCGCCCGGACGTCTTGACCGGGTGCGTCATGCTCTGTGGGAATTCAGCGCGAAGTGCCGAACCGGCTCTTATGAAGTTCGTCCGCCGCCGCATCGCTTCTTCCGCCGTCCTGTTCCGGGTCCGGCCCCACATAGGCCATGTCGTTCTATTTTGGAAGCTCCGGAATGTAGTAACCCTCAATAGTTGATGAAGTCAATTGTTTAGGTGGGCGGGGTGAATTACCATGAGGGGCATGAGCGGAAGCAGCGAGAGTCTGGAGCGACGCGGCAGGTCACCGGACGCCGGGCAGCAGGCCCCTGAGGAGGCGGGGCTGCCCAGGCAGGCGTGGACGCTGCTGTTCGAGCTGATGCACGCGCACATGCGCAACTTCCCCGCGCTGGCGGCGGAGTTCGAGCTGTCCCCGGTGCAGGCGCACGTGGTGCGTCAGCTGGGCGAGGGCCCGCTGGCGATGAGCACGCTGGCCAACTACCTGTCCTGTGACGCGTCGAACGTGACGGGCCTGGTGGACCGCATGGAGGCGCGGGGCCTCGTCGAGCGGCGCAGCAGCGAGCAGGACCGGCGCGTGAAGATGCTGGTGCTGACGGAGGCGGGCGTGGCCCTGCGCGAGCGGCTGCTCGAGCGGCTGGCGGAGCCGCCCGAGCCCATCGCCGCGCTGTCGGACGAGGACCTGCGCGCGCTGCGAGACATCATGCGCCGGGCGCTGCGCTCGCAGTGACGGCGCGCCCCCGGCGCCTTCAGTCCAGCAGGAACGTGTACGAGTACTTCATCTCCGTGGAGACCGCCTCACCGCCCTTGATGGCGGGCTTGAAGCGGAAGCGCTTGATGGCGTCGCGGGCCGCCTCGTTGAGGCCGTAGCCCGGGCCGGAGAGCACCTTGGCGGAGACGACGCGGCCCTCGTTGTCGATGGTGATGGACAGCGTCACCGTGCCCTCGATGCCGGCGCGGCGCGCCTCCTCCGGGTAGGGGACCTTCACCTCGGAGGCCACGGTGGGCTCGGAGTCCACCTGGTAGATGGGCGTGTACTTGGGCGCCGAGTACCCCTTCACGTCCTTGGGGTCCTTCGCGGTGCTGTCCACCTTGCCGTAGGACGTGTTGCCCACGGGCGCGGCGAACGAGCCGGCGCTGGTGGTGGACGACATCGTCATGCCCACCACGAGCGGCGGCGGCTTGGCCTGCGGCGTGGGCGGCGGCGGCTCGTTGGGCGGCGGCGGGGCCTGCTCGGGCGGAGGCGGCTGGGGCTTGGTCTCCGCGACCTTGATGGGCGGCGGCTTGACCGGCTTGGGCTTGGGCGGAGGCGGCTTGGGCTCCTCCTTCTTCTCCTCGGGAGGCGGCGGCGGAGGGGGCTTCTGTACCTCCACCATGACCAACTCCACGGGGCGCTGCACCACCGGCCGGGGCCGGTCCGCCATGTGGCTCAGGTACCAGAAGCCCACGCCGTGCAGCACCAGCGACACGAGCAGGAAGGCGCCCACGAACACGAGCGAGCGCTCGCGGCGGGGAAAGGAGTTGTCTTGGAGGACCGCCTGGCTCATGTGCTGGGTCGTGCCGTCAGGGAGTGGCGGGCGCGGCCGCGGGGGCCACGTCCTTCTCGATGTTGAGGGCGAACTTCGCGATGCCCTGGCCCTTCACCGTGTCGATGAGGCGCATCACCTGACCGTAGGCGATGGTCTGGTCGGCGCTGATGATGGCGCGCGTGTCCTTGTCCTTGGCCACCGCCTCCGCGACCTTGGTGGTCAGCTCCGGCTCCGTCACCTGCGCGCCGTCGAAGTAGAGCTTGCCCTCCTTGTCGAGCACCACGTTGACCAGGCCCTGCACCGTCTCGCCGCCGTTGGCCGCGCGGGGCAGGTCCACCTCCACCGTCTCGCGGACGATGAAGTTCGCCGTCACCATGAAGATGATGAGCAGCACCAGCACCACGTCCACCAGCGGCGTGACGTTGATGCCGGTGATCTCCTCTTCGTTGTCCTGCGCGCCGCCCGCCATGGCCTAGCGGACCTCCGCGGCCCGGGCGGCCGTGTCCGGCGTGCGACCCGAGGCGCGCATGCTGCCGACGAGCGCGTGGCCCAGGGCGTTGGTGCGGCTGGTGACCGTCTTCAACTGACGGTTGAAGATGTTGAAGGCGACGACGGCGGGAATCGCGACGGCCAGGCCCACCGCCGTGGCGACGAGCGCCTCGGAGATGCCGGCCATGACGGTCTGCTGGATGGCCGCGCCCTTCACGTTGCTGGCGCCCAAATCATTGAACGCCTTGATGATGCCGAGCACGGTGCCGAACAGACCGATGAACGGCGCGTTGTTGCCCAGCGTGCCCAGGAAGGACAGGAAGCGCTCGTACTGGGGACGCTCGCGCGCGACGGTGGAGGCGATGACCTGCTCCACGGTGTCGGCGCCCTGCGCGCTGGCGGCGAGCGCCTCGCGAATGACGGCGGCCTCCATGCCCGTCTTGCCCTCGATGGCCTTGCGCCCCGCATCGAAGTCGCCCTTCGCGAGCCGCACCGCGAGCGCCTCCGAGTCCGGCAGCCGGTGGCGGGCGAAGTACACCGCGCGCTCCAGCATGATGGCGATGGAGAGCACCGAGAGGACGACGAGAATCCAGAGGACCCACTCGGCGGACGTGAGCGTGACGCCGAGCAGCTTGCTGCTGAGCCAGCCGAGCTCGGAATGCCCTGACTGGGCCAGGAGGATGGGGGGGAGCGTCATGCGCCCATCTGTTTCTCCGTCCGCCCTGAAAGTCAAATGGATCAGCCGGTTTGTCCGCTTCCCGGGCCCTCGGGCCACGACTGGAAACACATTTGTTGCCCGGCCGTCCGCCCCTTTTCAGGCCCGTCTCCCCACGCGGACTCGGAGTGCTGGTCCGCGTGGGTCCGGCACCTTCATTGGGGTGTCATCTTGAGCAGGCGGCCGTTCGGGTCGTCGGTGAGCAGGTACAGCGCGCCCTCGGGGCCCTGGACCACCTCGCGCACCCGCGCGTTGTTGGCGGGCTTGAGCCGCTCCTCGCCCACCACCCGGTCATCCTGGAGGACGAGCCGGATGAGCGCGTGCCCCGACAGCGCCCCGATGAAGATGTTGCCCTGCCACTCAGGGAACAGGCTCCCCGAGTAGATGGTCATCCCGGATGGAGATACCACCGGGTTCCAGAAGTAAACGGGTTGCTCCATGCCCGGGCCCTGGCCGGACTGGTGGATGGGGGCTCCGGAGTACTCGGTGCCGTAGCCGATGGTGGGCCAGCCGTAGTCCTTGCCGCGCTCCACCAGGTTGAGCTCGTCGCCGCCCAACGGGCCCATCTCCGCCTCCCAGAGCCGGCCGCGTGAGTCGAGCGCGGCGGCCAGGATGTTGCGGTGGCCCAGGGAGAAGATCTCCGAGCGGGCGCCGACCTGGTTGTAGAAGGGGTTGTTCGAGGGGACGGTGCCGTCGGGGAAGATGCGGACGATCTTGCCGAAGTGGCTGTTGAGCTGTCGGGCCTGGACGCGGCCGGGGAGGATGGAGCGCTCGCCCAGCGTGACGAACAGGGTGCCGTCCGGGTGGAACACGATGCGCCCGCCCGCGTGCAGCGTCGAGTCCAGCGTGGGCTTCATTCGGAAGATGATTTGCAGGGCCTCGATGCGCGGCTGGGGGCCGTCCACCAGCTTGCCTCGCGCGACGGCCAGGCCGTTGCCCGCGGTGGGCCGGCCGTTGCCCGCCTCGCGCGGCTCGTAATAGCTCCAGTAGATGTAGCGGCTCTGCGCGTAGTCGGGGCCCACCTCCACGTCCATCAGGCCTCCCTGGCCCCGGCCGTCCACGGGCGGCAGGCCCGCCACGGGCGCGGACTTCGCGCCCTGCTGTGTGACGATGTAGAGCTTCCCGGTGGGCTTCTCCGTCACCAGCATCCGCCCGTCCGGGAGGAAGGCGATGGCCCAGGGGTAGTTGAAGCCACTTGCAATGGTGGTGACTTTGTAACGCGTCTGCGAAACGACGACGGGGCCGTTGGTCTGGCCGGGGAAGGCGGGAGGGAAGGGGGACGCCAGGGCCGCGGCGCCCTGTGGGGCCTGGGGCGGCTCGACGGGTTTCGCCGTCTCCGGGGGTGGGGGTGCGGCGCTCTGGGCGTGGGCGGTTCCCGTGAGGGACAGGAAGAGGGCGCAGGCGAGGCTCGACAAAGACAGACACAAGCGCATGGGGCTCCTCGGCGGGTGGTGGGTGGTCGAAGGGCAGCTAACCATCGCGTGCGCGGGCCGAGGCCCGAGGCTCGGGGGGCTGTGGCCGGTTGGACAGGTGAAGGGTTCGGCGTCTGTCCTTGCAAGGACTCGCACGTCCCCGGAGGGCAGGAGGAGCGTCGCGGCGACGACAGACTTCCCCGACGGCGGGGACTTGAGGGACAGTCGGGAGCCTTCCTCCTGGAGGACTCCCGCATGTCGAACAAGCCGCCCGATGACGATTCCTGGCGCTCCGTCCCGCCGCCGCCCCGGCCGCACATGCCTCCGGAGCCCGATGTGTCGACGCGCGACCCGCGGATTCCCGAGGGCAGCGCGGACTACTCCGCGGCGTTGGCGGACTCGGCGGCGTACAAGCGCGGGGACATCGCCTTCGAGGAGCTCCAGCGGCGCGTGCTCGCGCGGGCGCTCCCGCCGCACCCCCTGGGGGACGCGTATCTCATGATGACGCCCCCTCCTCCGCCCCCCGGCATGCTCTCGAGCTTCAATCCGTTGCGGATGCCAGGCGACTGGCGCGGGACGTGGGGCGAAGTCGCGATGACGCTCTTCGCGGGCGACATCACCCATGCGGAGTACGAGCGCCTCCACGCGGCGGCGCATCCAGACTGCCGGCGCTGAGCGCCTGGCGTCACTCGGGATAGGACGACTTCGCGCTCGGCTTCGGTGCGTCGCGCTGGCGCCGGTACTCCTCCAGGTTCCGGCGGTACGCGGCCTCGCTCTTGAGTTCCTGGCGCAGCTTGTCCGGGTACTCGGCGGCGATGATGGGGGCGAAGGTCTCCAGGGCCTCCTTGAGCGCGGGGAAGGGCACCGCGTCCTTGTCGACGAGGATCTCCCAGGGCTCCGACGTCGAACCCCGCTGCATGGTGAAGCCGACGCCCTGCTCCAGCCAGGTCTGGGGCACCTCGATGCGGAGGATGCCGTGGGTGTTGCTGTCGCAGTCCTGCATGGAGACGGCTTTGGGGTACCTGTTGCGGCCCTTGGCGTCCCACCGCTTGTATTCGATGCCGCAGGCCTCGAGCGGTCGGAGCTGCTCCTGGACGGAGGCGAGCTCGGCCAGGTCTCCCACGTCCGAGGTCCGCAGGAAGCCCTCCTTCTGCAGGCCGATGGCCACCGCGGCCAGTCCCCCGCCGGCCGCGAGGATGAAGCACAGCATGACGAGCACCCACCAACTGGATGGCTGCTTGCGGGGGCCGGGGAGCGCGGGGAGGGGCGCGGGCTCGTGCATGTCGATGTTCTCGAGGGCGGCGCGTCCGAACAGCGGCGCCGCGTGGTAGCCGCAGAAGAAGGCGGCGAGCCAGGAGAGGGCGCGCACCCAGTTGGCGGTGGGCGTGACGGGCAGGAAGGTCAGACCCTGGAGCCACACGAGCGTCTTCGCCGCGAGCATGCCCGTGGTGAGCACCATGGCCGTGGCGAACAGGGTGACGTTCACGAGCGTCATGAAGGTCGACGAGCGCGAGCGGGCGAGGGGCAGGACGGCGGGGAGTAGGCGCAGCAACTTCGGGTACACCCACCGGCCCACGAAGAATCCCGCGAGCAGCGGAATCCAGAGCAGCAGCATGCCGATGGCCTGGGCCTTGAAGAGTGGATCCATGCAGTGAAGATGCTCCGAGTGGCTCGCCCCTTGAATGCCCCTTCGCGCAGCCGAAAGGCAAAAGAAACCCAGGGGCGAAAAGCGCCCCCGGGTCGAGGGCCTACTTGCAGATCTCCTTGGTCAGCTTGTCGCGCTGGGCCTGCTCGGAGGTGGCGCGCTTGACGGCGTCTTCCATGGCGTCGTCGGCCTTCTCCAGCGCGTCGAGCGCGCGGCTGTGGGCGCGGCCCTTCTTGGCGGCGACGAGCACCTCGCGCATGTCCTTGCGAGCCTGCTTCAGGGTGGTGAGCTGACCCTCGCGCTCGACGTACTCCTTCTTCGCCGCCTTGCACTCGGGCGTCTGCGCGGACGCGCTCGACGCGAACAGGATTGCGGAGATTACGAACCAACGCACACGCCACCTCCAGGAGAAGGACCTGGGCGCGAGTATAGGGCGGCGCGGCGACGGGGTGCAGCGGCGCGAGCACGCCGGGCTCACGTGGAGACCCGGCGCGTCGCGTGGGGCTTCAAATCTTGCGGTCCGGCACGTCGGTGAGGGCGGGGTTGCGCTCGATGACGGGGCCGAGCACGTCGTCGATGCGGCGCATCAGCTCGGGCTCCAGCTTCACGCCGGCGGCCTTCACGGTGTCGTGGACCTGCTCGGGGCGGGAGGCGCCGATGATGGCGGAGGAGACGCCCTTGTTCTGGAGCACCCAGGCGACGGCGAGCTGGGCCATGGTGAGGCCGGCCTCTTGCGCGAGCGGCTTGAGGTTCTGCACGCGGGTGAGCACGTCCTCCTTGAGGAAGCGCGCGATGAAGCGCGAGCCGGTGGGGTCGGTGGCGCGGCTGCCCGCGGGCGGCGGCTTGCCGGGGAGGTACTTGCCGGTGAGCACGCCCATGGCCATGGGGGACCAGACAATCTGACCGAGGCCCTCGTCGAGGGACGCGGGGATGACGTCTGCCTCGATGACGCGCCAGAGCATGGAGTACTGGGGCTGGCTGGAGACGAAGGGAATCTTCAGCTCGCGGGCGAGCTTCGCGCCCTGGCGGATCTGCTCGCCGGTCCACTCGGAGACGCCGATGTAGAGGGCCTTGCCCTGACGGACGATGTCGGCGAAGGCGAGCATCGTCTCCTCGAGCGGCGTGGCGGTGTCGAAGCGGTGGGCCTGATAGAGGTCCACGTAGTCCGTCTGGAGGCGGGTGAGCGAGCCGTGGATGGACTCCATGATGTGCTTGCGCGACAGGCCCCAGTCGTTCTTCCCGGGGCCGGTGGGCCAGTAGACCTTGGTGAACAGCTCGTAGCCGGCGCGGCGCTGGCCCTTGAGGGCGCGGCCGAGGACGGACTCGGCGCGGGTGCTCGCGTAGACGTCGGCGGTGTCGAACGTGGTGATGCCCACGTCCTGCGCGGCCTTCACGCACGCGAGCGCGGCCTCTTCTTCCACCTGGGAGCCGTGCGTGAGCCAGTTGCCGAAGGAGATTTCACTGACGGCCAGACCGCTGCGACCAAGATGACGGAAGTTCATGGGGCGGCGAGCCTAACCAGCCATGGCGCGCCTCGCACGGCTTTGGGAGGGCAACAGTCCACCGGCCCACGCCACCCAGGCGATGTAGACGAGCTGGAAGGGGAGGCGCAGCCAGAAGTACCAGTCCGGGAAGGGCAGTACATGTGAGGCGGAGTTGGCCGAGGCCTCGTGGAGGTTCGCGGGGAGGATGGCGACGAGCAGCGCGATGAGGCCGAGTGCCGCGAGCTTTCGGGTGCGCGGGAGGAGGAGGCCCACGCCGCCTGCGACTTCGAGCACGCCGGACAGGAGCGTCCAGAAGCGGGGTGAGGGGAGCTGCGGCGGAATCATCGCGTCGTAGCGCGCGGGCATGAGGAAGTGCATGACGCCGGCGCCGATGAAGAAGAGGCCCGCGGCCACGGCGGCGCGGCTCGCGGGGGTGGAGAGCGCGGGCAGCCTGCGCAGCGGGGGCAGGTGGAAGAGGGCGAAGAACGAGAGCAGCACGAGGGCGAAGGACACGGCGAGGCTCCTGGCGCGGAAGGTCGGGAGGGGTCCCGGCCTGACGCTGCTCAAGATGCGTCGGGGGCCCTGGCCTGGGCTTGAACGAACTGGCTGCGACGTTGGAGGAAGGAGGGCGTGGTGCCGAACATGCGCCGGAAGGTGCGCGTCAGGTGGGCGGAGTCGGAGAAGCCGGCGGCGTGCGCGGCCTCTCCGGCGGTGCGTCCGGAGGCGATGGCGCCGGCGGCGCGCTGGAGTCGGAGCCAGAGGAGATAGGGGCGCAGGGGCACGCCGGTGGACTCGGTGAAGGCGTGCATCAGGCGGCCGGAGGACAGGCCGGCGACCTCGGCGAGCGCTTCGAGGGAGGTGTCCTCGGGAGCGGGGTCGGCGCGCAGGTGGCGCAGGAGCTTGCGCACGCGCGGGTGCATGCGAGGGGCGCTGGTGGTGCTGGGGCCGGCGAGGGCTTCCAGCGTGGACTCCATCCACGGGCCGATGTCCGCGTGGGGAATGGGCCCCGCGCGCGGCAGACTGGCGAGCAGGGCGTCGCGCGCGGCCTCGTCGAAGAGTCGGACGGATTCGGTGAGGGACGCGCGGAGGCGCAGACCGTCATGGCTCTCGGGCTCGACGAAGAGGAGGACGACCTCCGTGCCTCGGGCATCGAGCGCGTGTGGGACATCGGGCCCCACGAGGACTCCGGCCGCGCGCGTGTCCTTCCTGGCCGAGTCCACTCGGATGGAGAGCGTGCCCGTGCGGCACAGCATGAGGTGCATCGCGTGGTGGGCGTGCTTCGACGACATGTCCCCGGGGCCCCACATGGCGAGCGCGGCCGGCCACACCACCAGGGGCATGTCCGGCCACGGAGCGCGAGGCGCGAGGTCAGGAGGTCGGGCGAGCAGCATCCGCCCGCAGGCTACCAGCGGTCCCTGGAGAGAATCACCGCGCTGTACGCGCCCAGGGACACAGCTCCGCGCGCGGGCATTCCATCCCGCTCTCCCCACGTGCTCCAGAAGTCGTGCACGTGCGTGCCACCGAAGTCCGGGGAGTAGCCCTGCCAGTCGCTGTTGAACCGCACCCGCCACAGTCCATCCGAGGGCAGGCCCAGCTCGTACCCGCTGAACGTCCGGTGCCCCAGGTTCACGATGACCACCACGTCGTCACCCGCTCCCCCGTGCTGCCACCGGTGGAACGCGAGCACCTTGTCGTCGTGGTTCAGGTGGAAGACGTTGACGCCCTCGCCCCGCAGCCCCGCGCTCGTGTCGTGCCAGTTGCGCCGCAGGCGGATGAGGTCCCGATGCGCCTGGAGGATTCCCCCGAACCAGTCCGACTTGTTCCAGTCCAGCGGGTCCCCATCATCGAAGTGCCCGTCCTCCAGGAACTCCTGCCCCATGAACAACATCGGAATCCCCGGCGCCGTCAGCGTCAGCGCCGCGCCCAGCAACGCCTTCTTCTTCGCCAGCACGTCCCCGGGGTTGTACGGCGACACCTCCGTGGGCAACCGGCTGCGGCCGTTCGCCACCTCGTCGTGGCTCTCCGTGAAGATGACCCGCTGCATCGACTGGCCGTTGTAGCGGAAGTACAGCGCGTCCCGGACCGCGCTCAAGTCCCGCCACTCGTCGAACGGCGCCGTGAGCGCGGCGCGCACCGGGTGCACGAAGGCCGCGTCCCACTGCGCGTCGAACCCCGCCCCCTGCGGATGCGTCACCGCCGGGTCCGCCGCCATGTCCTCCGCGATGAGCAGCTTCCACGGGAACTCGCGCTTCACCGCCTCCGTAATCGAGCGCAGCAGGTCCCAGCCCGCCGGATTGTCCACGCCGCTCGTGGTGCGAATCTCCTTCGTCGCGTCCACGCGCAAGCCATCCATGTGGTACTCGCGCAGCCACATCAGCGCGTTGTCACGCAGGTAGTCGCGCACCTCGTGACGCCCGTAGTCCGGACGCGTGTCCCCCCACGGCGTGCTCGCGCGCCAGTCCGCGTAGAAGTACACGCCCCCTCGGCCGAACGTCTCTCCATCGAAGTCCCAGTGCGGCAAGTCACTGGGCCCCAGGTGGTTGTAGACCACGTCCATGATGACGCCGATGCCGCGCCGGTGCGCCTCGTCCACGAAGCGCTTCAGGTCGTTCGGCGCGCCATACGTGCTCTCCGGCGCGAACGGGAACGTCGGGTTGTAGCCCCACGAGAAGTCCCCCGCGAACTCCGCCGAGGGCATCAGCTCCACCAGGTTCACGCCCAAATCCCTCAGGTAGTCGAGCTTGTCGATGGCGCTCAACCAGTGCCCCGGCCCCCAGCCCGGTGAGTCGTGGAACGTGCCGATGTGCAGCTCGTAGATGACCGCCTCGTGCCGCGCGGGCATCTGGAAGTGCCCGTCGTACCGCCACACGAAGTCACGGTGGTCCAGGATGACGCTGTTGCCCGTGGAGTGCGTGACGTCCGCGGCCCTCGGGTCGTTGCGCCAGCGCCAGTCGCCATAACGGCCCTGCACGATGTACTGGTACTGCTGTCCGTTGTACGCCCCCTGGATGTCCCGGGAGAAGTTGCCCGAGGGCTCGCGCGCCAGCTCCACCGCGTGCCAGTGACTGAAGTCCCCCACCACCTGTACGCGCTGCGCATGCGGCGCCCACACGCGGAACGTCGCGCCGCCGTCGTACGGAATCACGCCCATGCCCGGACGCCATGACGGCTCCGGCTGTGCCTCCATCGGAACGAAGGCCGTGAGCTCGCCCGGGACCTGGAGCTGCTCCGCCGGTCCGAACAACTCCGGCGCCGAGCGCGAGCGCGCGGTGCGCCGAGCCACCTCGTTGCCTCGGGCCCTGCACGCCGTCTCGCTGAAGTCCTTGCGCGGCTGGCGCACCTCGTTCGATTTCGTCTCTCGCGTCGACATGGATTCCCCCCGGAAAGCGGATGCTTCGCGATGCGTCGCATTCCGACAGCGCGTCGCGGCGGGAGGCAAAGCCCACCTTGTCGCCCCCCGTTCAGTTCAGGGCAGTGCCCGGGTGTTTTCCCGTCCTTCGAGAGCAGGCGACCGTTCAGGTCGACACGAACGCCGCCCACCTGCCCCCGCCGACGCTCGACACCGAGCGGCTTGTCCGGGCACCCCGAGTGTCCGACACTGGTCCTTCCTCATGGCCGCCAGCGAAGAACGCCGCCTCCAGGCTCTGGTGCTTGCTCCGGTGCGCCGCGTCCAGCGACGCCTCAATGCCCTCGCGTGGGCGGAGGCCGGCCTCGCTCCCCTCTGGGCCACCAGCACCGCCTGCGTGCTGGCCCGGCTCCTGTTGCGCCAGCAGTGCGTCTGGGCCCTGCCGCCGCTCGTGCTCGCGGGCCTCGCATGGTGGTGGCGACGTGCCCGCGCGCGCCATGTCTCGCTCGAGCATGCGGCCGTGCTCGCGGACCGCTCGGCCAACGCGGGCGGGTTGCTGCTCACCCGGCTGGAGCGCCCCGTGGGGGAGTGGGAGCTCTCCGTCAATCAGCTCGCCCGCGAGGTGAAGCCTCCGCAGCTGAAGTGGCGGCGCCCCGTGGCGGCGCTCGCCGGCGCGCTGGTGTTCGCCCTCATTGGCTTCCTGATGCCGTTGCCCGCACCGCGCGCGTCCCGGGGTGTCCATGCCGCCGCCGCGGCGAAGGTGGACGCGGTGAAGGCACAGGCCGAGGCCCTGGCCCGCGAGGAGCCCCTGGGCGAGGCCGTGGAGGACGAGCTGCGTCGCCTGTCCGAGGAGGTCGCTTCGGGCCGCTTCGACTCGGGTGACTGGGAGGCCGCCGACTCGATGGAGCGTCGACTCGCCGAGCGCGCCGCCGAGGCCGCCGCCGAGCTGGCCCAGGCCTCCGAGGCCGCGCGTGAGCTGGAGGATGCGCTCGGCGCCGCGGGGGGCGCGGAGTCCGCGTCCCGTGAGCGCGAGGCCCTCGAGCGCGCGCTCATGGCGCTCCAGTCCGCGGGCGCGGAGGGCTCGGCGCAAGAGGGCTCCGAGAACGGGCAGCAGGGCTCGGAGCAGGGCGCCTCGAACTCCGGACAACAGGGCGGCGAGCAGGGCGCGTCGAACTCGGGGCAACAGGGCGGTGAGCAGGGCCAGGCGAACGCGGGACAACAGGGCGGCGAGCAGGGCCAGGCGAACGCGGGACAGCAAGGCGGCAATCCGAGCGAAGGTCAGCAGGGCGCTTCGCGCCAGGAGCAGGCGCGTGCCCAGTCCTCCGGTTCGGTGGACCAGATCTCGGAACTGCGCCAGTCGCTGGAGCGTCGAAGGCAGTCGCTCGCCCAGCGCTTCGAGCCGCGTGAGGGGCAGGGCGCGCAGGCCCGCAGTCAACGCTCGCGTCCTCGACAAGGCTCGAGTGGGCGGCAGGAAGGAAATCGCCAGCAATCGGGCCAGGGACAAGGCGGCGAGGGGCAGGAGGGCGGTGAAGGGCAGGAAGGCGGCGAGGGGCAGGAGGGCGGCGAAGGCCAGGGCGGCGGGCGCGGCAACAGCCAGGGCCACGCGAGCCGTGCGGTGCGCCAGGGCGCGGGCTCGGGGGCTCCCTCGGAAGGGGGCGGCTCGAATCCGCTCGTCTTCGGGGGCGCGGCGGAGATGGACCCGGACCGGCTCGCGTTCGAGCCGCTTCCGGAGGGACACGGCGGCGAGGCCGGTGAGCTGTGGGGGCTCGAGGCGGCGGACCCTCGGCGAGGCACGGGGGCCCGGGGCGCGGCGCGCGGTCAGGGGACCAGCGCTCAGGGCGACGCGGCGGCGGGGACCGGCGGACAGCCGCTGCTGCCGCGCAACCGCGACCTCGTGAAGCGGTACTTTGGTGGAGAGTAGTCCGGAAGGGGAGAACACACGTGGCAGCGGAACTTCTCAGTCCCGCCGAGGCGCAGGGGGCGGCGGAGGTGGCGAACCAGCTCAAGGCCCGGCTCGACACCGTCATGCTGGACCAGCAGACCGTCGTCGAGCAGGTCGTCATGGCGGTGCTCGCGCGCGGACACGTGCTGCTCGAGGGCCTGCCCGGCCTGGGCAAGACGGAGCTGTGCAAGTCGCTGGCGAAGCTGCTCGCGCTGCCCTTCCGCCGCATCCAGTTCACCCCGGACCTCCTGCCCGGCGACATCACCGGCACCTACGTGCTGGAGGGCGAGGGCCGCCGCGACTTCGTCTTCCGCGAGGGCCCGCTGTTCGCCAGCCTCGTGCTCGCGGATGAAATCAACCGCTCCAGCCCGAAGACGCAGGCCGCGCTGCTGGAGGCCATGCAGGAGCGCCGCGTGACGGTGCTCGGCCAGACGCGCGCGCTGCCGGACCCGTTCTTCGTGCTCGCCACGCAGAACCCCATCGAGCTGGAGGGCACCTATCCCCTGCCCGAGGCCCAGCTCGACCGCTTCCTCTTCCGCATCCAGGTGCCCCCCGTGGGCGCCAAGACGCTGCGCGCGCTGCTCACCACGCGCGTGCGCGGCGCGCCGCCGGAGCTGTCCCCCGTGCTCGACGCGGACGGGCTCGCGCGCCTGTTTGCCGCCGTGGACCGCGTCCACCTGCCCGGCCCGGTGGCGGACTTCATCGGGCGGCTGGTGGAGGCGAGCGACCCGCGCCAGGCCTCCGCGCCCGAGGCCGTCCGCCGCTTCGTGCGTTATGGCGCGAGCCCCCGCGCCGCGCTCGCGCTCGCGGCGGCCGGACGCGCGCGGGCCTTGATGCACGGCCGGCCCAACGTCGGCTTCGACGACGTGGTGGCCGCCGCCCCCGCCGCGCTCAACCACCGGCTGGTGCTCGCGTACGAGGCCTCGCTGGAGAAGGTGTCCGCGTCGGACGTGGTGGGCGCGCTGCTGCAGGCCGTGCCCGAGGTGCCGCGTGACTAGCGTCGTGGTGCTGTCGGTGTGGCTGCTCCTGGGGACCCCGCCGCCGGTCGTCGAGGCGGCCGCTCCCGTGGACGTCGCCACCGCCGCCACGGCCGTGAAGGCGCCTACCGGCTACCGCGATGCGAGCGGCTCGGTGGACTCGCTCGCCCAGGACTACCTGCGCGTCACGGTGCGCCGGGGCTCGCTCAAGCCCCAGCGCGGCTACTGGGCGGCGGAGGTGACCCTCCACAACGGCGACGCCCAGCCGCACCCGGTGCACCTGTCCTTCCGACCCTCCTACGGCGACGTCACGCACGCCGTCGAGCGCACCGTGGAGCTGGCGCCTCGCCAGCGGCTCGTCACCTGGTTGATGGCGCCCGTGGCCTGGCACTCCGGCGCGCTGACCGTCGAGGTCCCCGGCCTGCCGCCCATCACCGAGCACCTGTTCCCCGACAACGACCGCTTCGAGCCCGTGCTGGTGGTGGGCAACAGCGAGTCCTTCGAGGCCGTCACGGGCCTGACCAAGACGCCGGAGCAGGAGGACCCGCTGTTCTCCGTGCGCTTCATCGACGCGCAAGAGGCGCCGCGCGAGCTGGCGGCCTACGCGGGCTTCGAGATGGTGGTCCTCACCGAGACGGCGACGAAGGTCCCCGCGGATGTGTGGGCCGTGCTGGAGTCCTATGCGCTGTCGGGAGGCCGGCTCGTCGTCGCCAACCCTCCGAGGGACTTGCGCGAGCGGCTGCAGCTGCTCCAGTCCGTCCCGCTCCAGGACGGGCCCTACGCCTTCGGCGGCGTGTGGACCTGCGACAACTCCGCGGCCACGTGTCGGCACAAGATTCAGTCGGAGCTGTCGACCCTCACGGATGACAACCGGGGCAAGACGCGCCCGCAGGGGCTGCGCTCGCGGTGGGCGTCGAAGGTGTCGTTCGGTGACGACGAGGCGCCGCTGCTGGGCACCGCCCGCGCGCCGGTGGGGCCGTTCCTGCTCCTGATGACGGCGTTCGCGCTGCTGGTGGGGCCCGGGGCCTGGTGGCTGACGAAGCGCCGGGGCCCGGTGGCGGTGCTCATCGCGGTGCCCGCCGTGTCGCTGGTGACGTGCCTGGTGCTCATCGCCTGGTCCGTGCTGGTGGACGGCTTCGCGGTGCACACGGCACGCTACAGCCTGACGTACCTGGATGGCGCCCGGGCCCGCGCGGTGACGGTGGGGTTGTCGGGCTGGTACGCGAACCTGTCACCCGAGCCGCTGCGTCTGCCCTCGTCGAGCGTGCTCATCGCTCCGCACGACACGGAGGACCTGATGGCCGACCTGGACTGGACGGGCGGGCTCACCGTGGGAGATGGCTTCCTGCCACCGCGCACCTATCGCGAGTGGGGAGAGCTCGCGGTGGTCCCCTCGCGCGCCCGACTGGTGCTGGTGGAGACGGGCGGAGAACCCAAGGTCCAGAACGCGCTGGGCGTCGTCGTGGAGGAAGGCGTCCTGCGCTGGAACGGTCAGGTGCGCCGGCTGCCCCGGCTGGCGGATGGCGAGGAGGGCGCGCTGGGGGCCGCGGAGCCGGACCCGGGGCCCTCGCAGGCCAACGCGGCGGACACCCTGGTGGAGGTGGGCATGCCCTCCTCGGCCCAGTACCGCCTGCAGGCCGCGCTGCCGCTCTTCCGCAGGGAGCTGAAGGACAAGGAGTTCGTCGTGCGCACGAGTGGCCCGGGCCCGTTGCCCACCAGCGCCTTGAGCGCGGAGGTGGAGGCGAGCGTGCATCTGATTCGGGGCGAGGTGAGGCCATGAGCGCGTTGCTGGAGGTGAAGGGCCTCAGGCGCGACTACGGCGCCCTGCGGGCGGTGGACGACGTGTCCTTCCAACTGGAGGCGGGCAGCATCCTGGGGTTCATCGGTCCGAACGGCGCGGGCAAGAGCACCACGCTGCGCATCCTGGCGACGCTGGACGCACCCACGTCCGGCGAGGTGCTGCTCGGGGGCCACTCACTGGTGGACACGCCGGACAAGGTGCGGCCGCTCATCGGCTACATGCCGGACCGGTATGGCACCTATGACGACGTCACCGTCTTCGAGTTCCTGGACTTCTTCGCGCGCGCCTATGGGCTGACGGGCGCGAAGCGGCGCCAGCGCGTGGAGTCGGTGATGGGCTTCACGGGGCTGGGGCCGCTCGCGGACAAGCTCACCACCGCGCTGTCCAAGGGAATGCGGCAGCGCGTGGCGTTGGGGCGCACGCTGTTGCACGACCCGCGGCTGCTCTTGTTGGACGAGCCGGCGGATGGCCTGGACCCCCGGGCGCGCATCGAGCTGCGCGAGCTGCTGCGGGCGCTGGCGGACCAGGGCAAGGCGGTCATCATCTCCAGCCACATCCTCACGGAGCTGGCTGAAATCTGCGACACGTGCGCCATCATCGAGCAGGGGCGCCTGCTGGCCACGGGCAAGGTGGAGGACCTGCTCCAGCAGGACACGAACCTCGCCTCGGTGGAGCTGACGGTGCGCCTGGCGGCGGGGCCGGAGTCGGAAGGTGCGTGGTCGCGCGCGGAGCGGCTCCTGCTGGAGCAGCCCCGGGTGTCGCGGGTGTCGAAGGAGGGCGAGTCCCTGCGGGTGAGTCTGGAGCTGGAGCCCGGCACGGGCGCGGACGTGGCGTCGGCGGCGCTCCTGGCGGTGCTGGTGACGGCGGGCCTGCCGGTGTGCGCGTTCGGCATGCGTGAGCGCAACCTCGAGGATGCCTTCATGACGGTGACGAAGGGGAGGCTCGCGTGAGCGCGCCCATGGAGACGACCTCGGGGGCGCCCGTGGCGGAGCCGACCGGTGGCGCGGTGTCCGCGAGCGGCGGCGGCTTCCAGGCGCGGTGGGGGGATCGGCTCAACCCGCTGGTGGTGAAGGAGGTCCGTCAGGGCTTCCGCACGCGCATCTTCTGGGCGTGCTTCGGGTTGATGCTGCTGTCGTGCGTGGTGCTGGCGCTGGTGGCCTTCGTGCAGACGCGGGACGCGGCGTTCTCCCAGTTCGGGCAGACGTACTTCTTCGCGTTCTTCGTGTGCCTGGCGGTGGTGCACTTCTTCGTGATTCCGTACAGCGCGTACCGCTCGCTGGCGCGGGAGCGCGAGGACGACACGTGGGTGCTGCTGGTGCTCACGGGGCTGGGGCCTCGGAGGATTCTACGGGGCAAGGTGCTGTCGTTCCTGGTGCAGGCGGCGCTGTATGCCTCGGCGGTGGGGCCCTTCCTGCTCTTCAGCTACTACCTCAACGGCATCGCGCTGCCGACCATCCTGGTGGTGTTGGGGTTGAGCGCGGCGTGGCTCGTGTTCCTCACGGTGGTGGCGGTGTGCGCGGCGACGCTGGCGGACAGCCGGATGGGGCGGGGCCTGGTGCACTTCGTGGTGCTGGGCGCGTTGGGCCTCGCGTTCGCGATGGCGCTCGGCATCGCCAGCGCGCTGACGGACGCGGCGGACCGGCTGCTGCACACGGACGGGGTGTTGCTCGCGATGAGCATCTGTCTGGGGTTGATGCTCCTGGACGGGTGGCTGTTGTTCGAGGTGGCCGCGTCGCGGCTGTCCTTGTCCACGGAGGACTACACGCGCGGCCCGCGTCGGGCGGTGGCGGCGCAGATGGGGGTGGCCCTGCTCGCGGGCCTGGTGCTCTGGTGGGTGGATGACAAGAAGCACGTGGTGACGGAGGTGTTCGCCACGCTGGGGACGGTGCACCTGACGCTGGTGAGCCTGTTCATGGCCTCGGACGTGGATGGACAGGCGCGCGCGCTGCGAGCGGACACGGGCCCCTGGTCGCTGATGCGGCCGGGGGCGCTGCGGGGCTTCCGGCTGGCGGTGTTGCTGTTGGTGGGCTGG
Source organism: Myxococcus sp. AS-1-15 (assembly GCF_020037055.1). Classification (NCBI taxonomy): domain Bacteria; kingdom Pseudomonadati; phylum Myxococcota; class Myxococcia; order Myxococcales; family Myxococcaceae; genus Myxococcus; species Myxococcus sp. AS-1-15. Next base: position 246,923 of record NZ_JAIQDF010000003.1, on the reverse strand, counting down.
AACGTCGCGTGGTTCCTGGCGGCGCTCTTCTCCGAGCACACCTCGTCGCGCAGCGAGCCGTTCCGCATGGTGATGGCGGTGATGCCGGCGTACTCGGTCCTCTACCTGTCGCTGGCGTTGCTGTTGGGGCGGATGTCGAAGTCGGACCGGTTCTCCTCGCCCGCGGCGGTGCGGCTGCTCTTCGTGGCGACGGTGGGTATGGCCGCGGGCCTGCCGCCGCTCTTCGCGGAGGTGGTGGGGCTGGAGGCGGGCGATTCGTTGATCAACCTCCTGAACCCGGTGGTGGGGGTGGCCAACTTCTCGTCGCATGACTACTCCACGGGGCTGCCCGAGATGTCCTGGGCCATGGTGGGCTTCCTGGGCGGGCTGGCGCTGCTGTGCGCGTTCCTGGCCGACCGGGTGCTGACCGAGCGTGAGAAGCGGGCCCATCGGCTGTGAGCGGGCCCGCTCCCATGGACGAAGCGGCGGTGGGGCGGCTGGCCCCGGGGCTCGCGCTGGCGCTGCCGCGAGGGCCGCACCGGGGCCGGGTGGGCGAGGTGCGCGCGTCGTCGATGGGCAGCTCGTTGGAGCTGCATGACTTCCGGGCGTATCAGCCGGGAGATGACCTGCGGCAGCTCGACTGGAACGCGGTGGCGCGGACCGATGAGCTCATCCTCCGGGTGCGGCAGGACGAGGTGTCGCCCCGGGTGGAGGTGGTGGTGGATGGCTCTCGCTCCATGGCGCTGTCGCCGCGCAAGGCCGCGTGCGCGAAGGAGCTGGCGCTGCTGGTGTGCGAGGTGGCGGCGCGGCAGGGGTTGAGCCCGACGCTGCTGACCACGGCGGTCCGCGCGGAGCGGATGCAGGGGGCGGGGTGTCGGGCGGTGCTGCGGGCGCTCGAGTTCGACGCGCGGGATGACCTGGCGACGGCGCTGGGGCGACTGCCTCCGCCCCGGCCCTGTGGGCTGCGCGTGGTGGTGAGTGACTTCCTGTTCGAGGCGGACCTGCCCGCGCTGGTGTCCCGGCTGACGCGTGGGGCGGCGGGGTGCTTCCTGGTGCAGGTGTTGGATGAGGAGGACCTTTCGCCTTCGGGAGGTGAGGGCGCCAGGTTGGTGGACTCGGAGAGCGGCGCGGCGTTGGAGGAGCTGCTGACGGAGGACGTGCTGGCGGCATATGCGCGGCGCTTCGAGGAGCATCAGAGATTGCTGCGGGGCGCGGCGCTGCGTGCGCGTGGGCTGTTGGTGACGGCGCCTGCCACGGAGTCGCTGGCCGCGCTGGTGGCGGGGCCGCTGCATCCGCTCTTCGTGGCGGGAGGTGGCGCGTGAGCTTCGGCTTCCCGTGGGGCTTGCTGGCCCTGGGCGCGCTGGTGCCGTTGGTGGCGGCGTACTTCCTGCGGCGGCGGCAGAAGCCGGTGGTGGTGAGCGCGCTGTTCCTGTGGCGTACGCCGAGCCCTCGCGCCGAGGCGGGGCCTCGCTGGGAGCGCTTCACGCGGGAGGTGTCGCTGCTGCTGGAGGTGCTCGCGGTCATCGCCGCGGCGCTGTATCTGGCGGACGTGCGACTGGGTGAGTCGGCTCGGAGCCGACACCTGGTGCTCGTGGTGGATGGGAGCCTGTCCATGTCCGCGCGGGGGCCGGACAACGTGACGGTGCTGGAGTTGGTGCGCCGCGAGGCCGCGCGTCGGGTGGAGACCGCGAAGGCCACGCGGGTGACAGTGCTGGCGACGGGCATGACGCCCCGAGTGCTCGCGGGGCCGGAGGCGGAGCCTTCGCGGGCGTTGGCCGCGCTGGAGTCCTTCAATGCGCTGGGCGCGGACCATGACCCCATCCCCACGTTGTTGTGGGCACAGGAACTCGCGGGGCCGGGCAAGCACGTGGACTTCTTCACCGATGCGCCGCCGGCCGAGGGGCTCGTGGTGCCCGCGCCGGTGCGGTGGACAGCGCTGGGCACGGCGCGCGACAACGTGGCGCTCGTCTCCGCGCAGCGGAAGGACGAAGGCGGTACGTCGACGGTGACGCTGCGGGTGGCGCGCTTCGGTGTGGGGCCGGACTCGGTGTCGGTGCGGATGACCGCGCAGCCTGGGGCGGGCGCGAAGCAGGGGACGTCGCGCGCGGAGACGGTGTCGTTCAAGGATGGGGAGACGGCCACGGTGCGCGTCACGTTCCAGGACGCGGGCGAGGTGAGCGTCTTCATCGCTCCGGACGCACTGCCGGAGGACAACCGGGCGAAGCTGCCCGTGTCGTCGGCGCGGCCGCTCGCGGTGCGCCTGGCGCAGGGGCTGGGGCCGCTGGAGCGGGGCGCGCTGGAGCGCTTCGTCTCGGCCATCCCGGACCTGTCGCGCGAGGCCGCGGCGGAGGACGTGTTGCTCATCGGTCCGCAAGGCACGGATGCACGGGTGACCGTGGGGGCGACGGGTAAGCCCCGGACCTTCGTGGGTCCGTTCTTCTCCGAGAAGGGGCACCCCTTGCTCGACGACGTGCAGCTCGCGGGTGTGCGTTGGTCCGCGGGGGAGAACCCGCCCGGGCGTCCGCTCATCACCGCGGGGGAAGCGGTGCTGGTGTCGGAGGGAGAGGACGGACGTGTGCACCTCAACGTGGACCTGGCCCGCTCCAATGTTCAGCGTGTGTCCGCGTGGCCGGTGTTACTGGGCAACGTGGTGCGCGAGGCGCGTCGCTCGCGGGAGGGCTTCGCGCGAAGGCAGCTCTCGCTGGGCGAGCCGCTCCAGGTGGTGACGCTGCCCGGCGAGCGCTACACGCTGGTGGGGCCGGAGGGGGAGAAGCCCGTGTTCGGCGCGGGCGCGGTGAGCCTGCCTCCGCCTTCCTCGCCTGGACGCTACGAACTGGAGCGCGACGGTGAAGTCGTCGACGCCGCGGTGGTGCTGACGATGGATGCGCGCGAGTCGGACCTGCGCGGGCGCGGCAGCGTGGACATCCCCCCGCGTGAGTCCGGTGAGGACGAGGATGCAGCGGGGGCCTCCGAGCGGATGCGCTGGCCGCTGGTGCTGCTCCTGCTCGCGCTGATGGGCGACTTCTATGTCACGAGGCGGGTGTCATGACCTTCGCGCTCCCGCAGGCGTGGATGCTGCTCATCCCGCTCGGCCTCTTCCTGTGGAAGTACGGCCGCAGGCCCGGTCCGCCGATGTGGCTGCGCGCCACGCTGCTCGTGCTGGTGGTCGGCGCGCTGTCCGGCCCGAGCTGCCGCCGCGAGGACGCGGGCAGTGACGTGGTCGTCGTGGTGGACCGCTCCGCGTCCATGCCTCGCGACGTGGACCGCACGGCCCAGGAGCTCGTCTCGCACCTGGAATCCCAGCGGCGTCCGGGCGACCGCGTGGGCGTCATCACCTTCGGCCGCGAGGCCCGGGTGGAACAGCCCCTGTCTTCGGTCGGCGCTTTCGGTGGCTTCAGCCGACCGTTGGACGCCGAGGCGTCGGACCTGTCCGCCGCGCTCGACGCCGCCAATGTCCTCATCCCGCAAGAGCGCACCGGCCGCGTGCTCGTCCTCTCCGATGGTCGCGCCACCGGCACGGATGCACGAGGCGCGGCGCGCAGGCTCGCGGCCCGAGGCATCGCCGTGGACTGGCGACAGCTCGCCCGGCCCGAGCCCGCGCTGGACGTCGCCGTCGTCTCGCTCGACGTGCCCACCGTCGTGGCCGCGCGCGAGCCCTTCCAGTTCTCCGCCCAGGTGTACGCCTCGGCGGCCGTCACCGGCACCGTGCGCCTGGAGCGCAACGGCCGCGTGCTCGTGAAAGGTCCCTTCGACTTCCTGCCCGGCCCCAACGTGCTGCCGCTCAGGGACCTCATCGAGGAGCCCGGCCTCGCGCGCTACCAGCTCACCGTGGAGGTCCCCGGCGACGGCGTGGTGGAGAACGACAAGGGCCTCGCGGTGCTGCGCGTCGAGGGCCCGGGCCGCGTGCTGCTGCTCACCCACCAACCCAAGGGCACGCTCGCGCAGGCGCTCCAGGCCACGGGCCTGCTCGTCGATGTCCGCGCCCCCTTCCGCCTGTCCCTCGATGACCTGGACGGCGTGGGCAGCGTGGTGCTCGAGAACGTGGACGCGAACCTGCTCGGCGAACCGGGCCTCAACGCGCTCGCGTCCTACGTGGAGCAGGCCGGCGGCGGGCTCGTGATGACCGGCGGACGCGAGAGCTTCGGCGAGGGCGGCTACCGTCGCTCGCCCATCGAGCCCCTGCTCCCCGTGTCGCTGGAGATGCGCGAGGAGGTCCGCCGCGCCTCCATCGCCATCAGCATCCTGATGGACTGCTCGTGCTCCATGGGCGTCACCGTGCCCGACGGACGCACCAAGATGGAGGTCGCCGCCGAGGGCGTCGTCGCCGCGCTCTCGCTGCTCAACCCCCAGGACGAGGCCTCCGTGCACATGATCGACACGGAGACCCACGAAATCTTCCCGCTGCGCTCGGTCCAGGCGGGCCTGCCCTTCGACAAGGTCGCCCAGGGCTTCAGCGGAGGCGGCGGCATCTACGTGGGCGAGGCGCTGCGTTCCGGCCGCAAGCAAATCCTCCAGAGCGACAAGGCCACGCGCCACGTGCTGCTTTTCTCTGACGCGGCCGACTCCGAGGAGCCCGACGACTTCCGGCGCACGCTCGAGGAGCTCCAATCCAAGTCGGTGACGGTGTCGGTCATCGGCCTGGGCACACCGAAGGACTCCGACGCCAAGCTCCTCATGGAAGTCGCCCAGCGCGGCGGCGGGCGCATCTACTTCGCCGAGGATGCGATGAGCCTTCCGCGCATCTTCAGCCAGGAGACGCTCGCGGTCGCCCGGGCCACGTTCATCGACGAGCCCGTGTCGATGGAGGCCGCGCCCGACCTGCCGCTCCTGGGCCGGCTCCCCTCCGAGGGCCTGCCCCAGGTGGGCGGCTACAACCTCACGTACCTGCGCCCTCAAGCCAACGTGGCGCTGCGCACGCTCGACACCCACGCGGCCCCGGTCCTCGCGATGTGGCCCCGAGGCGCGGGCCGCACCGTGGCCTTCACCGCCGAGGTCGACGGCCCGTTCACCGGAGAGCTGCGCCAGTGGGCCTCGCTGCGCGCGACGCTGGAGGCGATGGTGCGCTGGACGCTGGCGGGCGCGTCTCCGCTGGGCGAGGCGGTGGTGCGCTCCGAGCGCCGCGGACACCTCCTGCGGGTGACGCTGGACCTGCCTCCCGAGGCGCCGCTGCCCGGCACGCTGCCCTCGATGATGTTGCTCGCGGGCGATGGCAAGTCGGAGCCGGTGGAGGTCCCCATGCGCTGGGAGGACGACGACCGGCTGGTGGCGGAGCTCCCGCTGGAGGGGAGCGGCACGTGGCACCCGGTGGTCCGCGTGGGCACGCGCGCCTTGAGGGCACCGCCCGTCGCGCTGCCATACGCCCCGGAGTTCGAGCCAGGAAGTCCGAAGGAGGGACTGGAGCTATTGCGCGCCCTCGCCGCCGTGGGCGGAGGCGTGGAGCGGCTGTCCATGACGGGCCTCTTCGCCGAGGCCCCCGAGTCCGAGGGCCAGCTCGCGCTGGCGCCCTGGCTCATCTCGCTGGCGATGCTGGTGTTGCTCTCCGAGGTGGCCGTGAGGCGCTTCCTCTCCGCGCCCCGGCAGCGCGTGGCCACCGCGACGTCACAGGGCACCGCCACGCCGAGAGGGGCCGCTCCCGGCGTGACGATGCCCGCACCCGACAGCACACGGGGCGCCTTGGAGTCGCCCACGTCCACTTCGAGCACCCCGGAGCCGAAGACAGACACCTCCGGGGCGAAACCATCAGGGGAGGGCGGCGTGGACTCGGCGCTGGAGGCCGCGCGCGCCCGCTCCCGTCGTCGACTGGACCGGTGAGCGGCGAGACGCACCGCCCACCGCTGGACCTCAGGGGTCCGGGACCAGGTACGGCGCGGCGCTCACCGGGTTGCCGAACTCGTTCTGCAGGGTGATGCGGATGGAGCTGCTCAGCGGCCACCGCCACGCGTCCGCGAACACGTCGGACAGGTTGACGTTCGCCGCGCGGCTGGCGGCGAGCACGAAGTTGTCCGCCGAGGAGTACGGGCTCGTCACGCTGCTCAGCGCGCCCACCTTGCGCCAGAGCTGGAAGACGAAGGCCCAGTTGTGCTGGCGCTTGAGGCGCATCACGAAGGACGCGAACAGGTCCGTGGTCCCCAGCCCGTTGAGGCCCTGGTTGGCCAGGAGCGTGTTCGTCCAGTCGTGCTTGTAGCAGAGCGAGCTGTTCGAGGGCGTGGGCGTGCTGGTGGCCCCCGCCGTGCCGCACGCCACCGTGGCGGACGCGTACGTGTCCACCAGCTTCTTCACGTTGGTGTGGAGGGTGGAGTGGCTCGAGGAGACGGCGAGCCCCGTGTACTCCATGGACAGGAACCGCATCAGCACCGCGTAGCCCGTCGTCATCGCGTGGGCGTAGTTGCTGTTCGTGGACGAGAGCTGGCCGCTGTAGAACCAGAAGTTGCGGCCCAGCTCGTAGAAGCCCACCTGGTTGTGCAGGCTCAGCGCGGCGTCGGTGCAGATGTTCGCGTTGTACAGGTCGTACTTGAACTCGATGCCCGTCTGGGCAATCTCACCGCAGGCCGGGTCCGACGCGCTCGGGCAGCCCGTCACGTAGCCGGACGGCAGCACCGCCATGCTGTCCAGGCCCTGGTAGTTGCGGAACAGCGAGGGCGTGCGGCCCGTGACGTCGCTGTAGAAGAGGTAGCCCCGGTCGAACCCATCCACCAGCAGGCTGATGCGATTCACGTCACAGGTGGTGGTGTCCGGCGTGCGCAGGGCGACGTACTGCCCCTTCCACACGAAGAGCGAGTGGACCTGCCCCTTCTGCGACGTGTAGTTCGCGCGCAGCTGGCAGTACCAGGAATAGGCGTCGTTGAAGTTGCGGTACGCGGCCTGGAAGCCATTCGTGTGCTGCGTCTGGCACGCCTGGTTGAGGTCCATTCCCAGGTACTGGCCATTCTTGTAGCAAGACCAGCCATAGGCATTGTTCGCGGTCAGCGTGGCGAACGCTCCCGAGCCATAGCGCTGGACGCAGTGTGCGTTGAGGTCCATCGGTGGATATTGGAGGGCGGCCTGCGCGCTCCCCGGCGCGACGGCTCCCCAGACCAACGCCACGGCTCCAACGGCCCCAAGACATGAACGAGCAATCGCGGAGCGCCTGGCGCCCCACGGCTGGTGCTGAGACATGTGGTGATTCCCCCTCTGCGAAATGACGCGGGCCGCCCCGACCTGGAGGTGTCGTCACGGGATGAGGGGGCGGCCCGCTCCCCTTGAAGCTCACAGGGTAAAGACGAGATACACGGAAAGAGCGGGATGCACAACTGGGTCAAAATAGTTCCCTACTATCAAAAGTTGATGCTCGGTTCATGCGGTCAGGACCACCCCAGGAGGTGGGAGGGATTCGGGGTAAGAGGGCGGCCGATGACGGACGCACGGTGGACGCGCGTGGGACTTGGGCTGGGACTCCTGGGGTTGGGGGTGCTGGCCGCGCGGCTGGCCTTGCACAAGGCCTTCAGCATCGACGAGTTCCAGTATGCCCATGCGGCGTGGCTCGTCTCGAAGGGGCAGGTGCCCTACCGGGACTTCTTCGAGGTGCACTTCCCGCTCGTGTACCAGGCGCTGGCGCCGCTGTTCTGGCTGCTGGGGGACTCGCCCAGGGGCGTGCTCGCGTTGCGCGCGGCCATGCTGGTGCCGCTGTTGGGGAGCTGTGTCGCGGTGGCGGTGCTGAACCGGCGCGAGGGCCCGGTCGTGCGCTGGCTGGGGCCGCTGCTGCTGCTCTCGTGCGTGCCCTTCACGCGCTTCGCCACGGAGATTCGTCCGGATGCGCTATCCACGGCGCTGTTCCTGGGCGTGCTCGCGGCGCTGTCGGTGCGGCCGGGGACGCGGTGGCCAGGCTTCGTGGCGGGGCTGGCGTACGTGGCCGCGCTGTGGGCCTCGCAGAAGGTGCTGTTCTTCGGCGGGGTGGTGGGCGCGGCGCTCGCGGTGGACCTGATGGTTCGGCGCGGACGTGCACCCGCGCTGGTGACGCAGCCGGGGATGTTCCTGGCGGGCGCGGGCGTGGGGCTCGCGGCGGTGGCGGCGTACCTCACGGCGACGGCGTCGTGGAGCGCGTGGTGGCAATGGTGCTTCGTGTGGGCCGCCGAGCACCAGCGTCACTATCCCGGCTTCTCGCCGTGGGACTACCTGGGGCCGGTCTTGCGTGAGCAGCCGTGGCTCTTCGGCCTGGCGGGGCTGGGCGTGGCGGCGACGGTGAGGCGGTGGTGGAGCACCGGCCCCGAGCGCTGGGCGGACGCGGACCTGCCGTTGCTGCTCGCGGTGGTGGCGACGTTCGGCTCGTACGCGCTCCAGCGCGCGCCCTTCCCGTACAGCCTGCTGCCCTGGCTGGGCGTGCTCGCGCCGTTCATGGCGCGTGGGGTGGGCTTCCTCGTCGAGCACGTGCGCGCGAGGGTGGCGCTGGGTGTGGCATTGGGAGCGCTGGTCTGCCTGCAGGTGTGGCGACTGGAGTCCCTGCTCGACGGGGACGGCAATGCCAGACAGCGGGAGGTGCTGGGGCGCATCGCCACGCTCACGGGGCCCGAGGACGTGGCCTACGACAACTCCGGTGGCTACGTGAGCCGGCCACACGCGCACTTCTACTTCTACACGGACGCGTACCTGCGCGGCGCCATCCCGGACCAGCTGGCGCGCGAGGTGCCCGAGGCGCTGATGGAGAAGGGCTGCGTGCTGCGCGTGGATGACCTGCGGACGTCCGGGTTGCCGCCCGGGCTGCGCGGGTTCCTCGACACGCACTACCAGCCGTACGACGGGGACCTGTTCCTCTGGGGCCAGCGGTACGACGTGAAGAACGGGGACAGGCTGGAGGACCGCTTCCTCGCCGTGCGTCAGGGTCGCTACTTCGTCGAGCCCGCGTCCGTGCTCGAGACGGGCGCGCTGTTCATCGACGGCCAGCGGGTGACGCAGGCGGAGCTTGTGCTCGAGCGCGGCGAGCACCCGGTGCGCTACGAAGGGCCCGCGGAGCGCTTCCACCTGCTCTGGCTTCCTCGCGACGGCCGGCGATGGACGCCGCGGCCGGACGCGAGGCCCACCTACTCACGCCTGTTCTGAGCGGGACCGCGAGTCACCGCGGTCCCGCCTCCGTCCGGACGGCTACTTCACGCAAGGCACCTGTCCACCGGCCTGCTTGTACGCGCGGACGCGGCTGGCCAGGTTTCCGTTGTCGGTCTCCGGCGACGTCTGTCGGCCCTCACCCGCGCCGAAGGAGAAGCCCACGGAGTGCGCGGCGGCCAGCTCCGCGGTGTGCGAGAAGAAGTAGTCCACGCGGTTGTCCTTCCAGCGCGTGTTGCTGTTCGGCAGGCTCATGTTGCCCACCGGCAGCTGCCACCAGAAGTTCGGCTTGCCCAGCCGCTCGGAGATGGCGGCGGCCCAGGTGAAGGCCTGACGGAAGTGGGGCAGCTTGCGGTTGTCCACGTCCCACCACGTCTCCTCGCCGATGCTGTCGTAGAAGCCCGCGTCGCGGTCCGACGCCTCCACGACGATGAAGTCCGTGTCCGCCGCGCCCAGCTTCGACAGGAAGTCGGCCACCTTGCGCGCCTCGCCCGCGATGTCGAAGGACGCGTTGGTGTTGAGGTACACGTCGACGCGCGTCGACCAGGGGCTCGCGTGCAGGCTCACCTTCGCGTTCGGCGCGTACTTGCGCGCCATCGCAATCATGCAGCGGCTCAGGCCCGACGCGGTGTTCGCCATGCCTCCGCAGTCCGTGTTGTTCGCGCTCGCCACCTGCGCGGGCACCGAGTCCGGATTGCCGTTGGAGAAGAACTGGAGATAGCCCCACAGGTCCGGCTCCAGGTGGAGCAGGGCGCGCGCGCTGCCCACCTGCTGCAGCGTGAAGCGATAGTCCGCGAAGTAGCGCCGCATCACCGCCGCGTCGTTGAGCGCCGTGAGCTGCTGCTCGCCCTCACCCGAGGGCCCCACGCTGCCCAGCAGCTGCTGGTAGTACGTGATGAACGGGAGCTGCTGCCGCCCCGCCGCCCGCGACACGAAGCCGCGGATGTAGTCCCCCGGCGGCTGCGACAGGTCCTGCCAGCAGCCCCACCACGCGCACGCGCCATTCGCGCAGGATGTTCCCCCCGCGTTGCAGCCCGACGTGCACGACGTGCACACGTTGTTCGAGTCCACCAGCCCGCTGGCGATGTACAGGTAGTGCACGTCGAACGGCGCGCTGGCCGCGGTGTCGTCCTCCATCTGCGCGCCCACCAGCAGCCGGTCCTCGCCCAGCGACTCCAGGAACGTCTCTCCCAGGCAGTCACCGCTGGCGGTGCCTCCGCCGTCCGGAGTGTTCGTCCCGCCATCCGCCGCGGGTGTCTTGCCGTCGTCGTCCGAGCTGGAGCAACCGCCCAGCACCGCGAGGGACACGCTGACCACCACCAGACGCTTCAGCCACATCGAGCAGGGCATGTGCATACGCCTAGGACGCTAGCCCGACGCGCCGCGTGAGCCTCAAGTCCCCTGGACTCCAGGACAGCACCCGCGCTCCGGGCGCCCATCCAGCTCGGCGCCAATAATCTGTCATTCCTTCAATTCAAGAAATTCTTGAGACATGAGGCAGGGGCCGGGTAGACGAGAAGGCTCCCCCCTGCCGGGCCCGCTGGGAGGCGAGCGCTTCACTCGCGGGCACGGCGCATCTCCCCTCGAGGCCGTGATGAAGACGCGACTGTGGTGGCTCATGGTGCCCGCGCTGTTGGCGGTTGGCTGTGGCCCTGTCGAAGAGGAGCAGGACGAGTTCGTCGACGAGCTGACCGGACAGGTGTTGCAGCGAGCCACGGTGAAGTACGACATGCACCGGCTGCTGGAGGACGACAACCTCCTGGGCCACCAGTGGATTACGACCGAGCAGGTGCAGGCCTTCCTGACGCAGCAGGGCTCGTACCTGGCCACCTATCGGGACCCGGCCTTCAGCAACAAGACGGCGGCGGCGCTCATCGTCGAGCGCTCCAAGGCGTTCGGCATCAGCCCGCTGTACATGCTCGCGCGCATCCAGGTGGAGTCCAGCCTGGTGCAGAGCGGCACCTCCAACAACCTGAGCAAGGCGACCGGCTGTGGTTGTCCCGACAGCAGCGGGTGTGACGCGCAATACGTGGGCTTCGGCAAGCAGATTGATTGCTCGGCGAAGAAGCTGCGCGGCTACTTCACGGACCTGGACGCGGGGCGGGCCACCGTGTCCGGCTGGAAGGTGGGCACGACGAAGGCGACGTTGGACCCGTGCTCGGTGAAGCCGACCAACAAGGCCACCGCGGCGCTCTACACGTACACGCCCTGGGTGGGCGCGTACGCGACGCAGTGTGGCCGCACGACGGTGGGCGGCTCGTCGTTGGTGTCGGTCATCTACCACCGGTACGCAGATGGCGGCTTCAACTGGGGGGCCCCGACGTCCACGGGCTGCGTGTCGGAGACGGCGGGCACGACGGTGCCGGAGCTCGGCTGCGTGCAGAGCTCGTCCGATGCGATGTGGCGCCAGTGCGTCTCCGGCGTCTTCACCGCGGGCAGCACCACGCGCCCCACCAACTGCACCCAGGCGTGGCCGTGGTGCTCGTCCGCCACGCTGGGCCGCTCGGTTCCCGCGCGCACCTGCGTGCAGTCCTCGTCGAACCAGCAGTGGAGCCAGTGCGGCGTGGGCGGCGCGTGGGTGAGCTCGCCCATGGCGCCCGACAGCGGCGCGGGCCCGGTGGGCGCGTGCTTCGAGATGTACTGGCTGTAGCCCCCTCGCGCTTGGAGGGCGGCCCTCAGTACTCGTTGGTCCAGATGAGGTCGAGGCCGCCCGAGCGGGCGTCGCCGTACTGTCCTTCCAGGCTCCAGCGCGGTCCGAACTGGTACTCGAAGCGGACCGCGTTGGAGTTCTCTCCCTGCTGGATGTTGGCGCCCACGCGTCCGGTGTAGCCGACGTAGATTTTGTCGGTGACGTAGGTGCCCACCTCCAGCTTGGTGCCGGCGATGCCCGCGCCGCCGGCTTCAATCGACAGCACGTCCAGCGGCAGCTTCGCGGCCAGCGCCTTGCGCGCCTCGTTGGCGACGAGCGAGCCCACCACGGAGGCCGCCTGCGCGCTGGCCGTCATGGACGCGCCGGAGCCTCGCTCCAGCGTGCGCCGGCCGGTGGCGAGCAGCGTGTAGATTTCGGACTCGGGCAGGGGCGGCTCGCTCGTGGGCTTCAGGGTGATGTCGCGGCCCTGGCCCCGGATGGTGACGTACACCGTGATGTTGGAGCTCTCGGCGCGGTGCTCCGCGGTGACGTTGATGTACGGGACGGTGGGCGGGCCGGTGAAGCTCACCAGGCTGTCGCGCTGCACGTCGAAGCGGCGGCCCAGCACGTCCACGCGGCCGCGCAGCACGCGCACCTGTCCGAAGAGGCGCGCCACGTCGGTGTACTCGACGCGGAAGTCCTCCGACAGACCCAGCTCCACGTTGAGGTCGCTGCCCTTCACCCAGATGTTTCGCGGCGCGTTCACGTTCACCCAGTACGCGCGCTGGGGCTTCGGCTCGTCGCCCGTCTCCAGGTCCTCCTCCGCGTCGGCGGGCGTCGGAGGCTCCGTGGACGGACCCGCGGCGACCTCGGGCTCGGGGTCTCCGGGCGAGGGCTGCTGGGGCTGCTTGCGCTTGCGCCGCTCGATGGGCTGACCGTTGCGCACGAGCACCACGTCGCCGGGGCGCTCCAGGTCCTGGAGGTCCTTGCGCTTGGCCTCGGGCAGCTCGACGGTGGCCTCCGGCACGGAGACGTTGCGCAGGTTGACCAGCCGCTCGGAGAGGGTGCCCTCCACCTTCGCGCGCAGGCTCAGCACCGCCATCAGCTGGTCGTCGAAGACGATGGGGAAGTCGCGGGCGCGCAGCGGGTAGGGGTTGTCCTGGGGGCTGGTCAGCTCGTACTCGCCCCGGGGGTTGCGCGTGGCCGTCAGCGGCGCGTCCAGCCAGACGGTGCCGCCGCCGGCCTTCATGGACAGCGTGTTGATGGCCAGGCGCTCCTGGCTGGCCTCCAGCGCCAGCTGGATGTCGCGGTACTCGCCCAGCCCCATCAGCGCGAGCTTGCCGTCCTTCCACTTCATCGACCCCTGGAAGGTGGGCACCGCGAGCGTGCCCGCGAGCTTCGCGTCCGCTTGAATCAAGCCGCCGATGCTGCGCAGCATCTCCGCCGCGCCGGACAGGAACGACGGGTCGAAGTCCTTCGCCTGCAGCGTCACCTCCATGGGCGCGCGCGAGGTGTCCAGGCCGCGGCGAATCGCGGGCAGCGACACGTCCAGCTCCAGGCCGCCGTCCACCATCATGGTGCCGCCCGACGGCGCGGTGAGCAGCACGTCGAACTTGGAGCGCGCGTCCTGGTAGCCGTACTGCAACCGCGCCTGCCCCAGCGCCAGCGCGCCCATGCCCAGCTTCTGCACGCCGGCGGTCAGCTCCATGCGCGGCGCGTCCAGCGTGCCTCGCGCGGCCAGCTCCACCGCCAGCTCGCCCTGCAGGCCCTTCTGGGACGACGGCGCGCCCGTCCGCTGCGCGCGCTCACCCGTGGCGCGCGCCTTGGCCACGCCGGGTAGCTGCTGCAGCGACACCGGGCCCAGCCGGCCCTTGAGCTGGAAGGGGATGTGTCCGTAGACCTCCTGGTCCTGCAGCGCGCCCAGCGGCGCGTCCAGCGTGAGGTCCAGCTGCGCCAGGGGCCCGTCCTCGCGCTGCGCGGCCAGCGTCACGCGCACGTCCTGGTCGTCACCCACCACGCCCAGCTGGCTGTTCATCGGCGGCAGCCCGTACGCGGTGAGCCCCACGCCCAGCACGCTCAGGCGCGCCTGGGGCACCAGCGCGGAGCCGGTGAGGTTGAGCTGCACCGACACGTTGCCGCCGGGCTTCTGCAGTCCGCCCACGCCCTCGAACTGGGCCAGGGGCAGCTCCGCCACGCGGGCCTCCAGGTCCACCGACGCGGAGAGGAGGTCCTCGGCTTGCGGCGGCCGCGCCATCATCCCGCCCACCGTGAAGGGCGTGCGCAGCACCACGTAGGTCTGCTGGGTGCCCAGGCCGCGCACGTCCAGGCGCGCGTCCAGCGTGCCGTCCTCCTTGTCGGAGGCCGCGCGCAGCTCGAAGTCCAGCGGGGCCTTCAGGGCGAAGCCCGGGGGCGGCGCGCTGTAGTTCACCTGCTGGCCGAGCAACACGAAGTCCAGGCGCGGGTCCTTCGCGGTGCCGTCCACCACGAGCTGGGCGGACACGGTGCCGCTCACCGGCTCCGGACGCTCGAGCAGCTTCATCACCCCGGCCAGGTCCACGCCCTCGAGGTTCGCCTTGAGCGACAGCGTGTCCTTGCGCCGCTTCAGCACGCCCTGCACCGGCACGTCGAAGTTCGCGGTGAGCTTCGCCACCGGCAGGCCCGCGGAGAGTGTGCCCTGCGCGCGGTCCTTCACGTACGTCGCGTCCAGCGCGAGCTGCAGGTCCTCGTAGCCCTGCGCGCGTCCGTCGCTCCAGCTCAGCTTCACCTGCGCGTCCGGACGCGGCATCCGGCCCTGCGCGGTGACGAAGCCCGACACCGTGCCGCCCAGCCCCAGCGACTCCGGCACCGCGACGCGCGGCAGCAGCGACAGGTCCACCGCTTCCAGGTCCACGCGCGCCGTCAGCCGCTCGTTGACCAGCAGGGCGCGCACGCCCAGCGCCTGTCCGCCCGAGCCGAGCCGCAGCGCGGGCTCCACCTCCACCTTGCCCCCGCCGAAGCCCACGTGCGTGGGGCCTTGCAGCTTCCACGTTGCCTCCGGCCACGACAAGGTCAGCGCCTCCAGCGCCAGCCCCATGCCGTCGTCGTCCACCAGCCCCGCGAGCGTCAGCCCCAGCGCCGTGTCGCCCATGACGCGCACGCTGGCCTCCAGGCGGCGCTCCTCGGTGGCGATGCCCACGGACACGTCGCGGAACATCCGCTCGCCCACCTTCAGCACGCCCACCACCAGCGTCGCGTCGGTCGTCAGCGGGCGGGTGGCGTCCGGCACCTCCGCGTTCAGCGTGAGGTTGCGAATCGCGTAGTCGCCGTAGGTCAGCGACGTGAAGTTGCCCTGCGCCACCACGCCGGGCGCGCGCACGGGGCCCTCCACCTTGAACTCCAGCGTGCCGCTGCCGGAGATGGGCGGCACCGCGCCGGGCAGCAGCTTCGTCAGCGAGTCGGACAGCAGGGCCAGGTTGCCCGCCGTCAGCCCGCCGTCGATGCGCACCGCCTGCGCCGTGCCCTGGCCCTTGGCCTGGAGCGAGGCGCCCGGCACCAGCACCAGGAGCCGCGACAGCGTGTACTGGCCGTCCTTCGCCTTCGCGTGCAGCTCCACGGGCCCCAGCGGCTGGCCCTTGAAGCGCGACGGCGACACGGTGAGGTCCACCTCGCCGTCGAGCGTCTCCAGGCTGGTGCCGCCGCCCTTCGCGCTCAGGTCCGCGGACAGGCTCGTCTTCGGCCCCTCGGCCACGAGCGCGGACAGGTCCACGCCTCGCACCTTCACGGTGACGCCGCGGGTGCGCAGGCGCTCCAGGTCCACGTCGCCCTTCAGCTCGAGCGTCGCGTCCGCCGCCTTGCCGGACAGCTGGGCCTGGGCCAGGTCACCCTCGATGCCCGCCGTGCCCTCCACGTGCACGGGCACCAGCAGGGGCCACGAGGGCACGAAGCCGCGCGGCAGCTCCGGCGGCACGGTGAGCTTGCGCACCACCAGGTCCGCCTTCAGGGCGCCAGGAGGCTGGCCGGGCGGCGTCTCGGCGGGGAGCTTCGCGTTGGCGCTCGCGTCGAGCAGGAGCCCCGCGAGCTCCAGCTTCACGTCCGCGTCGAGCGCGCCCTCCTCGCCGCCGCCCTTGAGGCTCAGCTTCACGGGGCCCTTCGTCGGCTGCGTCAGGGCCGCGGTGGCCTCCAGCGTGGCGCCGAAGCCCTGCGTCGCCGCGGCGAAGTGTCCGGAGGCCGTGGCGTCCAGGTCCTCCAGCCGCGCGTGCCGCTCGCCGCCGTCCTCCAGCTCCTGCCGGAAGTCGACGTAGCCGTCCTGGAGCACCAGCGCGTCCAGGTCCACGCGCAGCTTGCCGCGCGGACCGGGCGGCTCCTCGGGCTTGGGCACGCGGGGCGCAATCGCGCGCGACAGGTTCAACCCGCGCTCGTCCTGCGCGAGGTAGAGGCGGGGCGCCTCGATGCGGGCCTCCGTCAATCGGACCTGTTGCTGGAGGAGTCCGCCCAGCCGCACGCGGGCCTCGACGCGGGCAATCTCCGCGACCAGCTCTCCCTCCGGGTCATACAGCTTCACCCCGGTGAGCACCGCGCCCGGCGGCGCCAGGTCCAGGCCCCCGACTTCGAGCCTGCCGGAGAACTGCTCGTTGGCGAGCTGCAGCCCCTTGCCCACCAGGAACCGCTCGCCCGGCGCGGACGTCGCCCAGACGAGCACGCCCACCACGGCGAGCACGATGAAGGCCAGGCCGCCCAGCAGCCCCCACAGCAGTCGTCGCCCCCAGCGTCGCCGGCTCAAAACGCCTCTCCAATCGACAGGTGCAGCGCGCACTGTCCGTCAGGGGCCCCCGCGAAGGTCGCCTGCCGGGAGGTGGGTCCATCCGGCTTCCACTTGCTGCCAATGCCGAAGCATCCACCGGAGGACGGATAGATGTACCCCGGCGTGGCCACGGGCAATCCCTGGCCCAGGTTCAGCCGCCGCGCGATGTCCAGGCGGATGGGGCCCACCACCGTCAGGTAGCGCAGCCCCAGGCCCACCGCGTGGTAGTGCTCGGGACCGAACAGCCGCGGCGCGCGCGGCGAGTCGAAGCCCTCCACCCCCACCAGGCCCGAGTCCCAGAACGTCGCCAGCATGATGCTCTCGGTGATCTGGTAGCGCAGCTCCAGCGAGGTCTCTATCAGGCTGTTGCCGCCCACCGGCACCGTCTCCCACTCCTCGTTCTGCACCGGGGTGTCCGGCTCGCCGTCCCCGTTGGTGTCCTCCTGCTTCTCCAGCGCGGCCAGGGGCGACAGGCGCTGGCCGTTGAAGCCGCGCATGGACGTGGCGCCGCCGGAGAAGAAGCGCGTGACGATGGAGCTCTGCGAGTTTCCCGCCGGGTTGAGCGTCCCCATCCGCAGCTTGCCCGCCAGCACCACGCGCTTCTCCTCGCCGAAGGAGCGGTAGAAGCGCAGGTCCGGCAGCAGCCGCACGTAGTTGAAGTCACCCTGCAGGAAGCCGCCGCCCTTCTGCACGGACATGCTCACGTAGTAGCCGTCGCGCGGCTCCACCGGGTCGTCGCGCCGGTCCCACGCGAACGCGACCTCCAGGAAGGAGAGCGACACGTCACAGCGCGTCTGCCCCTCGCCGCAGCCCAGGATCACGGGCGGCACGCGCGAGTCCGCGCTCACCCGACCCGACAGCCGGTACACCTGGAGGTTGTAGGACGGGAAGACGGAGAAGTTGCGGTGCGGCTGCCAGATGACGCCCGTCTGCAACCGGCCGCCGTAGAAGTCGTAGGCCTGCTCCAGGCCCTTCTCCAGCGTGAGCGAGGTCTGCTGGCGCAGGTCCCGGAAGAGGAAGCGCGGCTGCTCGTACTCGCCCGTCACCTCGAACACGGGGCCCTGCTTCGACGTGCTCAGGATGTTGGGGATGAAGGCGTAACCGGCGCGCCCCCGCACCGTCACCCGGCGCAGGCCGCCCAGGAAGTTGCGGTGCGTCCACTCACCCAGCGCGCGGACCTCCTGGCGCGCGGCGTCCACGCCGATACCACCACCCAGCCGCACCGAGCGGAACGGCGCCTCGCGCACGTCCACCACGACGGGCACCGTGGCGGACTCGCGGTCCGGCGCGCCCCGGTTCACCTTCACCGCGCCGAACACGCCCATGCGGAACACGCGCGCCTGCGCCTCCGCGAGCGCCGTCTCGCTGTACCAGTCCCCCTTGCGCAGCGCGCCCTGCACCTGCTCGATGATGCGGCGCGGAGGCACCTCGGGGTTGGCGTCCGTGGCCACGAAGGTGTTGCCGAAGCGGTAGCGAAGCCCCGGCTTCACGTCGAGCCGCACCCGGGCCAGCTTCGTGTCCACGTCCACCTGGACCTCGCCCGACACCTCGGCCTCCGCGTAGCCCTGCTCGCGCAGCTGCTCCTGCATCGCGCCCTTGGACTCCTCCCACGGCCCCTCGCGGAAGATGTCGCCCTTCTTGAAGGGCAGCTTCGACTCGAGCCGCTCGCGGTGCTTGCCGCGCTCCTCCTCCGGCAGCGCCTGCAGCCCCTCGATGGTGATGTCGCCGATGCGCGTGGGCTCGCCCTCGTTCACCTCCACGAAGAGCTCCACCGCGTCGCCCTTGGGCTTCACCTCGCTGTCCACCACCTCCGCCTGGTAGTAGCCCTGGGCCTGGTAGTAGCGCTCGATGCGGCGCAGGTCCGCCTGCCACGCGTTGGGGTCGAAGTAGTTGGGCCCGCCGAACGGCCAGAACGCCCACCACGGCGTCTGCGACGTGAGGATGCGGTCCTTGATGTCGCCCTCGCTCACCTGCTTCGTGCCCTCGATGTCGAGCTTGGCGACCTTGGGTCCCGGGGGCGGCGTGGACGTGGTGGCACAACCCGCCATGCTCAGGAGCAGGGCGACGGTGGCGATGCGGAGGAGTCGGAGCAGGTCAACGGCCACGGACTGTTCATACCCGGAAGGCAAGAGGGGCAGCGCGTCTTGTGGAGGACGACCTCCTCCCTTTGTCGCATTCCAACGTCTCTTCATCCCGGCCTCTGTCGGCAAGTCCTTGCTCGAAACACCTCGACACGTGCAAGCCGCGCCAAGGTGCGCCAGATTGGGGGCCATGCTCCTGTCCCGCCGAATCAGAGTCCTGGTGTTCTGCGTGGTGTCGGCGCTCGCCTCCGCCTGCGGCGTGGATGACGACGAGGTCGTCAAACTCCGAGAAGGTGAGAGCCTCGCGGACGCCGAGTACTGCGGCTCCTTCGGCTGCGAGCAGATCTACGAGTTCTGCGCCGAGGTATTCCTGGAATTCGGCCGCTCTCCGCCCATCTGCGTCACCGAGGACGTCTGCGACAGGCTCGAGTGCGCGAACTCCAACCGCCGCTGCGCCATCTTCGATGGCTTCCCCGGTCAGGTGAAGTGCATCGACTGAGGTGAGGGCCACGCCACCGCGCCCGGGTGCGAATCACCCCGGGCACGGCGGTGGGAAGGCGTCCTTCAGCGGCGCGCGGAGGCGGTGAGCCAGGCCAGCTTCTCGGCGGCCTCGCGCGTCGTGGCGTCGTTGAGCAGCGAGCCCACGTCCTGGGCGATGCGGTAGGCCCAGTTCGAGTCGCTCATGGAGCCCGGCAGGTTGATGCGGTCCCGGGTGCCGAGCACGTCCTGCCAGGGCAGCACGCACAAATCACTGCCCGAGTTGAGCGCCGCGGCCAGCAGGGCCCGGTGCACCTCCGGGGTGAACTCGCGCGACACCGGCACGCCGTGGAACTCCGGCCACGCGCGGGCGGCGGCCTGGCGCTCGTCGTCGCGGGCGCCCTCCCACCACTCCACCATGGTGTCGGTGTCGTGGGTGCCCGTCGTCACCAGGGAGATTGCGGGGAACTGGTGGGGGTTGCGGTACGTGTTGTCGTCGCGCTCCCAGCGCATCACGCGGTAGCCGGGCAGCTTGAGCTCCGCGAGGATGTGGCGCACGAAGGGCGGAATCACGCCCAGGTCCTCGGCGACGATGCCCGCGCCCTCGGAGAGCAGCTCGAAGTGCTTGCGGCCCAGCCGCTTGTGGCTCTCCTCGTCCGGCGGGATGAAGCGCCCGGTGGGCGTCTGCTCGTCGCGAATCCACTGACGGAAGTAGCCCACCGCGTGGTCCACGCGGCGCAGGTCATAGTAGCTGGCGGCCTTCTTCGCGCGCGCCTTGAGCCAGGCGTAGTCGTCCTCCTGCATGGCGACGAAGTCGAAGTAGGGCAGGCCCCAGTCCTGGCCGGTGGCGGAGAAGTCATCCGGCGGCACGCCCAGCCGCGCGTCGCGGCGCAGGATGGTGGGGTTGGCCCAGCAGTCCGCGCTGTCCTGGCCGATGATGAACGGCTCGTCGCCGCACAGGAGCACGTCCTGGGCGCGGGCCTTGGCGCGCGCGGCGTTCCACTGCTCCTCGGCCACCCACTGCAGCCACGCGTGGTAGCGCACCCGGCGCTCCAATTCCTTCCCCTTGGCGGCGAGCGCCTCCGGCTGACGGGTGCGCAGGCCCTCCGGCCACTCCCACCACGCGCGGCGGTCCTCCTGCTCGCTGATGGCGGTGAACAGGGCGTAGGTCTCCAGCCAGCCAGCCTGGGCGTCGCGCCACCGGGCGAAGGCGCGGGCGCGCTCGGACTGGGTGGCCCAGTGCTGCGCCTCGAAGGTGTCGAACGCGCGCGCCAGGGCGGCGTCCTTCAGGGGGAAGACCAGGTCGTAGCGGATGCGCGGGGCGCTCCGGGCCTCGGCGAGCTGCCGGCGCTGCTCGTCGGAGAGCGCGGCCTCGCCGCCCGAGGCGGTGAACTCCGGCAGCGCGTGCAGGTCGATGAAGAGCGGGTTGAGGCCGAACGCCGAGCGGGTGGCGTAGGGGCTGGAGTCACCCGGCGCGGTGGGCAGCAGCGGCAACAGCATCAGCAGGCGCTGACGCCCGAGCTTCATCCAGGAGAACAGGCCGTCGAGCGCGCCGAAGTCACCGATGCCGAAATCCGTCGGGGAGCGCAGGGAGAAGAGCGGAAGCAGGAGACCGGAGAGCCGGCCGGGGGTGGACATGGTGCGGCGCAATCTGCACCAGCCCCGCGCTGGAGTGAACTGGTCCGGCGACAGGAAGTGCAGGGCCGTTTTCCGCTGGTGGACGGTTGTCCATTCCAAGGCGCAAGTCGGCCCTGAGCGGTACACTGCTGGACGTGAGCGTGTTGCCTTCGTCCTTCTACGCGCGCCCGGCCCTCGTCGTGGCGCGGGAGCTGCTCGGTACGCTGCTCGTCGTGCAGGCGTCCGACGGCGCCCGGCGGGTGGGGCGAATCGTCGAGACCGAGGCCTATATCGGCGAGCACGACCTGGCCTGCCACGCCGCCAAGGGGCTCACCCCTCGCACCGAGGTCATGTTCGGCCCGCCGGGAAAGGCCTACATGTATCTCATCTATGGGATGCACCACTGCTTCAACGTGGTGACGGACGCGCCCGGGGTGGGGGCGGCGGTGCTGGTGCGCGCGGTGGAGCCGGTGGAGGGGCTGGACGCAGGCGCGCGCACGGACGGGCCCGGCAAGCTGTGCAAGGCGATGGGGCTGACGCTCGCGCACAACCGGGTGGACCTGGCCTCACCGGGGCTGCACCTGCTCCCGGGTGTGCCGGTGGAGGAGGGGCGGGTGGAGAAGGGCCCCCGCATCGGCGTGGAGTACGCGGGGGCGTGGGCGGACGAGCCCTTCCGGCTGTGGGTCCGGGACAGTCAACATGTCAGCAAGCGGCCTGGGACGAGGCGTCGCAACCGCGCTTGACGAAGGCGCTTCCGGCTGGTTGGGTGCGCCCCGCCATGTCCGACGAGGTCGCCACGGAAGATGATCGCCAGCTCCTCGCCCGCGCGCAGGACGGGGACATGTCCGCCTTCGAGGCCCTGGTGGGAGCCCACCAGGACAAGGTGTACGGTCTGGCGCTGCGGATGACGCGCTCGGAGGCGGACGCCGCCGAAATCACCCAGGACACCTTCCTGTCGGCCTACCAACATCTCAAGGATTTCCGCGGGGATGCGGCCTTCGGCTCGTGGGTGCACCGCATCGCGGCCAACCATGCGCTCATGCGCCTGCGCCACCGGCGGGTGGCCCAGGCGGCCGAGGCGGAGCTTCAGGGGCCGGAGTTCACCCCCCGGGGTACGCTGGCGGACTACCCCCAGACGGACTGGAGTCGGGACGCCGAGGAGAAGGCCCTGGACGCGGAGCTGGGCCAGGCCATCCGGCAGGCGGCGGACCGCCTGCCCGAGGGGTATCGTGAGGTCTTCCTCTTGAAAGACGTGGACGGCCTCAGTTACGAACAGATTGCGGAAGTGACGGGGGATTCCATCCCCGCCATCAAGAGCCGCCTGCACCGGGCTCGTCTCGCGCTCCGGGAAGCCATCGACGCCTTCTACAACCGCGACAATCCCGGGCCGTGAAACGCGAACGGGGGGCTCCGCATCTTCCGAAGCGAGGACGAGGGCGCGCCGCAGCCAGCCGAGGTTCGGATGTACACCTGTAAAGACTCCATCAACCTCCTGCTGGAATACCTCGAGGGCGAGATGTCGCCCGAGGATTCGCGCCATCTCCAGGAGCACCTGTCCGGGTGCAGCCCCTGTGAGGAGTTCCTCCGCACGTACCGGGCGACGCCCAGTCTGTGCAAGCGCGCGCTGGCGGCGAGGATGCCGAAGGAGGTCAGCACCAAGCTGACGGACTTCCTTCGCTCCAAAATCAAGTCCGCCTCGTGAACCTGAAGCAACTCTCGCTCCCGGAGCTGGAGGCGGCGCTCGCGCCGCTGTCCCCGTCGCCCACCGCCGTGCGCAAGGTGTTCGCGGCCGTCTTCGCCCACGGCCGCAAGTCCGTGACGGAGGTGGCGCGCTCGCCGCAGGTGCCCCGCCGGGTGACGGACTACCTGGAAGCCCACGCCGAGATGCCGAGCCTCCAAATCGTGGAGCGCCGCAAGGCGGACGACGGCTTCGTGAAGTACCTCTTCGACTCCCCGCTGGGCGGGCGGATTGAAGCGGTCCGCATCCCCATCTTCGACGAGAAGTACGTCATCTGCGTGTCCAGCCAGGTCGGCTGCGCGCTGGCGTGCGACTTCTGCATGACGGGGAAGTTGGGCTTCAAACGGAACCTGTATACCTGGGAGATATTGGACCAGGTGCTGCAGGTGAGGGCGGAGGCGGACCGGCCGGTGCGGGGTGTGGTGTTCATGGGGATGGGCGAGCCGCTGCTGAACTACAAGGAGACGCTGCGGGCGGCGGGCATCCTGTCGAACCCGGCGGGGTTCTCGATTGCGGGCACGGCGATTACGTTCTCCACGGCGGGGCATGTGCCGGCGATTCGGCGCTACACGCGGGAGGGGCATCCGTACCGGCTGGCGTTCTCGGTGACGAGCGCGATGTCGGAGAAGCGGGCGAAGGTGCTCCCGATTGAGAAGACGCATCCGTTGCCGGAGCTGATTGAGGCCATCCGCGAGTACAGCCAGGTACGGCGTGAGCGGGCGATGATTGCCTATGTCGCCATCTCCGGCTTCAACCTGGAGCGCGAGGACGCGGAGGCGCTGAAGGTGGCGTTCGAGGGGATTCCCATCAAGGTGGACCTCATCGACGTGACGGACCCGACGGGGAAGTACCTGCCGCCGTCGGCGGAGGAGCTGAGCGCGTTCCGGGACTACTTGCAGATCCTGAAGGCGCCGGTGGCGCGGCGGTACTCAGGGGGCAAGGAGATTGGGGCGGCGTGCGGGACGCTGGCGGCGACGCAGTACGGCGGCACGGTGATGCCGGTGCCTGGGGTTGTGACCACGACTCCGTGACGGTGGGCGCGGGCTCACTGCGTTGGCGGCGTCAGGTCTTCGCGGAGGATTCGTTCTCGCCAGAGCCGTGAGCGCTCGGCGAACAGCTTCTCGTTCTCCTCCAGGCTCAGGCCTTTGGGCATCGAGGCATCGAGCCGCAGCGCATCGTCGTAGATGTGCAGGAAGCGCGCTCGATGTTCCCAGCCGTCGAAACAGGGGGCGTGGAAGGACGCGTCCTGATACCCCCAGAGTGAATGCCCCTTGGGGATGAAAGCGGGGAACATCACCGGGGCGTCGTCGATGACCTGTTTGCAGAGGATGCATCGACTGAGGCCGGGGAAGAATTGCGCCATGGAGAAGTCCGTTGGAGAGCGCTCGACTACTGAGTGGGGTCTTGGGTTGAGGCGTCGCTCTTGAGGAACAGCTTCGCTCCACTGTGGGCAAGCCGTTCTCGGAGCAGCTCCATCTCGACACGTGTTCCCTCCGCCAATTGACGTGGCAGGGACTTACACAGTTCGCCCGTGTCCTGGATGCTCATGCCCATGACGTCGCGGACTGCGTGGAGAAGCTGGCCTCTTCGTGGGCCTGGTTCTTCGAGACGCAGCGTCCATTTCCCGTGCGTTTCGTAGAAGAGATGGCGGAGGTCTTCCGGGATGCGGGAGTCGTCGCTCTCGAAGGTGTCTCCGCATTCGAGGCAGTGGAACGAGCTGGCGAAGCCCAGCCCCTTGCTCCTTGCCGTCGCCGTGTGGGTGCACTGTTGGAGTGTTCCGCACTGACGACACGACATGCTCGTGGTGATTGTCTCGCGAACCATCTCGTCGTCCTGAGCCCTGCGAGCCCCTCTCGCTGTTAGCGAGGCGTGTTCGCATCCTCTTCGTTGTGCAGGTCGTAGACGGTGCGCGTGCCGTGCTTTTCCTCGAGAAGATTGAAGGCCTCTTCGCCGTCTACCGCCATCACGGTCACCGGTGTTCCAGGCCAAATGAGGTCAGGGGTCCAGATGAACGCTTTGTACTCTTTCAATCTCTTCTTCGTCATGATTGTGCCGTTTTGATGAGTGAGAGGCAGGCCCCCACAAGGGCAAGAGACTTCGATGATGGTCCCCTGTTATTGGAGGGTTTCGTTGATTTGGGCGATGGTCGGTACGGCGTGAAAGGGGAAAGGCAAGATGCGCTGGTTTCCATGTCGAAGACATGGCCCGCAGCCCCTGGAGAGATGCTGCGTGCACTTCTCCAGGAACACGGAAGAGAGTTTTCGATGTTGCATGTGTGTTCATGGAGAAGTGAGCTGGCTGCTGTCGGTGCACCTATTGCTTGACGAAATAGCCAGCCTTGTCTGGGTCCGCCGAGATGGCTACACGGCCGCCTTGTTCTTCTATGTAGGGGATCCATTTCGTCTGTCCCCGATCCATCCAGTCGGGCGTGAACCCATCGAAAACGATAGCCGTTCCCGATGTGTCGGTAATGGCTGTCCAATGCCCCTCTTCCCGTTGTGGCTGATTATTTTGAGTGAATGTATGAAGATAGGTTCCATCTTCCCTGAGGACGATGGTTCCATTGATTTCTCGCGAGTTGGCAGTATATGTGCCAACGAGTGATGCGGCCGAGTGCCGGGATTTCGAGCGTTCTTGGGGGCACGCGAAACTGAATGCGAGGAGGAGTGAGAGCGGGAGAAAGCGAAGGTTCATGGCGGCTTGCGACACAGGGCATGGTCTATGGTTCCGACTCCGGCATATTCTGGTCCTTCGGAGGTATCCCTGGCAAGGGCTCTCTCCAGGTGAAGGTCTGGTAGGTGTTGCCAAAGGGGAGTCCCCAATTGGGGAATTCAATTCTGGCGCGTACTGCGAGCGTGTACAGAAAGATTCTCAGTATTGGATTCTTCGCGTCCAGAATTGGCCACCGTTCCCAACTCGGAGTGGTGTTCGCGGCGCCGGTGTCCATGTTGTTGCGTCGGGCGGATGTGAGCGACGTGGTGTTAAATAGGGTGACTGTCATTGATTTCTGATCTGGATGCGGTTTGAAGCTGGCTCCGTGGGTGCCAATCCAGAATGGGTAGTGCATTTCGTCGGGGTTGCTGATTCGAAGGATGGCGTCTTCGTATTTGCCGCTGAGTATGCTTGCTTTTTCGTATCGTTCACGTGCGGTTCGATAGTCGGCTGTATCCCTCATGAGCCTTGCAGGAAGGGATCCGTCTTCGTAGTTTGTGTTGACCGGCCCGATACCTGTTGCCCAGGTAAGAATGAGTTTGGCTGCGAAGATTGTGCCGATTGGTTTGAGGGCGGCAGGGACGTCATAGCCTGCCATGATTGAGGTAAGTGTGGATTTGTGTGTCCGCTCGTCCTCTTTTGAAAATGATGCCAAGGGGGATACTTGGCCGCGAGCGCTGGGGCCGGAACTCTGCCCGATGTCGTTTGTGTGATGCGCGTCAGGCTGCGCCTTGGCATCGTCGAGCGCTTGAACGCTAGGAACCTTGCTATTGGCGCTGGGCAGGTACAAGGATGGGCCCGGCATGGACAGGTGTCGCTCCAGCGCGCTCGTGATAATACTCTGGTGTGACTGAGGCGCCCCGGTCCAACCTCCTCCCCAACTGCTGACCAGCTCCCCGCCATACGGCGTGAAGCCGCTGGGGTCCGTGTAGCGCAGGGGGTTGTTGAGGACGTACGAGTACGCGTTGTAGGCCTGAGCGGAGCCCGGCTCGGCGATGACCGGGTCCACGCTGAGGAACTTCATCATCCGCGGGTCGTAGATGCGCCCGCGCATGTTGATGAGGCCCAGCTCGTCGTCCTGCTCGTGCCCGGTGAACCCTCGGCGCGCTCCCGTGTGGCTCGTCGTGGACGCCTGCGCCAGGTTCGCCGCCTGACGCTTGCCACCGAAGGGCTCGTACTTGATGCGCTCGAGCACTGCGCCCGAGGCATCCGTCACCGTGTCGGGGCTGCCCTGCGGGTCGTTGAGGAAGTAGCGAGTGGACTCCGACGTCGAGCCCTCCTGCCAGGACACCTCGGCGACGACGCCCTCGGGGCTGGGGATGCTGACGATGTGGGTGACCGTCGAGCCCTGCTTGCGGCGCTGGTAGAGGCCACCGACGTAGACGGTCTCATCCTGCCCATTGTCGGAGTACTTGCGGACGCGGGTGCCCGAGGCGTCGTAGTCGAAGCGGACGGTGCCGCTCGACGAGGTGATGCTCTCGGGCAGGTTGGCCGGGGTGTACTGGACCGAGCGCACCAGCGCGCCCTGGGCATCGCGCATCGCGAGCTGGTTGCCGCGGTGGTCGTACTCGTAGGTGAAGGACTCGGCGCCCAGCTGGGCCTGCTTGACGGCGTGGGGGCCGCCCGAGGTGCCGCCAGTGTACTGGAAGCTCGCGGAGGGCTCTGTGCCGGTGACAGGCGAGCGGCTGAGCATGTTGCCGAGCTTGTCGTACTGGAACTGGACATCGAGCGTCTGGCAGTTCTGCTGGACCTTCCAGCGCTCGAGCCGGTCCAGCGCGTCGTAGGTGTACTTCTGCGTGACGCCGACCATGAGGTCGTGACGCGCGGAGAGGTTGTCGTTGTAGGTATAGTCGTAGGCGAGGCTCTGGATTTTGTTTCCGCCGTGGCGAGCCTCCTGAAAGCGCAGCCGCCCTTGGCTGTCGTACTGAAAGCTCCTGGCAACGCCATTGCCGTAATGGGCCGTCTTGAGTCGACCCATGCTGTCTCTTGCGTACGCTCGCCAGTAGATGGCAAACGGGCTTGAAATGCTAGTCGAGTAGATGGTCGCGAGACTCCCTTGATTCATGAAGGAGTACTCCAATGTCATGGGCACTCCATTGCGCGCGACCGGGTAGGTGAGCCGCTTCACTCGCCCGAAGTCATCGTATTCGCGACTCATCACCAGTGTCTCGCCGCCTACTCTCAACGCAGTATCCGTCTCGCGCCCGAACGGGTCGTACACATGGTCCTTGATGACGACGCCATCGGAGTCGCCAACAGGCGTACGGGTCGTGCGTGACAGGCGTCGCATCGCACCCGGACCACTGTCATAGACGTAATCCAGACGCTCCTTTTCGTTGGTCGCCGAAAGAACCCGCCCCAGGAGATCGCGCTGATACGTGGTCGTCAACCGGCCCGTCGTCCCAGAGGGCGCGTCAGACTGACTCTTGAGCTCACCAAAGGCGTTGTAGAGGAACAGTCTTGTCCCCGCGCTGGGGTCGACCGTGCGCTCCAATCGTCCAGACGCATCGTAGAAGTGGGAACTCCGGTTCCCAGCAGGGTCGTCAACATGTTCCAGTCGCCCGAAGGGACCGTAGGTGTAGGCCATGGTTGCTTCCAGGGCTGTTCCGGGTGCCTCGGTTGTCCGGGTCATCAGCCCGCGGAAGTCGACGAGCGTCCGCTTCATCTGTCCGGCCGCGTCGAACGAGACCGCCTGCGAAATGTAGGGCGCAGTCGCTGCGTACAAACGTGTCTCGACGAGCATGCCGCGAGGCCCGGTGGTCGAGTCGCCAACGCGGCGTGCCGTGACTCGCCCAAGCGGGTCGTACTCGAATGCCTCCCAGGACGACATCTCCGTACTCAGTCGAGGGGCTTCCTGCTTCACCACGCGACCCAGGTCGTCATAATCGATGGTGGAGAGCACGGTCTGTCCATCGAATCGCGGCGCGCGGTGCGACACCGGGCGGCCGAGGGCGTCGAACGAGGTCGTGGCCTCAGTCACCCCTGCCGCGCCAGTATTCGTGTCTGCCTGGACGCGGAGCTGGGGCGTCGAGCCCTGCCACTCGTAGAAGCTGCGCACGATGGACTTGTTCGCAGGTGCAGACGATGGCCCTTGATAAAGCGGAGTCGCGATTCGCTCACGACCGAAGCCATCATATTGAACGCGCGTATGGACCCCGTTGGGGTCTTCCGTCTGCGCAAGAACGCCGAGACCTGGATGGAAGAGGTAGCGCCAGGTCGCGCCTCCTGCATCCGTCGTTGACGCAAGCTGCGTCTGGTCGAGGCTGTCGTATGTCACGGACCCGGTGCGCACTTCACCACTGCCGTGCTGGGAGACTCGCACGACGAGGCCTCTGTCGTTGCGGGTGAAGAAGGTCTTGAGGTGTGCTTCGGAGGTTGTAGGCGTCACGGACTCCCCAGAAAGGGAAGGCTCGGTCTCAGTGCTCGCAACCTCGCCAAGAGCACCATAGGTCATCCGCTGAGTATGGATATTCGTGGACTCGGGTTGCCCGGAGCAGCCAAGCGAGATGGCTCTGGCGCAGGACATCCATGACGTCGCAACAGTCCAGTCGCCTGCGGGGAGCCAGGTCGCTGCGTCGAAGGTGCCGGGCGTCGTCAGGGTCTTGACCTGTTCGGTCTTGTCTGCTCCATGGGTCAGTACCGTGTGCGAAATCGGTGTTCCATGGGCATCGAGCTCAACGATCGTCTCCGTCTCGGAAACGACTGTGGAGAGGGTTCCCTTGACCTCGCGTACAACCTCTACGAAACGACGTGCATACTGCTGATAGGTAAGAGCATAGGCGTGCTGGATGCGGGCATACGTCCAGGTTCGCTGCGTCTGGAGGGCCGTGTTCAAATCCACTTGGATCTCGACGTTCTCCTCGACAGGAAGATGTGCCTGGAGGGACGAACTCCTCTGATCAGCTCCTGGCACCATGGAGACGTTGTCGTAGCGTGTCGTGGTGCGAGCGCCTGTCACTTCGTCGACGACGACGCGTTGACCAAACCCCAGCCATCCCAGGCCGCGCATGTCGGAGAGTCCATCTCGATAGAGATAGTGCCAGCGGCGGGTACGCCGCCCATCCATCATGAGGGAGAGGCGTGCGACAACGCGCGTCGTCTCCGGTACTGCTCGAAGCCACCACTGCTCCGTGATATTGGATTTCGAGTAGAACGGCTCTGTGGCAACACCTACGCCGGTTGGGTTGGCTTGGGACAAGGGCGCATAGTCGAACGTGTAGTTCGCATTCTGGTTGAAATTGACGGACTTGAGGACATCGGTCGCGCGGGTACGAAACGCTACGCGCAGTTGATTGCCCTGCCGGAAGGTGAAGTCCAACAACCCGTCATTGTTGACGTCGACGACCTGTGCCCATTCCAGGTTGTCGCCGCTGAGGACGGAACTCAGCTTCTCCGTTCGTGCAAAATCGCCTCGGGTTCCCGCGAGCCAGAGTTGCACTGGCTCACCCTTCTTGAAAATCGCCAGGTCGATCCGGCCATCTCCGTCGAAGTCCCCATGCTCCGTCTTGGCTCCAAGGAGCATCTGCGAAAGATCGCTTGGAAGCACGACCTTGGTGGATTCGAGAAATCCGTTGCCGGAGTTGTGCTGCACCCATCGCTCGGGCGCAGGGTCCAGGAAGTACATCTGCCCGAGTGTGACAGCATCTCGCAGTCCATCGCCGTTGACGTCGATGAAGTCAAAAGTGAATGAGTAAGGGTTGTTGAGGAACGGGTTCCATTCGGGAGGTGTCCGGACCGTTGTCAGAGCGGGTTCAAGCGATGCGATGTCCGGGTTGTTTGGTGCGTGCTCTCGATAGGAAAGTGCGGCGAGAAAGGTGTTGGTGTCGGGGCCAACTCCAAGCAGGTTCATCTTGCCCGTGCCATCAAGGTCCGCTACGCGAACTCCGACGCGGGAGGGCTGGAAATAGCCCAGCGGGGACGCTTTAGTAGTTCGCCCTGTCGCGGGCTCTACGACAACGACACGTTGATTGGGGACGATGGAGTCTCCTGCTCCCCTGAGGTCAATGATATGTCGACCCATCCACACCCGCTCGTTCCGTCCATCGCCGTCCACGTCGAGCCAGTATTGTGAATTCGGTTCCGAGCCTGCTATCTTGGCTTTTCCGTATCCGCGGGGAATGTGTCCATATGCGGGGGCAAGCCTGCCTTCGGGATTGGAGAGAGGATTCTCCACAAAGACATCCCAGAAACATGAGAGCGGAGTGACAGAGGACCGGCCCATCCCGTTCCAGTCTGTGACCATGGGATACAGTCCTCGCTCATTGCGCTTCCCGCAGAAATATCCGGGGTCGTTACTCCCAAAGACGCTGTCCCAGATGTCCTCGAGCCACCCGGTTCCTTGAATGTTGAACCAGGGATGCCAGAGCGCGAATCCGGTCTCTTCCGCGAGAATGGGAGAGGTGGATGTTGCGTCTGGGTACTCAAGCAGTCGCATGACATCCCGCCAGTTTTGCTGCGTGAAGTCCGTGACCTGGCCATTGGTCGAATGGAAATCCAAGTCGTCCTCTCGAGTTTTCTCGGAGCGTACGTAGTACGCGAGGCCTTGTCGTCCTGCGCCCAGGCCGAATGCGTGGAGGCCTGCACCTGCGGCCGCTTCGCTCACGTTCACTGGCGGAGCAAGAGTGAACTCCCAGGAGCCCTGCTCCCAATCGAAAAACAAAGGCTTCTTGCAGATGCCCCCACCATCGCACTCGCCGACTTGTGTCAACAAACTGCGCTTACTGATCGCTCCCTCGGTGTACTTGAGTTCGTAGTAGCGCAGGAGGGTCATGGAAAGTGATGTCGAGCCGGGTGAAATGCCTGGGCCCCGCATGTTGATGCGGCGCAACCGAAAGTCACGGCTGACCTTCACCCCGGAAAAGTATCCAAGAAAAGTGTCAGGTCGAGTCTCATAGTCGAAAGTGACTTCTCGCTGGCCAGGCTCGAATCCGCCAGATGCTGATTTGAATTGGGTGTAGGCGATACGCGATGGCCGATGCCAGGCCCCTGTCTCAGTTCCAGGTGATGCCTGCTCGTAGAACACCTCCATGCGATTGCCGAAGCGATCTTCTATAGATGCGAGTGCCCAGGCGAGGGTCACGACATCATCGTGGTGCTCTTGAATCGCCCCGTCGTGTGGTGTGTATGCGAAATGCTGGCCCCGAAGGAGAGCGTCCTTCCGATTTCCAGCGGCCTTGCCATAAGTCCGGACGAGGCCGTCTCGTCCTAGGACTTCGAAGGTGTTTGGGTCCGCGGTGCTGTCGCCGGCGGGAATGCGAATGGAGGCGTATGAGTCGCGTTCCGTCTTGAACTCTCTCAATCCAGAGCGTACGAGTCGCATGCCGTCGAGGCAATAGGTCTTCGTGTAGCGATTGCTGTCGCTGGGATTCGCGTAGTTCGTCAGGTCGATCGCGTGGAGCTTGTTGTCTCGGGCAATGGTGTTGGGACAAAGAGTGATCTGCGACAGCCCCGCGAGGTTGAAGCCCGGGCCGAGAATGCCGTCGCTCCCCTGGCTGTCGTAGACGATGGAGAGAGAGGGCTGGATTCCCGCTCGACCGGGAGGAACCCAGAGGGGAATGGACACCGCGGCTGACCCGCTGGCCGTGACGTCGGCCGAGAACGGGATGGCCCCTGGCGTCGACTGCCCCGCCGGCCCCGTGGCGAGAATCGTGTCCTGTCTCAGTTCAAAAGGAATGTTCTGCGACGCCCCCAGTGCCTTGGCGTGCTGCGCGCTGCGCTCTTCCTCCTGCTCCCGAGGACTGGATGGCGCGCAGCTGACGAGCTGGGTTCCGTAGAGAAAAAGCATGACGTGCGCGGCGACAAACCTGCGCAACGAGGAATGATGATGGGATTTTTCCGGACTCATGAGGGCAATGGACTCCGAGCAGGACGGAGGGCTTCCGCCTGGGGATGCAGTCAATGGACTCGTGTCACTGGCACTGCGACTGTTCGCAGATGCCCGCTTCGTCGATGTTCGCGTTGCAGTTGTTGTCGATGCCGTCACAGACTTCCGCGGCGCCGGGCCTCACGGTGGACCGGGTGTCATCACAGTCTCCGCCAACTCGAGTCGTGCCCTCGGGCTGGCGGCACGCTCGTGTGCTCACCCAGGTGGCGCCATATCCGTCTTGATCCCGGTCGGCGTAGAAGTCGAGCCATGCATTCGAGTGGGTCGAGTCGTCAGCCAGCCCATTGCAGTCTTCGTCGATGCCGTTGGCGCAGACTTCCGGGGCTGGGGCTCCGGGAACGCACATGCCGTAGTCTCCCCACTCGCACACTTCTCGTGGAGGCTTGCCGTCACGACTCGGCTCCATCCAGCATGCCGTGGTGCAGGCGGGGACACTTCGCGCGCACGCTCCTACGCCACAGGTCTTCGGAGGGACATCGTCCACCTGCCCATTGCAGTTGTTGTCGATCTGGTCGCAGATCTCCCCGGAGGGAGGCAGCGGCGTGCAGGACTGCTCGACTCCGTTGCGACATGCGGGAACGCTGTTCGCGCATGCACCGACGCCGCAGGTCTTCTGGGCCGAGGGATGAACCGCGGCGTTCTTGTCGTTGCAGTCCAGGCTGTTCAGGGACGCCCCAGGAGGGACGCTGCAGCCACTTCCGATGGGGGCACTTGCCGCACCGAATCCGTCGCCATCCTCATCGCGGTAGAACGTCAGTTGCACGCCTTCGTCCGTCATCCCATTGCAGTTGTCATCGGCCCCATTGCAGACCTCGGCGGGCTTGGGGGTGCCAGGGACGCAGAAGTTGGATCTCCAGGTGCAGACCTCGACGGGGGGCTTCCCGTCATGGCGCTCTTCCAGTTCGCAGATATTGGCGCACGCGGGCACCGTGCGCTGGCAGGCTCCAACACCGCAGGAGAGCGGAGGAAGGTCATCCACCTGGCCATTGCAGTTGTTGTCGAGCTGGTCGCAGACCTCCTCGGTGGGAAGCCGGGGCGTACAGACCTGCTCGACTCCATTGATGCAGGCCTGGATGCTGGTCGCGCAGGCTCCGATGCCACAGGACTTCACGACGCCCGGCTTGACGGCGGACGAGGTGTCGTTGCAGTCGGTCGCATCCGTCACGTAGCCCGAGGGCTGGTCACATGAGTCCTTCCAGGTCGCCGGCGATCCGAAGCCATCGCCATCCGCATCGCGGTAGTATCTCCGCCACTGCCAGATGGAGGCGTTGTTGTCGTTGCAGTCGCTGTTGTTGCTGACCCAGCCGGGCTGGGCACAGGCTGCCTTCCCGACGCCCGCGCCCTTCCCGTCACCGTCCGCGTCACGGTAGAGGGTGAGAATCAGTCCTTCGTCGATGAGCCCGTCGCAGTCGTTGTCGACGCCGTCACAGACCTCCGGAGTGCATTCGGGGTCGGGGTCGGGGAACGGCTCGCAACCGTTGCAGGCCATGGGGGCAGCCATGGGGCCCGCGTCAGCCTGGGACATCGGCAGCGTGGGCTCCGAGGCGAGGACCGGTGGTGTGACGAGAAGGACGAGGAGTGCCGTGAGATGCAATGCCTGGAGCGCAAGGCGGGGTGGCGGGCGACGCGCTTGAGTCATGGTGAGCCTTCGGTCGAGCGACGAGGGTCTCGCGATGCCCTGGCTTGCGTCGGGATGGCCGTGTTCGGCCGTGCCGTCCAAGTGGGCTCGCGTGGTCCGCTGTTGTGCAACGGACGCGCCGGAGACCTTCCTCGACGGAGGGCTGCGCGGGGCTCGGCACGAGTCCGCAACACGGGACTCGAGTCCAACGCCGATGATGCACAGCTAGAAGCTTGCTGCTGGAGGGGACCAGGAAGTGGGTCGATCCAGCCTCTGCTCAGGCGATCGAACTCTCACTCTGGAATGGGTGCGCCCTGGGCGGGCCCGTGCGCCAGTGCGGCGTCCGGGCCCCGAGAGCGTCAAGCGCGTGGCTCCTTCATCAGGTCCACCGCACGGGACTCAGCCCTGGGATGCAGTCCCGGACTGGGTGAGGAACACCTTGAACTGGAGCGAGACGAAGAGGGGCTTGGGCGTCGTGAAGCCCGCCTGCCCGAGCATTCCGGCCAGGGCCGCGTCGGACTCGATGGGCGTCACCTTGGCGTCGAAGAGCTTGCGGCGGTGGTCCAGCTCCTCCTTGGGGATTCCATGGGCCCGCAGGCGGCGGAACTCCACATCCGTCAGCACCGGGTCCTTTCCGACGCGGCAGCCGATGACCAGGGGCGCTCCGGGCTTGAGCCGACGAGCCACCTCGCGCAGCAGCTCCAGGCGGGCCGCGTCCCCCTCGACATGGTGCAGGATGCCCATCATCTGCGCGCCGTCGAACGGAGGGCCCTCAGGAAGGCTCTTCAGCTCCCCCACGTGGATGTGCGTGCGAGAGAGCAACCCCTCGGTCTCCAGGCGTTTCCGGGCCACGTCGAGCATGGCCGCAGACGGGTCGATGCCCGTGAAGCGCCAGCCCGGGACATCGAAGCGCAGGTAGGGCACCAGCTCCATCCCCGTGCCCAGGCCCACGGCGAGCAGGGAGGCGTCCTGCTGGCCATCGAGCCGGGACGTCATCGCGCTGGCCACCAACTCGTACATGGCCTGGACGCCCGCGAGGCTGAGCGCGGCCTGGGCATCGTAATGAGCGGCGCGGTCCGCGCCGAAGCCCGGAACGATGTGCTGAACGGAATGGGCGGAGTGGTCGTGAGCCATGACGTGTCCTCGAAAGTCGGATGAGTCTTTCGAAGATGCGCGCCGGGCCGTCAGTCCGGTAGAGCGCGGATTCAGGCCACATCGGCGGATTGTCGGGCCGATGTCCCTCCCACGAAGAAGGGCCCGCGACCCGTGAGTCGCGAGCCCTTCCTCAACTACCTCGAACTGGCGCCTGCTGCGCCAGCCCGGTCAGCGAATCGTGTTCGCTTCCTCTTCGTTGTGCAGGTCGTGGACGGTGCCCTTGCCATGCTTCTCCTCCAACATGTCGAAGGCCTCTTCGGGGTCCGTCGCCATCACGCTCACTCGCAGGCCCGGCCGAGTGAGGTCCCGAGTCCAGATGAACCCTTTGTACTCTTTCAGCTTCTTCTGGGTCATGTCGTGCCTACCTGAAGGGCGCGAGGCAGCGGTCACTGTAGCAGAAGGCTCCGAAGATGCTCCCCTCGCTTCGGAGGATGTTCGTGATCTCCTCGGGAGACAGCTTGTTGATGTCGTGGACGGTCACGTTGGGCGCGTTTCGCCAGCGAAGCCTGTCTTCCTTGTGGAGTCTCATGTCCTGAAGCAGCCTGCCATTCGCCTGCCCATGGGTTCCTGAGAGAATCTGCACATTGCCCTTGAGGCGGGCTTCATCCACGAGGTGCGCGAAGTCCATCTGGATGATCTCCCCGTTGGAGGTCCAGACCTCTCCGCCCGCCGCGTTCTTGCTCATGGAGAAGGTGCCACGAGGTGGGAGCGTTCGACCCCTGAGCGAGCGGGTCACCTGGTTCATCGCGCTGCGCGCGCTCGAGACCGGAGCCTTGAGGACCCCTGCCACACCAGCGCCCGATTCGATGAGGGACAAGAGGCTGGCGCCAGAGGCCAGCGTGTAGAACGTGGTCTTGCCCGCGCCCACGGCGCAACCGCCCGCGTCTCCCTTGCTACAGGCCGACTTGGTCTCGAGATAGCTCTCACCCGCGGACACGAACGGGATGAACTCGTTGATGGCGAAGCTGGCCGCCGCGAGCTTGCTGACCGGCGCATAGCGGTCATAGAGCGTCGACGCATTGAGCATGCTCTCGAGCTGCGACCTCGTCATCGCCCGGCTCAGATGGCAGCCCACCATCGGACCGCACGGGACCTTGTCGGCGACCGCGTTGAACGTG
Organism: Myxococcus sp. AS-1-15; assembly: GCF_020037055.1. Lineage (NCBI taxonomy): Bacteria > Pseudomonadati > Myxococcota > Myxococcia > Myxococcales > Myxococcaceae > Myxococcus > Myxococcus sp. AS-1-15. Next base: position 211,064 of record NZ_JAIQDF010000003.1, on the reverse strand, counting down.
CTCGACGCCGTCGTGAGCAGGGACGTCAACCCGGACCTGGACGACCCCGAGCTCTGTCCGATGTCGTTCGTGTGACGCGCATCGGGCTGGGTCCTCGTGTCATCCAGCGACTGGATGCTGGGCACCTTGAAGTCGACGCTGGGCAGGTACAGGGACGGGCCCGGCATGGACAGGTGGCGCTCCAGTGCGCCCATGATGCGGCTCTGGTGCGACTGCGGCGCTCCCGTCCAGCCACCCCCCCAACTGCTGACCAGCTCCCCGCCATACGGCGTGAAGCCGCTGGGGTCGGTGTAGCGCAGGGGGTTGTTGAGGACGTACGAGTACGCGTTGTAGGCCTGAGCGGAGCCCGGCTCGGCGATGACCGGGTCCACGCTGAGGAACTTCATCACCCGCGGGTCGTAGATGCGCCCGCGCATGTTGATGAGCCCCAGCTCATCGTCCTGCTCGTGCCCGGTGAACCCCCGGCGCGCGCCGGAGTGGTTCGTCGCGGAGGCCTGCGCCAGGTTCGTCGCCTGACGCTTGCCGCCGAAGGGCTCGTACTTGATGCGCTCGAGCACCGCGCCCGAGGCATCCGTCACCGTGTCGGGGCTGCCCTGCGGGTCGTTGAGGAAGTAGCGCGTGGACTCCGACGTCGAGCCCTCCTGCCACGACAGCTCGGCGACGACGCCCTCGGGGCTGGGGATGCTGACGATGTGGGTGACCGTCGAGCCCTGCTTGCGGCGCTGGTAGAGGCCACCGACGTAGACGGTCTCATCATCTTGCCCGTTGTCGGCGTACTTGCGGACGCGGGTGCCGGAGGCGTCGTAGTCGAAGCGGACGGTGCTGCTCGGCGCCGTGCTGCTCGACGAGGTGATGCTCTCGGGCAGGTTGGCCGGGGTGTATTGCACCGAGCGCACCAGCGCGCCCTGGGCATCGCGCATCGCGAGCTGGTTGCCGCGGTGGTCATACTCGTAGGTGAAGGACTCGGCGCCCAGCTGCGCCTGCTTGACGGCGTGGGGGCCGCCCGAGCTGCCGCCGGTGTACTGGAGGCTCGCGGAGGGCTCCCAGCCGGAGACAGGCGAGCGGCTGAGCAGGTTACCGACCGGGTCGTACTGGAACTGCACGTCGAGCGTCTGGCAGTTCTGCTGGACCTTCCAGCGCTCGAGCCGGTCCAGCGCGTCGTAGGTGTACTTCTGCGTGACGCCGACCATGAGGTCGTGGCGCGCGGAGAGGTTGTCGTTGGCCGTGTACTCGTAGGCCAGGCGCTGGACGTCGGTGAGGTGCTTCTTGGCCTCGGTGAAGCGCAGCCGTCCCTGCGTGTCGTAGCGGAAGACGCGCGAGACACCGTTGCCGTAGTGGGCCGTCTTGAGCCGGCCCATGCTGTCGCGCTCGTAGGCCCGCCAGTAGGTCGTGATGCTGTTGGAGCGGTAGACGCTCGAGAGCTCACCCCGGTCGGTGTACGAGTAGTTGATGGAGAAGGGCTGACCGTTGAGCTGCGCCGGATAGGTGAGGCGACCGACGCGACCGTAGTCGTCGTACTCACGACCCAGGCTGCGCGTGGTGCCGGCCACCTTCTGGGAGAGGCCCGTCTCCCGGCCGTACACGTCGTAGAGATAGGCGGTGTCGACGGCCTCCACCGAGGTCCCCACGGGCGTGCGGCTCGCGCGGGTCAGCCGCCCCTTTCCCCCCGGGCCCTCGTCGTACCAGTACTGGAGGGACTCCTTCGGATTGGTCGCCGTGAGGACACGGCCGAGCAAGTCCCGCTCGTACGTGGTGGTGATGCGGCCGGCCGCTCCCTCCGGCGCGTCGGAGTGGCTCTTGAGTTCACCGAAGGCGTTGTAGACGAACAGCCGCGTCCCGGAGTTGGGGTCGACCGTGCGCTCCAGCCGCCCCACGGCGTCATAGAAGCGCGAGCTGCGAATGTTAGCCGGGTCATCCGTGTGCTCCAGGCGGCCGAAGGCGCCGTAGGAGTACTTCATGGTGGCGGCCTTCGCCGTGCCCAGGGCCTCGGTCGCTTCGACCATCAGCCCGCGGAAGTCGGTGAGCGACTTCTTCACCTGTCCGAGCGCATCCGTCGACGTCGCCTGGGCCGAGTAGGGCTGGGGCGCCGAATAGGCGATGCCCTCGAGGAGCCTCCCGTTGGGTCCCGTGCTCCCATCCGCGAAGCGGCGCGCCGTGACGCGGCCGAGCGCGTCGTACTCGTGCAACTCCCAGGTGGGCGGCTCGGTGCTGGTCCTGGGCAGCTCCGTCTTCACCACGCGCCCGAGCACGTCGTAGGTGAGCGTGGTGGTCACCGGCTGACCATCGAAGCGCGGGGACTGGGTCGTCACCGGTCGGCCCATCGTGTCGAACCGGATGACGGTCTCGTCGAACACGCCGTTGCCCGTGGCGACCCGCGTCCGGTGCTGCGGCAGCGTGCCGTTCCACTCGTAGAACGTCTCGACGATGGACCTGTTGGCCGGCGCCGCCGAGGGGCCCTGGTACAGCGGCGTCACGATGCGCTGGCGGCCGAAGCCGTCATACTGGAGGCGCACGTGGGCGTCGTTCGGGTCCTTCGTCTGGGCGAGCACGCCCAGGCCCGGATGGAAGAGATACCTCCAGGTGAGCCCTTCCGCGTCCGTGGTGCTCGCCAACTGGGTCTGGTCGACGCCGTCGTACGTCACCGTCTCGGAGCGGGTGACGCCGTTCGCGCCCTGCTGGGAGACCTGCTCGACCAGTCCCTTGGCGTTCCGCGCGAAGGTGGTCTTCAGATAGGTCTCGGACGTCGTCGCCGTCGAGGACTCGTTGACGAGCGACGGCTCGTTCTCGGTGGACGACACCTGTCCCTGGGCGTCGTGGGTCACCTTCATCGTCCGGACGTTGGCGGCAGCGGGTTGACCCGCGCAGCCCGGGCTGTTCGGGAGCAGTCTGTCGCAGGACATCCACGAGGTCGTGATGGTCCAGGTGCCTCGGGGCAGCCAGGTGGCGGCGTCGAAGTCCGGCGTCGTGACGACCTGCTCCTGCTCGGTCGTCAAGGCGCCGTGGGTGAGCACGGTCCGCGACACCGGCGTGCCGTAGGCATCCAGCGTGGTGAGCGTCTCCTTCTCGGACACGGGCGTCACCGCGCCGCCCCGGCGCTCGCTGACGGTCTCCGAGATGCGCGTGGCGTACTGCTGATAGGTCGCGGCATACGGCTGCGCCACCGTGCGCGCGTACGTCCACTGGCGCTTCGTCTCGAGCCGGGTGTTGGCGTCGAGCGGGACTTCGGTCAGCTCCTCCACCGGGAGGTGGGCCAGCGGCGCGATGGCCTTGCGCTCGGTGCCCTCCTTCGCCGAGACGTTGTCGTAGGTCGTCGTGGTGCGAGCCCCCGTCACCTCGTCGATGACGATGCGCTGGCCGAAGCCCTTCCAGCCCAGGCCGCGCGTATCGGAGAGCCCGGTGCGGTACAGGTGCCGCCAGCTCTGGATGCGCTGCTCGTTGGAGTTGACGGACAGGCGCGAGACGACGCGCATCGACTCCGGCGCCAGGCGCAGCCACGGGGTCGTGGTCGTCTCCGTGTAGTTCCGCAGGTAGAAGGGCTCGCTCGGCGTGACGGCGCCGTGCGGGTTGGCCTGGGAGAGCGGCGCGTACTCGAACGAGTAGCTCAGGCCGGAGTAGCCCTGGTACGTGGCGAGCTGCACGTTGCCGTGCACCCGCTTGAGCTCGTCCACCGGCTTCTGGCGCCGGGCGATGCGCAGCTCGTTGCCCACGCGATAGGTGAGGTCCAAGAGGCCGTCGTTGTTGACGTCGATGACCTGCGACCAGTCCTTGCTGTCGCCGCTGGAAGGAATCGACAGGTTCAACAGCTGGGTGAACTCACCCCGCGGGCCCGCCAGCAGCACCTGGACGGGATGGCCCGGACGGAAGACCGCCAGGTCCACGCGACCGTCCCCGTCGAAGTCGCCGTGCTCGGTCTTCGCGCCCAGGAGCGCGGTCTTGAAGCTCTCCGGGAGCTCCGTCTCACGCATCTCCGTGAAGCCCTTGCCCGTGTTGAACTGGACCCGGAGCTTGAGCTGGGTGTCGGTCGCCTGCAGCTGTCCCAGCGTCACCGCGTCCTGGAGGCCGTCGCCGTTGACGTCGATGAAGTCGAAGGTGAAGGCGTAGAGGCTCGGGAAGAAGAACGGCAGGCCGGGCGGCCGGCGCAGCGTGGTCGGCACGATGTTCAGCTGGCCCGCGGTGGTGCTGCCCGAGGTCACCTCCCGGAAGCTGACCGCATCCAGGAAGCTGCTCGCGTCCGGGTGCGAGCCCAGGCCCACCAGGCTCAGCTTGCCGGTGCCGTCCAGGTCCGCCACGCGCACGCCCGCGCGTGTGCTCTGGGCGTAGAGCGCCGGTGACATGGTGTTCGCCCGGGTGGCGGGCACCATGGGCGGACGCATCGTGGAGGGGACGGGCTGGGTGATGACGACCCGCCGCACGATTTGACTGTTCGGGTTGCTCGTATCCTCGAGGTCGACCTGGTGCCGGCCCACCCACACGCGCTCGTTGCGCCGGTCACCATCCACGTCCAGCCAGTACTGGGGATTCAGCTCGGAGCCGACCCAGTGGATTTCATTGACCGTCCGCGAGACCTGATGCGCATAGGCGGGCGTGAGGTAGGGGCTGCCCGGGAACACGTTCCAGGCGCACGAGAGGCCCACCACCGAGGAGCGGCCCGAGCCGTCCCAGTCCGTGACCAGGGGGAAGAGGTTGCGCTCCGCGCGATTGCCGCAGAAGCGGTTGGAGTCTCCGCCGCCGAAGGGACCGCCATCCGCGTCGAGATAGGGATACCAGAGGACCAGGCCGCTGGCCTCTGACGAGTCGAGCGTGGTGGAGGCGGCGTCCGGGTACTGCAACAGCCGCATCCGGTCCTCCCAGTTCTGGATGGTGACGTCCGTGACGTACTCGGGGGGGCCCAGGTCGCGCTCCTGCATGAGGACGGAGCCGGTGAAGTACGCGAGGCCCTGACGGCCCGCGCCCAGCCCGAAGGCGCTGAGCCCCGCGCCCGCCTTCGCGTTGCTCACGTTGACCGTGGGCAGGTAGTCGAAGTCCCAGGAGCCCTGCTCCCAGTCGAAGCGGACGGGCGTCTTGCAGACGTCGGCGCCATCGCACTCGCGCAGCTCCGTCAGCAGGCTGCGCTGGCTGACGGTGCCCTGGTAGTACTTGAGCTTGTACGAGCGCAGCGCGACCTTGGAGAGCGTGCTCGCGCCGGGCGCCAGGCCCGGGCCCTTCATGTTGATGCGTGACAGCCGGAAGTCGCGTCCGACCTTCACCCCGGAGAGGTATCCGGTGAAGGTGTCCGGCCGGGACTCGTACTCGAAGGTGACCTCGCGCTGGCCCTCCTCGACGGTGACCTGCGTCGAGCCGGTCTCCGGGTTGACGACTTCGCGGCGGAAGCCGGTGTAGGTGATGCGCGACGGGCGGTGCCAGGCGACGGACGAGGCGTCGGTGGCGGGGGCCTGGTCGTAATGCACATCCATCCGGTTGCCGAACCGGTCCCGGACGGAGGCGAGCGCCCAGGTGAGGGTCACCGCCTGGTTGTCCTCCGACGTGATGGTGTTGTTGGCGCCGCGGATGGGCGTCGAGTGGAAGCCCCGGACGAGCGCGTCGTCCCGCTGCGCCCCGGAGACGGTGGTCGTCCTGCCGTAGGTCCGGATGAGCCCGTCGCGCCCCCGCACCTCGAAGGTCAACGCCTCCAGGTGGTTGCCGCCGGTGATGGTGATGGCGGTGGAGGGGTCCGCCTCCGTCGTGAACCTGTCCCAGGTGGAGCCCACCAGCCGCGAGCCATCCAGACAGTAGACGCGGGTGTAGTCCTGGACTCCTCCGGAGAGCATCCAGTGTCGCGTGTCCGCGGCCAGGAGCTTCCCGTCGCGCGCGAACGAGTTGGGGCAGAGCGTGATTTGCGACAGGCCCGCCAGGTTGAAGCCCGGGCCGAGCAGGCCGTCACTGCCCTGGCTGTCGTAGACGATGGAGAGCGAGGGCTGGATGCCCGCGCGTCCCGGTGGAGTCCAGAGCGGAATGGAGACGTTGGCCGAGCCGCCCGGCGACACGTCCGCGGTGAACGGGGTGATGCCCGGGGCCTCGGGGGTGGCGGAGGTGGTGGGGAGGATGGTGTCGGAGCGCAGCTCGAACGGGACGTTGTCGAGCGCGGCCCGGGCCCGCGCGACTTCGCCGGCGCCGCCAGGCTCGTCGGAGGGTGAGCCCGCTGGCACGCAGCCACTCAACAGCTGCGTGCCATAGAAGAACAGCATCGCGTTCGCCGCGAAGCGCTTGAGGCGCCCCGGGGGACGCGGAGGTCGTGAGTCGTGTCTCATTGGGGAAGGACCGTGATGAGTCGGAAGGGGGTTACTGGCAGAGGGACTGGTCGCAGACATTTCCTTCGTCCAGCGTCCCCGAGCAGTTGTTGTCGATGCCGTCGCAGACCTCGGCGGCGCCTGGCTTCATGTCGGCGCGGGTGTCGTCGCAATCCCCGCCCGTTCGGACCGTGCCCATGGGCTGGTAGCAGGCCCGCGTCGAGTTCCAATCCGCGCCGTAACCGTCATGGTCCTGGTCCGGATAGAAGGTCAGCCACGCGGCGCTGTTGCTCGAGTCATCGGCGATGCCGTTGCAGTCCTCGTCGATGTCGTTCGCGCACACCTCCGCGGAGGGCGCGCCGGGCGTGCACAGGCCGTACTCGCCCCACTCGCAGACCTCCTTGGGCGGCTTGTCGGGCTGGGTCTCCACCATCTCGCAGAGCTCACCGCAGGCCGGAGCGGTGCGACGGCACGCGCCCGTGCCGCAGGCGATGGTGATGTCGTCCACCGCGCCGTTGCAGTCGTTGTCCGCCTTGTCGCAAATCTCGACGCCGGGGGGACGCGGGGTGCAGGTCTGCTCCACGCCGTTGACGCAGGCCTGGACGCTGACGCGGCACTCGCCCACGCCACACTGCTTCACGGCGCCGGGCTTCACGTTGAAGTCGTGGTCGTTGCAGTCCGAGGCATTGGACGCGGCTCCGCCCGGGACGGTGCAGGCCATGCCGATGGGCGCTCCCGCGCCGTACCCGTCACTGTCGTTGTCGCGGTAGTAGGTCGTCATGACACCGTCGTCGACGGTGCCGTTGCAGTTGTCGTCGATGTTGTTGCAGGTCTCGGCCCTGGCCGGGCCCGGGGTGCAGCTGTTCGCCATCCACTCGCAGACCTCGACGGGCGGCTTGTTGGGCTGCGTCTCCACCAGCTCGCAGACGTCGGCGCAGGCGGCCACCGTGCGCTGGCAGTAGCCGGTGCCACAGGTGATGGGCGGCAGGTCGTCCACCACGCCGTTGCAGTTGTTGTCCACCTTGTCGCAAATCTCGGCGGTCGCGGGCTTGGGGACGCAGGCCTGCTCCACGCCGTTGACGCAGGCCTGGACCGTGCGCGCACACTCGCCGACGCCGCAGGACTTGATGACCCCCGGCTTCACGCCGGCGTTGGCGTCGTTGCAGTCCGTGGCGTCCGTGACGTAGCCCGCGGGGATGCCACAGGAGTCCTGCCACTGGTTGGGATTGCCGTAGCCATCTCCATCCGCGTCCCGGTAGAAGCGGCCGGCCTGCCAGACGGACGCGTTGGAGTCGTTGCAGTCCGTGTTGTTGGTGACCCAGCCGTAGTCGACGCAGCCCTGGACCGCGGCGCCCGCGCCCTTCCCGTCACCGTCCGCGTCGCGGTAGACGGTGCGCTTGACGCCCTCGTCAATCTGCCCGTCGCAGTCGTTGTCGACGCCGTCGCAGATCTCCGGGTCGCAGATGGGCTCGGGCTCGCAGTCGGGACAGCCCGGGGGCGGCAGCATCTGCGCTCCCGACTTCGCGCTGGGGCTCGAGGTGGAGCTGGAGGGCGTGCTCGCCGGGGCCGCGAGGACCAGGCTGGAGGCAAGCAATGGGAGTAATGCCAAGACATACGAAGGGAGTCGCCACACACGCGTGTGGGACCCAGGTGGTCGTTTCATGAGGTGCTTTCGTGGTGAACGAGCGGGGCGCTCGCGAGGCGCGAACGGGCGGCCATGGCGCACTGCTCGCCGTCAGACGGTGAATCCTGGCGAGTGTGCACGCGTGGGCCCGGTGCTGCGTGGACGCGCGCTTCCCTCATAAAAGAGGAATCACTCAAAAATCAAGCAGGCCACCCCATACCCAGAGAGCGCGCTCGGCCAGGAATTGCAGAGGGGCCGGGTATACGTATCGACGAATTGTCTTGGGTTGCCGGGGCTGAAAATCAGCCCGCTTTCCACGTGCTACGTCGGGATTCTTCCGGACATTGGAGCTGCAATCGGTGCGTGCCGCTCAGGGCTCGGGTTTCGCGGGTGTCGGCCGGCCGGTCCGGGAGCCCGAGCCGGCTCCAGGATGCGAGGCCCTGGGGGGCGGCTGGCGCCAGCCGGGCTTTCGCAGGGCGTAGAACACGAAGGGCACGGCGGCCAGGGAGAGGACGAGCCCAGCCAGCCGCGCCACGTAGGCCGCGGCGTTCTGCACGCCCAGCTGCTTGGGGGGCACGAAGCCGACGAGGAAGGCGAGGACACAGGCCACCAGTCCGACTCCCGCGAGCACGGGCAGCATGGGCGCCCGGTAGCCCCGCGGCAGGTCGGGCTGCGTGCGGCGCAGGCGCAGCGCGGAGAGGAACAGCAGCCCATACATGGGGATGTAGAGCTGCGTCGTCATCGCGTCGAGCGCCCAGTAGACCTGGTTGACATCCCGGGCGAAGAAGAACAGCAGCGCCAGCAGGGCCACCAGCACCGCCTGCGTGGCGAGCAGGCCCGTGGGGGTGCCGTGTGTGTTGGTGCGCTGGAAGAACGGTGGGAGCAATCCCTTGCGCCCCACGAGCAGCAGGCTGTGATTGGGGCCGAGTATCCACGTGAGCACCGTGCCCAGCGTGGCCACCAGGAACAGCACCGCGATGAGCGGCGCCACGCGCCGCATCCCGAACGTGGACAGGTAGGTCTCGAATGCCTGGATGAGCCCCGCGCTCAGGTCCACACGGGTGCGCGGCACCGCCACCGCGACGCCCAGCGTGGCGAACACGAAGATGCTGGTGGCGAGCAGCGCCATCACCACCATCGCCTTCGGATAACCGTGCCGCGCGTCGCGCATCTCCCGCACGTGCACCGCGCTCACCTCCACGCCGCCGAAGGCCAGGAAGTTGCCCACCACCAGCACGAGCCCGCCGATGCCGGACCACGGCGGCACCCAGTCGCGCGCGCCCAGCGGGGCCGCCGAGCCGTGCCCACCGACGAGATAGACCACCGCCAGCACCGACAGCAGCGCCGTGGGCAGGACGATGCCCAGAAGCACGCTCCACACCGAGAACAGCGAGGCGTGTCTCACGCCGTGCATCGCCACCGCCGCGCACAGCCCGAAGCCCACCAGCACGAAGGCGCCGTTGAACGGTCCGCTGCGCGCGAGGTCCGGCGACACCACGAAGGCCAGGTTCCCCGCCGCGAACGACAGGAGCAGCGGATAGAAGATGACGTTCTGCACCCACTGCTGCCACGCCGCGCAGAACGCCCACTTCTCCCCGAAGGCCTCGTGCACCCACGTGAAGACGCCGCCCGGCCAGGTGCTGCCCAGCTCCGCCGCGACGAAGGCCGCGGGCAGCAGGAAGACCAGCGCCGGGATGAGGTACAGCACCACCGAGCCCAGGCCGTACTCGGACATCGCCGCCACGTTCGTCAGGTTGATGACCGCCGAGGCCGACAGGAGTCCCATCGCGGGCCAGCGCATCCCGTGGCCCGGTTGCTTCGTGGACAGATGGGGGGACGGCCCTGACATGGTGGCGCTCCTCTTGGCTCAGGGAGTTCCCAATGCCACCTCGCCCCGTCAAGGTGCGCCCCGGTGGGGAACGTGCTCGAGCGGAAGCGCCGCGGCCGAGATGTGGCGTTTCGCGTGCTCGCCCGAGCCCCGCGTCCCGGTCGACAGAGCTGGGTACGGCTGGAGTGACGCAGCGACGGCGCGTTTGGGGTTGTCGGGCCGTAAATCCAGTCAGGCTTCAACGACTCCTCGCCAGGGGTTCGTGTTGCCCCTGGGATTCGTTTCAGGAGGGCGCCGTGGCACAGGGGCTCGGTGTTCCGAGGGAGAGAGGGCGGGATGCCACCGGACCCCAGTTCCCTTGTAGGATCGCATTCCATGAGTTCGACGGTGAGCGCGTTCCTCGACGACATCTCTACCCGCGACGGGCTGAAGGCGGCGCGGGCGCGAATCGACCAGCTGGGAGAAGCGCGGGCCTACCCGGCGCTGGTGGCGGTCGCGGCGGAGCTGGAGGCGCGGCTGGCCTCGACGCCCGCGGAGGGCCGGGAGCGGCTGCACGCCCTCTCGGACCACCTGGAGGAGGTGCTGGCCAAGGGCCAGGACGTGGACAGCGCCCTGACCCTCCTGGAGGTCGCCCGTCAGCCGCGTGACGCGCGCTACCAGGGACGTCTCTCCGCCGCGCGACGGGAGCAGGAGCTGGCGGCGCTCCTGGCCACCCATCGCCCCGCGACGAGCTTCGTGGAGCTGCTGTCCCTTCGACAGGGCCCCGAGGACCTGCTGGAGCTGTTCGCCTGCTGCGTCCACGAGTTCGTCCTGCGCGGCGCGGACCTGTCCTCGGTGCCCGGGGTCCTGGCGCTCCAGGAGGAGCTGTCTCGACGCGGCCATCCGCTGGCGGTGCTGCCGCTCCAGCGTCGGCGCTGGGAGTCCTCGTTCGGGCGCCTCATGGGCACGGAGGAGCTCGACCCGTACGACACGCTCGGGGAGCGGCTGTCCTCGGCGTCACGGGAGGACGAAGAGGACGAGTACACTGCGCCCGACATCCGGCTGGCGACGCAGGACGAGCCCGTGCCGCCCGGGCTCGCGGCCGTCCTGGTCTCGGAGGACGGGGAGAGGCCTCACGAGGCCATCGAGCAGCGGGTGCTCAAGCTGCGTCCCGCGCTGCCCAAGGCGCCCTCGGACACGATGACCTCGCTGCTCATCGACCTGGGCCTGCCGCTCATGAAGGACGCGGCCTTCGTGGTGTGCGAGCGGGACACGCTGTCGCGCGTGTCCGACTTCTTCTTCTCCCGGGTGGCGTCCCGCGCTCGTGGGTGGCTGGGCGCGGCGTATGGACGTCTGGCGTTGTGGCGCACGCTCGAGGCGCTCGGCGGCATCGAGGTCTCCTGGTCCAGCGATGCCCCCGAGAAGCGCTGGAACGCCTGCACCTGGTACCAGTTCAAGGGCTCCTGGCAGGACGCGCGTCCCCCTGTCATGGGGGTCGTCTGTCTTCGCCCCGGTGGGACATCGCTCGCGCTCGTCGCGGTGCGCGACACGGCGTCACTCTGGTAGGGACCTGCGCTTCCACAGGCGGAAGGCCCGCTTCGCGCCGTGGCCATCGGGGTCGCGAGGCTGGTTGAACTCCAGGAGCCGCTCGTTCTTCAGCTCGTTGGCGATGAAGCCCACCGCGCCGCCGCTCTCGTAGCCGCGCCACGTCTGGCTGCGCTGGATGGCGCCCTCGAAGAACCGCTGGCCCTCGGGCGTGTCCTCGACGAGCCCCTGGTAGACGAGGAACCGCCAGGCCTCCTCGGCATTCCCCTGGAGGTCGACGACGTGCAGCGAGGTGGTCAGCCTGTCCCAGTAGCGCGGAAGAATCATGGCGGCGACTCCGACTCCCGAGTTCGAGCGGAGCATAGCCGACGTCCCGGGCACGGTGCTGTCGTTGCACTGTTCACCAACGGCCACTCACGCTTTCCCCTCCGCGAGGGCTGCCTTATGACGGGTGCCTGGCACCTGGAGGAGGTCGTTCGCGCGGATGGTGGAATACATCGACCAGCTCATCGGGGCGCTCGGTCCCCTGGGGCTCCTGGTGTTGGGCGTGGCGGCGGCCCTGGAGTACGTGGTGCCTCCCTTCCCGGGGGACACCATCACCCTGCTGGGTGGCGTGTACGCGGTGCGCGGTGAGCAGTCGATGGTGCTCGTGTTCCTCGTGGTGACGGCGGGCAGCGTGGTGGGCGCGGCCATCAACTACGCGGTGGGCCACTGGCTGGCGGGGCGCTTCGACGCGAACCCGGGGCGCAGCTACCTGGGCATCAGCCACGCGCGGCTCTCCGAGGTGCAGTCCCGGATGCGGCGCAACGGGCCCTGGCTGCTGCTGGCCAATCGCTTCCTGCCCGGCATCCGCGGGCTCATCTTCGTCGCGGCGGGTGCCTCGCGCGTGCCGCGCATCAACGCGCTGGGGCTGGGGGCGCTGTCCGCCATGGCGCACACGGGGCTGGTGCTCGCGCTGGGGGCCGCGGTGGGCGGAAATCTGGAGCGGCTGTCGGCGCTGATGAGCCGCTACCAGTACGCCGTGGTGGGGCTGGTGGCGGTGGGCGCGGTGGCGGTGTTGGTGCGCATGTTCGCCCGGCGACGGGCTCCGGCCCCCGGGCCTTGAGTCCTCGGGACGACGGCATTCCACGGCGACGTTGCATGGGGCGGCCCGGGCGCGCTTGAGTCGAGGGATGGCCTCGCGCACCTCTTCGTGGACGCTCCTGCTCGTCGCGCTCGCGCTGTCGCTGACGGGCTGTCGCTGTGGGGATGACTCGGGCACGGGCGACGCGCGCCAGGGCTTCCGTCCCCAGGAGACGGAGGTCGACTTCGGTCGCGCCCTGGAGGGCAGCCTCACGCGCAGGCAGGTGACGCTGCTGGCCACCGGACGCGCGAGCCTCACCGTGACGGCGTCCGTGGGCGCGCCCTTCAGCGTGGCGAGCGCGGAGGTCACCGTGCCGGGCAGCGGGACGACGGTGGTGGAGGTGGACTTCCTCGCGGCCAACGGGCCCGCGGAGGGGACGCTGACGCTGACGGGCGCGGGGCGCACGGAGACGGTGCGCCTCACGGGCCTGGGGGTGCGGCCGCTCACGTGTGTGCCATCGAGCCCCTGTCACGAGTCGAGCTTCGACCTGGCCACGGGCACCTGCATCGAGCGGGCGCTGGAGGATGGCGCCACCTGCATCCCCACCAGCCGCTGCGTGGTGAACGGGCGCTGCGAGTCGGGTGCTTGCGTGGGCTCTCCTCGCACGTGTGATGACGACAACCCGTGCACGGTGGATGCGTGCTCGCCCTCGCAGGGCTGCGTGACGGCGCCGGTGGTGTGTCCGACGCCGAGCAACCGGTGCAAGGTGGGCGTGTGCGACCGGGACGAGGGTTGCCAGGAGGTGGATGCCGAGGACTTCATCCCGTGTGGGCCGGGGGACTGCAAGTCGGCGCGGCTGTGCTTCAACGGCTCGTGTGACGAGTTCGCCACGCCGGATGGCATCGTCTGCGCTCCCGCCACCGCGTGCCGGGGTGAGGGCACCTGTCAGGATGGCGAGTGCGAGCGGCCCGACGCGGGGGAGCTGGAGGCGGAGTTCAGCCAGCAACTCGGCGGGGAGCCCGTGGGGGCTCCCGCGCTGCTGGTGCAGGACGGTGCGTTGTTCTCTTCCGTGTGTGACGAGGATGCGGGCTGCCGGCTCGTGTCCTTCACCCAGGGCGGGCTGCTGCGCTTCGAGTCGCCCTATCCGGATGGGGGCGCACGCACGCTGCTGGCCGCGTCCGATGCGGGGGTGGTGGTGGCTGCGCCGGAGGGGCTGGAGTCGTATGCCCCGCGCACTCCGGGAGCGAGACAGTGGGAGGCGTCGTGGACGTCGCTCGGTGCTTCTTCGGATGCGGGGCCGTGGCTGGGTCACGTGGAGGCGGGGCAGGTCGCGCTGACGGCGGCGGGGGATGTGGTGGCGCATGTGGCGTGGGGCCCGGTGCCGGAGGATGGTGGCGCGGTGGCGGTGCCCGAGAGCACGCGGTGGGTCTGGCTCGCGGGACGTGAGGATGCGGGCACGGTGCTGCGCGCGGGGCCCGTGGAGGCGTGGCGCGGTGAGGCGCGGCTCGCGCTCGATGCGGAGGAGGCGGCGTTCCGGTACACGGTGGATGGGCGGCTGGAGCGCGCGGACTTCGAGCCGGATGGAGGCTCGCTGCTCATCTCGGAGCTGGCGGACGGTGGTGTCCCGGGTGGGAGCGCGTCGCTCGCGGTGGCGGGGGGCACGTTGTTCGTGGGGACCCGGGCCTTCGTGCCCACGGATGGCAGCGCTCCCGTGACGGTGGACTGGGACGCGGGCTCTCGGACGCTGATGTCGTTGGCCGAGCCCGCGCTGCTGTCCTCGGCGGGGAACCCGGGCTACGTGTTCGCTCGCTCCTGCTCTCGCACGGATGGCTTGCCATGTGCGCCCGACGAGGAGCGCACGGTGCTGCGCGCGGTGGACTCCAATACGGGGCTGGTGGCGTGGGAGGTGGACGCGCTGCCCTTTGAGGAGGTGCCGGGCTCGTTCCACGATGCGACGCTCGTCGAAGGTGACGCGGTGGGTGTGCTCGCCGACGCCGAGCGCACGGACGGGCGACAGGTGTGGCTCCAGTTCTTCGCGCGAGGGAAGAAGGGGGAGATGTGCGCGCTCCCCGGACGACCGACGCGCGTTGCGGGCAGCACGTTCTCCGGCGGCCGGCTGCTCGTCGTGTTGGAGCGTGATGGCGTCTGGCGCGTGGAGGCCTACGGGATGGGGGGCATCCAGGCGTCGCCCTTCGGCTGGCCCCAACGACACGGGAGTTCGTCGGGCGTGAGGCGCGAGGCGCGCTGAAAGACATCGCCGCGCTCAGGTCCACCCAAGGCGCTCGACGTGAGTCTCGCGCCGACCTCAGCGACGCGACCGCGTGGCGGGTTCACCCCGAGGGGGGCGATGTGTGCGGAGGCTGCTCGAAAGTCTCGACGCAGGCCTCGGTTCGGCCCCAGCGGCTCGAGGCGCGCTGAGTCACTCCGTCGTGTTCGTATCCACCCAGAGGGTCTCGAAGCGGACCTGGGGCGGTGTCTGGTGCAGCCGCAGTCCCTGCACGGCCGCCGAGGCCGCCGCGTGCACGCGCTCGTGGTACAGCGGGATGAGCGGGCAGTCGTCGCGGAACAGGTGCTCGGCGCGCACGTAGAGCTGCTGGCGCAGCTCCGGGTCGATGGACACGCGCGCCTCGGAGGTGATGCGGTCCAGCTCCGGGTTGCGGTAGCCCACCGGGTACACCGTCTGCGCGCTGGAGTTCAGCAGGAAGTAGAGGAACGTGTCCGGGTCCGGGAAGTCCGCCAGCCACAGCGTGCGGAAGGCCGACATCTTCCCGTCGCGCAGCCGCGTCAGGTACTCCTCCGGCGCCAGCTCCACGTGCTCCAACTGCAACAGCCCCGCCTGCATCAGCGGACGGAACAACACCGCGTCCTCGGTCGACGTGTCACGCCCCACCGGGTGGTGCAGCGTGAGCTTCAGCCGGCGCAGTCCCGCGTCGCGCAACAACTGCTCCGCCAGCGCCACGTCGGGCGCCGGCAGGGGCGCCATCTCGGAGCCCGCCAGCAGCTCCGGCGGCGTCAGCGTGCGCGCCACGCGCGCCCCCGGGTGGAACTGCTCCACCAATCCGATGATGTCCATGCCCGCGCGCAGCGCCCGACGTACCCGCACGTCGTCATAGGGCGGCTCGCGCAGGTTGAGCGCCACGAAGGCCGTGGAGGGCGTGGTGCTCGCCAGCACCTGGAGCGACTCCAGGCCCGGCACCTCGACGTGCTCCGCCGAGAGGAACGACACCAGGTCCGCCGTGCCCGTGCGCAGCCTCGACACCGCCTCCTGCCGCGAGTCGACGAGCTGGAACTCCAGCCGGTCCAAGAGCGGCGTCCCCGAGCGCCAGTAGGACGGATTGCGCTCCATCACCACGCGCTCCGGCTCCAGTGACATGACGCGGAAGGGGCCCGTGCCCACCAGCCGCCCGCTCCCGTCCATCCTCGCCACCGACGTGGCCGTGAGCGCCATCAGGTGCAGGAAGAACGCCTTCGGCTCGCGCAGCCGTATCTCCAGTGTGGCGTCGTCCAGCACCTCGATGCCCGTCACCTCGCGCGCCAGGCCCGACGAGAACTCGGGCGCGCCCTCCACGTCCTCGAGCAGGCTGCGGTCCGGCGAGCGCACCGCCGGGTCCAACAGACGCTCCAGGTGTCGCTTCACATCGCCCGCCGTCAAGAGCGAGCCGTCGTGGAACGTGACGCCCTTGCGCAGATAGAAGCGATAGCGGCGCGCGGACGGGTCCGCGTCCCAGCGCTCGGCCAGGTCCGGCTCCAGGCCGCCGTCCTCCAGTCGCACGAGCCCGGAGAACGAACATGCGGTGAGCTCGGAGAGCTGGTTCTCCACGCTGAACAGCGGGTCCACCGCCTGGCGGTTGCGCAGCGAGGCGGACTGGTGCAGCACCACGCGCAGCGTGCCGCCCGTGCGAGGCTGGGGCAGGCGGAAGCGGAACACCTCCGTCTCCAGTCCCACCGCCTCGTGGCCCAGCTGGTCCACCGTGCGCGTCAGCCCGTCGCCGATGCGGATGACCCGGCGCGCGTCCTCGCGCACCTGCGCCACCTCCTCGCGAATGGAGGCGTCCGCGCGGGTGAGCACCACGTTGGCGGTGCGCAGCTCTTCAATCGCCGCGCTCAGGCGCACCACGGACTCGGACAGGTCGCGCCCCGTGCGCGCCTGGTCCTCGGCCTTCTGAGAGGCGCCGTGGCCCACGCGGGCCATCTCCTGCGTCTGGCGCACCAGCTCGCGCGCGTGGCCGGCCTGTTCAATCGCCATGCGCGTGACGTCCTCCACGCGCCGGGCCACGCGGCGGCTCGCCTCGACGACGGTGGCGCCCTGGGCCTCCAGCCGCTGCGTCTCCGTCACCGTGGCTTCCACGGCGCTGAAGGTGCGCTGGGTGATGGTGCGAATCTCCACCAGCGCCTCGGACGCGCGGTCTCCCAGCGCGACGCCGGTGGTGGCCTGCTCGCGGCCCTCGTGCACCAGCGTCACCGCGGTCATCACCGCGTCGCGGATGCCGGACACCATGGCGGCGATTTCGCGCGTGGAGCGCGTGGTGCGCTCGGCCAGGTTGCGAATCTCGTTGGCCACCACGCCGAAGGGGCGGCCGTGCTCGCCGGCCTGCGCGGCGATGATGGCGGCGTTGAGGGCGAGCAGGTTCGTCTGGTCTGCGATCTCCTGGATGACGTCGACGATGCGGCCAATCTCCGCGGAGCGCGAGCCCAGCGTGCCCATCAGCTCCGCGGCCTTCCGGACGGTCTCCTCCACCCGGTACATGCCCTTGACGCTGTCGCCCACCAGCACCTCGCCGCGCTCGGCGGTCGCCGTCACGGCCAGGGCCAGCTGGTTCGTCTCGCTGGCGCGCCTGCGCACGGAGTCGATGCCACCCTCGACCAGCGCCACGAAGTTCTCCGCCTCCGCGGCGAAGCGCGCCAGCTCGTCACCCGAGGAGGCGATATTGGCCAGCCGCTCGCTCATCGCCTGCATCAGCGAGGTGGTGTGGTTGGCGAAGTCGTTCACCTGCGACAGCGACTCCACCACCTGCTCCAGCCGCTCCGTCATCTCCAGCAGCGCGCCGGTGGTGTCCACCGCGAACACCTCCAGTTGGTGCACGCGCTTGCCCACCACCTGGAGGCTGCCGCCCATGCCGCTGACGGAGTGCAGCGTGCGCTCCACCGCGCCACCCTGGCGCCGCGCGGCCTCCAGCAGGCTCAGGGCCTGCTCGCTCACCTCGTTGCTGGTGCGGTGCAGGTTCGCCGTCACCCGCTGCACCTGCGACAGCGCGCGGCGCAGCGACAGGATGAGCCGGCGGACGTCCTCATGCCCCTCGTAGCGGAAGCCGCCCGTGGTGGTGAGGTCGCCCTCGGCCAGCTGGGCCATGACGCGCCGCCGGGCCAGCCTGCGCAGCGCCGCCCAGCGGAACCACGACAGGTAGCCGCCCACGATGTAGAGCGTGGGCGTGGCGAAGAGCAGCGCCGTCCACGCGGACACGTCCAGCCGCTGGCCGGTGAGCTGGAGCACGCCCCCCAGCACGAGCGCGGAGAGCAGACCGGCCGCCAGGCCGAACGCGAAGAGGTACCGTTTGGCGCCCATGGACCCGGGGAAGGGTACTCCGCCTTCTCGCGCCGGTCCTCAAAACGCCGCAGACTCGTCTCCCTCGTGCCCATCCTGCTCGCCCTCCTGGCCCTGGCCCTCCCCGCGAACCCCGTCAGTCCGGGCTCGGCGCGGGCCCACCCGCCCGAGGAGACGGCCCGCTACGTCTTCGCCTGGCGCGGGGTGCCCGTGGGGACCGTGACGCTGACGCGGGAGGCGGCGGCCTTCCGGTACGACAGCCATCACCTGCACACGAGAGGGGAGGACTCGGGCGCGCGTCGACGCACGGCGTTGCTGGAGGTGGACGCCGAGGGGCGCCTCGTCGGCCGCCCGGTGGTGCCCCAGGCGCTGTGGCTGTGGCGCGGGCCTCCCACCCCGGGCTGCGTCACGGGGCGCGAGGAGCTCTCCGGCCGCGAGGGCCCGCACTGCGTCACCGGTGGGACGGCCCCCTGGGTGGAGGGCACGCTCCTGGGGACACCCTTCCGGGCCCGCTACGACGCGCGTGGCCTCATGGATGTGCTGGAGGTGGGCGAGTCCCGCTTCACCGTGGCGTCGCCGGACACGCGGCTGGTGGCGCCTCCAGACTTCTTCGCCCAGGGGCTGCCGGTGCAGGGCGAGCGCGGGGCGCTGACCCTGGTGCCGGCGCTGGAGGTGCCCGCGAGGCTTCCGGGCATGACACCCTGGACGGCCCGGGCCGCGAGGGCGCTGGCGGCGCGGGTGCACGCGGCCTTCATCGAGAAGGGACCGAGCGCGGCGGACTGGCGCGAGGACGGCGAGGGCGAGGCGGGTGGGTGCCTCGCGCACGCGCTGCGCTTCGCGGCCGGAGCCCGCAAGCGGGGCGTGAAGGTGGCCCTGGTGCACGGGCTGTTGGTGGTGGACGGCGGGCCCGCGCGGCCGCACGCGTGGGTGCGCGTGGCGCTGGAGGACGGGGGCACGCTGGAGCTGGACCCCACGTCGATGGACCCGGTGCGCGCGGACACGCACCTGCCCGTGGCGCTGGCGGATGCGCAAGGTCCAGCGCTGGAGGCTGGGGCCCGGTGGCTCGCGCTGCTGCGCGGAGACCACCGCGTGGTGAGACGTCCGTAAGGGCGTTGCCGGTGGCGCTGGCGGATGCACAGGGTCCAGCACTGGAGGCTGGCACTTACTGGCTGGCCCTCATGCGTGGAGAGCACCACTTGGTGCTGCATCCGTGAGCGCTCTGCCTGCGGCGCTGGAAGCTGGCGCGCGCTGGCCCTCCTACGCGGAGAGCACCGCGTGGTGAGACGTCCGTGAGTGCGCTGCCCGCGGCGCTGGCGGACGCGCTGGAGGCCGGCGCGCGCTGGCTCTCCAGGGCAAAGGGCACCGCGCCGTGCGACGTCCGTGAGTGCTACTCGAACGGGATGATGGACAGCTTCGCGCCGGCGCTCGCGCCCAGGATCTCCTTGGCGCGCGCGGGCAGGTAGGCCACCTGGTTGTCCAGCCGGGCGTGGCAGCGCACCGAGCGGAAGCGGTTGCGGCCCGACTCGCGCTCGAAGGCGACCAGGACGTCATCCCCCTCCAGCTCGAAGTCCTCGGCCGCCAGCTTCACCGTGCGGTATTTGCGCACCAGCGTCACGTCACCGGTGTTGGCCTCGAAGTGGGGCCCGCCGTCGAACGGGTCGATGCGCTCCACGTACCGGAAGCCCACGCGCTCCAGCATGCGCTGCACGCCGCGCGTCTGCGGCCCCACCTCGCCGAGCACCTTCTGCACCCGGTCCGGGAAGAGCGACGCGTAGATGTCCGACGCGGGGAACAGCTCCTTGATGAACTCCTTGTTCTGCCGGCTGAGGCGGTCCGCCTCCAGGTACGTCAGGCCGGTGAACTTCTTGCCGCACGCCTCCCACAGCAGGCTGCGTCCATCCGGCAACAGCGGCGGGAGCAGCTCCGCCAGCACCCGGGGACGGAACAGCCGCCGGTGCATGGCGATGAACAGGAAGCGCACGTAGGACAGCTGCTTGCCGGGCTTGTCCGGCGTGGCGCGGTAGGGCGGGTCCACCACCAGCCCGCCGATTTCGGTGGGGCCCTCGTAGTTGTAGGCGATGGACAGCACCTTGTGCCGCAGGTGGCGCTCCAGGGACGCGGAGTAGTGCTCCCGCTCGCTCACCTCGTAGTAGATGTGCGGCGCCTCGTACGTGCCGTGCTGGGCGATGATCATCGACGTGCCGATGATGAGCCCGTTGCGCATGTCCTCCAGCACGAAGAGGTACTCGCGCTCGAAGGGGTTCTTCACCTTCCCGGCGAAGCTCTTCACCGACTTGTCGATGATGCTCTCGAGCGTCTCCTCGTTGTTCGGCAGGTTCACCGTGTTGAGCACGGCGGCGAGCCGCTTGAGGCCGGCCAGGTCGGTCTTCTGGACGTCACGCAGGACAAGCATGGTTGCACCCGGGACGCTGCCGGAACGGAGCGCCGGAAGGGGTGGGGACCATACACCACACCACCTCCGAACGGTCAGCCCATGGCTCCCTTGTTTCCTTGCGTGACGCACTGAGTCATAAGCTGAACTCACCGATTCGGGCGGGAGGTGCGCGCCCGTTCCACTCACCGAAACATTTATCAGACATCCATCCCCCTGCCCGGATGCTCGCTCTGTTGTCAGGCAAGAGGGAAGAATTTGCCGGGGGAATGAAACACGGAATCGTTTCGGCTACGGTCTGTCGAAGGTTGGCTTTCAAACCTTCGCAAGGACATGTGCCATTGAGAGTCTTTGTCCCTGGATTGCTGGCGATGTTCCTGCTCCCTGGCCTGGCGTCAGGGGAGGTCCTCTGGCGCGGTGACTTCGAGACGGGCAACCGCTCGCAGTACACGCGCGAGCAGATGGTCAGCTCGGACCGTCTGTTGGTGGTGAGCAACCCCGTGGCCGAAGGGAAGTACGCGCTCAAGGTCACCGTGAAGCAGGGCGATGATCCCATCAACTCCAGTGGCAACCGCAACGAGCTGGTGTACCTGGGCAAGGAGAAGGAGGGCTCGGAGTACTACTACCGTTGGAAGGTGATGTTCGCGCCGGACTTCCCCAGCGTGGACACGTGGCAGCTCTTCACGCAGTGGCACCATGACGGCTGCTGCGGCTCGCCTCCGCTGGAGTTCTACGTGCGCGGCGAGGAGATGCGCATGGCGCTCAACTCCGACTCCACGATTCCGTGGCGCGGCAAGCTCGTGCGAGGCGTCTGGCACGAGTTCATCCTGCACGTGAAGTGGTCCGCGAAGGCGAGCACGGGCTTCGTGGAGCTGTGGCACAACAAGGAGAAGGTGCTCGCGAAGCGCGCCGCCGCGACGATGTACGCGGGGCAGAACAACTACCTGAAGCTGGGCCTGTACCGCAGCGATACCGTGAAGCCGGTGGGCGTGCTGTACCACGATGGTTTCATCCAGGCGACGACGCTCGCGGACGTGCTGCCCACGACGCCCACCCCCACGCCTGACGCGGGCACGCCCGTGGACGCGGGCACGCCCGTGGTGGACGCGGGGACGGCGGATGCCGGGACGCCCGAGGTGGACGCGGGGACGCCCGTCGCAGATGCGGGGACGCCCGTCGCGGATGCGGGCTCCCGGCCGGACGAGTCACCGGGCGGCGTGATTCCTCCCGGCGGTCTGTCCCCGAGCGAGGACGACGAGGAGGCCGTGGGCTGCAACAGCTCCGGCGGTCCGCTCGCGGGGATGGCGTTGTTGGGGTTGATGGGGCTCATCGGCGCGCGTCGGCGTCGGCGCTCCTGAGCCTGCGTGGAGGGCTCGGGAGCGGCGTTCCCGAGTCCCCCGCTCACAGCTCCTGGGCCTGCTCGCGCTTCTTCTCCAGGGCCTCCAGCTCGGTGGAGCGCTTGCCCAGGTGGGGCTCCAGGAAGCGGCTCACGTAGTCGAGCGTGAGCCTGCGGGTGTCGGGCTGCTGCCAGCCGGTGAGCTGGAGCTTCGTCTCCGCGTCCTTCCACGACTTCTCCACGACGTAGTCGGACTGCGCCGCGAGCGCCTCGACGCGGACCTTGTTCTCGTAGGCGAGGTCGTCCGCGGTGGTGCGGGAGCGTCGGGTGCCTTCACCCAGGCTGCGGTTGTAGGACTCCGCGCTGCGCACGCGCGCCTCCGCCTCCTCGGCCGTGTCCCGCCGCGAGGTGGGCTCGCCGTACTTCATGGAAGGGGGAGAAGTCCGGCGAGGGGGCGAAGCATCTCAGGCTCCTGGGGGCGGGGATTCAGCTCCCTGGACGACCGGAGGCTCCAGAAATTCATGCGAGCCGGGTGACGGCGCTTTTGACAGGGCACTGTCAATCAGCCAGCCTGCGGGGCATGGCGAAATACACGACGGCCGGGTCGGCCTTCACGGACCTGGTGCTCGAAATCTTCCAGAACAACGGCCTCTTGCTGGCGGCGGGAGACCGGTTGGCGGCGCCGTCGGGGCTGACGAGCGCGCGGTGGCAGGTGTTGGGGGTGGTGGACCACGAGCCCGCGCCGGTGGCGAACGTGGCGCGGTCCATCGGGTTGACGCGGCAGAGCGTGCAGCAGACGGCGGACGCGTTGGAGGCGGAGGGGTTCATCGAGTACGAGGAGAACCCGCACCACCGTCGGGCCAAGTTGATGCGATTGACGCCGAAGGGGCGCGAGCGGCTGCGAGAGGTGGAGGCCCGGCAGCTGGCGTGGGCCAACAAGCTGGGCGGCAAGCTGACGGCGGCGTCCTTGAAGACGGTGGTGGGCACGCTGCGCGAGGTGCGCGAGGCGCTGGAGCAGGAGGAGGCCGCGAGCCCGTGAGCGCTGATGCGCACGCAGTGTGAATAGGACGTGTCGGCGTGCGTCATCAGGCGCATGCACGACATCTTGCGCCGCACGGTGCTCACCGCACTGTTGGCCACGTCCGCGACGGCGTGGGCCGAATCATCTCAGTCCCCCGACGTCATGGTCTCCCCGGTGCCGTTGATTGCCCTGGCTCCTGGCCGGGTTGTCTACGCCGACTCGCAGGGCTCGCGGAATCTCGCCGAGTGCGAGTACGTGGAGGAGCGCAAGTGGCTGGCGGGACCCGAGAAGGGGACGCGGTTCCAGGAGAAGGAGCCGTGCTCGCTCTGGTTCCTGGCGGTGCATCCGTCCACGGGGCGTTGGGCGATGTCGCTCTCCGTGGGCGGGGACGAGGGGCACGATCGCCTGGTGAGCGTGACGCTCGCGGGGCGGAGGCTCGAGGTGCCCCGGAGCAAGTCGGGGCGCGCGAAGCAGGGCTCCTTCCTCGTGATGGGGGACCTGAACGGGGTCGTGGGGGTGACGCCTGGCGTTGCTTCGCAGTGGACCGAGAACAACGTCCACCACTCGCAGATGCCGATGATGTTCACGGAGGATGGCGCTCGGGTGCTCGTCACCAATGGGACGGTGACGACCACGGATTGGTGGAGCTGGAGCTTCGGGCCGAAGCCCGAGGGCATTCGCGTGTTGCCGGTGCACCAGACGGACAAGGCGGGCAATGAGGTGCTGCCAGGCGAGTCGCGCACGGTGCTGCGTCATGACAAAGGAGGTGTCCGCATCGCCACGATGGACCCCACGGGGACGAAGCCGTGGAAGGTGGGGCCGCCGCTGAAGCTGAGGCGCAAGGGGATGCTGTCGCCCATGGTGATAGGGGACACGATGGTCTTCTATCGCGAGGGGACGCAGGACGAGGGCGGCAACTGCGAGGGCGCGGACTCGGCCACCTATCGTCGTGTGGACTTGCGCACGGGGCAGGAGCGCGTCTGGAAGACCCATGACACCTACTGCAGCACCTACGAACTCACGGCGGGGAGCCCGCGGCGCAAGTCGGTGTTCTTCATCGAGAGCAACTACTACGAGAGGAAGCTCTCTCAGTTGTACGAGTACTCGGTCGAGCGGGACGAGGTCCGGGTGACGAAGGCCGAGGGCTTCGAGGGCGCGCACGACATCAGCGAGGATGGGCGGACATTGCTGCTCTACGACCAGGGACGCTCGGTCGCCGTGTTCGATGCCGATACGGATGAGTACGTCTGGCTCAAGGGCTTCGGGCGAATCACCGACGCGGGGCTGTTGGACCTGCGCTGAGGTCGGAGACGTGAGAGGGTGCGGCCATGGGAACCCCGAGCGATTTCCCGGCCGCCCCCGACATGGAGGCGCTGGTCGGCTGCGCGCGACAGATGGCGGTGCGGATTGGCGCCGAGGGTGTGTCGGACGCGGAGCTGGCCCAGGTCATCGACCGCGTGCTGTTCCGTGAGAAGGACGGCTGGGCCTGCGCGGTGGAGGGCCTGCTGACCCGGACGGAGGCCGCGAACCTCGTCCTGGCGCACCTCGAATCCTGGCTCGTGGACCGCACGGGCCGGGGTTGGGATGCGCCGCTGCCGTGGGGGCAGGGCTCGCTCGTGGCGGAGGTCGAGCAGGCCCTGTTCGGTTCGCGGTGAGCCTACCAGCCCTGGCGGTCGAGCCAGCTTCGGAGTGCCTTGGCGATGTCCTCGGGCACGTCCTCCGGCGCGTGGTGTCCCGCCGGGCTGAGGGGGACGATTTCGAGGCGTGGGAAATGGGAGCGTGCCCACTCGATGGTCTTGGGCGCGCTGAGGCTGCCGCCATCGAACGTCAACAGGAGCGCGGGCTTGCCGGTGGGCTGGGCGAGCCAGGCGTCGTAGTGCTCGATGACGGCGGCGACATCGGCGGGGCTGCCGTCGATGGGAATCTCGCGGGGCCACTGGAGCATGGGGCGCCGTGACGCGGCGTCGGGGTAGGGCGCGTAGTAGGCCGCCCGGGCGCTGTCGGTGAGGCCCGTCTTGACGCCGTTGCTGAGCGAGCGCTCGAGGAACTCGTTCTGTTCGAGCACCATCTGCTCACCGACGCCGGCCGTGCGCAGCGCGCGGAACAGCTTCTCACCCTGGGGCGGCCACTCGCTCCAGTGCATGGGGCGCAGGAAGGTCTCGAAGACCACGACGCCGCGCACGCGGTCCGGGTGCCGAGCGGCCCAGTCGAGGGCGAGCACGCCGCCCCAGTCGTAGCCGACGAGCACGACGTCGCGCAGGCCGAGCGCGTCGAACCAGGCGTCGAGGTAGCGCGCATGGTCTGCGTAGCGATAGGCGATGTCGGGCTTGCCGGAGCTCCCCATGCCGATGAGGTCCGGCGCGAGGCAGCGGCCCCGGTCCGCGAGCCGGGGCGTCACGTTGCGCCAGACGTACGAGGACGTGGGGTTGCCGTGGAGGAACACGATGGGCGAGCCGGTGCCCTCTTCACGGTAGGAGATGAAGGAATCGAGGACGGGGAGCTGGTGGGTGGTGGGCATGGGCGTGGGGTGGGGGATGACGGGTGTGGATGCGTGGCACGCGATGAGCGCGCCGGTGGCGAGCCAGCCGAGCAGTCTGTGCATGGCCCCAATATGTGCCCGGAGCGCCCTCGCTGGCCGTGATGGTTCGTGAGCAGTACCCTCACGGGAAATGAGCATTCAAATCGGGGCCATCGACCTCAACCTGCTCCTGGTCCTCCACACCGTGCTCGCGGAGCGCAGCGTGGTCCGAGCGTCGGAGCGGCTCCACGTGACGCCGTCGGCCATCAGCAACAGCCTGGCGCGGCTGCGTGCGCTGCTCGGAGACCCGCTGGTGACGCGCAAGGGGCGGGGAATCGTCCCGACGCCCAGGGCGCTCGCGTTGGCGCCGGCGATTGGTCGCGGGCTGCGGGAGATGGAGCTGGCGCTCCATGAGGTTCCGTTCGAGCCGGGGCGCTGCACGCAGACCTTCACGTTGGCGGTCGCGGATGCGGGGCAGCTGACGTGGGTGCCGCGCATCGCGGCGCTGATGCGTCGGGAGATGCCGGACGCGCGGCTCTCCGTGGTGGGCATCGACTCGCTCGTGTCGCTGGGGGATTTGGGGTCGGGGCAGGTGGACCTGCACCTGGGGCTCGCGGGGAAGGGGACGGGGCTGCACGTCGAGCCATTGCTGATGGAGCGCACGGTGCTGGTGGCGCGCCGGGGACATCCGGTGCTGGGCAAGAGGCTGTCCGCGCGGGCGCTGGGAGGGCTCCAGCATGTCCGGGTGGAGATGGTGCCGGGGAAGAGCTTCCGTGACGCCGTGGGGGCCGCGTACGCGCGGGCGGGGATTGCTCGGGAGGTGGTGATGGCGGTGCCGTCGTTCACGGCGGCGGCGGCGGTGGTCGCCGCGACGGACCTGGTCGCGACGTTGCCGGAGTCACTGGTCAGCGAGAAGGGGGCGAGGTTCGCGGTGCAGGCGGTCGATGCGCCGATTCCTCCGCACACGGTGCGAATCTCGATGTGCTGGCACGAGCGCACCCACGTGGACCCGGCGGCGCGCTACTTCCGCGAGCTGGTGCGGCGCGGTGTCCTGGCGTCCTGACGTGGTCCAGGCCGACCCTTCGGCGTGTCCTCGGCGGGCATGTTAGAGAATGGGGATGGAGTCGTTGGCGGCGACGTGTCCTCTTCATCCCGAGCGCCTCGCGGACGGGACATGCGGTCGATGTGGCACCTTCGTGTGTGAGGGCTGCCGCAGGTGGCAGGTGGGGAGGATGCTGTGCCTTCGCTGCCACAAGGTGGCGCTGGGGGAGAAGCCATCCAGGAGGGCGACGCTCGCGGTCGTCCTCGCCACGTTGGGGTTCTGCGGATTCGTCCCGGGGCTCGTCGGACTGGTGCTGGGCTACCAGGAGCTGGCGGCCATCCGCGCGGGCACGTCGCCCGGGTCGGGCGAGGGCTGGGCGGTGCTGGCGCGCAACGTGGGGTGGTTCCACCTGGCGGTGCTGGTTGTCATTGGCGTCGGGTTGATGCTTCAGGGGTGAGGGATTTCCGTCGGGTTGCGTGTACGCTTCGCGGTCAGGCTGATGGACTCCATGGAGTCCGAGGGCCGACGTCTTCTGACGCATCAAGTGGGGGCATGAATGGCTACGAGGAAGTTCGCGCTGGAGGCGGGTGGTCCGCTGCGTCTCGAGTTGGTGTGGGGGATGTTCTGGAGGAACTTCACGGTGGTCCTCGACGGCCAGGTCGTGGGGACGTCGGAGGGCGGGGGCTCCGCGCTCAAGAAGGGGGTGCGGTTCACGCTGCCGGACCGGACCGTGCTGGACGTGCAGCTCCAGTCCGGCGTGCTCAGCGCGGAGCTGGCGGTGAAGCGCAATGGACTCCCGTTGCCCGGGTCGTCGACGGACCCCGAGCAGCAGATCAAGACCGCGGCCTACATGCTGTATGTCCTGGCGGGCCTGAACACGCTGCTGGGCGTCATCGGCATGCTGACGGCGAGCGAGGAGATGGAGGCGCTCGGGCTGGGCATCGGCTCCATCGTCTTCGGCGCGCTGGTGGCCGTGTTCGGCTTCTTCACCTACCGCGCCACGCGGTTCGGGCCCATCCTCGCGGTCCTGCTGTACATCGGCGACACCGTGGTGACGTTGATGGACTCGATTGATGCCGGTGGCAAACCGAACATCTTCGGGTTCGTCGTCCGCGTGTACATCATCGTCACGCTGGTCAAGGCCGCGCAGGCGGCGGGTGAGCTGAAGCGGCGGGAGCAGGAGAACGCCGGGGTGTCACTCCAGCCCTGAGGCTCCAGGCGCGAGTCGTCGGATGCAGGTGACGGCTCGCGCCGTGGGACTCAGCGCTGTCCCGACTCCAGGCCCGGGCGGTCGTCGAAGAGCTGGACCCAGCGGCCGTCGAAGCCGCCGTTCGCGGGCAGGTACCAGGCCCCTGGTAACCAGAAGCCCTGCTCCACGCCGTCCGTCGAGTCCGTGAAGCCCGCGTGCACGAAGTAGTCGTGCTGCCACCAGAACGAGGACGGCGACGTCGTGTAGCCGCTCGCGCTCGCCCGCGTCTGGCCCCGTGAGTCCACCGCCGTGCTCGCGTAGGCGTTGTCGTGGAAGGCGTTGGAGCCGCCCCCTCCGAAGTCGGAGGCGCTGTCGTTCATCTCGTACGTCCCGACGAACCACTTCTTCGCGATGTACCCCTCGCGGTCATCGTCGTTCTCCACGTCCCGCGTCTTGGGGAAGAAGCGCTGCATGCCCGCGCTCACCTCCGTGGCGCCGCCCTCGTTCACCAGCGCGCTCTCCAGGTAGAAGTCGATGGGCCCCGCGTCCAACCAGTGCGTCGCGTAGCCGCCGTGCTGCCAGTGCGTGGGCAGGATGTCCGCCAGGTCCTGGAGCTCATACGTGACGCGCTTCACGTTGGGCCAGGTGATGGTCTTCCCGTTGTCGTAGCGGCTCGCCAGCGCATCCGCCGTCGCGTACGTGAGCGCCCGCGCTCCGAACGCCGCCACCGCGTCCGCCGAGCCCTCCGGCACGAAGGCATAGTGCACGTTCTTCCGCCCGCCATCGTTGTTCACCCCCGCCTCCGCCTTGCCCGCGCTCGCCATCCGCCCCGCGAAGAACGCATACGGGTCCGTCACGAAGCGCAGCTCCTGCCCATGCGCCGCCGCGAGCTTGTCCGACCACTCCGCCTGCCAGATGAGCAGGTGCTTGCCCGTGGCCGTCTGCATGAAGTTCAGGTCCACGTGTCCCGCGCGGCGCACCACGTTGCGCTTGTGCTGCGTCACCACCGCGTACGCCACGGACTCGCCACTGCCCGGTGCGCCCACCGCGTTCGTCACCAGCATCTCCACCCGCTCCCAGTCGTGGAGCTGGTAGTCCCCGGCCGCGTTCTTATCGAGCGCGTGATACACGTGGTAGATGAGCTTCAGGTTCTTGCTCCCATCCATGAACTCGATGAGCGACGTGTAGAGCGTCGGACGGATGCGCCAGGCGTCATACGCGCTCGGCCCCGCCCGCGAGGCGTCCACGTACTGGGGGATGCGCTTCCAGTTCAGCTTGTTGTTGGAGAAGTTCCCGTCCCGGTCGAAGTCGAAGCTCGTCACCCAGTCATAGCCGTGCCGCCCGTCGTCCCCGTTGCCCCGCTTGAGCAGCACGGGCGCGTAGTACTGGAGGAACGCCTGCCGCTGCTCCGTGGTCAGTGTCCACGCCTGCGCGTGGGCGCTCGTGGGCCAGCTCAGCGCCGCGAAGGTCAGGGCCAGCACGCCGTACAGGCCAAGCCGTGAGAACCGGGGAGCACGTCTCGTGATGTCTGGGGTCATGCCCCCAGCAAACCACGGCCTTCCCTCTCAAGATGAGCAAAGCGAGAATAAGTCACTTTCTCGAAAGGGCGCTCATCGGGGTGTGCGAGGAGGGGACCTTCGTGGCTGTCTGGCCTGGATGAGCGCGCCCAGCCCATCGAGGACGCGCTGGAGGCCGAAGCCGAAGGCATGGTCCGGACTGTAGGCGGCCCCGTGGGCTGCTCCCGCCGCGGCCCCCACACGTGAGGCCAGGGGATAGCGGGCCGGGTCCATGACGCGGGCCAGCAGCGGCTCGTTCGCCTTCCACCAGGCCTCCTCGGTCTTCGCTGTCTCGGCGGAGGCCGCGCGTGCTCGGCTCGTGCTCCGCGCGGAGGACTCGACGAAGCCCAGCACGAAGGTCAGCGCCGCATCCATCTCGACATCGTCCAGGCCGAGCCCTTCCAGCGCGCCGAGCTCGTACTCGTACTTCGCCATCAACCCAGGGCCCAGGGGCGGGCGACTGGTGGCGATGTCGCTCATCCAGGGGTGCCGCTCGTACAGCGCATGGTTGTCGCGGGCCACCGCCTCGAGCCGGGCGCGCCAGCCCGTGTCCTCGGGCGCGCGACGCGGCATGTCCGCGTAGAGCTGGTCGAGCATCAGGTCCACCAGCTCCGCCTTGCCCGGGACATACGTGTAGAGCGTCATCGGGCCCACCGAGAGCCGCTCGGCCAGCTTGCGCATGGTCAGCGCTTCCAGGCCCTCCAGGTCCGCCAGCTCCACCGCCGAGGCGATGATGCCGTCGACGCTCAGCGTCGGCTTGGGCCCCCGCTGCCCCGCCGAGGGGACGTCCTTCCTCCAGAGCAGCTCCAGCGTCCGGGCGGGGTCCCCCGCGCCGCTGCGATGTGTCGCCATGCGCTCTCCAGTGCCAGAGCCCGCCTTGACTGGCTACTCCGTACATTGTACGTAGATTCTCGTCCACATCGAGCCGGAGGCCTGTCCGCATGCGCATCACCGCATCCGCCATCTCGCTGAATGTCGAAGATGTGTCCGCGTCCGCGGCGTTCATGAAGCGCCACTTCGGGTTCACGGAGGACATGTCCGCGGACGGGTTCGTGTCCCTGTCGCGCAAGGACGCGGGGTTCAACCTCATCTTCCTGCGCACGGGGCTCGAGTCGCTCAAGCCCGAGTCGCTCAAGCACCGCAAGGCGGAGGGCATCCTCGTCGCGTTCGTCGTCGACGACATCGACGCCGAGTACCGACGGCTGCAGGACGAGGGCGTCCGAATCCTCACGCCCATCGAGACCGAGCCCTGGGGCGAGCGCTTCTTCCAGGTCGCGGATGACAATGGCGTCATCCTCCAGCTGGTCCAATGGATGCACCCGCCTCCGGAAGGCGTGGTGAGTTGAGGCCGCGCGGCGACCTGCTTGAAGCGACCCGAGGCTCGTGCGAGGTGTCGGCCATGCGCGACGAATCGAACCGTGGTGATGGCGGCGTGCCCCATCTGAGCCCCGAGGAGTTTCGTGAGCTGGGCCACCGGCTGGTGGACTGGGTCGCCGACTATCAGCAGCGGCTGGAGTCCTTCCCCGTGCGCTCGCAGGTGGCGCCGGGGGAGGTCGCCTCGAAGCTGCCCCTGCGTCCTCCGGAGGAGGGGCTCCACGGGGTGAAGGGCTGGGATGCGGTCCTCAAGGATTTGGAGGACGTCATCCTGCCGGGCGTGACGCATTGGCAGTCGCCGTCGTTCTTCGCGTACTTCCCCGCGAATGCCTCGGGGCCGGCGGTGCTCGGGGAGCTGTTGTCGGCGGGCCTGGGGGTGCAGGGCATGCTCTGGTCCACCAGCCCCGCGGCGACGGAGCTGGAGACGCGCGTGGTGGACTGGCTCGTGGACCTGCTGGGCTTGCCCGAGGACTTCCGCTCCACCTCCGCGCGAGGTGGTGGTGTCATCCAGGGCACCGCGAGCGAGGCCACGCTCGTGGCCATGGTGGCGGCTCGGGAGCGCGTGCGTCGTTACGGCGCCCCCGCGAACTCCGAGTGGGTGGCCTACGCCTCCACCCAGGCCCACTCGTCCGTGCTCAAGGCCGCCATGCTGTGCGGCGTGGCGCATGGCGCGGAGGACACGACGCATGTGCGGCTCATCGAGACGAACGACCGCTATGGGATGCGGGCCGAGCTGCTGGAGCGCGCCATCCTGGAGGACCTCGGCGCGGGGCGCGTGCCCTTCTTCGTCTGCGCCACCGTGGGCAGCACGTCGTCCGGCGCGGTGGACCCGGTCCGCGCCATCGGCGAGGTGATGGCGCGCACGCCGGTGCGCTCCACCGGTGGTTGGCTGCACATCGACGCGGCGTGGGCGGGCTCGGCGCTGGTGTGTCCCGAGCACCGGGGTTTGCTCGACAGCATGAACCGGGTGGACTCGTTCGCCTTCAACCCGCACAAGTGGCTGCTCACCAACTTCGACTGCAATGCCTTCTTCACGCGCGACCGGCAGGCGCTGCTCGACGCGCTCAGCGTGACGCCGGAGTACCTGCGCAACGCCGCGAGCGCGAGTGGCGCGGTCATCGACTACCGCGACTGGCAGGTGCCGCTGGGGCGCCGGTTCCGCGCGCTCAAGCTGTGGTTCGTGCTGCGTCACTACGGCGCGAAGGGGCTGCGCGCGCACATCCGCGAGCATGTGCGCCTGGCGCAGTGCTTCGAGTCCTGGGTGAAGGAGGACGCGCGCTTCGAGCTGGCCGTGCCCCGCTCACTGTCGCTGGTGTGCTTCCGCTTGAAGCCGCTTCCGGGTGAGGCAGTGAAGGACACGGATGCGAGGAACCGCGAGCTGCTGGAGCGCGTGAATGCCTCCGGCAAGGTGTTCCTCACGCACACGGTGTTGCCCTCGGTGGAAGGAGCGCCCGCACGGTACGTGTTGCGGATGGCCATCGGCGCGGCGACGACGGAGGAGCGACATGTGCGTGCCGCCTGGGAGTTGCTCGTCGCCTCTGTCCGCTGACACCGCGTGCGAGGGAATACACGCGCGAAGGGCGTGCCCTTCGGCCGACGGCGCGCCCGCGCGAACGCAGATGAGGCTGGAGGGCTCTTCTCCCGTCCGCTGACACCGCGTCCGTGTGGCACGTGGGCTTCCACGTGCGCCTTTACATGGCGAAATGAAATGAGTCTCGGTGGCGGGCGTTCACACCCCGCCCGCATCACGGGCCCTTCTGTGCACCACACCCCTGCCTGGAGTCATCTCTTGTCGCGACGAGTCCTGTTCCTGCCGCTCTGCGCGCTGTTGGCCTGTGCTCACGCCTCTCCTGCGGATACAGCTTCGCGCGCTCCTTCCCAGACCCTCAGCTCCGGGCGGATTGCGCCTGAGGCCACGAGCGCCATGACCCGCTCCTGGATGGCCCAGCGTGAGGGAGACCTGCCCAAGGCCCAGGACGAGCTCCGTCGCGCGTGGGACGCGGGGCACCATGCTCCCGAGCTGGCTCGGGTCGCGGCGAACGTGGCCGCGGAGGCGAAGGACACAGCGGCCGCCTTCACCTGGCTGGAGCGCGCCCTGGACGTGGGCTACGCCGACCCGGGTGGACTGCTCCACGCCAAGGCCCTGGCTCCCGTGCGCGAGCTGCCGGGCTACGACGCCCTGGTGGAGCGCGCGCGGAAGAACGCTCGCGAGGCTCGCAGCACCTGGGGCGTGGGCTCCGGACTGGAGAAGACCACCCCGAGCGAGGCCGGCCTGTCCGAGCCCGCGCTCGCCGCGCTGCTGAAGGCCGCCGAGGACTCCGGCTCGGCGGGCCTCGTGCTGCTGCGCCACGGCAAGCTCGTGGGCGAGTGGTACTTCGGCGGTGACACGCACCGCATCGAGGCCATGTCCGCCACCAAGGGCATGGTGGCGCTGGCCATCGGCCTGCTCATCGACGAGGGGAAGATTCCCTCCCTGGACACGCCCGTGTCCGCCTTCTTCCCCGAATGGAAGGATGGCCTCAAGGGACAGGTGACGGTGCGACACCTGCTCAACCACACCTCGGGACTGGCCGCGAACCGGAGCGCGCTGGACATCTACGCGTCGAACGACTTCGTGCGCTACGCGCTCGACTCGGAGGTGACGGACACGCCGGGCAGCAAGCACGCGTACAACAACAAGGCCACGAACCTGGTGGCCGGCATCGTCGAGCGCGCGTCGGGCGAGAAGATGGATGTGTACCTGGCTCGACGGCTGTTCGCGCCACTCGGCATCCGAGACTTCCGCTGGGACACGGACCCGTCGGGCAATCCCGTGGGCATGGCGGGCCTGCAGCTCCACCCGTTGGACTTCGCCAAGGTGGGGCAGATGCTCCTCCAGGGCGGGATGTGGCAGGGCCAACGCATCCTGAGCACGGAGTGGATTCACGCGATGGGCGGCGCACCCTCGCAGCCGCACATGCCCACGGGCGGCCTCCTGTGGTGGCTCCTCTACGAGGATGGGATGAGCGTCACGCTGGGCTCGGACATGCTGGAGCAGGCGCTCCGTAATGGCTTCCCCGAGGCGTCGCTCGCGCCGCTGCGGGAGATCGCGGACCGGCCTCTGCCCCAGAAGGACTTCTACCCGGCGTTCATGGCGAAGCTGGGAGGAGACTCGAACCGGGCCCGGGACTTCATGATGAAGTCCGCGCCCTTCAACCTGAAGCAGGCCGTGGAGGGGGCTCCGAGCGGCTTCGCGGCGGTGGGCCAGGGCGGAAACCGGGTGATCGTCCTGCCCAAGTATGACCTCGTGGCCGTGCGCATGTCGGACCCCGACGAGCGCGTCTCCGAGGAGGTCCTCGAGTTCACCGCGTTCGCCGACCTGGTGCTCCGCCTGGTCCGCCCCGAGCCCACCGCCCGCTGACCCGCCTGCTCGCACCGGGTCCCTCGTGTCCGGGGGCGTGTGGCATCATGCCGTCCGCTCATGGTGCCGCACCGTCCCGTCTCGCTCGTCCTCAGCTATCAGTACCCGGGCAAGTACGCCTTCACCGTGCTGGCGGGTGCCGTCGAGTCGGACCCGGCGCTCGCGGACGTGAAGCTGTTCTTTCCCCGAGACCGCGAGACGCTGCTCGCCACCCTCAAGGAGCGCCATGACGCAGGCGACACCGTGGTCGCCGCGTGGTCCTTCTACTCGGCCAGCTTCGCGGCGTCCGCGGAGGAGCTGGCCTGGGTGCGCGAGCGGCTGGAGGGGCGCCTTGTCCTCTGCATCGCCGGCGGCGTGCACGCGACGGCCGAGCCGCTGCAGACGCTCCATGCCGGCTTCGACGTCATCGCCATCGGCGAGGGCGAGCACTCCCTGCGCGAGCTGCTCGGCCGCGTCCAGCGCGGCGAGGAGCCCCGTGACACGCACGGCGTGGCCCACCTGAAGGACGGCAAGCTGGTGCAGCACGGGCGAGGGGAGGGCGTGAAGCTCGACGACTTCCCGCCGTTCGCCGCGCGCAACGCCATGTTCGGCGCCATCGAAATCACGCGTGGCTGCATCTACGCGTGCCGCTTCTGCCAGACGCCCTTCATGAGCAAGGCGCGCTTCCGCCACCGCTCCGTGGCCAACGTGGCGCACTGGGCGCGGGAGCTGCGCCAGTCGGGCCGCCGTGACATCCGCTTCATCACGCCGACGTCCATGTCCTACGGCACCGGCGACGAGACGATGAACCTGGCCGCGGTGGAGGAGCTGCTCTCGGCGGTGCGCGAGGCCATGGCCCCCGACGGGCGCATCTACTACGGCACCTTCCCCTCGGAGGTCCGCCCCGAGCACGTCACGCCCGAGGCGCTCGCCGTCCTCAAGCGCTACGTCCACAACGACAACCTCATCATCGGCGGCCAGTCCGGCTCCGAGCGCATCCTCCAGAGCACCCGCCGGGGCCACGACGTGGAGACGGTGGTGCGGGCCACCCGCCTGGCCGTGGAGGGCGGCTTCGTGCCCAACGTGGACTTCATCCTCGGGCTTCCGGGTGAAGAGGCCGACGATGTCGCCGCCACCGTCGCGCTCATGGAGCGACTGGCGGAGCTGGGCGCGCGCGTGCACGGCCACACCTTCATGCCGCTGCCGGGCACGCCTTTTCGAGACGCGCCTCCGGGGCGCGTGGACGCCGAGACGCAGACGAAGCTGGACCGGCTCGCCTCCCAGGGACGGCTGTACGGCCACTGGAAGCAGCAGGTCGCCCTCGCGGAGGGCATCGCCCAGCGGCGCCGGCCTCGAGCGGGCTAGCGTCCTCCATCACTTCGTCGGGCCCGCCGGCGGCGAGGCGCTTAGGATGGGAGCGCGATGTCCTCCGACGAGACTCCCTACTGGCTGCTCATCTCCGTCCTCTTCAGCTCCCAGCCGCTGACGCCCTCGCTCGCCATGACGCTGCACCAGACGGCGTACGCGCTGCACGAGCGGGGTGAAGGGGTGAAGGAGGTCGCCGGCGACATGCTCAGCGGCAAGGTGCACAACCTGCGCAAGAACGTCGCCCTGGGTGGCATCGCGGGCCCGGCCTTCGAGGCGGAGATCGAGACCGAGCGCGGCTCCGGCGTGGTGCGCTTCATCCTCACGCGCCAGGGCCTGGAGATGATGCGTCAGCAGCCCGCGACGCCGCCCCGTCCGAAGTACCTCAACTGAGGCCACGGGCTCCCGGTCGCCTGCTCCCTGTGCTGCGTGCGGTGCCCGGTGTCTCCATCTTCGAGGCACGGGCTCACCCCAGCACCCTCGAAGGAGCGACAGCCATGGACCCGAAGGACTATCTCAAGAAGCCGCTCGGCATCCCGCTGGACCCCGCGAAGCAGAAGGACCCGGAGGAGGATGGAGACCACGTGCCCGCGGAGGGCCGCTCCGAGTTCCTCAATGACGTGACGGAGCAGGAGGGCGGCCAGCGCACCGACGTGGGGCCACCGTACGACGGCTCGGGTGATTTGCAGCAGGGCCAGCGCGCCGAGTACCTCGAGCGCGCCGAGCGCAAGGAACCGAAGAAGGACTGACTCGCGAGGCGCGGGGCTACTCGCGGTCCAGCGACACCTTGTTGCGGTTGCCCATGTGGAAGATGGAGTTGTTCAGCGTCGCCGCGGACAGCTCGGCCAGCTCCATCATCACCTTCTGCTCCTCGGCCTCCTTGGAGCCCGCGGCGGCGGTGGGCGACTGCGCCTTGTCCTGACCCGAGGCCGCGTCCTGGATGGGAGGACGGCCCACGGCGGCGAGGTAGGAGTTCATGATGCCGCTGTGCGGCGAGCTGCCCACCGAGTTGAGCGCCGACTGCACCACCAGGCCGCCGGTGGACATCAGCGGATCTCCCGGCCGGTTCGCGGGGGACATCGCCGCGCGCTGGTTCTGCTGGATGAGCGAGCCGAACCCGACGTTCGCCGACTGCACGCCGGCCTGGGGACGGGGGACCTGGACCTGGGGACCCGTGAACGAGTTGATGCGGCTCATGGCTGGCTCCGTGGCGGTCCGAGGGCGCACTGAGCGCGGATCTCGGAGGTCTGCCCACATTATCGGGCAACCCTGGGAGAAGTTGCGTCCGGGGACCTGACGCCTGCTCGGAGGGCGGAAAAACGACCAGAGGCCGCGGGGTTGGGACCCCACGGCCTCCGGTGTCAGGCGTCTTCAGGCGCCGTCGAGGCGATTAGAACTGGTGGGCCTCGGTGGACTCGTGGAGCGCCAGGGTGCTGGCGGAGCCGCCGGAGATGACCTCGGCGACCTGGTCGAAGTAGCCGGTGCCGACCTCGCGCTGGTGACGCGTGGCGGTGTAGCCGTCCTTCTCGGAGCCGAACTCGCCCTGCTGGAACTCGCTGTAGGCCGCCATGCCGCGGTCCTTGTACTTGCGCGCCAGCTCGTACATCGAGTGGTTCAGCGCGTGGAAGCCGGCCAGGGTGACGAACTGGAACTTGTAGCCCATGGCGCCCAGCTCGCGCTGGAACTTCGCGATGGTGGCGTCGTCCAGGTTCTTCTTCCAGTTGAAGGACGGCGAGCAGTTGTACGCGAGCAGCTTGTTGGGGAACTTCTCGCGGATGGACTCGGCGAACTTCTTGGCCTGGGCGAGGTCCGGGGTGCTGGTCTCGCACCACACGAGGTCCGCGTAGGGCGCGTAGGCGAGGCCGCGGGAGATGGCGCAGTCGAGGCCGCCGTTGATGCGGTAGAAGCCCTCGGAGGTGCGGCCGTTCTTGCGGTCGATGAAGGCGTGGTCGTACTCGTCCGCGTCGGACATGAGCAGCTTGGCGCTGTCGGCGT
Source organism: Myxococcus sp. AS-1-15 (assembly GCF_020037055.1). Taxonomy (NCBI): domain Bacteria; kingdom Pseudomonadati; phylum Myxococcota; class Myxococcia; order Myxococcales; family Myxococcaceae; genus Myxococcus; species Myxococcus sp. AS-1-15. Next base: position 174,050 of record NZ_JAIQDF010000003.1, on the reverse strand, counting down.
CCGTGCGAGCGACGAGCAGGGTGGGCACGCCCATCACGTCCGCGGCGAGGCGCGCGGCGGTGAGGGTGCGGATGAAGTGGCTGGTGGGCACCAGCACCTTGCCGCCCATGTGGCCACACTTCTTCTCGCTGGCGAGCTGGTCCTCGAAGTGGACGCCCGCGGCGCCGGCTTCAATCATGCCCTTCATCAGCTCATAGGCGTTGAGCGGGCCGCCGAAGCCGGCCTCGGCGTCCGCCATGATGGGGGCGAACCAGTAGCGGTCGCTCTTGCCCTCGGCGTGGTCGATCTGGTCCGCGCGGCGCAGGGCGTTGTTGATCTTCCGCACCACGGTGGGGACGGAGTCGACCGGGTAGAGGCTCTGGTCGGGGTACATCTGCCCGGCGGAGTTGGCGTCGGCGGCGACCTGCCAGCCGGAGAGGTAGATGGCCTTGAGGCCCGCGCGGACCATCTGCACGGCCTGGTTGCCGGTGAGGGCGCCGAGCGCGTTGATGTAGTCCTCGGTGTGGAGCAGCTCCCACAGTCGCTTCGCGCCGACCTCGGCCAGCGTGTAGCTGATGGGCAGCGTGCCGCGCAGCTTCAGGACGTCCTTGTCGGTGTAGTTGCGCTTGATGCCCTCGAAGCGGCGAGCGTGGAGCTTGGCGTGAGGGGAGGCGTCCGGGGTGGTCGTGGTGGCGTCGTACATCGCAGGCTCCTCGGTGATGCGTTGAAGGGTTGGAAAGGGTTCAGCGGTTGGCGTCGAGCGCCGCGTAGGCGGGCAGGGTGAGGAAGTCCTCGAAGGCGGGCGCGGTGGACAGGCGCTCGAAGAGCTCGCGGGCGCGGGTGACGTGCTCGCGGCCATACTTCTCGTGGACGCCCTCCTTCTCGAGGTGGGCCATCTCCTCGGAGAGCAGCGTCTGGAACAGCTCGGGCGTGACCTTGCGGCCGTCGTCGAGCGAGGCGCCGTGGTGCAGCCACTGCCACACCTGGGCGCGGGAGATTTCGGCGGTGGCCGCGTCCTCCATGAGGTTGTAGAGGGGCACGCAGCCCAGGCCGCCGAGCCACGCGGCGGTGTACTGGATGCCCACGCGCAGGTTGTGGCGCAGGCCCTCCTCGGTGCGGGTGCCGGAGGGGACCTTGAGCAGGTCGGCCTCGGTGACGCGCACGTCCTCGCGCTTGTTGGCGAGCTGGTTGGGCCCCTTCATGTTCGCGTCGAAGATGTCGCGGGCGATGGAGACCAGGCCCGGGTGGGCGACCCACGTGCCGTCGTGGCCGTTCTTCACCTCGCGCAGCTTGTCGGCGCGGACCTTCTCCAGGACGGCCTCGTTGGCGGCGGCGTCCCCCTTGATGGGGATGAAGGCCGCCATGCCGCCCATGGCGTGCACGCCGCGGCGGTGGCAGGTCTGGATGAGCAGCTGCGAGTAGGCGTTGAGGAACGCCTTGTCCATGGTGACCTGGCCGCGGTCGGGCAGCACGACGCTGGTGTCGGACTGGAGCGTCTTGATGAAGCTGAAGATGTAGTCCCAGCGGCCGCAGTTGAGGCCGGCGGAGTGCTCGCGCAGCTCGTACAGGATTTCGTCCATCTCGAAGGCCGCGGGGAGCGTCTCGATGAGGACGGTGGCCTTGATGGTGCCGCGGGGGATGCCGAGCGTGTCCTGGGCCATGAGGAACACGTCGTTCCAGAGGCGGGCCTCCAGGTGGCTCTGCATCTTGGGCAGGTAGAAGTAGGGGCCGGTGCCGCGGGCGAGCTGCTCGCGGACGTTGTGGAAGAAGAAGAGGCCGAAGTCGAAGAGGGAGCCGGAGATGGGCTTGCCGTCGACTTCGACGTGGCGCTCGGGCAGGTGCCAGCCGCGAGGGCGCACGAAGAGGACGGCGGGCTTGTCGACCAGGGCGTAGTGCTTGCCGTTGTCGCCGGTGAAGGAGATGGAGCGGCGCACGGCGTCGCGCAGGTTGACTTGCCCGCGCACGACGTTGTCCCAGGTGGGGCTGTTGGCGTCCTCGAAGTCCGCCATGAAGACGTTGGCGCCCGAGTTGAGGGCGTTGATGATCATCTTCCGGTCCACCGGGCCGGTGATTTCCACGCGGCGGTCCTGGAGGTCCGGAGGCAGCGGGGCGACCGTCCACTGGGCGTCCCGGACGGACTTCGTCTCCGGGAGGAAGTGGGGGCGCTCACCCTTGCGCCAGGCGGCCTGGACCTGCTTGCGGCGCTCCAGGAGGGCCTCGCGGCGCTCCCCGAAGGCGCGCACCAGCTTCGCGACGAAGTCCAGGGCGGCCGGGGTGAGCACCTCGGCGTAGTCGGGGTGCCACGGCCCCTTCACCTCTACGCCAGCGCTGAAGGCCGGGCTCTTCGAAGAGGGGACTTCCGTGGGCATCTCGGCTCCTTGGCTTGGTGCGTTGTAAATCTACGGCAACGGGTCGGAAAATGAATCTTCCGAGGGCGAAATGGAAGTGCGCGTCAATTTCTGCCTGCTTGCCTGTAATGCTGTCAACAGCCGGCGGATTAAATCTGTAAATCAACAGACGTGACGCGGGGTTGCGAGCAGGGGGGCGCCGGGTGCCGGGGACGCAATCAGCGACGGCGAGGTGCGTAGGTAGGGTCGAGGGTGCTCGCCGCCAAGGGGTCCCCTCACGGGAGACACGTCATGGACGCGATGAAGCGGTGCTCGGGGTGCGCGGAGGAGATTCGGATGGAGGCCTCGCGCTGCGCCCGGTGTGGAATCCGGGTGGAGCGGCTGCACCGCGGCGTCGAGGGCCGCGCCGTGGCCGGCGTCTGCGCGATGCTCGCTCGCGAGCTGGGAATCGACGTGGCCCTGGTGCGCGTGGCCGTCGTCGTGGCCACCTTGTTCTCCGGCGGCACGCTTCCGCTCGTGTACGTCCTGCTCTGGGCGTTCACCCCGACCTCCGCGTTGGGGCGGGCTCCCCTGCAGCGCACGCTGAACTGGTTGTCGCGCTTCGGGGAGTCGGAGACGCCTCGCTTGGAGCGGCGGGTCTAGGCACACGGCCAGGGGCACGGCTCGCGGGCCCCTCGGCTCGCCGTGGGTCCCCCCGCCGGCGGGCGGGGCCCCCCACGCCGGCCGTCCCGCTCCTCTGTGTCACGCGTTCGCGGTGCCCTGCCTATCGGCGCGTTCTGCTCACGGCTCGACGGTTCTCCTCGTCTCCCGGTGACCCGTTGACCGGCCTGTTATGCGTGGGCTCCAGGATTCTCTCCTCCAGGAGCCCGCCCTTGAGCACTCGCGACGTCCGCATCGAGAAGGACACCTTCGGCCCCATCGAGGTCCCCGCCGACCGCATCTGGGGCGCCCAGACGCAGCGCAGCCTCCAGAACTTCGACATCTCCACCGAGCGCATGCCTCCCGCGCTCATCCGCGCGCTCGTGCTCGTCAAGAAGGCCGCCGCCCTCGTCAACGTCGAGAACGGCTCGCTCTCCCGCGAGAAGGGCGACGCCATCGTCCGCGCCTCCGACGAGGTCCTCGCCGGCAAGCATGACGCGGAGTTCCCGCTCAGCATCTGGCAGACCGGCAGCGGCACCCAGACGAACATGAACACCAACGAGGTGCTCGCCAACCGCGCCTCGGAGCTGCTCGGCGGCGAACGCGGTGAGCAGCGCCGCGTCCACGCCAACGACGACGTCAACAAGGGGCAGAGCTCCAACGACGTCTTCCCCACCGCGATGAGCGTCGCCGCCGCCACCGCCATCGCCGAGCGGGTGCTCCCCGAGCTCGACGCGCTTCGCGACGTGCTCGCCGACAAGTCCCGCGCCTTCATGGACGTGGTGAAGATTGGCCGCACCCACCTCCAGGACGCCACGCCCCTCACCCTGGGCCAGGAGCTGAGCGGCTATGTCGCGCAGCTCGCCCATGCTCGCGCCCACCTGGAGCGCGTGCTGCCCCACCTGCACGAGCTGGCCCTGGGGGGGACGGCTGTCGGCACGGGGCTCAATGCCCCCAAGGGATACGCCGAGCGCGTCGCCCAGGAGATTGCCCGCCTCACCGGCCTGCCCTTCGTCACCGCCCCCAACAAGTTCGAGGCCCTGGCCGCCAACGACGCCCTGGTCCACGCGCATGGCGCCCTCAAGGGCCTGGCCTGCGCGCTCTTCAAGATCGCCAACGACATCCGCTGGCTGTCCTCCGGCCCCCGCTCCGGCCTGGGCGAAATCACCATCCCGGAGAACGAGCCCGGCAGCTCCATCATGCCCGGCAAGGTCAACCCCACCCAGAGCGAGGCCCTCACCATGCTCTGCGCCCAGGTCATGGGCAACGACGTCGCCGTCAGCGTGGGCGGCGCCTCCGGCAACTTCGAGCTCAACGTCTTCAAGCCCCTCATCATCCACAACGTCCTGCAGAGCTGCCGGCTGCTGGCCGACGGCATGCGCAGCTTCCGCCTCCACTGCGCCGTGGGCATCGAGCCCCACCGCGCCCGCATCCAGGAGAACCTGGAGCGCAGCCTGATGCTCGTCACCGCCCTCAACCCGCACATCGGCTACGACAACGCCGCGCGCATCGCCAAGAAGGCCCACAAGGACGGCAAGACGCTCAAGGAGGTCGCCGTCGAGCTGGGCCTCGTCACCGCCGAACAGTTCGACCAGTGGGTCCGCCCGGAGAAGATGACCGGCCTGTAGGCGCCGGGTGTCCTACACGCCGTCGTCCCTCCTCCGGACGCCCCGTCGAGGGCCCACCGGGGGAGGGGACGGGGTGGAACCGTGGGCCAGCGCACGCTGCGGGAAGAAGGGGCGGGCGCGCGCGCGGCAGGACGATTAGGGTAGGGGAGCCATGAACGTCCCCTTCGTCATCGAGACCACGCACCGCGGCGAGCGGGCGTACGACCTGTACAGCCGGCTCCTCAAGGACCGCATCATCATGCTGGGCACGCCCGTCAACGATGACGTGGCCAACATCATCGTCGCCCAGCTGCTCTTCCTCGAGTCCGAGGACCCCGACAAGGGCATCAACCTCTACATCAACTCGCCCGGTGGCTCCGTCACCGCCGGCCTGGCCATCTACGACACCATGCAGTACGTGAAGTGTCCGGTGTCCACCATCTGCGTGGGACAGGCCGCCTCCATGGGCGCGCTGCTCCTGCTCGCCGGCGCCAAGGGCAAGCGCTACGCCCTGCCCAACAGCCGCATCATGATTCACCAGCCGCTCGGCGGCGCCCAGGGCCAGGCCACCGACATCGACATCCAGGCCAAGGAAATCCTCCGCCTGCGCAGCTACATCAACGGCCTCATCGTCAAGCACACCGGCCACACCATCGAGCGCATCGAGAAGGACACCGAGCGCGACTACTTCATGAGCGCCGAGGACGCGCGCCAGTACGGCCTCATCGACGAAGTGGTGGAGAAGCAGCGCCTCATCTCCCCGACGCCGTCGAACAAGTAATCCGTCCCCGCACCCCCGCTCCTCATGGCGGAGCGGGGGCGCCTGGAGACGTCGCGCGGGATTCCCGACGCCCCTGGAGGCGCAGGTTCCGCGCTGGTGCTCCGAGCAGGCGCAAGACTCGCGCGCCTCCGAAGTCGCTCTCCAGGGATGCGGGTGGCACGTCCCATGCTCAACTTGTGGACATGTCCAGGCTCAGCTCGCGCCCCCTCCCTCGACTCCTGCTGATCGCCGCCTTCCTGGCCGGAGCGGGCTGTGTCGGGCCCACCGGCCGGCCGCCCCAGCCTCCCAGCTCGGCCTCCGTGCAAGCGGAGCTGGGCGAGCGTGACGTCATCCAGGCCGGCGAGGAATACGCCCGCAACAACAGCCTGGTGCTCTCCGAGGCCGGCGAGGCCGTGGAGATACGCCCCAACTACTGGCGCATCCGCTTCGGCCTCAAGGACCAGCCGGGCCGCGGCATCGAGCTGGAGTTCGACGAGGTGGCCCGGCGCGTGACGCGCACCCAGGAGATTGAAATCCTCCCGGGCTCCACCGTGTCGCCCGACAACGTGCCCGGACGGGGCGCGGATGTCCCGGCCGGGGGGCAGGGGCGCGGTCCCGTCCCCTGACTCAGGGCAGCGCGGTGATGCGGTCCAGCGCGGGCGCCGCCAGGGGGCTCGACTGGGAGCTGTGCGCTTTCAGGTAGGCCTCCAGCGCGTCACTGTCGATGGCGCCGCCCAGGCGGTTCGTCCCCTGCGTGAGCACCACGAAGCCATCCCCGCCGCCCGCGAGGAAGTTGTTCACCGTCACGCGGTAGGTCGCCGCTGCATCCAACGGCTCGCCGTCGAGGCGGATGGACGCCGGGTCGATGCGGCTGCCGATGGGCGCCGACGCGCTGAACGCGTACGTGAACCCCGCCGAGGGGTGGAGGATGCGGGTGACGACGTTGGGGCCCACCTGCTGCCACTGTCGCTCCAGCAGCTCCTCGATTTGCGCGCCCGTCAGCGTCAGGGTGACCAGGCTGTTGCCGAAGGGCTGCGTGGTGAAGGCCTCGCCGAAGGTGACCTCGCCCTGGGCGATGTCCGCGCGCACGCCGCCCGGGTTCATGAAGGCCACCCGCGCTCCGCCCAGGTTCGCCGCCCGCGTCGCCGCGAGCTGCGAGTCCGCGATGACGAAGCCCAGCGTGGACTGCCCCGCCGGGTCCGCCTGGGTGAAGGGCGTCTTGAGCGTCTCGGCCACCCAGCCGATGACCCGGTTGGCCAGGGGCGTGGCGAGCTGCTGGTAGCGCGTCACCAGCTCCTTCACCGGCCCGTCCTCCTTCACGTCGCGCGTGACGATGAGGTTGTTCGCCTTGGCCTCCACCACGTCGCCGGTCGCCTTGCTCAAGGTCAGGTCGATGTCGGTGACGAGCCGCCCCGCCGACGCGGCGCTCGTGACGACCTTGCCGTCGATGACGCAGTTGTAGGCCTGGTGCGTGTGGCCGGTGACGATGACGTCCACCGCGTCGTCGAGTCCCTTCGCGATGGCCACGATGGGCCCGGAGATTCCGCCGCCCTCGCCCTTGCCCCGGCACTCGTTGATGAGCGAGCCCGGCGCGGGCACGCCGCCCTCGTGCACCACGACGATGATGGCCTCCACGCCCTGCTGGCGCAGCTGGGGCACCAGCGCGTTCACCGTCTCCACCTCGTCCTGGAAGGCGAGGCCCGCGACGCCCGTGGGCGTGACGATTTGAGGTGTGCTCTCCAGCGTCATGCCGATGAAGGCGACCTTCACGCCCTCGAACTCGCGCACGTCGTAGCGGGGGAACAGCGTGCGGTCCGCGCCCGTGGCCACGTTGGCCGCCAGGAACTTGAACCGCGCGCCCCCGAAGGCGTCCCCGTCCTGACAGCCGTCCTGGGGATGGCAGCCGCCCGCCTGCATGCGCAAAAGCTCCGTGCTGCCCTCATCGAACTCGTGGTTGCCCACCGCGACCAGGTCCAGGCCGATGAGGTTCATCGCCTCGATGGTGGGCTCGTCGTGGAAGAGCCCTGACAGCAGCGGGGAGGCGCCGATGAGGTCTCCTGCCGCCACCACCACCGTGTTGGGGTTGGTGGCCCGGAGGTCCGCCAGGTGCTTCGCGAAGTACGACGCGCCGCCCGCGCTCACGCGCACCGGACCGCCGTCGGCGTCCACGCCCGTCTGAATCTGCCCGTTGCTGCCCCCGGGCGGCTCGAGCTGCCCGTGGAAGTCGTTGAACGCGAGGACCTGCACGCTCACCGTCTCGGAGCCCGCGTCCGCCGTGGGACGCTGGGCGCGCGCTGCGCCTTGGCAGCCTCCGTGGGCGAACAGGAGCACGCCGGTGAGGAAGGCTCCGGCGAGGAGGAAGACGCCGGGGCGCGCGCCCAGGCGCGGGGTGGACCGTGACATGAGGAGGGGGCTCTCGAGGGTCAGGACAGGGGCGGGAACCTACTCCGCCCGGCGCACCCTGGCGCGTCTTCGTGGAGGCCGCTCGAGGCCCGTGGCGCGCGGGGGACAGGGACACGGCCCCGTCCCCCGGAGCGACGCTACGGCAGCCGGGTGACGCGATTGAGCGCCGGGGCGGGGAGCGGGTTCGCCGCGCTGCTGCGCGCCTTCAGGTAGGTCTCCATCGCGTCGACGTCCATGGCGCCAGTCAGCCGGTTCGTCCCCTCGGTGAACACCGAGAAGCCATCACTCCCACTCGCGATGTAGTTGTTCGCGGTGACGCGGTAGTTCGCCGCCGGGTCCACCGTCACGCCGTTGATCCGGATGGACGCCGGGTCGACGCGGCTCCCGACGGGCGCCGACGCGCTGAACGAATAGGTGAAGCCCGCCGACGGAAGCAGCATGAGGGTGGCTCCCGACGGCCGCCACTGTTGCTCCAACACCCCATCGATTTGCGCGCCCGTCAGCGTCATGGTGACCAGGCTGTTGCCGAACGGCTGCGCGGTGAAGGCCTCGCCGTAGGTGACCTCGCCCTGGGCGATGTCCGCGCGCACGCCGCCCGGGTTCATGAAGGCCACGTGCGCCCCACCCAGGTTCGCGGGCTTCGTCGTCTCCAGCTGCGAGTCCGCGATGACGAGGCCCAGGGTGGACTGGCCCAAGGAGTCCGACTGGTTCCTGAGCGTCTGCGCCACCCAGCCGATGACCCGGTTGGCCAGGGGCGTGGCGAGCTCCTGGTACTTCGTCACCAGCTCCTTCACCGCGCCGACCTCCTGCACGTCGCGCGTGACGATGACGTTGTTCGCTCGCGCCGCCACGACGTCGCCCGTCGCCTTGCTCAACGTCAGGTCGATGTCCGTGACGAGCTGCCCCATCGACGAGGCGCTCGTGACGACCTTGCCATCGATGACGCAGTTGTAGGCCTGGTGCGTGTGGCCGCTGACGACGACATCCACCGCGTCGTTGAGTCCCTTGACCAGGCCCACGATGGCACCTGAGATGAGGCCGTCCGCACCCGCGCCCTTGCAATCGTTCACCAGGGAGCCCGGGGTCGCGACGCCGCCCTGGTGCACCACCACGATGATGGCTTCGATGCCCTGCTGCCGCAGCTCCGGCACCAGCGCGTTCACCGTCTGCACTTCGTCCTTGAAGGTGAGCCCCTCCACGCCCGAGGCAATGACGCTTGCCGGCGTTTCCTCCAACGTCATGCCGATGAAGGCGACCTTCACGCCCTCGAACTCGCGGATGTCGTAGCGGGGGAACAGCGTGCGGTCCACGCCCGTGGCCACGTTGGCCGCCAGGAACTTGAACTTCGCGCCCGCGAAGCCATCCCCGTCCAGGCAGCCATCCACCGGGTGGCAGCCGCCCGCCTGCATGCGCAAAAGCTCCGTGCTGCCCTCGTCGAACTCGTGGTTGCCCACCGCGACCAGGTCCAGGCCGATGAGGTTCATCGCCTCGATGGTGGGCTCGTCGTGGAAGAGCCCCGACAGCAGCGGGGAGGCGCCGATGAGGTCTCCTGCCGCCACCACCACCGTGTTGGGATTGGTGGCCCGGAGGGCCGCGATGTGCCGGGCGAAGTACGTCACGCCGCCCGCGTTCACCCGCACCGGTCCACCGTCGGGGGCCACGCCCGCCAGAACCTGGCCCGAGGGCTGCTCGAGCTGCCCGTGGAAGTCATTGAAGGCCAGGATCTGCATGCTCACCGTGGTGGGGCCTGAGTCCGGCGCCCCCGCGTCGGGCCTCCCCGCGTCGGGGCTCCCCGCGTCAGGCGTTCCCGCGTCGGGAGCCCCCGCGTCGGGCGTCCCCGCGTCCGTGCCCGCATCCGGGGGCGGCTGCTGGACGGGGTGCTGCACGCAGCGCTGTTCCTCGCAGGCCCACTCCTTGCCCTCGTCCGGTGCGCCGTTGTCGTAGCGGCAGTCGGTGGCGTTCCGGCAATCGCGCTCATCACCTCCGCAGCCGCCATGGACGAAGAGGAGCATGCCGGTGAGGAACGCTCCGGCGAGCAGGAAGGGGCTGGGGCGCGCTCCCAGAAGGGACGAGCGCGGTGTGGCTTGAGGCATCGAGAGAACTCCAACGCACGGGGGCGGTGAAACCTACCCCGGTTCGTGGATGGATGGCTCGACTTCACGGCGGAACGGTGGAACCCGTGTCTCGACACGGGGTTGCTGCTGTGGCCCTGCTTCAAGGAACGGGCGGCGGCGCTTCGCAGCCGCACAGCAGCAGCTCCGCGGGGCCTCCGGTGCGCCCCACCAGGATGGCCACCTGGCCATGGGCGCGACCGAAGCGCTCCGCCTCCGAGCGAGGCAGGCCCGGGACGAAGAGGCTCTGCTCGGACCAGCTCCCGTCCTCGGCCTCGCCGATGGCGGGGGCGATGACGAAGCCGCCCGCGACCAACTGGGAAATCAGCCGTTCCTGGGCTCGCTGGTTCTCGTCCCTGCCGCGAGGCCTTGAGCCTGGATTCCACGCGGTCAGGAACGCCCATTCGCGGTGGCCGCGCGCGGTCAGCTCCGCGTCGAGCGCGGGGTGGAGCCGGCCGACTCGCAGCACCTGCTCCACGCCTCCGGTGGAGGCATGAGGACGAATGACGTAGCGCGTGGCCCGGTATGCCCCCAACAGCCGCTCCTGGTCGAGCTGTCTCATTCCCGCATTCTCGCGTCGGGGCCGCCTCCGTGTCAGCCCCCCGGGCCTCTTCAACGTGAGCCGCGGTGTGTCACATGTCTTCCCCGACACGTGTCTTGAATCACGCAGTGGGCGGAGCGCTCTCGGGGACGCGCGCCGCGAGGGTGGGGGCCAGGTCCGGCCGGGGCGACGCTCCGGGAGCGCGGGCGGCCCGGTCCGCCTTCCGCTAACGTGCGGTGCGTCAGACGCGTGGAGCGCTCCGACGGGAGGCACGAAGATGGATTCGCTGGATGCTCGGTTGGAGCGACTGGAGCGCCGCTGCCGGCGGCTGCAGGGACTGACCTTCTCGGCGCTCGCGGTGGCGGGGCTCGGGCTGGGCGTGGCCGCGCTGAAGCCCGCGCCGGTGCTGGGCGGCGGAGAGCTGGTGGCCTCGCGTCTGGTGCTCAACGATGCGCACGGACAGCGGCGCGCGTCGCTCGGACTGGATGACGCCGGCACCACGGGCCTGGTGCTGCATGACCAGGCGGGGCGTCCGCGCGCGCTCCTCGGCGTGGCCCAGGACGGCTCGCCCCGGCTGCGCTTCTCCACCGCGGAGGGCGAGTCCCTCGCCGAGCTCACCGTCTACTCGGACGAGGCCCCGCGCCTCACCCTGTCCAAGCCAGGGGGCGTGGACCTGTTCGCGGTGGGCCTCCAGGTGGATGGCTCCTCGCGCCTGGAGCTGGCGGACGCGGATGGCCGACCCCGCGCGATTCTCGGCGCGGATGAGCACGGCTCCCCGGGCCTGCTGCTGGTGGACCGCCGGGGCCAGCCGCGCGTGGAGCTGCGCGTGAGCCCCTCCGAGGGCGCCAGCCTCCGCGTGGAGGGCCGCGACGGCGAGGTCTTCCAGGCGCCCGCCGTCCTTCAGTGAGCCGCCGCCCCGCTACGGCTGGGGCGGGACGACGCGGTAGCCGCGCTGGAGCAGGGGCGTGAGTCGGTCGGAGATGTCCCACGACTCGACCACCTTCCCGTCGCGCATCCGGTACAGCGAGTGCCCGGCGAGCGCGAGCGGCCGGGGCTTGCCCGCGTCGTCCAGGTTCAGCGGGTCCGTGCCGGCGGCCTTCCAGTGCACCAGCACCAGGTCCTGGTCCGCCACCACGTGGAGGATGTCGAAGCGCAGGTCCGGGAACGTCTGGAAGGTGGCCTCGGCCTGCTGGAGCACCACGGCCGGGCCCACCACGTCCTTGGGCGCGCCCTGAGAGTGGTCCACGTAGTCCTCGGCGAACAGCTCCGGGACGCGGTCCAGCTTGCGCAGGTTGTAGAGCTCCTCGGTGAGCAGCCGGGCCCGTTGACGGTTCTGCTCCTCCTGCTGTGCGGCGCGCTCCACCGGAGACACGGACGCACACGCGGACAACATTCCAAGAACGCAGAGCCACAGCGTCGTGGTGGTTTTCATGGCCCGGGAAGCTGGGCAGCCTCGCCCAGCCCGTCAGCCCCCCAGGGCCCCCAATTGTTCAGCGGGCGTCACGCCGACAGATGCCCCAGTCCGATGGGCGCCGCGATGCACGTGTCCGGAATCCCGAAGGCATCCACCAGCGCCACCGCGTCCGGCCGCAGCTCCGTGCACAGCTTCACGATTTCCTTGCGGATGGCCAGCGCCTTGCCGCCCTCCATGAGGCTGTTCTCCTGGAACCAGCCGCTCGCGGCCTCCAGGCAGGACAGGCCGTAGAGGTCGCACAGCCGCCCGAGCACCACCTTGAGGCCCGGGTCCTGGACCGTGTTCACCCCGTGGATGAACTGCTCGAGCACCACGCGCTCGATGTGCGCGTGCGCCAGGGCGACCAGGTGCGCCTGGACCTGGTTGAAGGCGGCGAAGGCCTCCACACCCGCCGTCAGCCGCTTGCGGATGCGCCGCGCCACCGAGGCGAGCAGGTCCTCCTCGCGGTAGCGCAGGAAGCGCAGCTGGAAGTCGTCGTCGCGCAGGTGCTCGCTGCCCGTGCGCCGCACGGCGATGGGGTTCTTGTCCGCCATGGCCGTGGCCTTGTCCGCGATGAGCTTGAGCACCGCGTAGACCCGGTCGTCCTCGAAGCGCTGGCGGTAGTCCGTCAGCAGGCTCTTGGCGACCAGCTGCATCAGCACCGTGTTGTCGCCCTCGAAGGTGGTGAAGATGTCGGTGTCGTCCTTCAGCGCCGACAGCCGGTTGGCCTCCAGGTAGCCCTGGCCGCCGCACGCCTCGCGCGCCTCCTGGAGCACCGCCGTGCAGTTCCAGGACGCATACGCCTTGAGGCCCGCCGCCAGCGCCTCCACCTCCATGGAGTCCTCCTCGGTGCGCTTCACGTAGCGCTCCACCAGGTGCTCCAGCGCGAAGTCGAGCGCGTACGTCTTCGCCAGCGGCTTGAGCAGCCGCAGCTGGTGCGTCTGGTGGTCGAGCAGCCGCACCTCGGGCGCGCCCGGCGGGCCGAACTGGCGGCGCAGGTCCCCGTAGCGCACCGCGATGGTCAGCCCGCTCTTGGCCGCGCTCAAGGACGCGCACGCCACGCTCACCCGGCCCGCCACCAGCGTGCCCAGCATGGTGAAGAACCTGCGCCCGTCGCTGGAGATGGAGCTGGTGTACTCGCCCTCGGCACTGACCTGTCCGAAGCGGTCCAGCAGGTTCTCCCGGGGCACGCGCACGTGGTCGAACCAGATGCGGCCGTTGTCCACGCCGTTGAGGCCCATCTTCCGGCCGCAGTCCTCGATGCGCACGCCGGGCAGCACCTGGCCGCGCTCGTCGCGCAGCGGCACCAGCAGCGCGTGCACGCCCAGCCCCTTGCCGCCGACCTCCAGCTGCGCGAACACCGTGGCGATGCGCCCGTGGCGCGCGGCGTTGCCGATCCACTCCTTGCGCGCGCCCTCGGACGGGGTGTGCACGATGAAGTCGCCGGCCTCCGCGTCGTAGCGCGCCACCGTCTCCACGTCGCGCACGTTGGAGCCGTGGCCCAGCTCGCTCATGGCGAAGCAGCCGGGCAATTCCAGCGTGGCGACCTTGGGCAGGTACTCGCGGTGGTGCTTCTGGGTGCCGAGAAAGAGGATGCTCGCGCCGAACAGGCCGAAGTGCACGCCCGCCTTCACCACGAGGCTCAGGTCGAAGAGGGCGAGCGTCTCGAACGAGGCGATGAAGGCGCCCAGGTCCGCGCCGGCCTCGTCGCCCTCCGGGAACGCGATGCGGCCCAGGCCCTGGTCGGCCAGCTGCTTGAGCCAGGCGAAGACCTGCTCGCGCTGCTTGTCAGTGTCGAGCGTGCGCTGATAGCGGAAGGTCGGGTCCTCCAGCCACTTGCGCACCTGGGAGCGGATCTCCGGGTACTTGCGGTCCAGCACCGCGCGCAGCGCCTCGGGGGCGAAGGAGGTGGGCTCGGTGGGGCCGATGCGGCGTGGCTCGTGCGCGGCGGAGGGCACCAGGGCGCGGACGGCCTCGCGTCCGGAGACGCCCAGCACGGCCTCCAGCGAGGCCAAGGCGCGCACCAGCTCCGGCATGCTCGAGGGCAGCTCCTTCGAGTCCGCGACGAGCTCTGTCAGCTTCGCGCCCAGCTCGGAGAGGCTCTCCTGGGGGCTGAGCCTCAGGCGCTCGGCGGAGGCGCGGATGTGCTCGCGCACCAGGGCCAGCTCGTTGGAGCTGGGTGGCATCAGCGGATCCAACCAGCGGGCGAGCACGGTGTTGGAGCGCAGGTCCAACCACGGCTGGGCGCGCGCGGCGGTGCCCAGCATCCGAATCTCCGCGGGCGTCAGCTCACCGTCCGTCCAGGCCACGTACAGCAGGGGGACCAGGGGGGCCAGGCGGGGCAGCGACAGCAACTCCTTCGCGGTTGGACGAATCTCTTCCACCATCAGTCGGCTCTCCAGCAAGCGAGGGAAGAGGCCCAGTGTGGCCAGCCCGGTGCCGGGCGGCAATGGGAGAGAGCACCTGCCTGTCGGGCAGGCGGCCAGGCCCTGCATGCCGGGGCCGGAAAGTGTCCCTAGCTTGCCACGTCATGGACGAGCCCCAGGACCTCTCGGAGACGGAGATTCTTCCCCAGCCCGGCGCCCACGGCTTCGATGCGGGGAGCGAGCGCGGCAAGCACGAGATGAAGGGGCCCTTCGAGCTGCCTCCAGGGCCTCAGGGCTTCTCGTTCTCTCTTTATCAGTCCACCGGCGCGGCGCTCATGACGGGCCACCGCCTGGAGCTCCTGGACAACGGCGCGGTGTTCGACCGCATGGTGGAGGACATCCGCGCGGCGCGGGAGAGCGTCCACATCCTGGTCTACATCTGGCGGCCCTGCGACGTGTCGGACCGCATCATCGACGCGCTGGTGGACCGCGCCCACGCGGGTGTGGCGTGCCGCGTGGTGGTGGACCCGGTGGGCAGCGAGGAGCTGAGTGGGGACAAGGACTTCGACCAGAAGGTGGAGAAGGTGCTCTCGGCCGCGGGCGTGGAGGTGCACTACTACCGGCTGCTCGCGGGCAAGGTGATGGGGCGGCTGCTGGGGCGCTCGCACCAGAAGCTGGTCATCATCGACGGGCGCATCGCGTACACGGGTGGCTTCGGCTTCTGGAAGGTGTGGGAGGGAGACGGGCTGTCGCCGGAGGAGTGGCGCGACACCAGCGTGCGTGTCGAGGGGCCGGCCGCGCGCGACATGCAGCTCTCCTTCTCGCGCTACTGGCAGGAGTCGGGCGGTGGGCTGCTGCCACCGGACACCTTCCCGGAGCCGATGCTGGTGGGGGACGCCGAGGCGTGCTTCGTGGAGAGCGCGGGCAAGCTGGGCATCACCGACGCGGAGCGGATGGTGCGCATGGTCATCGCCGCCGCGCGCGAGCGCCTGTGGATCGCCAACGCGTACTTCTCACCGCCCAACGAAATCCTGGAGCAGCTGGAGGAGAAGTGTCGCCAGGGCGTGGAGATTCGCGTGTTGGGGCCGGGGCCCGTGCATGACGTGAAGCTCATCCGCGCCTCGCAGCGCTCCACCTATGAGCGACTGCTCGACGCGGGGGTGCGCATCTACGAGTACCAGCCGTCGATGATGCACGCGAAGACGATGATCGTGGACGACTGGCTCGCGGTGGTGGGCTCGACGAACATGGACTCGCTGTCGCTCAACAAGCTGGGCGAGGGCTCGCTCATCATCCACGACAAGGAGTTCGTCCGGAAGATGGAGCGGTGCTGGGCCAAGGACCTGCGCGTGTCCAAGGAGATCTCGCTGGAGAACGGCGGTCGCACCAACCCGTGGCGGCGACTGGCTCGCCGGGCCACGCAGCTGGTGGGGCACGACCGGTAATCGTCAGCGAGGGTTCGTCACGCCGACCTGCCGGCAGGCGCTGAGCACCGGGCACGTGGAGCACCTGGGGCGCGAGCCCGTGCACACGTGCTTGCCGAAGGGTACCAGCAGGCGGTTGAGCTCCACCCAGTACCTGCGCGGGAGCTGGGTCTCGAGCGCGGTCATGGTCGCCTCGGGCGTGGTGGCCTTCACGTAGCCCCAGCGGTTCGTCACACGGTGCACGTGGATGTCCACGCTGATGGCCTCGTGCCCGCAGGCGATGCCGAGCGCCAGGTGCGCGCACTTGGGGCCCACGCCCTTGAAGGACTGGAGGACCCGGGCATCGCAGGGCAGGGTGCCCGCGAACTCGTCCCGCGTGCGCACGGCGATGGCGTGGAGTTGATGGGCCTTGGCTTCGTGGAAGGTGACGGGGCGGATGAGTGCGTCGATGGCGGCGGTGCCCAGGCGCGCGAGGGCCTTGGGTGTGGAGGCGCGCTCGAGCAGCCGGAGCGCCGCGGGCAGGCTGACTTCATCCAGGGTGCGGATGGAGAGGATGCAGGCGACGAGCTGCTCGAAGAGGCTGTCGTGGCCCCGGGCGGACAGCGCGAACATCGCCGCGTCCGCGAAGTCGCGCACCGTGTGACGTACGCGCGCGAGCACGTCGTCGATGTCGAAGGGGGCCTTGTCCGGGCGGGGCGCGGGCTCGGAGACCACGGCTGCTTCGGGCCGTGCCCTCGCGGTCCTCGCGCTCGTCGGTGACGGTGCCCTGCGGCGTCCGGGAGGCTTGGGTCCTCTTCCCGCCATTCAGTCCCCCTCCTTGTCCGAGAAGATGGGGACAGGGAGGAGCACTGACCCGAAGGGGCTCAGGGGACGGTGGCAGGGCAGGGGGGCGGGGGCGCTTCAGCTCGCGGGCTTCGTGAGGTCCAGCGCGTACCAGTGGTCGCAGCCGAAGTGGCCCGTGCTTCCCAGGGGGGCGCAGAGTGGCTCGAAGCCGAGGCGGCGGTAGAGCTTCTGCGCCTGTGTCATGGAGGCGAGCGTCTCCAGGTAGCAGCGCTGGAAGCCTGCCTCGCGCGCGAAGTCGAGACAGCGGCGCAGCATGCGCTCGCCCGCTCCCAGGCCACGCGCCTCGGGGAGGAAGTACATCTTGCGCAGCTCGCACACGCCCGGGTCTCCGCCCTCCAGCGGGGCGATGCCGCCGCCACCGATGACGCGGCCCGCGCGCTCCACCACGAAGTACGCGTGGCGCGGGCGCGCGTAGGCGGTGCTCATGGTGTCAACCTCGGGGTCGTGGATGGCGAAGCCGGGACCATCGGCTCCGAACTCGGGCATCACCGCGCGGATGACGCCCGCCACGGCGGCATCATCCGTGGGTCGGATGGGACGCAGGGTCAGCTCGTCGTTGCTCATGGGGGCGGACGCTCCCACGGAATGCGAGGTGGGGCCAGGGGGACTCCGGGCGTGACGGGTGCGTCGGAGTGCGTGCACCCGTTGTGCACCTGCCTGCACAGGTGCCACCCGGACGACGCACCTGGAATGAGGGGGCGGCTTTCCACGCGCTGGATATCCCAGGCATTCTGGGTGGCATGTCCGTTGTAGAGGGGGAGCTTCATGTACTGCCCTGATTGCCGACAGGAGCGCCTGGGTCAGTTCCACCAGTGCGCACTCTGTGGCACGGCGATGACCTCGCGGCCTCGTTCCGAGCTGGACGCGGAGCTCGCTCACGTCCACTTCCTCCTGTCCGAGCTGGCGCGCTGGGATGCCACCGAGGTTCCCCCCAACGTCCGTCGCTTCCTGTCCGAGCGCTACGAGCGTCAGGCCCGAATCCTCCTCTCCGTGCTCGCCGAGTCGCCGGCGCCGGTGACGGCGAGTCGGGTGGAGCCGCCGCGCACGGAGGACGGCGCCGCGGCGGCTGGCGGCAAAGCGCCTTCGCGCCCCGGTGAGTGGCCCGCGGTGGTTCCCGATGTGGATGGGGTGCACGCGGGGGCCACGGTGCTGCCCGTGACGGGCTTCGTGCAGGGAGCGGAGACGGTTGCCGCGGAGGCCGCGTGGCGGTCGAGCGAGGCCGTGACGCGCGATGCCGCGGAGCCGTTCGTGCGGGGCGCGGGAGATTCCGCGGCGAGCGGCGCTTCGGTGATTCGAGAGGCGGGCGGAGCGTGGGGCGCGGAGGCGTCCTCGCAGCGCTCGGGCGAGGCGGTGATTCGGGAGGCGGGCGGAGCGTGGGGCGCGGAGGCGTCCTCGCAGCGCTCGGGCGAGGCGGTGACTCGGGAGGCGGACGGAGCTTGGGGCGCGGAGGCGTCCGTGGCGAGTGGCGCCTCGGTGCTTCAGGATGCCCACGGCGCAAGGGGTGTCACGTCTGGCGCTGATGTGGCCGCGGAGCATCCGCAGGCGGGTCTGTCGTGGCGCGAGGGTGATTCTGTTCCTGGCGCGGACGCGTCGGTGGCGGGTGGTGCCTCGGTGGTGCGCGATGCTCACGGTGTGTGCGAGGTCACGCCGGGCTCGGAGCGTCCGAAGACGGGCCTGCCGTGGGGCGAGGGTGAGTACGTACCTCGTCCGGATGCCTCCGTGACGCGAGATGCGAGCGGCACGTGGAGCTCGGGTGAATCCGCGTCGCGTGCCGATGATGGGCACGCGTCGAGCACATCGGCGGCGTTGCGTACGGAAGGTGCTTCCTCTGCTTCGAGAGACGAGGCGAAGCGTGAGGCCGAGCGCGCCGCGAGGGCGGCATCGACGCGACGTCCAGGCGCTCGCGCGTCGCCGCATGCTCGCGTGTCCGGAGCGGGCGCCGAGGCGCATCCGCTCCCCGAGGACGCTTCCGCGCCGTCGTTCGAGGCGCCGCAGCCTGGGGGCCCGACGGCCCGGTTCGTCGAGCAGGCCTCGTCGTGGAATCGCGTGTGGAAGCCGTTCCTCTACGAAAGCATCATGTGGTTCGTCGGGGCCTTCCTCGTCCTCTCGGGCCTGCTCTACTTCGTGTTCGAGCGTTGGGCCGGGATGAGCTCCGTCAGTCGCTCGGTGGCCATCTTCCTGGCCACGGCGGGGGCCTCCGCGTTCTTCTCCATCATGGGCGCGGTCCTCGGGCGGCGCGAGGCCCTGCGCGGTCCGGGGCGCATCCTCGGGGTCATCGGCTCGGCGGCGGCTCCCCTCGCGGGCATTGCCTTGTCGCCCACCGGGTTCGGCGACGGCAACCTGGGGCCGTGGTGGCTCACTCCGGCGCTGCTGGTCTGGGCGGGAGTCTCGGCCTGGTTCGTGCGCAAGCCCGCGGAGGCCTTCGATGCCCCCTCGCGTCCCTTCGTCCAGGCCTCGCTCGTCGCCAGCATCTTGATGATGGGACTGGCTCCGCTGGCCGCGAGGCTCGGGGGCGCCGCGCTGTGGCTCAACCTCCTGCCGTGCGTGCTCTTCTTCCTGCTGTCCTCGCGCACCCCTTCGAGTCCTCGAGAAGGGAGCGCGCTGGCCTTCGCGCTCGCCGCGCCGCTGTACCTGCTCATCGCCTACGCGGTGCGCCTGCACCTGGCGCTCGTCCACGCGGGGGCTCCGCCCGACGCGGGCCTCTATGCGCCCTTCGTCGCGTTCCTGCTCGCCTCCGCCCATCGCTTCCGTGCCCTGCCCGCCGAGCGCGCGACGGACACGCTGTCGCTGGGCGTGGTCTCCCTCCAGGCGATGTGCCTGGTCGCCGCCATCGGTGCCCCGCCGCCCACGTTCTTCGTCACCGCCGCCGTCATCACCTGGACGCTGCTGTCGCTGGCGAGCGGCGCCCTCCATCGCCTGCCATGGGTGTATCCCGCCTATGCCGCGCTCTACTTCTCGTATGCCACCAGCGGCCAGCTGGTGCCGGGGCCGCTGAAGCGGCTGCTCGACACGCTCAAGGCCTCGCTCGGCTATCCCGTCGCGGAGCGGCTGCCCGTGCAGTACGGCGCGCTGACGGCGCTGCCCTTCGTGCTCGCGGGCGTGGTGCTCGCGGTGTCGCGGCTGTGGCGCGGTGAGCGCACCGGACAGGCGCGCGACGTCGCCTTCGCGGAGGTGCTGCTGCGCTGCACGGCCGTGGCCGGCGTCCTCTTCTCCTTCCACGGAATCGCCGGTCCCGACGCGCGCCCGGCCCTCTGGAGCGTGCTCGGCATGTCGGTGGTGTGTCTGGGCACCGGCCTGCTCGTGGACCGCTTCTACCTGAAGGTCGTCGGCGCGCTGCTGATGCTGGTGGTGCCGCCGCTGGCCATCCAGGTCCTCTCGGTCGAGGCCGCGTCCGTGGTGGCCGGATTGCTGGCGCTCGGACTGTCGGGCGTGTCCCTGGTGTGCACCGCGCGCACGCGGACACTGGTGGCCCCCGTGGGGGGATTGCTGGCCACGGCCGGCTTCCTGATGGGGCTGTTCAGCGACTTCGGCTTCACGCCGATGGCGGGCGCGGTGCTGTGTGGCGCGAGCATGCTCGTCATCGCGTGGAGCCTGCGCAACGCGTACGTCGTGGCCTACGCCGTCCTGCTGGCGGCCGCCCTGGTGCCGAAGCTCGCGCTCCAGGTGTCCGTCACGGCGATGGCCTTCTCGCTGGTCTTCGTCGCGCTGGCGCTCGCCGTCGTCGCCGAGCGGGGCCGGCTGCTGCGGCAGCTGAGCGGGGTGGCGGTCTTCTACGCGCTCTTCGGCTTCCTGGCGGGAATCATCGGCACCGTGAGTGGCCTGGGCGTGGTGATGCTCCTGTCGGCCGGAGCCATCGCCGTGGTGTCTCGCACGCTCCCCCTCGCGCGGCCCCTGGCGGTGTTCATCGCGGCCTTCGCGCTGCTGCCGGACCTGGGGCGCTCGTTCTCACCCTGGGGCGGGCTGATGACGCCGGCGATGTCCATGGGGGCGTTCATCCTCTGGGCCCTGGGGTCTTCACTGAGCGCGGCGCGCTGGGGGCGCAGCCCGAGCACCACTGTCGCGGCGCTCGTGGCGTGGACCTTCCCCTTCCTCGCGGTCGCGGAGGCGAAGTCCTGGCAGGAGAACACCTTCATCCTCGCCACGGCCTTCGCCGCGCTGCTCACCGCGAGGGCCATGCCCGCCGCGCTCAGCGTCGGCGTGGCCGCGCTGTATGCCGCCATCGGCCTGTACGCCACGGGGCCCATGGCGCTGCTGGGCCTGGCCACGGTGCTCGCCGTCCTCGCGGTGCTCGAGGAGGTCCCCGCGGTGCTGCGGGTGGGCGCGGGGGGCCGCCGCTTCGCGATGGTGGCGACGGTGGCCTCCGCGCTGGTGATGGTCCCCACGGTGGTGCGCTGGGACGATGCGCCCCCCGCCTGGATGGTCCTGGGCGCCATGGCGCTGCCGCTATTGTGGACGCGCGCCACGCGTCAGCCCTTCTTCGCGTGCCTCGGTGTGCCCTTCGCCTTCGTGGGCTTCCTGGCGATGGGTGGGGATACGCCCACGTGGGCCTTTGCGCTGCCGCTCTTGTCGCTGGCCGTGACGCGGGCGGTGGAGCATGTGCCCGGCTTCAGCACCCTGTTGCTGCGCTCGAACGAGGTGGCGGTCCGCAACCGGCTGTCGCTGGGCATGCAGGTCAGCCTCGCGCTGCTCACGCCGATGGTGCTGCTGACGTCGTGGATGGGGCCGCTGCCGGTGTACTTCCTCACGGCCTCGCTGGCGCTGATGCCCGGGCCCATGCCGTTCCTGCGCGTGTGCGGCGCCTCACTGCTGCTCATCACCGTTCCCGAGGCGCGGCCCATCGTCACGGTCCTCCTGCTGGCGCTCGCGCTGGCCGAGCACCACGTGGCGCCGAGGCTCTGGGCCTTCTTCCGCAGTCCGCCGGACGCGCAGCTGCGTCAGGTCTCCGTCATCACCGCGCTGGTCATCGCTGCGCTGCCCGTGCTGGAGGACCCGTCACCGTCGAGGCTCGCGGGCCTCGCGGGTGTGGTGGCCGCGTCCGCGTTCCTCCTGTCCCTGCGCTGGCTGTTGGTGCCGGCGCTCCTGGGACTCGCGCTCGCGTGCGTGGGGCAGACGGAGACACGCCACTTCCTGGAGTGGCGGCCCGAGGCGGGGCTGCCCATCGTCGCGCTGGCGCTGGGCGCCGCCGTGCTGTCCGCCTTCTGTCAGTCGGGGAGCGTGCAGCGCTCGCTCAACAAGGGGGTGGGGCGGTTGATGCCCGGCCTGGGCGGCACGTGGAGCGAGCCCCTGTGGGCAGGGAGCACGGGTGTATTGGGGCTGCTGCTCCTGGCGAGGCTCGCGGCCACGGGGCCTGGAGCGCTCGCGCCGCACGTGGCGCTGGGGGCCGGAGTGACGTCGCTGGTGTTGATGGCGACGCGCGAGCGGTGGATGGCGAATGTGGCCACGGTGCTGCTCGGGTTGTCGCTGGTGGC
The DNA here is from genome assembly GCF_020037055.1 of Myxococcus sp. AS-1-15. Lineage (NCBI taxonomy): Bacteria > Pseudomonadati > Myxococcota > Myxococcia > Myxococcales > Myxococcaceae > Myxococcus > Myxococcus sp. AS-1-15. The sequence continues at coordinate 152,108 of NZ_JAIQDF010000003.1, read as the reverse complement.
GGCGGTGCCCTTCGTGTGGGTGCCCGCCGCTGTCAGTGGCGCGGGGCTGGCGCTGTGCGTGGCGGGCATGTTCCTGGATGCGCGAGGGGTGCGCGTGGGCGCGGCCCTGCACCATGGCGGTTGGGTGCTGGCGCTGATGTCGTTGTCGGGGCTGCGCGACCTGCGGCACATCGGGACGCCGCTGTGCTTCGTGTTCGGTCTGGGGGCGGCGTGGGCGGTGGTGTGGCGCCGGAGCGAGCGCGAGGCGGCGGGCTGGCTGGCGTCGCTCGTGGCGGCGCATGGCGTGATGATGCACCTGGGCGCGGTGTTCTCCACGGGGCGTGGCTCGGAGTTCATCCTCCCGTACCTGGGCGCGCTCAGCGGGCTGCTCGCCGCGCTCGCCCTGTTCGTGGCGGGCCGGGAGGTGCGTCGGGGCGTGGGGCTGGGCTTCACCGTCGTGGCGCTGATGGAGGTGATGTTCGGCCTGGGGTTGCTGGGGCCGCAAGGGGACGCGCTGCGCGAGGCGCTCGTCGCGTGCGGAGCGCTGGCGGTGCTGCTCGTCGCGCTGGTGCGCCATGCCTCCAGGGAGGAGGACGAGCCCGCCGCGTTCCTGGCGCAGGCGGTGCTCGCGCTGGGGTACCTGTCCATGCGGATGCTCGGCATGGGAGCGCAGCCGAACTCCGGAGACAGCCTGGCGGCGCTGGTGGGCGGCGCGCTCTTCACGGGCCTGTACTTCTTCGTGCAGCGCGAGGGCTCGGGGCTCACGGTCTTCCGGAGGCCCGCCTTGTGGGGCGCGTACCTGTTCCCGATGGCGGGCCTGCTCTCCGCGCCGTGGGGCGAGCCGCTCCAGGTGGCCGCGCTGCTGGTGGGACACGCCGCGCACTTCGCCGCGCTGGCCTCGCATCCGACGCGCAGGGGCTCGGCCTCGCTCGCGTCGGTGGTGGCCTTCAACGTCGCGCTCTTCCTGGTGTGGCAGGGCACGGGGCACGGCGAGCCGCAGTTCTACGTCATCCCCGCGGGCCTCTCGCTGCTCGCGCTGCTGCGCGTGTTCCGGGGCGCCATCGAGCAGGACACGTATGCGCGGCTGCGCGCGGTGGCCGTCACCGTCATCTACGTGGCCGGCGCGTGGAAGCCGCTGATGTTCGACGACGGTGGGGCGATGCTCCTGTGCGTGTTCCTCTGCGTGGTGGGCGTGGGCTTCGGCATCGCGTTGCGCATCCGCTCCTACGTGTACCTGGGCACCGCGTTCCTGGTGACGTGTGTGGCGGCGAACCTGGTGCGCTTCGGCATGAGGGACCACCGCGTCGCGGCCGCCTCGCTGTTCATCATGGGCCTGTTCGTCATCGGCTCCATGGTGATGCTCAGCGCCCACCGTGCCGCACTCCTCCAGAGGTACACGCGGGTCCGCGCACTGCTGTCCACCTGGGAGGGGTGACACTTCGAGTTCTTGGCGACGGGCCCCACCTGTGGGATTGAATGCGGCCGCCTTTGTTGGAGGGTCGTCGGTTGTCCAGTCCTCGCCTGCTCGCCATCGTTCCGCTGTGTGCCCTCATCGGCTGCGCCACCGTGAAGTCCCGCGACGTCGGGACCGCTCCGGAGGTGATGCCTTCTTCAGTGCCGGAGTCCACCGGGGAGGGCACCCAGGTGCCCGCGTCCGACACGACTCCGGCAGTGGCCCCCGAGGCTGCGTCCGCGAGCGAGATGGTGGCACCGGTGGTCGCGGAGGCACCTCGCGGCGAGCGTGCGCCGGCCGTCGTCGCCACCGTGATGTCCGAGGAGAAGGCCCGGCCGCTGGTGACGGGGGTCATCTCCGCCGCGCTGGAGGCCGTCGCGCTGGTCACGAGTCCGGCGACGGACTCCGCGGGGTTCTGGGAGGCGTACCGCACGCCGATGCAGCTGGCGCGGCTCATCGTGTCGCGCTCGATGCAGCTCGTCGGTGAGCGCAACCTGGGGCGCGTGAGCCGGGGGATGCCGAACGACTGCTCGGGCTTCGTGCGGCTGGCGTATCTCTCCGCGGGCATTGATTTGGTGGCGCACGGCTTCCTCGCCGGGGAGAACGCCGTCTCGGCCATCTTCCGCCGCGCGACGCAGGGGGGCCGGCTGCACCAGCACGCGCCGCGTCCGGGCGACCTCGTCTTCTTCCGCGAGACGTATGACCGCAACCGCGATGGTCGCCGCAATGATGGGATGACCCACATCGGCGTGGTGGAGGCGATTGGAGAAGACGGCACCGTCACCTTCATCCACCGAGGCAGCAAGGGCGTGGCCCGCAGCCGCATGAACCTGGCCCATCCGGACAAGCACCAGCTCTCCCAGGGGGGCCCCGTGGTGAACGACTTCCTGCGCCCGGCGAGCAAGGGCTCTCGCGCCTATGTCACGGGGGAGCTCTTCGTCTCCTACGCGTCTCCCGAGGGGCTGTAGATTTCCAGTCGACATCCCGCACCCTGCGTGGCTTTGAAGCTCCGCGAGGTTGTTGCGTCATGTCGGGCATGAGAATCGCCCTGCTTGTCGGTGGTCTGTTGCTCGCCTCGGGCTGTGTCGTGCACTCGCGCTCCGAGCCGCGTCCCGGTCCCTCGCGGCCTCCGCCGCGCCCGTCCTCCATGTCCTACAAGGAGGCCGTGGACCGGGGCTTCGGGGAGTGTCGCTCGCGCCGCTATGACTGCCGCCTCAAGGAGGCGCACCGCACCGGACGCGATGTCTGGAAGGTGAAGTTCGAGGCCTCGGCGCCGGGCGCCCGGGGCCACCTGCACCTCGAATACGACGCCTTCTCCCGCAACCTGCTCAGGGTGGACGAGAAGGTGAAGGCACGCCGGGACAGGGACGACGATTGGGATGACGACGACCACCACCATCACGGTCGCGGCAAGGGCAAGAAGAAGGGGCACGCCCACCGCGACGACTGACGCGCGCCGCGCCGCGCCCGGGACGGGATTCCCGGGCCTTCAGCCGCCCTTCTTGTTCAGCCGCTGCAGGGCCCGGTTCGCCTCGGCCTGACCGCAGTCTCCGCTCTTGCCGACCTCCAGCTCCGCGAGGCGGACGAGGGCGGGGACGGCGTCCATGTTGCCCAGCACGCCCAGCCTCCGCGCGGCGAGCCGGCGCAGCTCACACTCCTTGGCCTCCAGCGCCTTGGCGTAGCCCTCGACCAGGTCGAACCCGTCCGTCTCCTTCGCGGCGTCCAGGTAGCGCACCGCGCCCCACTGCTTGAGCGAGAAGTCGCTCTCCACCAGGTCGATGAAGTACGGACGCACCCGCTCCCGGGGGATGTTGCTCAAGAGCTTGCGCAGGTCGTCGGAGTCCTTGCGGCCGTAGTCCTCCGCGAGCCCGTCCAGAATCGAGTCCTCCACGCCGGCGCGACCCTCGTCGTCCAACGTGGTGAGCAGCACCCGCTCCTTGTCGTGGTTGCCGAGCGCGTGGTGCGTCGCCGCGAGCGCACGCCGCACCGAGGCCTGCTTCTGCTCCTCGTTCGACGTCGCGTTCAGCAGCGCGAGCGCCTCCTCCGTCCTGCCGTCCTCCAACAACGACAGCGCCTTCACCGCGGGGCGGTTCAGGTGCCACACCCACGCGGCGACGAGCAGCAGGAGCACCCCCACCACCGCACCCGCGTGCTTCGGCTTCGCGCGTGCCAAGGCCACGGTGGCCTGGGCGCGTGCCTTCAACTTCGCGGGCGTCAGCTCCTCGCGCAACCACGGCCCCGCCACTCGCAGCGACTGTCGGGGCGAGAAGTCGCGCACGCGCTGGAGCCGCTCACGGGCCCGCTGGGTCATCGAGGCCCAGGCCACGCCCGTCCTGCGCAGCGCCGGAGCGATGTGCACCGCGAGCGCGCTCTGCTTCTCGAAGCGGCCACCGAAGGGCGGCCCCTCGGCCATCCGCAGGCAACGGTACAGCTGGAGCTGCTCCTCGCGGCCGGGCAGGGTGATGGAGCCACACGGCTCCACCTCCGCCTCGGCGCGGTTGCGCGCCAGGTTCACCGCCTCCGTGAAGGTGACCTCGCCCGCGGCGGCGACGTGCTCCACCGTCTCCACCACCTCCATGGGCTCGCCCAGCACGGTGTCGGCGGTGAGCAGCACCTCGCCCGCGTGCAGACACACGCGCACGTTCAGCCGCTCCCCGTCGGGCAGCGACTGGTTGTGGCGCCACAGCTTGTCCTGCATCGCCATGCCGCACAGCACCGCCGCGGTGGGCGAGCGGAACACCACCAGGAGCGCGTCCCCGCGCTTCTGCACCAGCCGCCCCTCGTGCTCCTTCACCAGCGGAATCAGCAGGCGGTCGTGCGTCTCCAGCATCCGCGCGTTCTCTTCGTGCGTCTGCCGGCTGGTGCGCTCGGTGAAGCCCTGGATGTCGGTGAGCATCACCGTCAGGTTCTGCGGCTTCACCACCGAGTTGCTGCCGGACAGGGACGGGCTCGCGCCCGACGGCCGGGTCCCGAAGGCCGCCGTGCCCGTGCGCGCCGTGCCCGGAGGCAGGCTGTGCGCGCCCGGGGTGGCCACCGCACCATACGCGGCCGTGCCCTGGCTGATGCGCTGGGACGTGGCGGGCACCGGAGCGTCCGCGCCGCCGAACACGGAGGTCCCGGTGGGGCCGGGCGTGGCCACCACGGGCGTCTCGCCCGTGCCGAAGACGGAAGTGCCCGAGGGTGAGGTGACGGTGGCGGGCATCCCGACGTAGGCGGGCGTGCCCAGCCCCGGCGTCAGCGCGGAGAGCGAGGCGTGGGCCGCGGCGAGCGCGTCCGCCAGCTCGTGCGCGCTCTGCGTGCGCTTGGCCGGGTTCTTCTCCAAGAGCTTCATCACCAGCGACAGCAGGCCGATGTAGCGCGACAGCGACGGGGCGGCCCGGTCCAACGGCAGCGGCGCGTGCGAGGCGTGCTGCGCGAGGAAGTGCCGCGCCTGGGGCCCGTCGAACGGCAGGCGCCCGGAGAGCACCCGGTAGATGAGCACGCCGAAGGTGTACAGGTCGCTGCGCGTGTCCACCTTCGCGCCCACCGCCTGCTCCGGCGACAGGTACTCGGGGGTGCCGAGCACCACGCCCACCTGGCTGACGTTGCTCTGCGCGTCCGGCTCCACGAGCCGCGCGATGCCGAAGTCGAGCAGCCGCGCCTGCTCACCGCGCGCGCCGGGGGAGATGAAGACGTTCTCCGGCTTCAGGTCGCGGTGGATGATGCCCTTGTCGTGGATGGCGGCCAGGCCCTCCGCGAGCTGGTGGAGCAGCGGCAGCGCGCGCCCCGGCGGCATGGGCCCCCGGGTGAGCACGTCGTAGAGGCTCTCGCCCTCCACGAACTCCATCACCAGGCAGGCGTGATCTCCCGACTCGCCGAAGTCGACGATGTGGACGACGGCGGGGTGCTCGACGGCGGAGAGGAGGCGGGCCTCGCGCTTGAAGCGCTCGGCCATGCCGGGCTGGGCGTTGAGGTCATGGTGAAGGACCTTGATGGCCACCTTGCGGCCCAAGGAGACCTGTTCACCCAGGTACACTTCCCCCATGCCGCCCGAGCCCAACGGACGGAGGACTCGGAAGCGACCGTCGAGGACGAGAGAGTCGGGAGCCAGCACGCCGGGCGCATCTTGTCCGACTTCGCGCTCGCGCGCATGACGAACCGCACGGGGGCGGCCCTGGGGCCGCTCTGCCCCTCCGGCTGCCCCCCGGGCGGGGGATTGCCATAAATTTCGGGGGCTTGGGCACCGTGGTAGCGTCCAGGCTCCCGCGATGGCCAACGAGAGCGACTCCCCCAAGCCCACCGCGGCGCCCGATGCGCGCGCCGCCGCACCCGAGCTGCGCCTGCTGGACCGCAGGGCCTTCGTGGGCTTCCCCGCGCTCGAAGTCACGCCCGGGCTGCGCATCTCCGACTTCGCCCTCCAGATTCCGGACGTCAGCTTCCCCTTCAACGTCAGCGCCGGGGCCACGCGTTATCAGCGCAAGAAGCTGAGCTTCGGCTTCCTGGAGCTGAGCGTCGACGCGGACCTCGTCACGCGGCGGGTGGCGGAGCTGGCCGGGAAGCTGGCGGGCATCGAGGAGCTGCGGCTGCACTTCCGTCCCGGCTACCTGGAGGGCCAGGGGCGGCTGCCCGCGCCGGAGCGCACGCCGTTCACGTTCAAGGTCGCCTTCGACGCGGATGGCGAGAAGCTCGCCATCTACCTGTACGACGTGCGGCTGTACGGCTTCTCGTCGACGCCGTCGGTGCAGGTGCCGGGGCTGTTGTCCGCGGCGGTGGGCGCGCTGGCGCTGGTGCCCGACGTGGAGGTGCGCGGGGCCTCGGGGTTCTCCACGCGCGTGCTGCCCGCGCTGTGTCAGCTGGCGGCGGTGAGTCGTGGCTACAAGATGCCGTCCCTGGACACGGCGCGGCTGTCCGCCGCCGAGGTGTCGAGCACGGGCCTGCGGCTGCGCTTCGCGGCGGGGGGCCTGCCGCCGCCGTCCGCGCCGGACGAGGAGCTGCTGCTCACGCTCGAGGGCGCGCGGGCGTTCGCGGACGCGGAGGGGCTGGTCGCCCAGGGCCGTCTGGCCGAGGCGCGGCAGGTGTATCTGCAGGCCGGGGACGCGCAGGACGCGCACCCGTTCGCGGCGGAGCGGCTGTTGTCGCTGCTGGTCGCGGACCCCCAGGCGCACGAGCTGGCCCTGGACGTGGCGGCCACGCTCCAGCGCAGGCGGGACCGGAGCCCCGCGGCGCTGTGGGGCGAGGCGGTGGTGCGCGAGCGCCGGGGCGAGGGGGCTCGCGCGGCCGAGCGCTATCTGGCGCTGTGCGCGCTGGCCCGGCGCACGTCCGAGGAGGCCGCGGCCTTCTTCTCCGCCGAGGCCGCCGCGCGCTGCTCGCGCGACACCGCGCCCCAGGTCGCGGTGAAGGCGCTGCACGAACTGCTGGGGCTCAAGCCGGACCACCTGCCGTCGCTCAAGGCGCTGGCGCGCGCGTCGGACCAGGCGCGCGACAGGGCCGGCGCGGTGCGCGCCTATCGCCGGCTGGCGGCGCTCGCTCGCGACCCGCACGAGGCCGCCGACGCGCACGTGCACCTGGCCCGGCTGTGCGCGCAGACGGAGGACGACATCGCCGGCGCGCGCCTGCACTGCGAGGCCGCGCTGCGACTGGCGCCGGACCAGGCCGATGCGCTGCTGCTACTCGGTGAGCTGTGTCACCGCGGCGGCGAGCACCTGCGCGCGCTGAAGGCGTTGGACCGCCTGCGCGAGGTGTCCATGGCCCGGCACGAGCTGGACCGGGTGGGCCACGCCGACCTGATGGCCGGCCGCGTGTGGGAAGAGGGCTTGAAGCAGCCGGAGAACGCGCTGCTGCGCTACCGCGAGGCGGTGTCGCTGCTGCCCGGCGAGCCCGAGCCGCTGTTCGCCGCCGCGCGCGTGGCGGAGGGACTGGGCCGGCTGCAGGAGGCGCTCGCGGGCTACCAGCAGGCGCTGGAGCTGGCGGGGCCGGCGCCGCGCTCGGAGGGCATCCGCCACGCGGCGCATGCCAGCCACCACGCGTTGGCCAGGCTGTACCGCTCACGGCTGGGAGACCCGGCGCGCTCGCGCGAGCACCTGGAGTCCGCGCTCGCGCTGGACCCTCGCGACGCGCTGGCGCTCGAGGAGCTGATTCCGTACTTCCGCATCACCGGCAAGTCGCTGGAGCTGGCCGACGCGCTGGAGAAGTCCGCCGCGCTCCAGGACGAGCCTGGCAAGCGCGCCGCGGCCTGGGCGGAGGCGGGCGAGCTGTACCGCGGGCGACTGCAGCAGCCGGAGAAGGCGGAGCGGCTGCTGCTGCTCGCGCTGGAGGCGGACGCCGACCACCGGCCGTCGCTGGAGTCGCTGCTGGCGCTGGCCGAGGCGCGCCGCGACGGTCCGCTGCTCACGCGGTGCCTGTCCGCGCTGGCGCGGCTGTCCACCGACGTGAAGGAGCGCGCGCAGAAGTACCGGCGCCTCGCGGTGGCCGCGCGCGACCTGGCGTTCGACCTGGACCTGGCGGTGCACTCGCTGCAGGAGGTGCTCCGCGCGGAGCCGGATGACCTGCCGGCGCTGGGGGAGCTTTGCGCCCTGCAGCGCAAGCGCGCGGACATGGCCGGGCTGGCCGTGGCGCTGGAGGAGCGCGCGCGGGTGGCCGAGGCACAGGGCGACAAGCGTCTGGCGGCGGCCGCGCTGCGAGAGCTGGCTGGAGTGCTGGAGGCCCGGCTGGGGCGCGTGGGCGATGCGCTGGTGGCGCTGGAGAAGGCGGCGCGGCTCGCGCCCGACTCCGCGGTGCTGCTGGACCTGGCGGACCTGTCCCTGCGCTGCGACCGTCCCGAGCATGCGCGGCGCGCGCTGGAGTCGCTCTTGTCCACGCTGCCTCGCACGGCGGCGCCGGAGAAGCTGGCGGACGTGCGGGCCCGACTGGGACGCGCGTGCGAGATGCTCGGCGACCGCGAGGGCGCCATCGCCGCGTACGCGCAGGCGTTGCCCTTGCGCCGGCTGGACGACGCGCTGGCCGCGCGGCTGGAGGCCCTCTACACGGAGGCCGGCGAGACGCAGGCACTGGCCGAGCTGTGGGCGGGCCGCGCGCAGGCCCTGATGGGCGCCGAGCGCGCCGAGGAGGCCGCGCCGCTGTTCCTGCAGAGCGCTCGCGCGCTGCTGGAGCGGGGCGAGAAGTCCGCGGCGCTGCTGCGCCTGTCCGCCGCGCTGGAGGCGAGCCCCGAGGGCCCGCTGGCGGCCGAGGTGCTGGAGTCGCTGGCCGAACTGGAGCTGGAGCGGGGCGAGAAGCTGGAGGCCGCGCGCCTGTACGCGCGCCGCGCCGTGCTGGTGCCCGAGGACCGCGCGGGCGCGCGGCTCCTGTTCCGCGCGTCGCTGCTGGCGGCGGGGACCAGTCGCGAGGAGGCGTTCCTCGCCGAGGCGCTGGAGCGCGATGCGTCCTTCGCTCCCGCGCGGCAGCGCCGGGGTGAGCTGAAGCTGCCCACCGATGCGCAGGCCGCGCTGGACGACTTCGAGGCGGTGCTGGCGCTGCCTCCCGTGGACGCCGACGCGCCTCGCGAGGCGGAGCGCGTGTCCCTCACGCGCAAGGCCGCGGGCGCCGCCGTGCGCGCGGGCCGGACCGACTCCGCGCGCCGCCTGTTGGCCGAGTACTGCATCCGCGCGCCGGAGGACCTGGACGCGCGCGTGGAGCTGGCCAGCCTGCACCGCAAGGCGGGCGCCCGCGAGGCGCTGGCGGACCTGCTGGTGGAGCTGTGGCCGCGCCTGTCCGGCGAGCCTCGCCGCGCGGCCCGTCGCGAGCTGGCGGAGCTGTCGCTGTCGCTGGGGCGCGCGGGCGCGGCGATGGACTCGCTGCGCAGCCTGCGCCTCGAGGAGCCGCACGACACGTGGGCGGCGCAGGCGCTGCTCGACTTGCTGCCCCCGCCGGGCACGGGCTCCGTGGAGGAGGAGGCCGAGCGTCTGGAGCTGTTGGGCGCCCTGGTGACCTCGTCGTCGGGAGAGGAGCGCGCGGAGTTGCTCGCGCGCCGCGCCGTGCTGCACCGCGCGGCCCACCGGGTGTCCGCCGCGCGAGAGGACTTCTCCGAGGCCGCCACGCTGTCTCGCCGCCCCGCGCCGCTGCTGCTGGCGCTGGCGGAGCTGGCGCGTGAGTCCGAGGACGAGGCGGGTGAGCTGGAGGTGTGGCGTCGCGCGGTGGTCGCCGATGCCCAGCTCGGCGCGCGCGCCCGCGAGCGACTGCTCGCCCTGGGGACGACGCTGGCGGAGAAGGACGTCCGGCCGCTGGCGCGCGAGGCGCTGCTCGCCGCCGTCGCCCTGTCGCCCTCGGAGGCGGAGCGCTGCGACGCCTGGTTCACCCTGGCCGACCTGGCCCGCCGTGACGAGCGTCCGGACGAGGAGGCCACCGCGCTGGCCGAGGCCGCGAGGCAGGGCCCCACGCCCCGCCGCGTCGAGGCGCACCTGGCCCGCGCCGCGCTGCTCGAGTCGCGCGGAGCGCTGGCCGATGCGCGCGAGAGCCTGCGGGCGGCGCTGGCGCTGGCGCCCCGACACGCGGGCGCCACGGCGTCGCTGCTGCGCGTGCTGCGCACCCTGGGAGACTGGGCCGCGCTGGCCGAGGTGCTCGCGGCCGAGGCGCCCCACGCTGGCGCGGGCGAGGCCGCGACGATGTACTCGGAGCTGGCGTCGCTCTACCTGGAGCGACTGGACCAGCCGGGCCCCGCCGAGGCGGCGCTGCGCCACGCGCTGCGGCTGACCCCGGACGACGCGAACGCGCGGCGCCAGCTGGTGTCCCTGGTCGCGGGCCGGGGCGAGCTGCGCGAGGCCGCGGCGCTGCTGGAGACCGCCGCCGAGAGCGCGAGCGCGACGGAGGCCGCCACGCTGCTGCGCGAGGGCGCCGCCTACGCGCGCGACGCGGAGGACCTGGAGCGCGCGCTGAAGCTGTCGCGCAAGGCGCACGCCCTGGTGCCCGCGCGCGGCGCGGAGCTGGCCTCGCTGGCGGAGCTGCTCTACCTGCGCGGCGCGGTGGTGGAGGCGCTGCCGCTCCAGGAGACGCTGGCGCTCGCGGTGGACTTCTCGGGCGACGCCGCGTCCGTCGACGCCGCCGAGGCCACCTGGCTGCGGCTGGGCGAGCTGGCGGAGAGCGCGGGCGAGACGAAGCGCGCGGTGGGCGCGTACCGGAAGCTGCTCGCCGAGCGGCCCCTGTGCGAGGCCGCGGTGCAGCGGCTCTCCGCGCTCCTGGAGAAGGACGACCCGCGCGGCGCCTTCGAGGTGCTCGTCACCCACGCGCGCTCGCTGGCGCCGTCCGAGGACACGGTGCGGCGGCTCGTGGTGCTGGCGGACAGGGCGCGCGCGTCGCTCGCGGACGCGGGCGTCGCGGCGTCGCTCTTGTCGCACGCGGCGCAGATGGCCCAGACGCCGCTGCCCCTGCGGCTGCGGCTCGCCGCGCTGTACCGCGAGACGGGTCGCTCGCTGGAGCTGCTCACGGAGCTGCGTCAGGTGGCCGCGCTCAGCCTCCAGGTGGGCGACGTGGCGGCGACGCTCGCGGCCTACGACGAAGAGGCCCGGCTCGCCGAGTCCACCGGCCGCGCGGACGACGCGCTGCGCGCGCTCGCGGATGCACGCGACCTGCTGGCGTCGCGTGGCCGTCCCGCCGAGGCCGCCGTGTCCGAGCGCCGCCGCGCGGAGCTCTTGCGCGACGTGAAGCTGGACCTCTCGGCCGCGGAGGGCGCGCTGGACCGGGCCTTCTCGCTGGCGGAGGACCTGGGCACCGCCCGACTGGGCGCCGCGCTGGCCGAGCGCCGCGACGACGCCGAGGCCGAGGCCCTGTGGCTGGAGCGCGCGCTGCCGCTGCTGGACGACGCCAGGCAGGCCGCGGCGCTGCGGCTGCGGCTGGCGAAGCTGCACCTGGGCGTGCTCGCGGACGCGGAGGAGGCGGAGCGCTTCCTGCGCGAGGCGCTGCGCGAGGACCGCTCGCTCGAGGAGGCCGAGTCGCTGCTGGCCCGGCTGCTGGAGCGCGACGGCCGCATGGCGGAGCTGGCCGCCTGGTACGAGGAGTGCGCCGAGGGCGAGCCGGACGCGGAGCGCCGCGCAGAGCTGCTCCAGCGCGCCGCCGTGCTTTACCGCGACAGGGCGGGGCGCCCCGACGCGGCCGCCGCGGCCTTCATCGCCGCGCGCTCGGCGCGCCCGGACGACCTGGACCTCACCGCGCAGGCCGCGGAGCTGTTGCACGAGGTGAAGCGGCACGCGGACGCCGCCGAGTTCGACGCGGTGCTGCTGGAGGCCGACCCGTTCCGCGAGCCCGTCTTCACCCGGCACCGGGCCTTCCTGGAGGAGTCCGAGGACAACCAGTCGCTCGCGGAGTTGATGTTGCGGCGCGCCCAGCGTCAGTCCGACGTGGACGCCGCGGCCAGCTACCTGGCGGCGGCCCGGGCCTTCCGCGCGGGAGGCGCCCGCGAGCGCGCGCTCCTGTGCGAGGACCGCGCCTTCGAGCTGGACCCCGCGAGCGTCGAGGCCTTCGAGCAGGTGCGCGAGCGCGCGGCCACGGACGTGCGCCGGTTGTCGGAGCTGCTCGCCCAGCGCGCGCGAGCCCTGCCTCGCGAGCAGTCGCTGCCCCTCCTGCGCGAGCGCGCCACGCGCCTGCTGGACGCGGGAGAGGCGCTGCTGGCCGCCGAGGCCTTCGACGTGTACCTGGCGAGCGCGGGCGACGATGTGGAAGCGCTGTCCGCCCGCGCGGAGCTGGCGGCTCGCAGTGGTGGCCCCGCCGCCGCGCGGCCGTATGACCGGCGGCTCCTGGACGCGGGGGGAGACGCGCTGCCGGTGCCGGTGCGCGCGCGGACCTGGCTGCGGCTGGGCCACGCGTCGCTGGGGGCGAACGCGTACCACGACGCGGCGGATGCCTTCGAGTCGGTGGTGTCGCTGGAGCCCGACGGCGAGCGCGGCCGCGAGGCGCTGTCGCTGCTGGCGGAGGTGCACTCGCGCACGGGCAACGCGCCGGGCCTGTACCGCGCCTCGCTGCAGCTGGCCCGGCGCGCGGAGGACACGGCGACGGCGGAGGTGCTGTACCGCCGCGCGGCGGACCTGTTCGAGGACCCGAGGGAGGCCATCGACGCGCTGCTGCCCCTGGCGCGGCTGCGTCCCGCGGACGCCTCCGTCATCGACCGGGCCGTCGCGGGCCTGCGCGCGATGGGCCGCCACGGCGACCTCTTGGCGGTATACGAGTCCGGCGCCGAGGCCGCGGGAGGCGCACGCGCCGCCGAGCTGCTCCTGGCCGCCGCCACCGTGGCCGCCGAGTCGCTCGCGGACGCGGACGCGGCGTGGGAGCTCACCCAGCGCGCCGCCGAGGCCGCGCCCGAGGACGTCACCGCGCTGCGCGCCCTGGTGACGGGCCTGCGCGAGCGGCGCGAGACGGCCCGGCTGCGTCAGGCCCTGGAGCGGCTGGTGCCGCGCCTGGAGGAGGCGGACGAGGCGGCCCTGCTGCGGCTGGAGCTGGCCGCGCTGCTGGAGGCCGAGGGCGAGACGTCCACGGCCCGCGAGGCGCTGGAGGCGGTGGTGGAGCGCGGCGCCGCGGGCGCGGGCTACGCCGTCGCGCTGGAGGAGCTGGAGAAGCTGCTGACGGACGCGCCCGGGCGCCGGGCCGAGGTCCAGGTGGCCCGCGCCGAGCTGACGTCGGGGCGCGAGCGTCGCTCGCTGATGCTCGCGGCGGCCCGTGCCTTCGAGAGCGCGGGGCGGCTGCCGGACGCGCTGAAGGCGGCCAAGGCCGCGGCGGCCGTCGAGCCGGACGTGGACGCGACGCTGCGGGTCGCCCACCTGTACCGGGCCTCAGGCGAGGCGCCCAAGGCCGCGACGGCGCTGCTGCAGGCGGCCCGGCTCGCGTCTCCGGACGAGCGTCCGCCGCTGCTGCTGGAGGCCGCGGACCTCTGGGAGAAGGCGGGCGAGCACGGCGAGGCGCTGGAGGTCATCGAGCGCATCGCCACCGAGGCGCCGGACATGCTCGCGCCGTCGGAGCTGGCGGAGCGCTTCGGACGGCTGGGCGCCTTCGCCCGCGCGCTCGAGGTCGGCTTCGCGCCCGCGATGCTGGCCGGCGAGCTGACGGACGCGCTGGCCATGGCCGCGCAGGCCGGCGACGCGGCCCGCACGCGCGAGGCGCTGTGGGCCCTGGTCGCGCAGGCGGACGCGGACCCCGCCCACGCGTCCGCGCTCGCGGACGGGCTGCGCGCGGAGCATGACGCGGAGGGGCTGCTGGAGCTGGCGGCCCTGTCCGTGTCGAGGGACGCCGCCTTCGCCGTGGCCCTGCGCGACGAGGTGCTGCGCGACCCGGACGCGCCCGAGCTTCAGCGCCTGCGCGCGCTGGAGGAGCTGTCGACCGACGCGGGCTTCGCGGCCCGGCTCACGCTGCTGTTGCCCGGCCTGGAGAAGCACCCGGAGGTGTTCTCGGAGGCGGTGCTGAACCGGGTGCGCGCGCTGCCGGACGCGTCGCGTGTGGAAGCGCTCGCCATGGCGGCGGAGGGCTGGACGTCCCGCCGCAAGTCGCTGCTGCTCGAGCGCCACATGCTGGAGTTCAGCCTGGGCCGCTTCGACGCCGCCGCGCGCACGCTGGGCCAGCTCATCGAGGTGGAGGAGGACGCGCGCGCACGCGCCACCCTGCACCTGGAGCAGGGCGAGCTGTTGCTCAGCCCGCTGGAGCGGACCGACGAGGCCCGCGCGGCCTTCGAGCGCGCGCTGGAGGACGACGCCACCTGCGTGACGGCGCTGCACAACCTGCTCGCGCTGGTGGACGAGGCCGAGGACCCGGCCGTCTTCGTGTCCCTGGCCGAGCGCCTGGTGGCGACCGAAGGGCCCGCCGCCGCGACGCAGCACCGCGAGCGCTGGGCGGACGCGTACGAGATGCTGGGCCAGGTGGCCGAGGCCGCCGCCCAGCTGGAGGCGCTGCCGGAGACCGAGGAGCGCCTGGCCCGCCGCGCGAGGCTCGCGGAGGAGCGGGGTCTGACGGGCGAGGCGCTGCGGCTTCGCGAGCGGCTCACCGACGAGCCAGGGATGCTGGAGTCCATCCTGCGCGGCTACCTGGACGCGCAGTTGGTGGCGCCCGCGGCCCGGCTCGCCGAGCGCCTCTTCGACGGCGCCGGCCTGTCGCCGGAAGTCCTCCGCCTGGCCTGTGAGCGGCTGTCGCCCGTGTCCGAGGGCGCCGTGTTCGCCACGCGCGTGTGGCCGGGGCTGTTGCGCGCATCCCCGCTGGACGTGGATGGCTGGACGCTCTACGCCGAGGCCCTGCGGCTCGTCGGACGTCAGGACGCGGCCGAGCGCGCGGATGGCCTCGGCGCGGCGCTGTCCTCCAGCACGGCGCTGGTGACGCGCGTGCCGGTGTCGCCGCTGCCTTTGCCCTCGGGCTTCCAGCACGCGCCGCCCGCCCGGGTGCTGCCGGTGACGACCGAGAGCTTCCCGCGCCTGTTCGCCGCGCTGCGGCCCGCGCTGACGTCCCTGGGCGCCGGGGCGCTGTCGGTGGGCGTGGACCCCATCGGCGGGGTGGAGGCGTACCTCACCGCGCCGGACGCCCTCGTGCTGGGCGCGGGCGCGCTCGCGTGCTTCGACGCGGTGGAGCTGGGCTATCTGTGCGCGCTGGCCCTGACGCTCGGAGAGGCGGGCGTGAAGCTTTCCCGCCCGGGCGAAGTCCCCGGCTTCGACGAAGCGGCCGTGGCGGCCTTCCGCGCGGTGCCCTCGTCGCTCGCGGCGGGGCGCGTGCTGGCCCGGCTGGATGGCAAGGTGCGCGGGGGTGACCCGGCGCGGGTGGATGTGGGCGCGGTGCTCGCACAGGGGGAGACCTTCCGGGCGGTGGCCCTTTGCGTGCTCGACCTCGGGTAGCCGTGTAGCCTGCCCGGCCGTATGCGCCTGAAGCCCCTGCTGCTCTCCGTCCTCCCCGCCGCCGCCGTCGTCGCGGCCATGGCCTGCAACACGGACCCGGTGTACCCAGGCAACCAGTTCCTGGGCACCTTCCAGTTCGAGGCCCGACTGGACCCGGCGAACACCACCTGCGACGCCTCCATGCCGGAGTTCGCGCAGGTGGACGACGCGGGCGTGTTCCGCTTCGAGGGCACGTTCTCCCGCAACGAGGACGGCGGCCCGGGGTGGTTCACCGTGCAGGGCTTCAACCGCGACGCGAAGTTCGAGGGGCAGCAGGTCGACTCCATGCTCCGCGCGACGTCGCTGCGCGCGTCCTGTGGCAGCACCTGCAAGGACTCCCAGATTGAGGAGTCACTGAAGGTGACGCTCTTCAGCGACAGCCAGGCGCGGCTGCTCAACCGCGACTGCAACGGCTTCGACGGCGGCATCCCCGACGCCAGCCCGCCGGCCCCCACGGAGAGTGGCTACGACGTGGCGCTCGCGTGTGGCGCGCTGACGGACGTCTTCCTGCCGGGCTCGTGTACGTGTAATCCGACGACGTGCAGGACTGCGTACAAGGTGCAGGGAGTGCGGAGGGACTGATGACGAAGCGTGCGGTGGTGCTGACCTCGGGGGGCCTGGACTCGACGACGTGCGTGGCCATGGCGAAGGCGAAGGGCTTCGAGCCGGTGTGCCTGGCGGTGGCGTATGGCCAGCGGCACGCGGTGGAGCTCGAGCGGGCGCGCGAGGTGGCGACGGCCCTGGGCGTGAAGGACTTCCGGGTGGTGGGCATCGACCTGCGCCAGGTGGGCGGCTCCGCGCTGACGGCGGACATCGACGTGCCCAAGGACCGGCCTGCGGACGAGATGAGCCACGGCGTCCCGGTGACGTACGTGCCCGCGCGCAACGCGCTGTTCCTCTCGCTGGCGCTGGGACTGGCCGAGGTGGTGGGCGCCACGGACATCTACATCGGCGTCAACGCGGTGGACTACAGCGGCTACCCCGACTGCCGGCCGGAGTTCATCCGCTCCTTCGAGGCGATGGCCAACCTGGCGACGAAGGCGGGCGTCGAGGGCGCGCGCTTCACGGTGCACGCGCCGCTGTCCGGCCTGACGAAGGCGGACATCATCCGCGAGGGCGTCCGCCTGGGCGTGGACTACGGCATCACCCACTCCTGCTACGACCCGGACGCGCAGGGCCGCGCCTGCGGGCGCTGTGACAGCTGCCTGCTGCGCAAGAAGGGCTTCGAGGAGGCCGGCGTGCCGGACCCGACGCGCTACACGGTGGAGGCCGGAGCATGAGGACGTGGGTACTCGTGGCGGCGCTGGGCCTGGCGACTGCCGCGCTCGCGGAGGAAGCGGGGGCCAGGAAGGCGAAGCCCACGAAGGCCCCGGGCACCTCGCCGCTGGTGGACGCCTCCACCGTGGTGGAGGACCTGGCGCTGGACCTGCGCTACGCGACGGAGGACAACTTCCTGAAGAAGAGGGTGTACCCGGACACGGCGCGCTGTCTGCTGCTGCCGGAGTCCGCGCGCAAGCTGAAGGCGGCCGCGGACGTGCTCCGGCCCAAGGGCTACCGGCTCAAGGTCTACGACTGCTACCGGCCTCGCGCGGTGCAGTGGGAGATGTGGAAGATCATGCCCGTGCCCGGCTACGTGGCGGACCCGCGCAAGGGCTCCAACCACAACCGGGGCGGCGCGGTGGACCTGACGCTGGTGACGCTGGACGGGCAGGAGGTGGAGATGCCCACCGCCTTCGACACCTTCACGCCCGCCGCGCACCACGGCTACGCGGGAGGCACCGAGGCGTCGCGCCGTCATCGCGAGGTGCTGCGCGAGGCGATGCTGGGCGCGGGCTTCACGCCCAACCGCATGGAGTGGTGGCACTACGACTTGCCGGACGCGAAGTCGCGGCCGGTGCTGGATGTGCCCTTCACGTCGGAGAAGCAGGGCGGGCAGGCGGGCTGACGGCGCCATGATGGAACCGTGATGATGCCGGCGGGCCGCCTGCGGCAGGCTTCGCACCATCCCAAGGAAGGCCGTGCCCGGTGTCCGCGTGAAGCCCTCGACGAAGAGCGCCCTGCTTCGCTCCCTCTGCGGAGTCCTCCTGTGCCTCGCCGCTCCGGCGTGGGCCCAGGTGGGCGAGGTGACGGGCGTGGTCTCCGAGGCCAAGGACGCGCGTCTCCTGGCGGGCGTGAAGGTCCACGCCACGTCCCCCGCGCTGCCCTCACCGCGCACCGTGACGACGGATGAGCGGGGCCAGTATCGGCTCGCGTCCCTGCCGGTGGGGCTCTACACGCTGCGCTTCGAGAGGGAGTCCTTCCAGCCCGTCACCCGCGAGGGCGTGCGCGTGGAGGCGGGACGGACGCTCGGCGTGGCGGTGGCGCTCCAGGCGCTGCCCGTGTCGCATCATCCCTTCGCGTCCCTGACGCCGTTCGCGCCGCCGCTGCGACTGGAGTCGGACGGAGTCGCCTGGATGGCGGTGCCCCGCGAGGGAGACATCCGGGACCGCGCGCCGCCGTGGGCGCTGCCCCAGGTGTCGCTGCTCGCCGCCGAGGGCTCCGGTGAGCGCCGCTATGTGCCGGGCAGCAAGTTCCTGCGCGACTCGGACCTGCGGGGCCATGGCGTCAACCCCACCATCGACACCGAGGAGGAGAACGCCTCCACGTACCCGCTGCGGGTGAGCACGGCCTCGTACGCGCTGACGCGGGGCCACCTGGAGCGGGACTCGCTCCCGGCCGAGGAGGCGGTGCGGGTGGAGGACTTCGTCAACAGCTTCTCTCCCAAGGAGGGCGGCGAGAACGCGGGTCCGTTCATCGTCGACGTGGAGGGGTTCCCCTCGCCCAGCCGCAAGGGCTACCACGTGGTGCGCGTGACGCTGCGCACGCGCGCGGCCTTCAGCGACGTGGGCGTGCAGCTCGAGTTCGACAAGCGCGCGGTGGCCCGCTATCGCCTGGTGGGCTACGAGAATCCGTCCGCGACCCCTCCGGAGCCGCTCGGCGACGACGTGACGCCGGACCCCGTGCCCCTGGCCGCGGGCGCGACCGTCACCGCCATCTACGAGGTGAAGCTGATTGCTCCGGCCATCGCCTTCGGTGTCCTGCGCATCCTCTACGAGGAGGGCGAGGACACCATGTGGCGCCGCGCGCACAAGCTGTTGCCCTCCAGCGCCCTGCGCTCGTCCATGGCGCGTGCCTCGCCCGACACGAGGCTCACCTACGTGGCCGCCGCCTTCGCGGAGAAGCTGCGCGGCTCGCCCTGGACGCGCTCGCTCGACTGGGCGCGGCTGCACGCGCTCTGGCAGGACCTCGGCGAGCCGCTGGTGAGCCGGCCGGACGTGGCGAACCTGGGCGCGCTCATCAAGCAGGCGGGGACGCTCGACGCGCGCAAGGAGCGCCCCGGCGCGGACGGCGCGAGCCTGGACCCCGACCTGCTCCCGAGCTCCGGGAGGTAGCCGCGACGATGCTCCGCCGGCTGCTGCCCATGCTCGTCGCGCTGGTGCTCGGCCTCCTCGGGCTCGCCTGGGGACTGGGCTCCCTGCACCGCATCTTCGCCGAGGAGCGCGAGGACGCCCGGCGCTCGCTCGACTCGCGGCGCGAGGCCCTGGAGCAGTACGCCCGCGCGTCCCTGACGCAGACGCTGAGGGACCGTCTGGAGGCGGCGCGGCCCGCGCTGGAGGCCGCGGTGACGGACCCGCTGGCGCCCGCCACGGGACTCTACCTGCGCGAGCGCGGCACCCAGGTGCTGCCCCGGCTGGCGCTCCACGACACCGGCGAAGACGCCCCCGCGAGCGAGCGGTACGCGCGGCTGCGCGCGGGCACCGAGGTGGCGGAGGACAAGGACGACCCATGGGCGGAGCGGCTCGCGAGGACGCGCGCGGTGGAGACGGCGCTGGCCCGAGGCGACCGACGCGCCTCCACGGTGGCGCTGATGGCGCTGCTCCAGCACCGCTCGCAATACGTGCTCGCCTCGACCAGGGATGTGCCCGGTCTGCTCGTGGTGCTCGAAGCCCTGGCGGAGAAGGGCGACCCGGTACCGCAGCTCATGCAGGCCCTGGTGCGCGAGGGCCTGTCGGACGGCCGCGGGGGCCGGTTGGACGGCTTGCAGCGCCTGCTGTTGTCGCGCCGCTCGCGCTTCACGCCCACGGACTTCCAGTTCCTGCTCACGCGCGTGGCGGCGCTCTCGTCGAAGGTGGGCGCGCCCGTGGAGGACTTGCGGGCCCGCGCGAGCGAGCTCGTGAAGAGCCCCTTGCCGCTGCCGGACTCGCTCCCCGGCCCGGCCCTGGTGCGCGCGGGGTGGTACCTGGAGCCGCGCGGAGGCAACCAGGTGCGCGGCGTGGCGGTGGACGCGGGTGTGCTGCTCGCGTCGCTCACGCGGGAGATGCGCGAGCGCGGGCTCCTGGACGTCGAAGGAACGGTGAAGCTGCTCGGTGACGCGCCCGTGGTGGCCGTGGACGCGCTGCCCTTGTCGGTGGTGACGCCCGAGTGGGGCCGCGCCGAGACGGCGCTGGAGCGGCGCTACCGGCTGAAGACGGGCATGGTGCTGTTGTGCGCGGGGCTGGCGGTGGGCATCGCCGCGCTGGCCTTCCTCGCGCAGCACCGCAAGTACCGCTTCCTGGAGCTGAAGAGCGACTTCGTGGCCACGGTGTCCCACGAACTGCGCACGCCGCTGGCCTCCATCCGCCTGCTCGCGGAGACGCTCGAGTGGCGGCTGGCCGAGGGCGCCGAGGCGCGTGACTACCCGGGCCGAATCGTCCGCGAGGCGGACGGCCTGGGCTTCCTGGTGGAGAACCTGCTGTCCTTCAATCGCATCGACAAGGGCCGCTGGGTGGCGCGGCTGGAGCCGGTGCGCCTGGAGGAGCTGGTGGCGCTGATGCGTCGTGACTTGGAGGCCTGGTCCAAGGTGCCGGTGGAACTGGAGGCGCACGTGGGCGAGCTGTCCCTGCGCGCCGACTCCCAGCTGCTGCGCCTGCTGCTCTCCAACCTCGCGCGCAACGCGTGCGCCTACAACACCCGGCAGCCGGTGCGCCTGCGCGTGGAGGCGCTGCCCGGCGGGCGCGTGCGCTTCTCCGACAACGGCGTGGGCATTCCGCCCCAGGACTGGGAGCGCGTCTTCGGCGAGTTCGTCCGCCTGCCCGGCCAGGGCCGCGAGGTGCCCGGCAGCGGCCTGGGCCTGGCGCTGTGCCGGCGCATCATGCGTCTTCACGGAGGCACCCTGCGCGTGGTGGCCTCCAGTCCTGAAGGCACCACCTTCGAGCTCTCGTTTCCTCCGACTGCGACGATATGAACCCCACCCAGCCCACCATCCTCCTCGTGGAGGACGACCCGAACCTGCGGCTCGCGCTGCGTGACAGCCTGGAGCACCAGGGCGGCTACGCCGTGGAGGAGGCCTCCTCCGTGCGCGAGGCCCGCGAACACCTCTCCCGCGGCGCCTTCCAGCTCATCCTCCTGGACGTCATGCTGCCGGACGGCGACGGCTACTCGCTGTGCCGCGCGCTGCGCGAGGAGGGCGTCGGCACGCCGGTGTTGATGCTCACCGCGCGCACGCTGGAGGACGACGTGGTGCGCGGCTTCGAGGCGGGCGCGCAGGACTACCTGGGCAAGCCCTACCGGCTGCGGGAGCTGCTCGCGCGAGTGGGCGCGCTGGTGCGCCGCGCGGGAGGCGCCGCGCCCGCCAAGCAGGTGCGCTTCGGCGGCTACCGGATGGACCTGGACCGCCGCAAGGTGGAGAACCCCGACGGCGCGAGCGTGGAGCTGACGCGCACGGAGTTCGACCTGCTGGCCTTCCTGGTGAAGGAGCGCGAGCGGGTGCTGCGCCGGGACGACATCCTGGACGCGGTGTGGGGGCGCGACGTCGTCGTGGACCCGCACACCGTGGACAACTTCGTCTCCAGCTTGAAGAAGAAGCTGGGGTGGAACAGCGCCTCGCGCTTCGCCATCCAGACGGTGCGCGGGGTGGGCTACCGCATGGAAATCGAGGCGCCCTGAGGTCCCTCAGCGCAGCGGGTTGTTGACCACCTGCCGCTCCAGGGACTCCAGGCCCGCGCGCTGCGCATCCGGCGTCCGCGTCCGGGCTGTCTGGACGAGCGTGAGCGTCTCCGGCGCGTCCACGCGCAGCACCGCCTGGGTGAGGGCGCGCTGGGTGTCTCCCGAGTAGTCCGTCCACGCGTGGACCAGGGCCTCCGCGGCCATGCGGCGCACGGCGCCTTCCTCCTCGCGGTGCTTCACCTGCGGCGTCTTCCAGGCCCACGCGGAGCCGATGTCACCGAGTGCCTGCGCGACGCGGCGGGCGACCTCCGGCTCGGGCCGTGCCGCGAGCGCCTCCGCCAGCCGCTGCGCCACCGTCAGCCTGCGGCAGGACCCCATGGCGCGCAGCACCGTGAGCCCGCGAGTGCCCGACTCGCCAGACAGCGTGATGAGCAGCGTCGCGGCCTCGTCCGACTCCAGCTTCGCCAGCGCGGTCGCCGCCGCACGGCGCGCGGGACGTCGGGTCTCCGGACCTTCGAGCAGGTGCTTCCACAGGGGCAACAGCCGCGCGTCCCGCAGCTCGCCGGTGGCTTCAATCATCCCCACTTGAAGGGCCAGCTTCGCGGAGTCGCGCTCGGGCTGGGATGCCTGCCCCGTGTCGAACGCGAGCCGCTCCACCATGGGCCACAGCCCCTGGGGACCGAGCTGACGGAACAGCGGCGCGACGGCGGCAAGGGTCCCGCGCTTGCGCGCATCCCAGACGCCCACCTGGGCGACGGCCGCCTCCAGGCGCGTGAAGGCCTCGGGCGTCTGCTGCCGCGCCTTCGCCACCTCCTCGCGCAGCGCGCCCAGGCCGTCCGTCTGTGCGAGGGCGGGCAGGGTGAGCAGCATCAACAGCAACGACACGGCGGCGCGCGGGCCGCGTGACAGCGAGGCGCTCATCGACCGCCCTCCCACCACTTCACGGGGGACGGGACGCGCGCGGCGTTCGTCGCGCAATGCACCTCACCACCCCCCACGTGGTAGAGGTCCCAGGTGTCGGACCAGTGCACGCGGATGCCGTGCGGTGCCAGGGCCTGCTCCAGTTGCGCCTTGAAGAGGTCCTTCCCGTTGATGACGGGGCCATGCGGGTCCGGCGCGATGACGAGCGAGCGGGACACCGACAGCAGGTTCACCGTGCCGGGCTGCAGCGCCGTCGCGCCGTTGGTTGAACCCTGGAACAGGAAGGGCACGCGGACGACCTCCGCGTCGGTGATTCCCGTCTCCTCGCGGAGAACGGCCAGCTGCTCCTCGATTTCGAGCGCGGCCATCGCGTTGGTGTCCATCACCCCGGCGTGGTCCAGCAGCGTCGACACCGTCATCTCCGCCGGCTGCTCCATCACCCAGCGCTTGCCCTCGAAGAGCTTCGCCTCGCCATGTCCGCGCGCCTGCGCGTCCATCAGCATGCGCCGCGCCAGGGCGGGGTCGGCCACCAGGGCAACCCAGCCGCGCGGCGAGTCCACCGGCAGGAAGCTGACCGTCTCATCGACATGCGCCACGGCGAGCCACGACGTGTCCAGGTACACCACCGGCTGGACGGCCTGCGCGTCGAGCATCCGCGTGAAGCTCGGGTCCAGTTGGAAGTCGGGCTCGGAGTCGGGGCCCCGGCCGCGCAACAGCCGCCCCAGCGGATACTTCACGCCGTCCTTCTCGTAGGGTGGGATGACCTCCGTGTTGCCCATGGAGTTGAGCGTCTGCGATTCGGGCGACAGGCCCGACTGGTACTGCTGCACCGCCGCCTGGTCCCGGCCGCGCAGCCAGTAGACGATGCGCCCGGCCTCGCGCAGCGGCACCGGGCGCTCGTTCGTGTTGACGTTGGCCGAGCGGAGGTTGACCTGGATGACATGCTGTCCGCCGCCCTCGGTGGGCAGCGCCATGTACGCGGGCTCGAAGTAGTCCTGGGCCCACAGGTCATCCACCGCGAACTCGGAGAAGAGCGTGGGCTCCCGCGAGCTGACGAGCGCGCCGCCCAGGTCCTCGCGGAAGAGCGCAGACGCCTCGGTGTCCAGGCGCGACACGTAGACGTTGCGCACCGGCGTCAGGTGATGGAACAGCACCACGGGCGCCACGCGCATCATCACCGTGTCCCGGAACAGCTCCTGCGGCCGGTCCACGTGGTAGATGGTCAGCGTCACCTCCACGCGGCCATCCCACACCGCGGCGTCCCGGACGATGTCGTTCGCTTCGATGGCCAGGTCCACGCCCTCGCGCAAGTCCCGGGCCGACAGCGGCAGCACGTTGGCGATGCGGAACGACAGGAACTCCCCATCCATGCGCTTGAACAGACGCACCTTGTCCGAGCCCGCGCCCGTCACGGACACGCTGCCCACCGCGTAGCTCGGCGCTCCGGGCCACGGCGCGACACGCAGCCGCGCGAGGTCCTTCAAGTCCTCCTCGCCGTTGACCTCGGTGTCCTGGGAGTCGTTGCAGCCGGCGAGCTGCTCGTCGCTGAGCTGGGTGAAGGACGGACTGAAGGGACAGGCCTTCTGGTCGTCGTCGATGTTGGCCAGGAAGATGGCGCCACGCTCGGCGCTCCAGGTCTCCTCGCCGGCTTCGTCCCGCTCGTCGACCACGCCGTCGCGGTTGACGTCCGCGAGCAGGTCCACGTGCGGCTCGAACGGCGCGGTGAGCCGGTCCGAGTTGCTGCCGGTATCACCACCGGAATCGAAGAGGGCGGAGCACCCGCCGAGCATCACCAGCGAGAGCAGCCACCCCAGGGGCGCGGGGGTCTTCATCGTTGGCCTCCATACGAAAAGCAGCGGGGCTCGGGTACAAGCAACGGTTGGTGCGAGCCAGCAGGTGTTCAGGAGGCAAGGGATGTTTGACAGGGTGGGCGAGCAGGCCTCTCGGAGCGCGGGTCGTAACCTCGCGCGTGCTCGTGGGTTCTCGGAGGCAGCCATGCGCCTCGTGTCCCTCGGTTTCCTGTCGGCCTTGCTGCTCTCATGTGCGAGCACTTCACACCCGGCGCGGAGTGAGGCGCCTGTCGAGGACTTCGGACCGGGCGCGGAGGTGCACCTGCTGCAGCGATGGGCCTTCGGTCCGTCGGCGCGGGAGCTGGCGGAGGTGCGTCGCCTGGGCGTGCGCGGTTGGGTGGAGGCGCGGCTCGTGCGTCGGGACGCGCCGATGTCGCCGGCGCTGGCCGGGAAGCTCCAGGCCCTGCCCACGTTGGAGATGTCGATGTCCCAGCTGCTCGACGCGTACCCGAACCGGAAGGAGCGGGAGCAGGCGCTCCTGGATGGCCGCGAGCTGGAGCGCCCGGCGCGAATCGGTGCGGAGCTCTCCGCGGCGAAGCTGCTGCGCGCCGTCGAGGGACCGAATCCGCTCGAGGAGGTGCTGGTGGACTTCTGGTTCAACCACTTCAACGTCTCCGCGGACAAGGGCGTGGTGCGGTGGATGGTGACGTCGTACGAGCGCGACGCCATCCGTCCGCATGTCTTCGGGCGCTTCCGGACGTTGCTCGGCGCCACGGCGCGCCACCCGGCGATGCTCGTCTATCTGGACAACTGGAGGAGCACGCGTGACGGCATGCCGGAGCGGGGCCGCGCGCGGAGGGACGTGGAGGACGAGGGCGAGGCGGAGATGGACGCCGAGCCCAGACCGGGGCTCAACGAGAACTACGCGCGGGAGCTGCTGGAGCTGCACACGTTGGGCGTGGAGGGCGGCTACTCGCAGACGGACGTGCGCGAGGTGGCGCGGTGCTTCACGGGGTGGAGCGTGAAGAAGCCGCGCGAGGCGCCCCAGTTCGTCTTCCGTCGTCGGGCGCATGACCCGGGGGCGAAGCGTGTGCTGGGGCAGGAGTTCGCGGCGGGAGGTGGGGAGGCGGATGGGGAGCGGGTGTTGGACGTGCTCGCGCGGCATCCGTCCACGGCGCGGCATCTGGCGACGAAGCTGGCGCGGCGCTTCGTGTCGGACTCGCCGCCGCCGGCGCTGGTGGACCGGTTGGCGAAGGTGTTCCTCGACACGGACGGGGATTTGTCGTCGGTGTATCGCGCGCTGTTGGATGCGCCGGAGTTCTGGGCGCCCGAGGCGCGTGGGGCGAAGGTGAAGACACCCTTCGAGTTCGTGGTGTCCGCGTTGCGTGCGACGGGGGCGGAGGTGCAGGTGCAGCCCCGGCTGGTGCAGGCGGTGGCGAAGATGGGGGAGCCCCTGTACCGGGCGCCTGCGCCCACGGGCTTCCCCGAGGTGGCGGCGCCGTGGGTGAACAGCGGCTCGCTGGTGGCGCGGCTGAACTTCGGGTTGGACCTGGTGTCCGGCAGGATGCCTGGAGCGCGCGTGGTGATGGAGACCGTCGCGTGGCCCGCAGCGCCCACGGCGGAGGCGTGGCTGGAGGCGCTCGGGCTCGCGCTCCTGGGCACACCGCCGTCGGAGGCGACGAAGGCGACGGTGCTCGACGCGCTCTCCCGCCGGAAGGAATCGGCGAGCGCCGAGGCGGAGCGAGGGCCCGTCGACGTGGCCCTCATCGCCGGCCTGCTGCTGGGCTCACCGGAGTTCCAGCGGCAGTAGGGGCAGTCACTCCGCGGACGCGCCTTGCTGGAACCCCTCGCCTCGGGACTTGAAGGGCGTGGTGCCACCCGCGATTTCATTCCGGGGCGGAGGGGTGTTCGTGGGGCACTCGACGTCGGAGAGGTAGTCGAGCCCGTGGAGGTCGTGGTTCTGGAGGAAGCGGCGGATGAGGTCGGCCATCTCCTCGGGACGCTCCATCAGGACCAGGTGGTCGGCTTCCCGGATGGTGGTGAACAGCGCGCCGGGAATCGTCGCGGCCAGGTTGCGCACATGGGCTGGCGGAGTGAGCGGGTCGAACTCGCCGGTGAAGGCGAGGACGGGGCGCTTCAGGATGCGCAGGCTCGGGTCCCGGGCCTCGGCGATCAACCGGTTCTGCACGTCGGCGTAGCGAAGCGCCTCGCGCGGCGTGACGGCATGGAAGGCCTTCTCCACCAGCACCCGCGTGGCCTCCGCTTCACGCACGTGGTTGCGCGGGTCCTGGTTCATGGTCGCCTCCACCAGGCCCTGGACGAACGTGTCGAGCTCTCCCTCCAGGATCTGCTCGGCGCGGATGTCGATGCGCACGGCGGACTGGTCGGGAAGCTCCGTCGCCGCCCCCACCAGGATGAGGCGGTCGATGCTGTCCGGATATCGGTGCGCGAACTCGTAGGCCGTCGAACCGCCGTAGGAGATACCGATGACGTTGATGCGCGGATGGCCCAGGTGCGCGCGCAGGTGCTCCAGACAATCCGCGAGGAAGTCGAAGCCGAACTCCGGCGCCAGGTCGTCCGCCACGCCCGTGCCGGGCAGGTCCGCCATGATGAGCGTGCCGAGCGGATGCAACAGGTGCTCGAGCTTCGGCAGCGCATACATGTCCTGGAAGGCGCCGCTGATGATGAGCAGCGGCGACTCGATGAGCGGCTTCTCGGGACCCGGCACCACGCGGTAGGCGTAGCGCAGCCCCCGGAAGCTCACGAACTGCGTCTCGGACGTCGAGTCCCCCGCGAGCAGCGCCGCGAGCGCGTTGACCGTGCGGCAGCGCAGCACCTCCGCCCACCGGACCTCGCGCTCGAAGGCCGTCTCCAGTGCCCGGTGCAGTTGCGCCAGTTGGATGGAGTTGCCGCCCACATCGAAGAAGTCGTCGTCGACGCCGACGTCGGGCTGTCCGAGCGCGTCGGCGAAGAGGCGGCGAATCTTCCGCGTCGAGTCCGTCGCTTCCACCACCGGCTGGATGGCCTCGGTGGCCTCGGCCGCAGAGATGGAGACCGGAACCCCCGCCGCGTCCACGATGCGAATCGGCGCGAGGGAGATCTTCGCCAGCTCGACATG
The DNA here is from genome assembly GCF_020037055.1 of Myxococcus sp. AS-1-15. Lineage (NCBI taxonomy): Bacteria > Pseudomonadati > Myxococcota > Myxococcia > Myxococcales > Myxococcaceae > Myxococcus > Myxococcus sp. AS-1-15. Next base: position 125,039 of record NZ_JAIQDF010000003.1, on the reverse strand, counting down.
GCGCGAGGCGCCCCGAGCGACGATGCGGCGCAGCGCGCGCGGACGGCCGTCCAACCTCGCGCGGAAGTGATGTCCTCCCGAAAGGAACCCGACCCAGCTGACGGTGTGCGGCGCGGCGGCGGCGATGGCCAGCGACTCCAAAGCCTGCGCGGGCTCCATGATGGCGTGGCCCCGCGCCGCGGCCTGCCCCGTCACCTCCAGGTCCGCGGTGCGCTCATCGCGCCAGTAGCTCCAGCCGATGCTCTGGCAGACGGGCGCATCCGTCGCGCCACGGCCCTGGGCGTGGCACTGCTCGGCGAAGGCATCGAGCGTGGCGTTGCTGGCGGCATGCGCGCCCTGGAGCGCCCCGCCCACGGCGCCGACGACGGAGGAGAACAGGATGAGGCGACAACCAGGACGGTGCTTCGCGACGCGCCACAGACTCCATGCACCCGCGAGCTTCGGGTCCAGCGCGGCGGCCAGGTCTCCGGGCGCGAGCTGGAGCAGGGTCTTCTCCGCGTAGTGCCCCGCCAGGTGCAGCATCCTGTCGACCGGCCGCGACCAGTGCGCCTCCGCCTGCTCGATGGCGGCGCGCACGGCGTCCGCGTCTCCGACGTCGACGGCGCGATACAGCACCTCGCCTCGACTCCGCAGCGCCGCCAGGGCCGCGCGTGACACCTCGGGCAGGCCCGCCTCGGGCGTACGGCCGAGCAGCAGCACCCGGGCCTGGTACCGGGTGACGAGCCACTCGGTGAGGACCCGACCCACGTGACCCAGCCCCCCGGTGATGACGAACAGGCTGTTCGGCTCGAAGCCGGGCACGTCGATGAGCGAGCCCTCCGCGTGCGTGGGCACCATCCTCGCCACGTGGCGACCCTCCGCCCTCCAGGCGACGAGGGGCTCGACGCTGAGCGCATCGACCTCGGCCAGGATGCGGCGCGCGTTGCCCTCCGAATCTCCAGCGGGCAGGTCCACGTGGCTCGTGCGAAGCCAGGGCAGCTCGAGCTGCGCGGTCGCCAGCAGGCCGCGCAGGGGCGCGTGATGCACGGCGACCTGGTCGTCCTCCCCGACGCGCAGGCTGTGGCTGGCGATGACCTTCAACAGCACCTGCTCGGGCCGCTGCGCATCGAGCGCACCGAGCAGCGGGACGAGCCAGCCACACGCCCGCAGGCAGGCCTCACGCTGCGCCTCGAAGGACTCGGGGACGCCCATCGCGGAGGGCGCGGAGAGGTGGAGGATGTGTCGGGGCAGCAGCCCCTCCTCGCGCAGCTGCTTGAAGAGCTGGAGGTGGTGGACCGGGTTCTCCACATCCAGGCGATAACGGCGCGGTCCCTCTTGGATGAGCCCGGGCGTCGAGGCCGGGATGAGGGTGACATGCGGCTGGTCGCGACGCTCCAGCTCCTGGCGGAGGGCATCACCCAGTCGCGCGTCATCCTCGATGAGGAGCGCCACGGAGGTCCGCTCCGCGCCATGCACGTCGGTGTCCAGCGGCGCCGCGGGCCAGGTGGTCCGGTAGAACCACGCGGGCAGCCGCTCGTGCGTGTCCGCGCGAGGCTTCGCCGCCTCCAGCTTCGCCGCGTAGCGACTGGCGAGCTGCGTGCGCTGAATCTTGCCCAGGTCCGTCTTGGGGATGTCCGCGCGCTCGACGGGGACGAGGTGGTGGGGCTGGACGCCATGGTTCCTGGCCACCGCGGCGCGGATGCTGCGCAAGGCCTCCTGCTCGTTCGTGCCCGGCAGCAGGTGGAAGAAGAGCGCGAGCTGGTCCGTCGACGCTCCACTCAAGCGGAGCGCACACGCGGCGGTGAACGAGCGGTCGATGAACGGCAGCTCCTCCACGGTGGCTTCAATCTCGTGGCCGAAGTGGTTGGCGCCGTTGATGATGATGGTGTCGCGCGAGCGGCCGGTCAGCGTCAGGCGCCCGTCGCGCAGGAAGGCGCGGTCCCCGGTGCGGAACCAACCATCCTGCGTGAAGGACTCGCGGTTGACGGCGTCGTTGTCGACATAGCCGCGCAGCACCGACGGCCCCTGAATCTGCAGGGCGCCAATCTCCCCCTCGGGCAGCACCTGGTCCTCGTCGTCCACGATGCGCAGTCGCACGCCCGGGATGGGCGGCCCGAGCGCGACGACGGAGTCCTCATCCGACGACGTGGAGAGGTTGAAGTCGGAGTGGTAGGTGACGCCCGACGAAGTCTCCGACATCCCCCATGCCGGCCATATGGCGGAGTCGCGCAGGCCGTGGGACGAAAGGGCCCGCAGGAACTCCCGCGCCGTCCTGGAGACGATGGCCTCGCCCCCGTTGACCAGGATGCGGACCCGGGAGAGGTCCCACCGCCGCGCCGACGGCTTGCGACCCAGCTCACCGACAATCAACCCGAAGGCGAAGTGGGGCGCCCAGCTCAGCGTGGCGCCGTGGCGCTCCATCCAATCGAGCCAGCGCAGGGGCTCGCCGAGGATGAGCTGCGTGGGGACATGCACCTCGGCGCAGGAGGAGAGGATGTCCCGGGTGTGGACCATCGCCAGGCTGCCGCCGTGCTCCAGCGGCATCCAGTGGAAGGACACGTCCTTGGGGCCCGTGTTCATCACCCGCGCGGTGCCACGAGCCTCGGTGAGGATGGCCTTGTGGCTCAGGGGCACTGTCTTGGGCGTGCCCGTGCTGCCGGAGGTGAACAGGAGCAGCGTGATGTCGTCGGGCGTCGCGTCCAGGTGCGGCTTCGCCGGCTCATGGCGGGCGAGCTCCTCGACGGTGGCCGTCCTCACCGTGTGGCCGTGGCTCGTGGCGAACGCCTGGAGTGAGGCCTGTTGCGAGGCGTCGATGAGGACGAGGGGCTCGCGCAGCGCCTTCCAGGCCGCCAGCAGCTTGCTCACCCCGGGAATCCCCTCGGCGTACTCGGCGGGAGTCGCGATGGGCGCGGGCACCAGGCCCGCGAGGATGCAGCCCCAGAACGCGGTGATGAAGTCGCGCGTCCCCGGCAACTGGAACATCACCCGCTGGCCCGCCGTGAGCCCCTCACTCCGCAGCCCTCCGGCGACTCGCAGGGCCCTCGACAGCAGCTCGCGGTAGGTGTCGGTCCGCTCCACGCCCTCCGCCTCGACGTGGACGATTCTCTGCTCCGGCGTCCGCGCCACCGCCGCGAGCAGGACCTCGGTCAACGTCCGCTCCGCGCCAGAAAGGGCCGGGCCACCGTCGGCGAGCGCTTCCCGGACCGAGTGTCCGGCAGTGCTCGTCGCGATGGCCGGAAGGTTGCTCCGGTCAACCATGGGGGAGGAGTCCGGCGCGCGTCGGAGCCTCAAGGCTCCGGGCGTGGAGTCCGCGTCGCCGACGGACACCTGGAAGTGTCCGGAGCCCAGCAGGGCGTCGACGACGCGTTGGCAGTGCATGACGAGTGTCTCGTCGAGCACCGCGAGGCCCAGGTCCTCCAGGTCACCTGGACGTCGCGAGGGCGGCAGGGCATGGACGAGGACGATGTCCAGGGGCCCGAGCTGTCGAGGACAGTGGGCGCGCAGGTGCTCGAGGACGGCTTGCTCGGTCAGGGGGCCTCGGGTGGCCACGTGGACCCGGAACCCCTCCTGGGCCGTCCCCGAGCTGGCGGTGCGAGGGGTGACGACACAATCCGCGACGGTCCTCATCTTCAAGACTGCGGCGCGAACGACGGCCTGCGTTTCGGGGTCCTGGTTCGACGACAACCGCATGGGCGCTCCCCCTCGAAGAATTTTGAGGGGGGATGGATAGGCAAGGCCTTGGGCACCGCCTACCGGTCCTGGCGTACGAGGCGGGTATCCGTGATTCCTTTCCAGACACGGCCGCTCCGCGCCCCGTCGGAGATTCGACGCTCCGGTGGGCCGTGACAGAACCCTTCATGCACGCTGGACACGTCTGTCTTTCGCAAGGAGCCAGTCGCGGACCGCGAGGAATCGCGCGGTGGGCGCGGCGGCCTTGCGCCAGGCCACCCAGAGGGTCCCTGAGGGACGACGCGCTGCGCGTCGCGGTGCCTCGAGCGCTGCGACTCGGCCCTCGCGCAGTGCCGGCTGGACCAGGTAGTCGGGCAGCACCGCCAACCCCACGCCCGCCTCCGCCAGCGCGAGCATCTCGTCGAGGTTGGCGATGCGGCAGACCACCTGCGTCGGCAGCGGCTCCTTCGCGCCGAAGGCCGCGCGCCACCAGGGCAGGAGCATGGCCAGGTCCGCGTCGAAGGCGACGAAGCGATGCGCGGCGAAGTCGCGGGCGCTCCTCGGTGTCCCCCAGCGCTTCAGGTAGCCGGGGGAGGCCACGGCGACGAACTGCTCCTGGGCCACCGGGTGCAGCTCCAGGCCCGGGGCCTCGGGCAGCAAGCCGACGATGCCCAGGTCCAGCTCGCCGTCGAGGAGCCTGCGCGCGACGCGGCTGGGGACATCGAAGCGGACGTCCAGTCGCAGCTCGGGATGCGCCGCCAGGAGGGACGGCAGCCGCGGGCGCAGCCAGTAGCGGAAGAAGGGCCAGGGGCCGCCCAGCGCCACCTCGCCGCGCACCACGCGATGCGTCTCGGAGGCCTCCTCCACGGCGGCGTCCAGCGCGGGCAGGTGCTCTCCCAGTCGAGCGACGAGCGCCGCTCCGGCGGAGGTGAGTCGGGCCCTGCGCCCCACGCGCTCGAACAGCGCGACACCCGTGTGTCGCTCGAGCGCCTTGAGCTGCTGTCCCACGGCGGACGCGGTGATGCCCAGTCGCGCCGCGGCGGCGGCGTGGGTCCCCGCGCGGCTGACTTCCCACAGCGTCCAGAGGGCTTCACGATTGCCAAGCATGGCTTGAGCTTATGTGAAGAAGCCCTCGGTTTTCTGGGCGGACCTCCAGGCGTATCCCTTTCGCCGTGGGGCCCCTCCTCGTGGGCCCGCGAGGGAGCCGTGTCATGGAAGAGATGCTGACCGCCGTGAAGATTTTGCTGATTGTCACCAGCCACTCGCAGTTCGGGGACACGGGAGAGAAGACCGGCTTCTGGCTGGAGGAGCTGGCCGCGCCCTACGAGGCGTTCGTCGACGCGGGGGCGCAGGTGGACATCGCCTCGCCGGAGGGCGGGGCCGCGCCGGTGGACCCTCGCAGCGAGAAGGAGCAGACCGAGTCCACGAAGGCGTTCCTGTCGGATGCGCGGGCGAAGAAGAAGCTGGCGAACACGCTCGAGCTCGCGAAGGTGAAGGACTCGTACGACGCGTACTTCGTCGTGGGCGGGCACGGCGTGATGTGGGACCTGTCGAAGCACGCGCCCACGCACAAGCTGTTGTCCGCCGGGTACGCGCGGGGCGCGGTGGTGGCGGCGGTCTGCCACGGGCCCGCGGCGCTGGTGGGGGTGAAGGGGCCGGACGGGCAGCCGCTGGTGAAGGGCAAGCGCGTGGCGGGCTTCAGCAACGCGGAGGAGAAGGCGGCGAAGTTCGACGCCATCGTCCCGTTCGCGCTGGAGACGCGGCTGAAGGAACAGGGAGCCCGCTACGAGTCGGGCCCGCTGTGGGAGAGCTTCGTCGTGGCCGACGGCCGGCTCGTCACCGGGCAGAACCCGGCGTCGTCCGCCGCCACCGCGCGCGAGGTGCTCCACCAACTGCGCGAGAAGAAGCAGCCCTGACGGAGGCTCGAGGCGGCGCCACCTGAACGATGTGCCGTCATGGGGGCGGAGGTGCGCTCGTAACTTCCGGACCGGACGGGTGTTGAATGGGCGGACCTCGCCGCCTCGCGGGGCCGACCACCCTGGAGTCCCAGCCGCATGCCCCAGTCCCTCTCTCGACGCCGCCTGCTGCACGCGCTGGGTCTGTCCGGAGTGGGGCTCCTGTTCACGCCAGGTCTCCTGCGTGGCGTCCAGGCGGCCACACCTCCTTCCAGGCGCACGTTGGTGACGGTGTTCCTCCGGGGCGGAGTGGACGGACTCTCGCTCGTCCCGCCCGTCGAGGACGGGGCCTACCACCGCGCGCGCCCCTCGCTCGCGCTGAAGCCCACGGGCGAGGGCGCCGCGCTGCCCCTGTCCTCACCCTTCGGCCTGCACCCACGTTTGGAGCCCCTGCTCCCGCTGTGGAAGGAAGGACAGCTCGCGGTGCTGCACGGTGTGGGACTGCCCACCCCGGTCCGCTCGCACTTCGATGCCCAGGACTTCGTGGAGTCCGGAACGCCGGGCCGCAAGTCGACGCCGGATGGTTGGCTCAACCGCGCGCTGGGCTCCGAGGCGCAGGTCCCCTCCGCGCCGCTGCGCGCCGTGGCGCTGCAGTCCACGCTGCCCCGAGCACTCTTTGGTGACGCGGGCGCGCTGGCCATGGGGCGACTGGAGGAGTTCCGGCTGCGCGTGGGCAACCGAGGAGCACGGGCCACTCGCGGCTTCGAGGCGCTCTATGCCGGCGCCGTGGACGACGCGCTGCGGACCACGGGGCAGGGCGCCTTCGAGGCCCTCTCGCACCTGGACGAAGAGCAGCTCGCCCGGCTGCCGCCCACCTCCGGCGCCGAGTACCCACGCGCGCCCCTGGGCCAGCGACTGGCGGACATCGCCCGGCTCATCAAGGGCGACGTGGGCCTGGAGGTCGCCGCCACGGAGATGGGCGGCTGGGACACCCACGCGGCGCAGGGCGCGGCCACGGGCACCTTCGCCAATCGCTGCGCGGAGCTGTCCGGCGCGCTGTCCGCCTTCGCGCGCGACCTGGGTCCACGGCTCGAGCACGTGACGGTGGTGGTCCTGACGGAGTTCGGCCGCACCGTGCGGGAGAACGGCAGCCGAGGCACGGACCACGGCGTCGGGAGCGCGATGCTCGTGCTCGGCGGCGGTGTGCGCGGAGGTCGGGTGTACGGCCGCTTCGAGCCCCTCACCGCGGACCGGCTCCAGGACGGCCGGGACGTGCCCGCGTGGACCGACGTGCGCGCCCCGCTGTCGGAGGCCCTGCGCGCCTGCCGCCCTGGCGTGGACCTGACCCGGGTGTTCCCGGGGTACTCCCCCGGCACCGCGCTGGGCCTGTTCACATAGCGCGGTCCGGAATCGGGCAGACTGGGCGGGGCCATGGTCCGCCTCCGCCGCATGCTCACCCTCCTCCTCTCCGTCCTCGCGGTCCTCTACGTCGCGCTGTGCGTCGCGGCCTTCGTCTTCCAGCGCTCGCTGCTCTTCCCCGCGCCGAAGGCCGCCACCCTGCTCCCCGCGGCGCACGGCTTCAGCCGTCTGCCGTTGAGCGCAGGGGCCTACGTGGACCTGCTCCAGTTGCCAGGGCCCGAGGGCGCGCCGACCGTGGTGCACTTCCACGGCAACGGGGAGCAGCTCCTCGACCAGCTCGACCTGGGCCTGTTCCTCCAGGCGAACGGCCTGGGCTTCCTGGCCGTCGAGTACCCGGGCTACGGCGCCTCCCCCGGAGCGCCCTCCGAGCAGGGCATCTACGCGGCGGCGGAGGCCGCGCTCGCGCTGCTGCGCACCCAGGGGGTCCCGCCGGAGCGCACGGTGCTCAGCGGCCGCAGCCTGGGCACGGGCGTCGCGGTGGAGATGGCGCGCCGGGGCCATGGCGCGCGCATCATGCTGGTGGCGCCCTACACCTCCATCCCCGACATGGCGGCGACGATGCTGCCCTTCCTCCCCACCTCGCTGCTCGTGAGGGACCGCTTCGACACCCTGTCGAAGGCGCGGGGGCTCGACCTGCCGGTGCTCATCATCCACGGTGAGCAGGACACCCTCATCCCGGTGGAGATGGGGCGCCAGCTGGGCACCCGCTTCCCTCGCGCCACGGTGGTGACGGTGCCGGACGCGGGGCACAACGACGTGCTGGAGCGCTCGGGGCCGGACCGCGTGCAACGCATGGCCGCGTTCGCGCTCGGCGGCGACTGAGGCTCCAGCGCACGCCGTCGTCAGTGCACCTGCGACGCGGACTGCGTGTCGATGGAGACCTCGCGCATCAGCTCGGCGGTCTCCTCCGCGCCCAGACGCTTCACCAGGTCCGCCTGCGCCACCATGCCGCAGACGGTGTTGTCGTCGTCGAGCACCACCATTCGCCGCACCTGGTTCTGCTCCATCAACGCCAGGCAGTCCTCCAAGGGGGTGTCGCGGTACACGGTGGCCGCGGGCGCGCTCATCGCCGCCGTCACGTCCAGCATGTAGGGGTCCTTCCCCTTGGCGATGATGCGGCAGGTGATGTCCCGGTCCGTGATGATGCCCAGCGGCCGGTTGTCGGCGTCGATGACGGGCAGGGCCCCGCAGTCACACTCGACCATCCATCGCGCCGCCTGTTCGATGCCCGTGTCGGGCAGACAGGTGACGGGATTGGCGGTCATGGCTTCTCCGACCTTCATGGCGACCTCCCAGGGAGAATGAGTCTCCCCAGGAAGGTGCGCCTCGAGGTCTCGAGCCGCGGCGGGCAACAAGGCGAGGGCCCGTCACGCGCCGAGGACTTCAATCCCGAGGGAAGCGCTCCTCGTACTCGGCCTCCAGGCGTGCGTGGGTGGACCAGAAGCCGCGAGGCGTCTGTCCGCGCAGCTGGTCCTCGAGGATGCCCAGGTGGGTGTCCCAGCCGCTCGCGACGCTGACGCGGTCCTCGCGCGTGACGAGGCGCCGGTGCGTGACGACGAGCAGCACGTCCGAGCCCCGAGCGCTCAGCTCGAAGGTGACCTCGGAGGGGGCGCCCGTCTGCTCGGCCCAGGTGTAGCTCAGCACGTGTGGCGGCTCGCAGCGGAGCACGCGCCCCGTGTGGCGATGGCCATCGCGCATCACCTGATAGCGCTGGGGCACCGGCTCGTGGGAGAGGTGGGCGTGCTGGAAGCGCAGCTCGACGCTTCCACCTTCGCGCAGCTCCATGTCCCCGGCGGCGAGCCACTTCCCGCGCAGCTCCGGGTCCGTGAGGAACGCCCACACGCGCTCCAGCGGACCCGGCAGCACGCGCTCCAGGCGCACCGTCTGGGGCTCGGTGACGACGCCGTGTTCAGCCATGGCGCGGGGTCTCCACGGCCAGCTCGCGCGCCAGGGTGGTGAGCATGGTGGCCCAGCCCGCCTGCGTGCGGTCCGCATACTCGGCCCACGTGTCCGACATGACGTGCGTCAACGTCAGCTCACAGCCCGCGTCCCTCGGCCGGAAGTCCAGGGTGACGCGGCTGATGTTCTCCTCGCTCATCGGCTCCTCGCGGATGGCCCACGTGAAGACCAGTCGCTGGGGACGGGCTATCTCCAGATAGGTCCCGATGTGGTCGATGTCCTGACCCTTCCTGCGCACGAGGAAGGAGAAGCCGCCGCCCACGCGCGCGTCGAGCCGCAGGTGCACCACCTCCTCGTCGCGCACACCCGGGCCCCACATCCACCGGCCGAGCGTCTCGGGGCTCAGCCACGCGTCGAAGACGCGCTCGGCGCTGGCGGGGAAGAAGCGGGTGAGCTGGACCTGGACCGTCTTCGAGGCATTCACCGGGTGCGTCCTTTCTTGGGGGAAGGGGGCGTGGGAGCCTCGCCGCGCAGCAGGCTCTCCAGCATGTCGAGCCGCTCGCTCCAGAAGCGCTCGTAGTAGCGAATCCAGTCCTGCGCGTCCGACAGCGGCCGGGCGTTGAGCCGGCAGACGTGCGTGCGGCCCTTCACCTCGCGGTGCACCAGCCCCGCACGCTCCAGCACCTTGATGTGCTTGGACGCAGCGGCCAGGGACATCTGGAAGGGCGCCGCCAGCTCTCCGACGCTGCGCTCGTGCACCGACAGGTTGCGCAGCATCGCCCGACGTGTCGGGTCGGACAGCGCATGGAACGTGTGGTCGAGCTGGCTCGCGTATTGTTCAACCATGAGGTTGAATATAGAGTCGCGCGTGACGCTGTCAACCCACGTGGGCCGCGGGGAGGCTGGTACGCTGGTGGTGTCCCTCGACCCCGGAGAAGACCCATGTCCCGAGCCCCCGCGCCCGTCATCGGCATCATCGGTGGCAGTGGCCTGTACCAGATGGATGGCCTGAAGGACGTCGCGTGGAGGAAGGTGTCGTCGCCCTTCGGCGAGCCCTCCGACGAGCTGTGCTTCGGCACGCTCGAGGGCACGCAGGTGGTGTTCCTGCCCCGCCATGGCCGCGGGCACCGCATCGCCCCGAGCGACATCGACTTCCGGGCGAACATCGACGCGCTCAAGCGCAGCGGGGTGACGGACCTCTTGTCGCTGTCCGCGGTGGGCAGCCTGCGCGAGGACCTGCCGCCGGGCACCTTCGTGGTGGTGGACCAGTTCGTGGACCGCACCTTCGCGCGGGAGAAGAGCTTCTTTGGCACGGGGCTGGTGGCGCACGTGTCCATGGCGAAGCCCACGTGCTCGCGCTTGGGGGAGGCGGTGGTGGCCGCGTGCGAAGCGCTGGGCGTGGCCGCGCACCGGGGCGGCACCTATCTGGCGATGGAGGGGCCGCAGTTCTCCTCGCTCGCGGAGAGCCGGCTGTATCGGACGTGGGGCTGTGACGTCATCGGCATGACGAACATGCCGGAGGCCAAGCTCGCCCGGGAGGCGGAGCTCTGTTACGCGACGGTGGCCATGGTGACGGACTTCGACTGCTGGCACCCCGAGCACGACGCCGTCACGGTGGACCAGGTCGTCTCGGTGCTCGTGGGCAACGCGGGCAAGGCGCGCTCGCTGGTGAAGCAGGTGGTGCCGCTGCTCGGAGGACACGAGGGGCCCTGTCGGCAGGGGTGTCAGCGCGCGCTGGAGCACGCGCTCATCACCGCGCCGGACGCCCGCGACGCGGCGATGGTGGAGAAGCTGTCCGCGGTGGCCGGACGGGTGCTCGGGCGATGAAGGTCCACGGCAAGCCCACCCGCGCCGTCTGGCTGGAGCCGGATGCCCGCGCGGTGGGCATCATCGACCAGACGCGGCTGCCCCACGCCTTCGTCACCGCGCGACTGGAGACGCTGGACGAGGCCGCGCACGCCATCCGCGCGATGCGGGTGCGGGGCGCTCCGCTCATCGGCGCGACGGCCGCCTACGGGGTCTGGCTGGCCTTGCGCGCGGATGCCTCCGACGCGGCGCTGACGCGGGCCCTCGCGGTGCTGGGTGAGACGCGGCCCACCGCCGTGAACCTGCACTGGGCGCTGGAGGAGATGCGCCGTGTGCTGACCCCGCTGCCGCCCGCCGAGCGCGTGGAGGCGGCGAAGCGGCGCGCGGCCGAGCTGTGCGACGAGGACGTGGCCATCAACCGGGCGCTGGGCGAGCACGGCCTGAGGCTCCTGGAGGCCGCGTGGGAGAAGAAGGGGAGGAAGGGCCGGCTGGAGGTGCTCACCCACTGCAACGCGGGGTGGCTCGCGACGGTGGACTTCGGCACGGCGCTCTCGCCCATCTACCTGGCGCACGACGCGGGCCTGCCCGTGCATGTCTGGGTGGACGAGACGCGCCCGCGCAACCAGGGCTCGCAGCTGACGGCGTGGGAGCTGGGGCAGCATGGTGTCCCGCACACCGTCATCGCCGACAACGTGGGCGGCCACCTCATGCAGCACGGGCAGGTGGACCTGTGCATCGTCGGCACGGACCGCACCACGGCCCACGGTGATGTGGCGAACAAGATTGGCACCTACCTCAAGGCGCTCGCGGCGAAGGACAACGGCGTGCCTTTCTATGTGGCCCTGCCCTCGCCCACCATCGACTGGAGTCTGCGCGACGGCGTGCGGGAGATTCCCATCGAGCAGCGCGATGGCTCCGAATTGAGCGACGTCACGGGCCGGCTCGCCTCGGGGGAGGTGGCCACGGTGCGGGTGACACCGGAGGGCAGCCCCTCCGCCAACTACGCCTTCGACGTGACGCCCGCGCGATTGGTGACAGCGCTCATCACCGAGCGGGGCGTGTGTCCGGCGAGTGAGGCGGGCCTGCGCTCGCTGTTCCCGGAGCGCGCGAGGATGGGCTCATGAAGGACGAGCGCGTCGTGCGAGAGGCGATGATCGCCACCTGCCGCAAGATGAACGCGGCGGGGCTCAACCAGGGCACGAGCGGCAACTTGAGCGTGCGCGTGGACGGGGGCTTCCTGCTGACGCCCACCGGCATGGACTACGAAGTGCTGGTGCCCGAGGACATGGTCCTCATGCGCATGGATGGAAGCCACGAGGGCCCACGGCGTCCGTCGTCCGAGTGGCAGCTCCACCGGGACATCCTGGAGGCCCGTTCGGAGGTGGGCGCGGTGCTGCACGCGCACTCCATGTTCAGCACCACGCTGGCGTGTCTTCGCCGGGGCATCCCGGCCTTCCACTACATGGTCTGCGCGGCGGGCGGCGTCGACGTGCGGTGCGCGCCGTACGCCACCTTCGGCACCGCGGAGCTGGCGCGAAACGTCCTGGACGCGCTGGAGGGCCGCAAGGCGTGCCTGATGGCGAACCACGGCATGCTGGCGCTGGGGCGGGACCTGCCCTCGGCCTTCAAGCTGGCGGTGGAGGTGGAGACGCTCGCGGCCATGTACTGGCGAGCGCTCCAGGTGGGAGAGCCCGTGCTGCTCGACGACGCGGAGATGGCGCGCGTGCTGGAGAAGTTCAAGACCTACGGCCAGCAGTCCGCGCTCACGCCGAGCGGAGCGTGAGCACCGTCACCTCGGGCGGGACGCCCAGGCGGAAGGGCAGCCAGTGTCCGGTGCCGCCGGACACGTAGAGCTGGTGGTCGCCCCGGCGGTAGCGGCCGAGCATGTACTGGAAGGCGAAGAAGAAGAACGGCATCCCGAAGAAGGCCACCTGGCCACCATGGGTGTGGCCCGCCAGCGTCAGCCGCGCGCCGCGCTCGGCGGCGTGGTCGAAGAAGTCCGGGTGGTGCGTGAGGCACAGCACCACCTCGTCGGGAGAGACGCCCTGGAAGGCCTGCTCGGCGGACTGCTTCATGCGCGCGGCCTTCACGCGGTGGCTGCGGCCGGACATGGGGTAGTCCACGCCCACCACGCGAACGCGCTGGCCGCCGTGCTCGAAGGTGTGGGACTCGTCCACGAGCAGGCGCACCGGGCTGCCCCGCGACTGGGACTTCGCGTAGGCCTCCACGACCTCGTCCAGCCCGCGCCAGTGCTCGTGGTTGCCGAGCACCGCCAGCATTCCGTGAGGCGCGCGGCACTCCTCCAGCGCGGCCATGGTGGCGTCGAGCTGGTCCAGGTCATCGATGAGGTCCCCCGTCATCACCTGGAGGTCCACCTTGGCCTCGTTCATCGCGGCCACCGTGTCGCGCAGGTACTGGGTGTCGATGAAGGTGCCCACGTGTACGTCGGTAATCTGGCCGATGCGGAAGCCATCCAGCGCGGCGGGCAGGCCCGGCAGGCGCACCTCCACCGACTCCACCTTGAAGCCCATGGAGCCGCTGGCCAGGCCCGCCGTGCTTGTCCCCACCGCGAGCAGCGGCACCGCGCGCCCCGCGTTCGTCAGGAGGTTGCGCCGGCTCATCCTCGCGGACGTCAGCGACTCCAGGGCGCTGGCCTGCGTGGAGTGGGTGGCGGGGGTTCCGCTGGGGACGGACTCGGGGGCCTCGGGGACCGGGGCCTGGGTCGTCATGACGTCAGGGGAGGCCTTCGCCCGGGCGCGGCGGTCCATCCACCGGCGCAGCAGGGCCAGGGGGCCGCCGACGAGGAAGATGATGATGGCGGAGATGGACCAGCCCGTGGCGAGGATGCGCAGCAGGGCGGGGACCTCGGAGGTGCGTCCGGCGATGGCGGGCACCAGCCAGACGGCCAGGGACAGCGCCGAGCCGCCGAGCAACACCCACCGGCGCCACCCTCGCGCCATCGCGGGCCAGAACGACTTCAGGACGGTCCAGGCGACCACGTAGACCAGGAGGAGAAGCAACGGCCTGACCATCAACACGCTCCCAAGCGCACGAGAACCGCAGTCATAGCGCCGGGCCGCATGCCCCGCCGCACGAAGTGGCTGAATGTAGGTGATGCCCCTGTCACCGAGGCTCGCCTGGGCGCCAGGGCGTCCTCCCTACGTCCGCGCGGCCCGGGACATTCCCCAGGGCGTGTGGGCATCAGCCCCGGGCGCCGGGGCTGGCCATGCGCAGGTGCGCGTGCAGCGTCTCGGTGCGCAGGTAGAGGAACTGGGCATCGCCGAAACCCAGCGCGTCGCCATCCGTGAGCAGCACGTCCTGCTCGGGCGTCAGCGCGGCGGTGTTGACCCACGTCCCGTTCATCGAGCCCACGTCCCGGACCGAGCAGTCCCCCGCCGAGGCGTGCCACTTGAGCGTGGCGTGGTGCTTGGACACGGACGGGTCCGGGACGATGAGCGTGCAGCCCTCCATCCGTCCCACGGTGAGCTCCTGCCCGTCCACGGCCGGACGCAGGAAGTGGACCTCCAGCGCGTCGAAGCCGCGCAGCATGACGAAGAGCCGGTCCACCAGCCGGGTGCGGTGCGCCATGCCCACGGTGCGCGCCTCGCCCAGCCGCATCGCCACCTGTTGGAAGACGGGCTCGGGCGGCTGTTGGACGAGGACCACGGGCCCGGAGGCGTCGAGGAAGGCTTCCAGGGTTGCCAGGGCGAACGGGCGCAGTTGCTTCACGGACGGCATGGTGGCCACAACCTACCCCGAAGCCGCGGGCCCTGGCGCGCACCCGCACGCACCAGGCCGCCGCCGTCCACCAGCGAACGCTCCCACGTGAGCACATGGAGCGGGTTTGGTCCGGGTTCTTCGGAAGGTTTCATGGAGGCACGCGCGAGGCTCAATCCATGCGCAGTGATTGCGAGTGGCTGTAATCCCAGACCCGAGACGAGGCTGGAAACATTTCAGCTAGTGGCTATCAACGATGGAGAAGGCTCGACAATCATTGCATATCCGCCCACGGAGCTCGGGTCGGTGGGCTCCATCACCAGGAGAAGCGCATGAAGGCACTGTCATTCGTGATGGTCGCGGCTGTTTCCATGGGCGTGCTCGCCGGTTGCGGCGAGGGCACCACGCCGGAGGCGACAGTCGACGACAAGGGGCCCCGGTACGAGGCCACGCTGAACGATGGGAGGTCCGTGATCGTGCGGGACGCCTCGGGCGAGAGCAACGTGAGCGCCCAGGCCATCGAAGGTGAGCGCACCGTCACCCAGGCCGCGTGTTGGGTGACGTTGCAGTGGTGCAGCGAGCCGGGCACCGGCGACATCGTCTGCACCCAGAACGGCGGCTGCACGACGGCGCAGTTCATCGCCGCGTGCATCTCGCTCGCCGAGGATATCTGCGGAATCTGATACATCCGTGGAAGCTCAGCGTCAGCCCCAGGTGAGGGCTGACGCTGCATGGTGGTGCGTGGCGCGGTGTGTCGTGAGATGAGGCTTTGCGCTCGCGGCGTGTCCGGTGACACTCGTGTGACACAGACATTTGTGTTCGCGCGAGGAGCGTCCAAGCCATGTGGGAGCGAATGAGGAAGCACGGCGCCTGGGTGTTGGCGGCGTCGTTGTTGGCGTTGAGCGGGTGCTCGGACTCGGACGATGACCTGCCGATGCCGGACGCCGGGGCGCAGCCCGACTCGGGGACGCCGGACGCGGGGGCACCGGACTCGGGCTCGGAGCTGCCGCCGCTGCAGGTGCCGGAGGGCTGCAACCCGCTGGCATCCGAGCATGACTGCCTGTTGCCGTATCCCTCGGACTACTTCCTGAAGGAGGACGCGGCGCTGCCGTCGGGGCACCGGGTGACGCTGAGCGCGGCCGCGAAGCTGAAGACGCGGGATGGGACGCCGTTCGACTTCACGGACCTGCATCCGGCGGATGGGTATTCGCATGGCACGCAGATGCTGGCGCTGTTCCCGGGCGGGGTGGATGACACGGGGCTGCCCTCGGTGACGCGGCCCACGGCGGCGACGTCGGGGAGCACGGTGCTGTTGGAGGCGGAGGCGGGGACGGGGGTGTTGCACTTCGCGGAGCTGGACCCTCGGGCGGCGGCGGACGCGCGGCGGGCGCTGCTGGTGCGGCCGGCGGTGCGGCTGAAGGGTGGGACGCGCTACGTCGTGGCGCTGCGCGGGCTGAAGGCGAAGGACGGCACGCCGGTGCCGGTGCCGGAGGGCTTCCGCCGCATCCGGGATGGACAGACGGCGGGGGACGCGCTGCTGGCGCCGCTGGCCCGGCGCTACGAGGCGGACATCTTCCCGGCGTTGGAGGCGGCGGGGGTGCCGCGCGCGGAGCTGCAGCTGGCGTGGGACTTCACGACGGAGACCGAGGAGAACGTCACGCGGGACATGTTGGACGTGCGTCGGCTGGCGATGGAGGCGATGGATGCCACGCCGCCGGTGGTGACGGTGACGGAGGTGACGAACGACGTGGACGCGAACATCGCGCGTCGCATCAAGGGGACGCTGCGGGTGCCGCTGTTCATGGAGACGGCGCAGCCCGGAGCGCTGCTGGCGCGGGATGCGCAGGGGCGGGTGCGGCGCAATGGCGAGGCGGAGGTGCCCTTCACGCTGCAGATTCCCCGGAGTGTCTGGGGGCAGGGCGTGGCGCCGGTGCGGCTGCTCCAGTACGGGCACGGCTTCTTCGGTGGGCAGGGTGAGGCGGATGGTTCGTTCGTGCGGCCGTTCGTGCAGGCGACGAGGATGGTGGTGGTGACGGTGGACTGGTGGGGGATGTCGCAGGCGGACGCGCCGGGGGTGGTGGGGGCGATGGCGCAGCAGCCGGGGCAGACGATGCGCTTTTCGGACCGGGTGCATCAGGGGATGGTGAACCAGATGGCGGTGACGTACGCGGCGCGCACGACGCTCCGGGACGTGCCGGAGCTGAGCGACAACGGGGTGCTCGTGTACGAGCCGGGGCAGACGTACTTCTACGGCATCAGCCAGGGGCACATCCTGGGCGGGACGTACGTGGCGCTCTCGCCGCATCTCGAGCGCGCGGTGTTCAGCGTGGGTGGGGCGGACTTCTCGCTGATGATGTTCCGGGCGAAGCCCTTCGCGCCGTTCCTGCAGGCGATCGCCGCGGCGGTGCCGGACGCGCTGGACCAGCAGAAGTTCGCGGCGATGACGCAGACGGGGTTCGACCGCATCGACCCGCTGACGTACGCGCCGCACGTGTTGAAGACGCCGTATGAAGGCAGCCCCGCGTCGCGCAAGGTGTTGGTGCAGTACGGCCTGGGCGATGCACAGGTGCCCAACGTGGCGACGGAGCTGCATGCGCGGGCGATGGGGCTGACGCAGCAGTTGCCGGCGACGTGGCGCGTGCCGGAGCTGCCGGCAGTGGAGGGGGTCCTCGACGGCGCGGCGCTGGTGCAGTTCGACTTCGGGTTGCCCTCGCCGCTGCCGGGCACGGTGGCGAACCTGCCGGCGGACGACAACCCGGTGCACGAAGGGGTGCGTCGCAACACGAAGGGCCGTGAGCAGGTGGACCTGTTCCTCAGGCCCGACGGCAAGGTGGAGGCCACCTGCGGCGGCGTCTGCCTCGGCGCGAACTGACGCGGTGGGCCGAACGTGTAAGCCGTAGTTACAAGTTCGTGGATGGCTCCGCGTTGGTTCGGAAATCGTGCGCCGTGAGGCGTGTGGCTTGCAGCGGAGACGGTCCGCGCTCGTGAAGGGGCGCGGACCGTCCAACCTGTGAGACTGCATGCATCGTCTGAGTGAATCGCCGGGCCATACGGCCCCTGTCGTGATGGGGCCGCGAAGGAGGGTAGGGAGTAGACAGCACGACCTGGGGGGTGAGACACCCGGGATGGACCTCGCGCCCCTTCGGGCCGAAGTCCGTCGAGGCGAGAGTGCTCGGGCTCGACAGGGAGGGCTCATGACGCGGTACTGGCTTTCGTTCGACTTGGGGCTCCGGGGCAACTACGACGACCTCTACCGGTGGTTGGCGAAGCTGGACGCGCGCGAGTGTGGTGACGGCATCGCGACGTTCACCACGGAGCAGACGCCCGTGCAGCTCAAGCGGGCCCTCAAGCCCATCGTGGGCAAGAAGGGGCGGGCCTACCTGATTGGCTCCGACAAGGAAGGGAAGTGGAGCGGCAAGTGGCTCTTCGGCAACCGGCGTCCCGCCCCGTGGGTCGGCTACGTCGAGCTCGCCGGTGAGGAGCAGGACGACGCATGAAGGTCTGTGTCGATGCCTGCTTCCTGCTCGCGCTCTATGACCCGAGGGATGGTCTCCACGGCGTCGCCAAGGCGCTGTTCGAGAAGCTGTTCGACTCGACTGCCCACGAACTGGTGGTGCCCTGGCCCATCCTCTACGAGACGGTGTCGACGCGCATGGCTCGCAGGAGCGCGTCGATGGGGCTGCTGGAGCGGGACTTGAAGCGCCTGCGGCAGCGCAACCGGCTGTCGATGTTGTTCGACCGGAAGATGCGCGAGCAGGCGCTCGCGGAGTGCTTCGAGGAGCTGACGAAGGACGGTGGTTACCGCGCCCTGAGTCTGGTGGACCGGGTGGTGCGGCTGATGCTGCTCAGTCGGAGCCACCGGCTCCACGCCCTCGTCACCTTCAACCGGGGCGACTTCGAGGACGTGTGCCGGCAGCGGAAGATCCAGCTCATCGACCAGCAGGGCTGACGAGCTTGGGGCCCACCGTCCTTCCACGGACGGCGGGCCCACCGTGCCTCACCCCGCGGCGGTGCTCGGGTTCTTGATGAGGTGGTCGCCGTAGTCCTCACGGAGCTTCGTCTTGAGGAACTTCCCGGTGGACGTGCGCGGAATCTGCTCGATGAAGAGGTAGTCGTCCGGCAGCCAGAACTTGGCGAACTGCTTCGCCAGGTGCTCCGTCAGCGCCTCCTTGCTCACCGCCTGCCCCGGCTTGAGCACCACCGCCGCCAGCGGACGCTCGTCCCACCGCGCATGCCGCCCGGCGAACACCGCCGCCTCCAGCACCGCCGGGTGGCTCATCAGCGCGTTCTCCAACGCCACCGACGAAATCCACTCCCCGCCCGACTTGATGACGTCCTTGCTCCGGTCGCAGATGCGCACATACCCATCTGCGTCCAACGTGACGACATCCCCCGTCCTGAACCAGCCATCCGCCGTGAAGCGGTCCGCGCCCTCGCCGCCGTAGTACGAGCCCGCCACCCACGGCCCGCGCACCTCCAGCTCGCCCATCGTCGCGCCGTCCCACGGCAACGCCTTCCCGTCCTCCCCCATCACCCGCGTCTCCACGAACGGCAGCGCGAAGCCCTGCGAGCTCTGCGCCCCCAGCTGCGCCTTCGCGTCCGCGTGGCGAAGCGCCTGCTTCACCTTCGCCATCGTCCCCACCGGGTTCATCTCCGTCATGCCCCAGGCGTGCGTCACCTCCAGCCCGTGCCGCTGCCGGAAGCCGTCAATCATCGCCGGCGGCGCCGCCGAGCCTCCAATCAACATCGTCCGCATCGCGCTCAGGTCCCACTTCTTCGGGTCCTGGTCCAACAACGCGAGGATGCCCAGCCAGATGGTCGGCACTCCGCCCGCCACCGTCACCTTCTCCGCCGACATCAACTCCAGGAGCGACGGCGGGTCCAGGTGCGGCCCCGGCATCACCATCCGCGCCCCCGTGAGCAGCGCGTCGAACGGCAACCCCCACGCCGCCGCGTGGAACATGGGCACCACCGGCAACACCGAGTCCGCCTCGCCGATGCCCGTCAAATCCTTCATGCAGCACACCAGCGTGTGCAACGTGATGGACCGATGGCTGAACAGCACCCCCTTGGGGTTGCCCGTCGTGCCCGACGTGTAGCAGAGCATCGCCGCGCTGTTCTCCTCCAGCGTGGGGAAGTCGAACGTCTCCGGCTCCGCCGCGAGCAGCTGCTCGTAGTCCAGCGTCCCCTCCGGCGCGGGCCCCGCGTCCGGGATGACGATGACATGGCGGATGCTCGGCACCTGCGCCGCGAACTTCTCGAACAGGGGCCACAGCGAGCGGTCCACCAGCACCACCGTGTCCTCGGCGTGCCGGGCGATGTAGGCCAAATCATTCGGATGCAGTCGCAGGTTGAGCGTGTGCACCACCGCGCCCATCGCCGGAATCCCGAAGTACGCCTCCAGGTGCCGGTAGTGGTTCCAGCTCAGCGTCGCCACCCTGTCGCCGGCCTTCACCCCCAGCCGCTTCAGCGCGTTCATCAGCCGGCACGTGCGCTTGTAGAAGTCCGCGTACGTGTAGCGGTGCATCGACTTGTCCGGATTGCGGCTGACGATTTCGGAGCGCGGGTAGTACGTCCGCGCGCGCTCCAGGAAGTGCGTCAACGTCAGCGGGAAGTCCATCATGCGGCCTGGCAGCATCGGCACGTCCCTTCGAGGCGAGGGTGGGGCGCCGATGCTACCGGATGCGCGCTCGGGCCAGCGTCCCGCGTCACTCGCGCCCCGAGCGTTGTCGCGTTGCGTCAGCCGAAGAACACCTGGGCGACCTCGAAGAACTCCGTCGGGACGCGCTTGAGCTCCTTGGTGGCGGCGGCCAGCTCCACGCTGACGATTTCGTTGCCCTTGAGCGCGGCCATCTTCCCGAACTCGCCCCGGGCGACCATGTCGCACGCGTGCACGCCGTAGCGCGTGGCCAGCACGCGGTCATGCGCGGTGGGCGCGCCGCCGCGCTGGATGTGGCCCAGCACGGACACGCGCGTCTCGAAGCCCGTGCGGCGCTCGATTTCCTGCGCGACGATGTTGCCCACGCCGCCCAGCCGGGGCCGTCCCGCCTCGTCCAGCGCGCCGCTCGTCACCAGCTGCTCGCCCTGGTCCGCGGACAGCTTGATGCGCGTGCCCTCGGCCACCACGACGATGGAGAAGCTGCGTCCGCCCGCGTGGCGGCTGCGGATGTGCTCGGCCACGCGCTCCAGGTCCGCGGGAATCTCCGGCACCAGGATGACGTCCGCGCCGCCGGCGATGCCCGCGTAGGTGGCAATCCAGCCCACGTGCCGGCCCATCACCTCGCAGACGATGACGCGCTTGTGCGACTCGGCCGTCGAGTGCAGCCGGTCCACCGCCTCCGTCGCAATCGCCACCGCGGTGTCGAAGCCGAAGGTGAAGTCGGTGCCGTTCAGGTCGTTGTCGATGGTCTTCGGCACGCCCACGATTCGCAGCCCCTCCTGGGACATGCGCGTGGCGGCGGACAGCGTGCCCTCGCCGCCGATGGCGATGACGGCGTGGATTCCGTTGCGCTCGATGGCGCGCTTCACCTTCTCCAGGCCGTTCTCCACCTTGAACGGGTTGACGCGCGAGGTGCCCAGGATGGTGCCGCCCCGGTGGAGGATGCCGGAGGTCGTCTCGCGGGTGAGGCGGAAGTGGTTGTCCTCGAGCAGGCCCTTCCACCCGTCGCGGAGGCCCATCATCTCGAAACCGTGGGCGGAGGCGCGGCGGACGAGGGCGCGGATGACGGCGTTCAGGCCGGGGCAGTCACCCCCGCCGGTAAGCACGGCGACTTTCATGAAGAATGTTTTATCGCGCCTTGCACCCGACGTGCTGATGAAGTTTGCCCGAGCGCCCTGCGACGGGAGGAGCGGCCCCTAGCCGAACACCGACGGCCGCCGGTGCGTCCACGGATGCGCGGCCTCCAGCTGCGACGCCAGCCGCAAGAGCGTGGCTTCATCCCCGAAGCGGGCGATGAACTGCACGCCCACCGGCAGTCCCTCGGGACTCCAGTGGAGGGGCACGCTCATCGCCGGGTTGCCCGCCATGTTGGCCATGGGGCAGTAGGGCGTGAAGCCCGCCGCGCGGAACAGGGGAGCGAGCGGCGCGTCGGGCAGGGACGCGAACGTCCCCAGCACGGGCGCGGGCTCGGTGACGGTGGGCAAGAGCCACACGTCCACGTCCTCGAAGTGCCGGGCGAAGACGCGGCCGAAGCGCAGGATTTCCGTCTGCGCGTGCAGGTAGGCCGACAGGCCCTGGCTCAGCCCGTGTTGATACAGCGCCCAGGTGAAGGGCTCGAAGTCCTCGGGCGAGGGCGCGCGGCCCAGGCGGCGCGAGAGCCCCTCCACGGTGTTCACCACGCCACAGGCCCAGGCCGTCATGAAGTGCTGGCCGAGCGTGTCGTCGCCGGGAATCTGGAGGTTGCCCTCGAGGACGGAGTGGCCCAGGCCCTCGAGCCGCTTCGCGGTGGCGACGACGGCGCTGAGGCACTCGGGGTGGACGGGGGCGCCCACCGCGTTGCGCAGCGTCAGGCCGATGCGCAGCCGACCCGGGGGTGCGCCGACCTCCAGGCCGTAGGGACGGGCCTTGGGCGGGGCGTGGTAGGGCGCGCCGAGGTCGGGCCCCTCGGTGGCGTCGAGCAGCGCCGCGCTGTCTCTCACCGTGCGGGTGAGGGCATGCTCGCCTATCAGCCAGTGGACACTGTCGGCCAGCTCCGGCCCGGTGGGGTTCCTGCCCCGGCTGGGCTTGAGGCCGAACAGGCCACACGCGGACGCGGGGATGCGGATGGAGCCGCCGCCGTCGGAGGCGTGCGCGAAGGGCACCATGCCGCTGGCCACCGCCGCCGCCGCGCCGCCGCTGGAGCCTCCCGGCGTGCGCGTCACGTCCCACGGGTTGCGACACGGTCCGTGCAGCGAGCCCTCCGTCGTGGGGAGCAGCCCCAGCTCCGACGTGTTGGTCTTTCCCAGGACCACGAGCCCCGCGCGCAGGTAGCGCTTCACCAGCTCGCTGTCATGGCCCGGCGCGAAGTCCTTCGCGAAGCGCGAGCCGAAGGTGAGCGGGTAGCCCTCCTGCGCGGCGAGCAAATCCTTGAGCAGGAAGGGCACGCCGGTGAAGGGGCCTTCGGGCAGCGGAGCCTTCGCCCTGAGGCGCGCGGTCTCGAACTGCGTCTGCACCACGGCGTTGAGCCGGGGGTTGCAGCGCTCGATGCGGGAGATGGCCGCGTCCACGAGCTCCAGCGGAGTCACCTCCCGGCGCCGCACGAGCTCGGCCTGGGCGGTGGCGTCGAGGCTGATGAAGGGGTCCATGGGCGGGCACTCTACCCGTGCGTGCGCCACGCGCGGTATGACGCGTCGCGTCCGCGCGGTGTCGGCGATGACGGCAGTTGCTGCAACAGTCACGGACATGCCTCTGGGTGAACGGCTTCGTGACTCCCGGGTGGTGTTGAGGGGCCCAAGAACATGTTCGTGTGCGCGGCTCTTTTCGAGCGAGGAGCCTCCATGAACATCCGGGTCTTCGAGTCCGAGCAGGAAGCGGCCGCCGCGTGCGCCGCGCGCATCGCCGAGGCGGTGACGGCGCATCCGTCGTTGGTGTTGGGGTTGCCCACGGGGCGCACGCCGCTCAACGTGTACCGGGAGCTGGTGTCGCTGCAGGCCAGGCGGCGGCTGGACTGGTCGATGGCGCGGACGTTCAACCTGGAGGAGTGGGTGGGGTTGTCGCCGGAGGATGGCGGCAGCTTCCACGCGTACATGGAGCGGCACCTGTTCCGACATGTGAACCTGTCGAAGGAGCGCATCCACTTCCTCGACGGCGCGGCGCCGGACCTCGCCCAGGAGTGCGAGCGCTACGAGGCGGAGCTGATGGCGGAGGGGGGGCTGGGATTGGTGTTGGTGGGCGTGGGCGCGGACGGGCACCTGGCGTTCAACGCGCCGTCGGACAGCCTGCGCGCGCCCTGTCACCGGGCGAAGCTGAGCCGGGGGGCGCGCGAGGCGAACGCGATGTTCTTCGGGGATGACGCGAGCCGCGTGCCGCTGGAGGTGCTGACGCTGGGCATGGGCGCGCTCATCCAGTCGCGCCGGGCGATGCTGCTGGCGTTCGGCGCGCAGAAGGCGGAGGCGGTGAAGGCGCTGGTGGAGGGGCCGCTGACGCCGTCGTGTCCCGCGTCGTTCCTGCAACTGCACCGCGACGTGGAGGTGTGGCTGGACGTGCCCGCCGCGAGCGCGCTGGCGGGCCGCGTCCAGTAGGGCCTCAGCGCGAGCTGCTGGCGAGGCGCGGGGCGAGAAGCTGGCGCAGCTTGCCGAGCAGCGTGAGGAACTCCACGCGGTCCTCCTGCCCGTGGGTGGCGTCCGCCGCGAGCGAGTGGATGCGCGAGAAGTTGCGCTCGTCGGTGGTCAGGGTGCCGCGCAGCAGGTCCGCGGTGCTGGCGACCGCCGCCGCGAAGCGCAGGTCCTCCGAGGCGCGGTCCAGCGACGCCTTCACCTCGTTGCGGTTCAGCACGAAGCGCTGCTCGGCGGCCTCGGAGTCACCCGGCTTCTTGGCGCGCACGCGCACGGTGGCCACCGTGTCCCCCTTGCCCGTCAGGTCCAGCTCGTAGAGCGCGGTGACGGTGTGGCCCGCGCCCACCTCGCCCGCGTCGACGTCGTCCTTGCGGAAGTCCGCGTCGGCGATGGCGCGGTTCTCGTAGCCGAGCAGCCGGTACGCGCGCACCGCGGTGCGGTCGAACTCCACTTGAATCTTCACGTCCTGGGCGATGACCTCCAGCGTGCCGCCCAGCTGGTCGCGGAACACGCGCTGCGCCTCGCGCTCCGAGTCGATGTAGTAGCAGTTGCCGTTGCCCTGGTTGGCCAGCTTCTCCATCAGCTCGTCACGGTAGTTGCCCATGCCGAAGCCAATGGTGGACAGGGTGACGCCCTCCTTCACGTACCGACGGATGCTGCCGAGCATCGTCTCCACCGTCTGGTTGCGGCCCAGGTTGGTGTCGCCGTCCGTCAGCACGATGACGCGCGAGACGCGCTGTGAGCCCGCCATGCGCACCGCCTGACGGTAGGCGAGCTCCAGGCCATCCCCCATGGCGGTGCCACCGCCCGCGGAGAGCGCGTCGATGGCGGCGTTGATGCGCTTGCGCTCCTTGGCGGGCGTGGGCTCGAGCACGGTGGACACGCCGCCGGCGTAGGTGGTGATGGCCACGGTGTCGTGAGGGTTGAGCCCCTCCACCGCGAGCTTCACCGACTTCTGGACGAGCGCCAGCCGGTCGGGCCCCTGCATGGAGCCGCTGGTGTCCACGAGGAAGACCAGGTGCGTGGGCTTGCGCTCGGCCCTGGGGACGTGGCGTCCCTGGAGGCTCACCTTGAGCAGGTGCTGGCGCTCCGCGAAGGGCGAGGGCGCGGCCTCGAGCGCGACGTGGAACGGGCCCTGCCCCGGGGGTGGCGCGGGGATGGCGTAGCGGAAGTAGTTGACCCACTCCTCCACGCGCACGTTGGACGGGTGGGGGAGCTGGTGCTCCGTCACCGAGCGGCGGAACTGGGTGTAGGAGGCGGTGTCCACGTCCACCGCGAAGGTGGAGAGGGCGTCCTCGCGCACGTCGGTGCGCGGATTGATGGCCTGGGGCGCGCCGCTGGGGGCCGGGGCCTGTGCGACGGGGACGCTGGCCCGCTGCCCGGTGTCGGAGTCGCCATAGGCGTCGTTGTTGCCGAAGGTCCTCATGCTCTTGCGCTGGAGGCCCTCCGAGCCCGAGGCGACGGCCTCATGGTTCCCCGTGAGCGACGAGGCGCTGGCGCCGAAGAGCTTGCGGATGTTGTCGCCGTACAGCGTGACGCCGCCGCCGAGCAGCGCGAGCGTGACGAACAGCGTGACGAGGATGCGGGTGAAGCGCTTGCTCATGGGGCCTCGGGGTGTGGCGGAAGAAGGCATTGCGTGGAGGGACTCGTCTCATGGGCGCCTCACCGCGCGCGTCCGTCATCCGCCCGAGGTCGGTCATCGGGAGGAGGTCGGTCATCCGACCGATGCCCTCGTGCGGGAGGAGCCGGAGGCGGGACGCCTCGGATTGGATGTCTGGGATTGCCCCAGCTCCGTCGGAAAGTGGATAGCCATGGAAAGAGGGCCTGTTGACGGTCTGCCAATAAGAGGGCATCCTTTCTGGCGAAGCAGTCACGAGTGGCCCCCATGCGCTCCTTCCCCTGGTCCTCGATTGCCGAGCAGGTCTCGCTCCTCGCGCGCTCGAGTGGAGTGACGACCGTGCGTGGGACGAGGGCTGTCGGGTGCGCTCGGCGAGGCGCCCGACGATGTCCCCTCCGCGCGCACTTCCGCCTCGCTGTCAGGGATGCCCGCCCTGGAGTCCGCCATGGTGGCGGCGCTCTGGACGGGCCTGGCCTGCTTCCCTCCGTGTCTTGGCGGCCGGGAAGCGGGAACACGCAGCGAAGGAGCGTTTCATGCGCGTCGTCAGGAAGTCACTCACAGGAAGCCGTTACGCCGTGTCATTCATTCGCACGTGGGTTGCCGTGGCGACGCTGGCGGTCCCCGGCGTCGGCGCCGCGAATGACTTGTTGAAGAGCAGTCGAGGCGGTTCGGTGCAGTGGGACTTCTGCTACGGCAAGGCGGACAGCACGCTGTTGCCCGTGGACCCGCGCACGCTGGTGCAGCCGGGCATCAGCAACGGCAAGGCGGTGCACTTCAACGCCTATTGGAAGAACTGCCACGTCGACCCGGTGGCGGTGAAGGAGGTCGGCGCGGCGAAGACGTGCGGCGAGCTGCGCGCGCGCTTCGACCACGGAGAGGGCCTGTTGACCAACGGCCACCCCGGCGTGGGCGCGCTGTTCACCGGCACCGACTACACCGTGCCCGAGGCCGCGTTCGGCATCGCGACGTTCTCCGCCGCGCAGTACAACGAGCTGTGGCGGGTCTGGGGCTTTCCCTTCCGTCCCGACAACTTCGACACCCTGGTCTCGCAACGCTACGGCTCGGGGTTGAGTCCCAAGCGCAACCCCTATCCGCTGCCGGGGCAGTTCCCCAACCTCTCCAACGGTGGCAGCGGGCAGCTGCCGGAGATGCTCACGCAGCTGCGCAACCCGGATGGCAGCTGGAGCGGGCGCATCGGCGTGACCTGCCACGCCTGCCACAGCGGCATGGTGGGAAAGCCCTCGGATGGTCCGGGGATGGGCGTCCAGGTGGGCGGTGGCAGCAGCCTGGCGGACCTGGACCTGTTCCTGAGTGATTTGCTGCCGCTGGGGTATCCCGCGTCGCTGGCCACGTTCCTGAACCTCAACCGCACGCGCGGCACGAACAACGCCAGTGACATCAACCTGGCCTTCCTGTTCCCGGACGAGAAGCTGCTGCGGCCCTCGGAGGTGATTGGGCTCATCAACTCCGGCTCCACCGCCGGCATGGACACGCCGGCGTGGTGGAACATGGGGCACCGTCCGGTGAAGTTCGTCGACGGGGTGTTCCCGATGGATGCGCCGCGCGTGGACATGGTGTTCTACACGCCGTTCATCGGTCTGTTCGGAAGTGCCGGCGGGCCGCTGAGCGAGGCGGGACAGGACTGGATGCGGGAGAACGGCCCGTCGCTCAACACCTGGGTGGACGCGCTGAAGTCCCCGCCGTATCCGCTGCCCATCAACCCGACGTTGGCGGAGCAGGGGGCGGTGCTGTTCCACACGCTCGACATGTGGGCGCCCTCGCGCAACAACACGGTGCCCCGGCCGCAGGGCAACGGCTCGTGCGCGAGCTGCCACGGGGCGTACGCGCCCCGGTACGTCAACGACCCGTCCTTCCTCGCGTCCCCGGCGCTGGAGGGCATGGCAAGCTACATCGTCCCGCTGGACATCATCGGCACGGACCCCGTGCGCGTGAACACGAACAACGCGGCGGTGCAGTCGGCGGGGGCGAAGAACTTCTTCGGCTATCCGACGACGGCGGGGACGGACCAGGACTGCGGTCCGCAGAACCAGCCGCACATCCGGGGCAACCGCCCGCTGGGCTATCTGGCGCCGCCGCTCTATGGCGTCTGGGCCACGGCGCCGTACTTCCACAACGGCTCGGTGCCGAACGTGTGGGAGGTGCTCAAGCCGTCGGACCGCAAGCCCATCTGGCGCCGGGTCTCCACGCCGCCGCGGTGGGACCAGCCGCTGGTGGTGATGGGGTTCGACACGGACCTGCAGCGCGCGTTCGACTCGACGAAGCTGGGGTGGAAGTACGACACGATTGCCTGCAAGTGGCGCGGGCCGTTGAACCCGGCGGTGTCGCCGTACATCAACTGCCAGCCGGGGGATGAGTTCACCACGCCGCTGGCTCAGGAGCTGATGAACGTGCTGTTCAGCAACCTGATTGTCTCCTGGAACATCCTCTTCCCGCCCACGCGCACGCGGCAGCAGTTGGAGGACCGGAAGATCTACAACACGAACGCCTTCGGCCAGGACAACGGCGGGCACGAGTTCAACTCCGTGCTCACCGACCCGGAGCGTCTGGCGCTCATCGAATACATGAAGACGCTGTAGGCGGCAGGTCGAGCGCTGATGGCATGCGGGCCCGCTGCTTCCTCTCGGGAGGTGGCGGTGTCCCGTGTGCGCACCGAACGCCTCCTCCGGGTCCTCTGCAACTGAGGGCCTCCACCCTCGCTGGATGACCTCCGCATGGGGGCCGCGGCGCTCAGTCGGAGTGTCGCGCTTCTCCGCGCGCCCGGCCCCTGTATGGCAGCACGAACAGGTACAGGCCGGTGAGCAGGAGCAGGAGGAGGGGAGGCAGTGCCAGATACGCGACCCAGACGGGCGGCGATTCCTGGCCCATGACGACGATGTTGGCGATGACCGCCACCGTGAAGGCCACGGACAGCCAACGGTGGGTCTGACGGATTCCTCGGCTCCAGCTCATGGGTTGCTCCTGGGATGAATCCCCACTGTGGAGTCGCGTGCGGGGGATTGCTTCTCGAAACCTGCTCGATCGGCCTGCGCTACGTGCCGGCAGACAGGGTGGAACCAAGGGCTACACGACCGTCAGCGGTGCGGTGTCCACGAAGACACAGGCCGCGAACACGGGGGCTCGCGGATCCGGTCCTCTTCCGAGAAGCCCTGCCTGGGACGTACTGTCTTCATCCCAGGCCTGGCGCACGGATAGGGTCGCGTCCGTGCCACGGGGCAGTCTGGGGTTGCGCCGTGTGCTAGCTTCGGGCCTCGACTCCAACGCCTGCTCAACGGAAGAGACGAGACCCTCATGTGCTACAGCGGCTGCCCGTTCGAACCCGGAGAGTTCGCCGAAGGCCTCATCCGGAATGAAGGCTATCCCGTGCTGGATTTGTGCGCGAAGTGCCGCAAGATGTTGCCCCAGGCGCGTGGATACTGTTCGGGCTGTGGTGAGACCATCGAGTCTTCCACGGAAGAGGGCGGGACGCTGGTGAAGTGTTGTAGCGCCGAGATGATGCGAAAGGTCCGCGAAGGGAACCTCTTCGCTCAGACGTGGAATGCCGAGCCGATGAAAGGCTCGACGCTCGGGGCGTATGTCAACATGAGCATCCAGTTGGCCAGGCTGTCGCACGAGCACGACATCGGCTTGATGTTGTACCTGGGCGAGAGCCTGACGCTGGTGAAGCGCTGCATGGGATGGTTCGTGAACGAGCGCCTGGAGGAGACGGGCGTCCTGCGCAAGCTGCCCGGCGTGAAGGTGACCGGCTCGCTCACGACCGGAGGGGAAAGCGCCATGCCCTCCTTGTCCTGGCAGGAGTACTTCGCCCAGAAGCTGGCGAAGGGCGTCGAGCTGGCCAGGACCTGGAACCCTTCCGGGCCGACGAACCTGACGGTAGGGATTGCGGACTATGGCGTCAGTGGCGGGAGCTTCAAGGCGCTCTGCAAGTACCTGAGCACCCGCACCTTCCCGGGCGTGGAGAAGTTCCAGGTCGTGATGTTCTGCTCCGAGTCCTCACGGGAGAAGCTCCTGACCGCCGTCCAGGCCTACAACAACCAGGGCAAGTTCGCCGAGGCCCTGGTCCTCCCCTTCGAGGCCTTCCTCCCGAACCCCAAGCTCGGAGGAGACACGCCGAAGAACTTCCAGGGGCGCGGCTCCATCAAGCGCGCCTGGGATGACTTTGGTGAGAAGCGCCGGTACCGCGACCTCGAGGACTCGGGAGTCGTCTCCGAGGAGGACGCCTACTTCGAGCGGATGAAGACGGAGATCCACGACCTGCTGAGGTCGGGCAACTTCGACCGCGGATGAGGGCCGTGGCGGACCGGCTCCCTCGGTTCGCGCGGCTCAGCCCTGGCGCGTGCCGGGCGTCACAGCGGGCTTCGCCTGGGTCGCGCGGGTCGAGGCCTTCGCGGGCGCACCCTGTGGCTTCGCCGGAGTCTTGGCCGAGGGCGTGGGCCTCGCCGCGACAGGCTTCGCTGCCTGCGGCTTCGGTCGAGGCGCCGTGGCTCCCGTCTTCACGGCCGCCGTCGAAGAGGGGCGCGGAGGCTCCGCCTTCGCCGCCGCGGGAGGCGAGGACGCCACCTTCGTCGTCTCGGGCTGGGGCCGAGCGGGGGCCACGGCCTTGCGCGCCCCCGTCTGCGCCGGCCTCATCGCCGGAGCCGGCTTCACCACCACCGCCGCGCGCACGGGCGTCTCCACGGCCACCACGGGCACGGGCCGCGCGCGCGCCGCCACCACGGGCCGCGCAGGCGGCTCCGGCCGCGTCCGAGCCCACGCCGTGAGCACCTTCGGCACGTAGTACTCCGTCTCCCCGTTCCTCGGCACGCGCCCGTTCACCGCGCCGGGCCCCGCGTTGTACGCGGCCACCGCGAGCCGCACGTCACGGAAGCGCCGCAGCTGCTCGGCCAGGTACCGCGCGCTCCCATCCAGCGCCGGCTCCGGGTCGAACGGGTCCTCCACGCCGAGCATCTTCGCCGTCGTCGGCATCAGCTGCCCCGGGCCCATCGCACCCGCCGGGGAGATGCGGTGCACCCGCCCCTCCGACTCCACCAGCACCAGCGCGTGCAGCAACCCCTCGGGCAGCCCGTGCCGCCGCTCCGCTCGCGTGATGAGCGGCTCCAGCGGCTCATGCCCATCCCACAGACACGAGGGCCGATGCGCCGCGTACGAGCGCAGCGCGTTCACCTTCATCTCCAGGAACGAGGGCGACAGGGGCGAGATGTGCGTGTCCCCCAGCCACGCGACGGCCGTGTTGATGAGCACCAGCGGCGCCACCGCCGCCAGCCCCACCCACGCCCACCACGGAATGCTGAAGCCACCCAGGGCCCGCTTGCGTCCCACCTCCCCACCCTTAAGGGCGCTTTCCCCCTCCGTCCAACTTCCGGCGCCCCCCAGGTCCACCCGGCGGCACCCTCAGTCCATCCAGCACCAACGTGGTGAGCGCGTCCGGCAGCTCCAGCGGGTTGCCGATGTCCTCCTCGCTCAACACCGCGAGCAACAGCCGCTCCACCGCCCCCACCACCGCGAGCCCGCTCACCGCCGGGCGGATGGGCCGCAAGAGCCCGTGCGTGTGCGCCTTCTGGGTGATGGCCACCGCGTGCCGGGACACCTCGCGCGACAGCTGCGCCACCTTCGTGCGCGCCCCCACCGCCGGCCCCCGGCTCTCCTGCAGGTACAGCCGCACCACGCCCGGGTACTGCAAGAGCGCGCTGGCGATGACCGCCGCCATCGCCCGGTACGCCTCGAACATCGCCTCCACGCCGCGCGCCCCCGCGAGCGCCCGGCCACACGCCTCCAGCCCCGACAACAGCTCCGCGCGCACGGGCGAAAGCAGCGCCTCCACCAGCGCCGGCTTGTCGGCGAAGTACCGGTAGAACGTCCCCTTGGCCACCCCCGCCGCCTGGGTGATGTCGTCGATGGTGACCGCGTCCAGCCCCCGCTCCACGAAGAGCCTCAGCGCCGCGTCCTCCAGCGCCTTCGTCCGCTCCCGCCGCGCCGTCTCCCGCACACCCCCCGGACGCCCCGGACGCTTGTCCGCCTCCCTGGCCCCTCGCTTCGGACTCACCATCGTGCGCTCCGACGCATCGCGTGATACATAAAGAGTGACCAAATAGTCATGATATCGAGGGCGGGGCGTCGACCGGGCGCTCCGTGGGAGAGCGACGATGATTGGCATCCCTCTGGGCTGGGCGTACTCCAATTTCGGCGAATGGGCGCTGCACAAGTACGTGCTGCACGGCCTGGGGCGCCGCCGCGGGAGCTTCTGGGGCTTCCACTGGCACGAGCACCACCAGGCCTCGCGCCGGCACGACATGCTGGACGACCAGTACCTGCGCTCCTTGTGGACGTGGTCCGCGCAGACCAAGGAGCTCTTGGGGCTGGCGGTGCTGGCGCTCGCGCACGCGCCCCTGTTGCCGGTGGCGCCGTTCTTCGTGGGCACCGTCTGGGCCTGCGCGGCCAACTACTACCGCGTCCACCGCCGCGCCCACCTGGACCCGAAGTGGGCCCGGGAGCACCTGCCGTGGCACTGCGACCACCACCTGGGCACGGACCAGAACGCCAACTGGTGCGTCACCCATCCGTTCTTCGACAACGTCCTGGGCACCCGCCGCGAGTACCTGGGCGTGCAGCCCGTGCACGCGGGAGAGCGCCATTCCGTGGCCTCTCCCGCGCACCCGTGAGGCGGACCTAGAACACCAGGTCGAAGTAGTTCGCCTTGGCGCGCACGCCCGCGCACGCCTCCAGCCGGGCGCTCCAGTCGCGCGTGGGCAGCGAGCCGCGCGCGGTGAAGACCAGCTGCAGCGAGTCCTCGCGCGCCATGTCCAGCAGGTTCACCGCGCCGCTGCCCGTCAGCCGGATGGACTGGGTGGGCGTGGTGCTGGCGCGGCGGTACTCACCGATGAGGATGCTCTCGGAGGTGCCCGGCTTCACCACGGACACGCTGGCGCGCTCGATGCCGCTCAGGTCCGTGCTGGACGTCACCTCGAAGCCGCGGAGCCTGAGCTCCGTCTCCACGTCGGTGTCCTCGGGGAGCACGTCGTCGAAGTCGCCCAGCGGGAAGTCGAGCGCGTACTCGATGTCGGCGGAGCCGGGGAAGGCGGCGGGGAAGTCCACGTTCGGCTCGGCCTTGCAGATCTCCTCGGCCTCCGCCTCGATGAAGAACAACGAGTCGCAACCGGTGGCGACGAGCGCGCAGGTGGAGAGCACCAGGGCGCGGAAGGAAGTCGTTCGCATGGTGGGGGCTCCTGGCCTTAGAAGAAGTAGAAGAGGAACCCCACCTTGACGGAGGGGATGGTGGCGCGAACGGTGAGGTTGCGGGCGGTGATGTCCGACTCGTCGGTGGCGTCCTCGATGAGGGCGGTGGCGTCCTTCACGCCCATCCGCACGTAGCTCAGGCCCAGGTGCAGGAAGAAGTTGAAGCGGCTGGCCGCGCCAATCTCCAGGCCCACGCTGCCGGCCACGTAGTTGTAGCTGATGTCCTGGATGGCGGACGTCGCCCGCGAGGGCTCGGCGCCCAGCCAGTCCACCACGTCGTTGTAGTCCGAGCCGAAGTAGTACCCGGCCTCGGCGTTGATGGACGGCGCGATGAAGGTCTGCAGGGGCAGGATGCTCAACCCG
Organism: Myxococcus sp. AS-1-15; assembly: GCF_020037055.1. Taxonomy (NCBI): domain Bacteria; kingdom Pseudomonadati; phylum Myxococcota; class Myxococcia; order Myxococcales; family Myxococcaceae; genus Myxococcus; species Myxococcus sp. AS-1-15. The sequence continues at coordinate 92,171 of NZ_JAIQDF010000003.1, read as the reverse complement.
CCGCGCAGGCCCAGGCTCAGCGTGTTGGTGGTGGGCCCCGCCTGCAGCCGCAGCCAGGGCACCGGCTTGAGCACCGCGGACAGGCCGATGCCGTGCGGCGCGCCCGCGTCCACCAGCAGGCCGAAGCGGTAGGGTGAGTCGCCTCCGCCCTCCTGGGCGTGGGCGGCGGCGCCAGTGGCCAGCGCCGTGAGGCAGGCCAGCGCCGTGCCGTGTCGTCGTAGGAATGCCGCGCGTCGTCTCGTCGAGGGTGTCGCCGTCGTCATGTGCTGTTCCACGAAGGGAAGTCCCGGCCCGGGCGAGCATCATTCGGCGCCACGCTCCGAAACGGAAGTCGCGCGCTCGAAAATGATGCCGGCGGCCGCCTCAAGGCACGGAAAGCCCCGGGTTCCCGGCGCCGGCCCCGAGGAGGGGAGGCCCGCTGCCCGGTGTACACCAGGCAACGAAACCTCCCACACGCCTCGGGCCCTGCAGGCGACGTCAGCCCTGGAGCGCCTCGGTGCGGCCCTGGCGCGCGTTGACGGCCTCGATGACCTGCGCGGGCGCAATCACACCCTGGCGGCCGAGGATGACGGCGGTGGACTCACCCTCCGCCACCACCTTGCCGTTCGAGATGAACTGGTGCGTGGCGTAGAAGTACTTCTCGTCCCAGCGCGAAATCGTCATCGACACCGTGTACTTGCGGAACGGCGGCAGCGCCTTTTTGTAGTCCATGGTGTGGCGCACGATGATGGGCGCCCACTTGTTCTTCATCATCAGCGCCGCCAGCCCCGTGCGCACGAACAGGTCCACCCGGTTCAAGTCACACACCGTGAGGAACCGCCCGTTGTTCATGTGCAGGTTCAGGTCCAAATCATTGGGCAGCACGCGCTGCTGGAGGGTGCTGGTCAGCGCGTCCACCTTCATCTGCGGCTTCCACAGCGAGGACACGAGCACCCACAACATCCGGAGATAGAGATTCATGTGCTTCGCGCTGCTCCTGCAGGAAGAACGAGATGAGGCGGGACGGCGGATAGTAGCCAAAGCCGGAAGCGTGGCGGTACATGAAACCCAGATGGCCCCCGTGCGGTGTGAGCTCCAGTTGCACGTGGGAGCGCAGCTCGCCCGGTGAGGGCAGCGTGTCGGGCGCCACCAGCGGGTCGTCTCCGGCGTTGAGGATGAGGAAGGGCGTCTGGATGTCGCCCAGGAACTGCCGGCTGCTGCAGCGGCGGTAGTAGTCCTGGGCGTCGCTGAAGCCATGCAGCGGCGCGGTGAACACCTCGTCGAAGTCGCGGATGCCGCGCAGGCCCGACAGCGCGCCCAGCCGCGAGGCGTACTCGGGCAGGTGTGCCTTGAGCCGCGCCACGCGCTGGTAGGAGCGCAGCACGCGCAGCTGGTAGAGCTGGTTGATGCCCTCGTACGCGCGGGCGGCGGTGCTGGCCAGGTCGAACGTCAGCGACACGGCGGCCGCGGCGCGCAGGTGGCTGTGGTGGCCCGTCTGCGCGAGGTAGCGGATGACCATGCTGCCGCCCAGCGAGAAGCCCACCGCGTACAGCGGCGTGGTGGGCTCCTGCTCGCGCACGGTGGCGACGAGCCAGCCCAGGTGCTCGGTGAAGCCCGCGTGGTAGAAGGGCGCCAGCCGGTTGGGCACCGCGCCGCCCCGGTGGCAGAGCACCGCCGCGCGCAGGCCGCGCCGGGACAGCTCTCCCAACAGCGCGCGGATGTACGTGGAGTCGGGCGTGCCCTGCATCCCGGGCAGCAGGATGAACAGGGGCCCTGAGCCCTCGCGGTTCAGCCAGTGCACGTCCACGAAGTCGCCGTCGGGCAGCTCGTGCCGGCGCTGCTCGATGGCCACGTCGAAGCGCCGCGGGTCCAGGTGCGGCGCCACCGTCTGCACGTGCGAGTGCCTGAGCCACCACGGGGCCTGGAAGCCGGAGGCAAGCTCACCCACGGACGGCCTCGACGGGCGGCGTGGCCGTGTCCTCGGGCAGCGGCATGCCGATGCGCGCCATGACCTCCAAATCCTTGGGCGTGTAGGGCCGCGTGCGGCGGCGCACGTAGTCCGCGCCCAGCACCAGGTTGAAGTTGGACACGCCGCCGTAGCGGTGGTGCAGGAAGTGGTTGCGGTAGATGGCGCGGCCGTAGCGCGTGCGCAGGAACCACGCGAGCCACCGGGGCGCGGTGCGCTGCCCCTCCTCGAACGGGCGGTGCAGGTACGGGTGCACGAAGTGGCTCATGAACGGCGGCAGGAGCAGCGTCACGCACCCGGCCAGGAAGGCGATGGGCTTGAGCGTGAAGTAGAAGAGCGGGAAGAAGATGACCAGCGGCGAGACGAAGACGAACGCGCCCTCGCCGTGCAGCTTCGTGGCGAACGCGCCCTTGATGATGGTGACGCCGTGCTTGCCGCGCTGGAGCAGCTCCTCGGTGAGCTTCGTCTTCTCCTCCTCGTCGCGGAACTGGGTGACGTGGTCCCCGCGGAAGGTGCGCACGTGGTGGATGGTGTGGTGGGAGAAGTGCGTGTTGATGAGCGGCCGGAACAGCCACGGCGCGCGCTGCCAGAAGCGCACGGCCTTGGGGCGCGCGTCGGACACGTACTCGTGCATGAAGGACTCGATGTACGAGGCGATGACGTAGCCGAGCACGAGCCCGAGGAGGACATGGATGAGGTCGGACATGGGAGTCAGTGCTCCTCTCCGGAGAGGGTGAGCAGGCGGTCCAGCCGACCGGGTGAGGGGGCCGGAGCCGCCAGGAGCGCGGGTGCGCCCCGGGGTGGGGTGGGGGGAAAGCCCGTCATGCGGCCTTGCGACGCGTCGTAGACCTTGAGGCGGAAGGCCTTCAGCGACTCGAACAGGCCCAGGCGCACGCCGTGGCCCTCCAAGTCATGCTGCTGCATGTAGTCGCGCAGCAGGTAGCCAGGCACCTGCGGCTTGAGGTGGTGCACGTGGTGCAGGTTGATGGCGCCGAAGGTCCACTCGAGCACGCGCGGCAGCACCAGGAAGCTGCTGCCCTTGAGCGCGGAGTCCTTGAGCGTCCAGCGCGCGTGCGGCACCCAGTACGGCTCCTCCACCTGGTGCTGCACGAAGAACAGCCAGATGCCCAGGCCCGCGGCCACCTGGGTGATGAGCAGGTGCATCAGGAAGAAGCGCGGCCAGTCACCGAAGGCGAGGAAGGCCGCGTGGACCGCGACGAGCGCCAGGTTCGTCACCCAGATGGAGCGGCGCTCCGGCACGCGCGAGCGCGCCACCAGCGTGGGCAGGCGGAAGCGGAACATGAACTGGAACACCGGGCCGATGCCGAGCAGCACCGCGGGGTGGCGGTAGAGCCGGTAGCGCAGCCGCTCGACGGGGCGGAGCGCCTGGTACTCGTCCGCCGTCATCGTCACGATGTCGCCCGTGCCCCGGCGCTCCAGGTCGCCGCTGGTGCTGTGATGCACCAGGTGCATGGCGCGCCAGTACGCGTGCGGCGCCAGCGTGAGCAGCCCGAGCCACGTGCCCACCCGGTCATTCATCGACGGGCGCGCGAAGAGCGAGCGGTGTGAGCAGTCGTGCTGGAGGATGAAGACCCGCACCAGGGTGATTCCCGCGAGCACCGCGAGCCCCAGGCCCAGGGCCATGGAGTGCGCGAGGGCCACGTAGCTGGCGGCGGTGAGCAGCAGATAGGCGCCCGCCGTGCCCACCACGTGGAGCAGGCTTCGGGTGGTGCGGGGTTGCCAGCGGGCTGTCGGTGCGGGGTGTGGGGTGTGGGGTGTGGGATGAGCTGTCATGGTTGTCTCGACGCTGCGGGCCGGCCCCCCGGAACCATTGATTTCTCCATCAATGGACATAACCGCCGTGACGCGTCGCGACAAGGACTTCGCAGGTTTTGCGATGATTTGGTAGTTTTCTTGGTTGGTTGTGCGTCTGGGACTGTCAGGGGCGCAACAGTCGATGGAGGCTCACCTCGAGCTGGCTGCGGATGAGGGCCAGCAGGCTCTCCAGTTCGGCGGGGGCCAGCTGGAGCCGGCGGACGAGCGCGTCGCGGGTGCGCTCGACGAGCTGCTCACGGGCCTGCGCAATCCAGCGCGCGGCGGTGGAGCGGGAGGTCTGGTACATGAGGCCCACGGAGTCCACCGAGAGGTTGTCGACATGGTGCAGGCGCAGCAGGCCGCGCTCCCGGGGGGAGAGCGTGGCGAGGGCCTCCTGGAGACACTCCCGGAAGTCCTCCTGATGCCGCGCCCGGATGAAGCTCAGCTCCGCGTCCCCTCCCACCAGCGCGTCCGCGTCCGAGGGCAGCGCGTCCAGCGCCACGTGACGGGGCACCTCCGCGTGCAGGTCCGCGAGCAGCCGCGTGGCCACCGCGCGCACCCAGCGCTCCAGGGGGCCTCGGCCCGTGTACGTGGCGATGCGCGGCAGGGGCGCGCCCTCGGCGACGAGGAGCCGGTGGCGCAGGCGCTGCTTCAGCTCGGCGACGCGCTCGGCGTCCTCGGCGGGGAACCACGCGCCCACGCGGGCGAACACGCTCGTGTCCAGCAGGGCCAGGGCGGTGGTGTCCGCGTGCGCGCACGCGTAGGTCAAGAGCAGCTCGCCCGCGTGCACCTGCTCCAACAGCGCGCACGGGGCCTTCGACGCGGGCATGCGCGCGGCCAGGTGGCGCACGAAGTCCTCGGGCTGGAAGCACAGCGTGGGTTGCTCGTGTCGGGCGCGGGCGAGGAGGGCCTGCAGCCGCGCCTCCAGCGTTCCAAGGTCTTCTTCCGACGACGTCTTCACGGGTGTCACGGCGACGAAGGTCCGACTCAGCCCCAATGCATCCCCCATGGCGGGGGAGTCTATCCGGGGATGGGTGAAGGGGGGACGGCATGGGTGAGGGCACCTGTCCGGATGAGGCGGAGCTGGCCGACCTGGTGCAAGGGTTGGTGTCGGGGGACGCGCTGGCTTCGCTGGAGCGTCACCTGGATGGGTGCGGGCTGTGTCGGCGCGTGGTGGTGGTGCTCGCGGGAGGCGAGGCGCGCGCGGAGTCGGTGGCCGCCTCGGCGGATGCGGGCGTGCCCCGGTTGGAGCGCGGCGCCCGGGTGGGGCACTACGAGGTGCTGGAGCACGTGGGCCTGGGCGCCATGGGCGTGGTGTTCGCCGCGAACGACCCGAGGCTGCACCGCAAGGTGGCCCTGAAGTTGTTGCGCTCGGACTGGGTGAAGGAGGGCGGCGCGGAGGACGCGCGCGAGCGCTTGTGGCGCGAGGCGCGGGCGCTGGCCCGGCTGTCCCATCCGCACGTCGTCGCGGTGCATGACGTGGGGGTGCATGGGGAGAGCCTCTTCATCGCCATGGACTTCGTGGAGGGGACCACGCTGCGGCGCTGGCTGCGGGCGGAGCCTCGGCGGTGGACGGAGGTGCTGGGCCGCTTCCTCCAGGCGGGCGAGGGCCTGGCGGCGGCGCATGCGCGGGGGCTGGTGCACCGCGACTTCAAGCCGGACAACGTGCTGGTGGGCGTGGATGGGCGCGTGCGGGTGACGGACTTCGGGCTCGCCCGGCTGACGCAGACCTCGCTGCCGGGGGGCGTGGAGTCCGCCGTGCTCGACGGGGCCTCCTCCGGGGACGCGGGGACGGTGACGCAGCCGGGGGCGCTGCTGGGGACGCCCGCGTACATGGCGCCCGAGCAGCTGGAGGGACGGCCCGCGGACGCGCGCAGCGACCAGTTCAGCTTCTGCGTGGCGTTGCACGAGGGGCTGTATGGCCGGCGTCCGTTCGAGGCGAGCTCGCGCGCGGCGCTCGTGCAGGCCATCCGCGCGGGGCCTCCGGTGTCGTCGGGGGAGGCGCGGGTGCCGGCGAGGATTCGCCGCGCGGTGCTGCGGGGCTTGAGCGCGGACCCGACGGCGCGGCATCCCTCGATGGAGGCGTTGCTCGCGGCGCTCACGCATCGGCCCCGGTGGGAGCGCTGGCGGATGGCGGCGGTGTGGGCGGGGGCGGCGACGCTCGCGGGGGTGGGGGCGGGGTTCTGGCTCCGGGAGACCACGCGGTGCGCGGGCGCGGACGGGCACCTGGTGGGTGTCTGGGATTCGGCGCTGCGAGGCCAGCTGGAGGCGGTCTTCACCGCGTCGGGTCTGCCATTGGCCCAGGAGGGCTTCGGCGCGACGGCGCGGCGGCTGGATGCGTATGCGGAGGCGATTGCCCGGATGGAGCGGGACTCGTGCGAGGCCACTCACGTGCGCGGTGAGCAGTCCGGGCGGATGTTGGATTTGCGGGGCATGTGTCTGGACCGGCGGCGCGAGGCGCTGCGCGCGTCGGTGACGCTGATGCTGCAAGGGGACGCGGCGGTGCTGGAGCGCGCGCCCCAGGCGGCGCACGCGCTGCCGGACCTGCTGCCCTGCGCGGACCGGGAGGCGCTGGCCAGCGTGGTGCCGCTGCCCGAGGACCCGGTGGTGCGTCAGCGATTGCAGGGCTTGCAGGCGCGGCTCGCGGAGGGCATGGCGTTGCAGGAGGCGGGGCAGCACGCGCGGGCGCGGCAGGTGGCGGAGGAGGTGCTCCAGGCCGTGCGGCAGACGGGGTATCGGCCGATGGAGGCGTCGGCGTTGTTCCTGCTGGGGTTGGTGGAGAAGGCGCATGCGCGCTTCACCGAGGCCGCGGAGGTCTTCGACGCGGCGCAGCTGGCGGCCCTGGCCGGACGGGACGATGACCTGATGGTCCGCGCGCTCATGGGGCTGGCGGACTCGGAGCTCCAGGGGCATGCGCGCTACGCGGAGGCGGAGCGGGCCGTGAGGCTGGCGGAGGCGACGCTGGAGCGGCTGGACATCCGACAGGCGCCCGGGGCGGCCGGAGAGCTGCATTTGTTCCGGGGACACCTGTTCCATCGCAAGGGCGAGGCTGTCCGCGCGCAGGAGGACTTCCGTCGCGCGCTGGAGCTGTTCGAGCAGGCGCATGGGCCCGAGTCCCCGCGGCTGGACGCGCCGCTCACGGCGCTGGGGCTGATTCTCAACCTCCAGGGGCACTACGAGGAGGCGCGCGGTTACTACGAGCGCGCGCTGGAGCTGCAGCAGCGCGCGTACGGCCGCGAGCATCCGGTGTGTGTCAGCCACCTCAACAACGTGGCCACGGCGCTGCGGCTGCAGGGGCGGGTGGAGGAGGCGGTGGCGCGCTACGAGGAGGCGTTGTCGCTGGGGGAGCGGCGCCTGGGTGCGGCGCATTCGTCGACGAACATGGTGCGCGTCAACCTGGGGGACGCGCTCCAGCTCCAGGGCAGGCTCACGGAGGCGCTGGCGCGCTACGAGGAGGCGATGCCCGCGTTGCTGGCGGTGCACGGGGACACGCACCCGCGGGTGGCCTCGGTGCTCACGAGCATGGGCACTGCGTACGCGGACCTGGGCGAGTCGCGGCTGGCGCAGAAGTCCTATGGGGAGGCGCTGGCGGTGCAACGTCGGCTGCTGGGGCCGGAGCACCCCGACCTGGCGCTGACGTACAACAACCTGGCCTCGGTGATGTTGGACCTGGGGGAGCCTGGGAAGGCGCGGCCGCTGCTGCAGCTGGCGCGTGGGTTGTGGGAGAAGTCGCTGGGGCCGGAGCATCCGCGGGTCGCCTCGGTGTTGCAGAACCTGGCGAAGGCGGACCTGGCGGAGGGGCGGCTGGGCGCGGCGCACGCGGGGTTCGAGCGGGCGCTCGCGATGCGGCGCAAGGGCCTTGGGCCCGAGCACCCCAAGCTGGTGTCGACACTGACGCTGCTGGCGGAGGCGAAGCGCAGGCTGGAGGGGCCGCGCGCGGCGCTCGCGACGCTCCAGGAGGCGGTGCTCCTGGCGGGCAAGGCGCAGGTGACTCCGGCGGACCGGGCCAAGGCGCTGTTCTGGCTGGCCCGGGCGACGTGGGATTCGGACGGCTCGCGCGAGCAGGCGAGGACGCTCGCGAGGCAGGCGGAGGAGGCGCTGCGCAAGGCGCCCCGGACGACGGAGGCGCTGGCGCGCGAGGTGCGGCAGTGGCGGGCGCGGCATGACGCGTCGACGTCCCAGCGGGCCACGGGAGAGGCGAGGCGGCCGTGAGCCCCCGAGGGCTCAGGGCGCGGGCTGCCTCCACACGGGCAGGGTGAGCCGGCTCCCGGGCAGCCAGGTGATTTCGAGGGGCGTCTTCGCGTCCGCGAGGCGCTCGTCGCTGACGTCCTTGCCCGTGCCCAGGTTGAGCTGGGATTGCGCGTGCTTGTTGATGGCGACCACCGCGACCACCTGGCTCCCCACCTCGAGCCTGCGGCTGGTCATCCGTCCGCTCTGGAAGGTCAGGCGCTGGCGCTTGCCCGGAACGAGCAGCCGCCGCTGCTCGCGCTCCGCCACGTGGCTGGCGCGCTGGAGCACGTAGGACAGGTACACGTACTCCCCCTTCGCCGTGCGCTCGTAGAGCACCACGTAGAAGTCGAAGTCCTTCTTGTTGGTGATGAAGTCGAGCCGCCCGGCGAACAGCCCGCTCACCTCCAGGGCTTGCGTGAGCGGCTCGCCGACGTAGACGAAGCCGTCGCGCGGCGCCTCGAGCGTCGTGGACACGATGTCCGACGGCTCGTAGTGCGGCCCAGGCGAGCGGTCCTTGAAGTCCACGCGCAGCCGCTGCCGGGTCCCCGCCACGGGCGCCACTGTCGTCAGCCGGTGCGGAGCGCCCGTGGCCGAGGGCGCGAGGAACAGCTCCACCGCGCCGTTGCTCACACGCGCCAGGTCCGGCGCGTGCTTCCACGTGTTCGCCCCCATCACCTGGTAGTTGACGCGGTCCTTCAGCAACGCGGGCAGCGGCCCCTGTCGCAGCACGTGCTCCAGCCACTGGTAGCGCAGCGCATGCACGTCCAGTCGGGCCACGGGGTCGATGCGATAGCCCATCAGCTCATCGCTCGACGCGTGCTGCCCGCCCATGTGGTCGTAGGGCCCGATGACGAAGTAGTGGCGAGCGTCCGGCGCGTGCTTCAGGTGCTCGGTGAGGTAGTACATCGCGCTCAACGAACAGCCGTCGTAGTAGCCCGTCGTGGTGAGCACGGGGATGCGGATGCGCGCGAACTCCTGACGGTACGGAATCATCTTCCGCCAGTACGCGTCGTACGTCGGGTGCTCCAGCCAGCGCTGGAAGAAGGGATTGGGACGCCCGTCCAGCCGCTCCAGCGCGCGATAGGGCTCGCCGCTCGTGTACCAGCGCTCGTGGAGCGCATCCCACCGCGCCCCGTCGAAGTAGTCCGCGTCCGCCAGGCCCTTGTCGAGCGTGACGTAGCGCGGCCAGCGGTAGAAGAAGCCCTGGAAGACGTTGCCCTGCATCGGCACGTCGATGCCCGGCGCCACCGGCACCGACGGCATGATGGCCTTGAGCGCCGGGTGCCCTCGCTTCGCCGCGGACCACTGCGTGAAGCCCTCGTAGCTCCCCCCGAACATCCCCACCTGCCCATCGCTCCACGGCTGGCGGCTCACCCAGTCGATGACGGCGATGGCGTCGTCCCCGTCATGCTCGAAGGGCACCGGCGCATCGGGACTGTTGCGCTTGCCTCGCGTGAGCGCCGTCACCCCCGCGAAGCCATGCGCCGCCGAGCGCACCGCCTCCTGCTTGTTGAAGCCGTTGGCGTAGATGGTGAACGACATCGCCGTGGGCAGCGGCGCCTGGGTCTTCCGGGGACGCGCGACGGTCACGGACACCTGTGCCCCGTCGGGCGTGGGCACCAGGACGTCCTCCTCGATGACGTAGCGGCGCGCCTCGTCCCGGACCCACAGGGGCTCGCTCGCGGGCAAGAGCTCCTGGAACACCTGATGGACCTGGTAGTGACGCACCAGCTCCACCGCCTGGGCTCGTGTCAGCCGTCCCGCCTTGCGCGCCTCGGCGAGTCGGGTGTCCAGCTCCCGTCGCGCCCGCTCCAGGTCGAAGCGGAACATCCCCCGCGCATCGAGCGCGACCCGGTCCTCCAGCGCGCCGAAGGTCCGGTCGAACGCCCCGCGCAGCGCGTCGGCGTACGGCGTCCCGCGCTCGACCTGGGCCTGCTTCGCCAGCGCGTGGGCCTCGTACTGCAGGAAGGTGATGCCCTGCGTCGCTGTGTTCGCCTCCAACAGGGGCCGGAGCTCGCGGATGGACGCGACCGCGCCCGCGAAGTCACCTGACACCAGCTGGAACCGGAAGCGCTGGCCCAGTCGGGTGGCCAGGTCCTCGTCCGGAGGGTCCTTCAGCAGGGCCCTGGCGAGCACGGGCATCGCCTTCGCGAGCGCCTCGGGGGATTCGGACGTGGGGGACGCGAAATCGGCGGGTGTGGCTTTCGCGAGCGTGGCGAGCAGCAGGGTCAGCAGGAGGGCGCGCGGCATGAGTTCTTTCGAGGAGGTCCACGATAGGACGCGATGCCCGCGCATCCATGGACACCTGGTGCGGCCCAGGCGTCGAAGGTGCGCCCCGGGCCTACTTGTCGTGGGTTCATTCGTGTGCATCGCGCGTGTGCTCCGCCGGACGAAGCGGGTGTCGTGGCTGGGGGCCTGTTGGGCTCGCGACGTCGGCGCTGTCCCCGGGAGCACTTCCGGTGCCCCTCGGTCGGTGCGACCTTGCGAGCCCGGATATCACGGAGCTCACAGGCTCCGTGGAGGCCGGCCCAGGACCTGGGGGGACCGGATGATCGACGAAGTCGATCAACGCTTGAAGGCATGGGTGAGCCGCGTCGCCGGCGAAGCGCCCGTGTACCTCGGCGTCCCGGACCGGGAGGTCATCGAGCGCGGAGTGTGTCTGTACCTGCTGGAGCTGGGGCCCGCGCCTCCCGCGCGAGGTGGACGCCGGGGGCCGCTGCAGTTCTCGGTCTGCTACCTGGTCACCGCCGGCGCGGAGGCTCCCGAACAGGCGCACCGGCTGCTCGGCGAGCTGGTCTTCTCCGCGATGGAGGAGGCGGAGTTCGAGGTGGACCTGACGCCCGTGCCCGCCACGCTCTGGGCGGGGCTGCGCGTGCCGCCGCGCCCCGGCTTCCGGGTGCGCCTGCCGGTCCGACGCGAGCGGCCCGCGTCCGTGGTTCACCGCGTGCGCTTCCCGGTCATCACCCAGCTGGTGCCCGTGGAGGCGCCGGCCGCCGAGCCCCAACCGCTGCCCATCCACTTGCCGCTGAAGGAGGACTGACGTGCCGAGCTCCCTCGCCGAAGTGGAGGAGGTGACCCATGACTGACGCCAAGGCGCCCGAGGTGGCCCCATCGCAGCAGGGGATGGGCACGCGCGTGGACCCCTTCCGCGCGTACAACTTCAAGCTGCTCATCGACGGGGTGAGCGAGGGGCACTTCACCCAGTGCACCGACCTGGAGGTGGAGGTCATCACGCCGCATCCCCGTGAGCGGCTCGCGGGGCCCGTGATGCACGGGGATTTGACGCTGCGCTACGGCGTCACGCAGTCCCCGGAGCTGTGGAACTGGTTCCTCGCGTCGATGAACGGGGGACCGTCGCGCAAGAACGTCTCCGTGCTGTTGTTTGACGGGGATGGGATGACGCAGAAGCTGCGGTGGGACCTCAACGAGGCCTGGCCGAAGAAGTGGCGGGCGGCTCCGCTGGATGTGCTCGGACAGCAGATCGCCGTCGACTCACTCACCCTCGTCTTCGAGTCCATCACCCGTGGTTGACCGCGCGCGAGGACAGGTGCCCGGTGGGTGGCTGCGCTCCGTCGCCCGGCGGATGAAGGACTGGGCGCGGGCGGTGCTCTCCGAGGAGGAGGCGGACTTCGCCGCGGCGCTCTCCCAGGCGCGGTTGACTCCGGAGCGCGCGTGTCCCGCGACCCGCGGGCCGCCCATCACCGCGCCCCGGGGGCCACCGATGCCCCTGGCTTCCATCACGATGGTGACGGCGCCCGCGGTGAGCGTGGGGCCGCCGGAGCACTGGGTGCGGGACGTCCAGGCTCGGCGCGCCATGGGGCCTCCGGCGGACTGGGTGGCGCGGGTGCGCAAGGTCGCGCCCCACCTGGTCGAGGGGATGACGGACGAGGTGCCCACGCCGCCCTTGAGTGACGCGCATCTGTCCGCTCGCGCGCGCATGATGCTCTCGGGCAACGCGACGGACCCGGAGCCTCGGCGTCCCCTTCCACCTCCCGCGATGTCGCCCTCCATCCGCACGCGGCCTCCTGCTCCGCGTCTGTCCCGTCGGGTCGAGTCCCTCGCCACGACAGAGAACCCCGCGCCGATGTGGCGTGAGGGAGGGGCTTCTCCGCCGCCCGTGAGTACCTCGCCCACGCGGGACTCCACCGAGGTGGCGGCTCCGGGGGTGGCCGGGGCGCAAGGGGCCTGGGCTCATCCCTTCGCGTCGCCGCCGCACGCGCCCATTGAAGCGGAGCCCGCGCCGCTGCCCGTGGAGGGGCCCACGACGCCTGTCCCGCTGATGCTGCGGGGCGCGCCGTTCCCCAATCCGGTGCGCGTCGAGTCCACGCCGGTGTCTCCCTCGGAGGTGTGCGTGCCGCCGCTGGGGGAGCTGGACAACGATGATGGGCTCAGCTCGTCGGGACTGCCGCAGGGCATCTCCGCGTCCCAGGCCTCCGGCGTCCAGGGCCCCGTGGCCGTGCCTCGTGCCCGCTCCACCGCGGAGCTGTGGATTCCGCGCCGGCCCGGTGCCGAGGCCGCGCCCGTGCACGCGGAGCCGGTGCCTCGCGAGCCGCACGTCGCGAGCGGGCCTCGGACGACTCCCGGAAGGACGGAGACGTGGCCGGGCGAGAGCGGTCAGGAAGAGCCGAGGCAGGCGGCGCATCCCGTCCAGGAAGAAGCGGGGTACCCCACCGCTTCGTCGCGGGACACCGACGACGAGGACGCCGCGCGCGAGCTGCGGCTGTGGGCGCAGATGCGCCGGCTCGAGCGGGAGCAGCGAGGTGAGTGATGGCCCGAGGGGCCTGCCCCATTTCGCATGAGGGGGCGCGAAGCGGTTGAGCGTTCGATGCCCGAGCCGTGCGTCGTGGGGTGCGCCTCGGGCCCGGCGTGCACCGGGTGGTCCGCCGCTCCAGGGCATTCGTGCCGTCACGAACCCGCGTCATCTCCTGGCTCGGCGGGCAGGGTGTCCCACCAGCGTGGCTCGTCCGGACTCTCCTCGAGCGCAGGGAAGTAGAAGGGGCTGCCCCAGCGCTCCTGGGCCCGCTGGCCCACTTCAATGGCGAGCACACGCGCGTCGCCCATCGTCTGGCCACTGGGGCGCATCGTCACCAGCGGGACGCAGGTGAAGCGAGGATGCGCGGTGGATGCACCCGGCAGGATGGCGAAGACATCGAGAGACCATCCGAACGAGTCGCCATCCCATTGCACCTCGATGGCCACGGGAGGATGGGGGAGCGCATCGAGCGCTTCACGTGCCCGCGCTCGCCACGCCTCGGGAGCGCTCTCCCTCCACCGGCGCGCCGCCTCCGCCTCGCCGAACGCGGGATGGAGCGTCTCCAGCTCCTGGGAGCGCCAGGTGAGCTGCTCGACCGCCGTGGCGAGCGGACAGCCCGTCCGCTTCCGCAGCATGGAGATGGCCGCGAAGAGCTCACGGGAGAGCAGGAGCGGGTCGACCTCGACGAGGACCTCGGGTGGGATGGACGGGCTCATGTTCCTGGGTGGGTCGCCGGGGAAGCGCTGCACGCGCCGGGACGCGGCGCGCAAGGACGAAGCGCTGCGCGGCCCCTGACCTGGGCGCTGCTCCCGTCTCCCTGCCTCGCCGGCTATGCTGTGCGCGCAATGTCCGAACGCACCCGAACCGGCGCCGCCCTGTCGGAGTCACGGGCGTCGGAGGGGGACCTGCGCCGCCGCCTGGAAGGGCGGGTGGAGCTCATCGAGTCAGCCCTCCGACGCTACCGCCTGCTCGCCGAGCAGCTCGAGTCCCGTCGCTGGCGACGCCAGGTGTGCGCCGCGCCGAGCCTGCTTCGTGAGGTCAGGGAGCTGGAGGGCTCGCTGACCGAGGCCCTGGAGCGCACGGAGCGCCGATGCGAGCTGGAGGGCTGGCCCGCCGACGCCCGGATTCCCACGTCGGCGCGGCGCATGCGCGACCTCCAGGCGCGAGTCTCCACCCTGGTCGACCGGCGGCTGGATGAGCTGCTCCGCCGCCCCGAGTCGCTGCCGCTGCGGGATGCCCTCGTGAAGCTCGAGGAGGTTTGTCTCCAGGATGTCTCGCTCGTGCGGACACCGGGGGAGCCCTTCTCGCTGCGCATCGGCTCGGCGGGAGGAGGGATGCAGTACGTGCTCGCAGCGCAGTTCGTCCTGGGCTTGTTCCTGGGCACGGTGCTGTTCGATGGACTGGGCAATTCGTTCAATTGGGGGATGGCGCTCGTGGTCACCGCGGTCGCGCTGTGGCTGCTGCTGCTCCTCACCGCGAGCCTGTTGCGACGTCGTACACCCGGCGTCCTCTGGCTGACGCCGGAGCGGCTGGTGTGGCTGGCGCCGGGAGGCGATCCGCCGGTGGTCGTGCGGTTGGACTCACTGGGGGACGGCGCCGTCGAACCAGAGGGGCCTTGGGGCACGTTGGCGGTGCGCGGTGACCGGTATCTCCACCTGCCTCGCTTCGGGCGCGAGAAGGTGGAGCGGCTGCGCGTGTTTCTCGAGTTGTTCCGCGTGCCCCAGGTCCGTGCCAACGCCTCGCGCGCCGAGCGGCCCGTGACGCTCGTGAGCTATCCCGCGCAGCTTCGTCGCAACAACCTCTGGACGCCGGGGCAGCTCGTGCTGTCGCACCGGGGCGTCTACTTCATTCCGGGCCTGGACTCGGACCCAGGTGCGGCCTTGTTGAAGGCCGCGACGGGGCGGAGGCTCGACTCACGCGTCGAGCTGACGTGGGTGCTGGAGGCGCTTCGCTGGCAGCCCGAGTCGGAGCTGGATGCGTTGCTGGCGCGGGCCATCGCGCAGACCCAGGGCGCCGCCTGGGCCTCCGTGGACGTGCGCGTGTCTCCCGACGTGGAGGAGGAGCAGGACGTCCACTTGTCGCGAGGGAAGGAAGTCCTCGTGGGCAAGCCGGCCTCGGACGACCGAGGCACGGTCCTCCAACTGCTCCACGGCTGGGGTGTCGGAGGGTAACGGTCGCTCCCAACCCGAGCGCCTGTCTGTCTATCCTGTGAGCGCGATGTCCGAACGCGTCCGAGCCGCCAGCGTCGGAAGAGGACCTGCGTCTCCGCCTGGAAGGCCGGGTGGAGTTCATCGAGGAGGCCCTCTATCGCTACACGCCGCTCGTGGATGCGCTCGCATCACGCCACTGGCTGCGCCACCTGCGCGAGAAGCCGGACCTGTTGCGCAAGGTCCGCGAGCTGGAGGGTTTGTTGCCCGAGGTGATGGAGCACCTGGAGCGCCGGGGCAAGGCGGAGGGCTGGCCCCGGGGCTCACGGATTCCGCGCAGGTTGCGTCGGCTGCGTGTGGTCCGGGAGCGGGCGCTGGACGGGCGCGTGGAGCTGGCCTGGGTGCTGGAGGGGCTTCGCTGGCAGCCCGAGTCGGAGTTGGAGGCCGTGCTGTCACGCGCGGTCGCGGCGACCGGTGGCACGGCCTGGTCTTCCGAGGACGTGCGGGTGGCTCCAGGCCTCGAAGGCGCACGGGAGGTCCACCTGGTGCGTGGCGAAGAGGCGCTCGTGGGCACGCCCGGCGCGAAGGAGCGGAGCGCCGTCCTCGCGCGCCTCCACGCCTGGGCATCCCGCGCGCCGACCCGGTAACCTTGCCCGAAGCCATGTCCCGACAAGACCTCGCCAAGCGGGCGCCTCGCGAAGGCCCCACCTCCGAGGACGTGCGCCTCCAACTGGAGGGCCGCGCCGAGGTGCTGGAGTCCGCGCACGCGCACATCGCCGCGCTGGAGTCCGCGCTGCGCAGCCGCGCCTGGAAGCGCAAGCTGCGCGCGAAGCCCACGCTCGTCGAGGAGTGGCTGGAGCAGCAACCCCGCGTCGCGGAGGCCCTGGAGCACGCGAAGCGCCGCGCCGAGCGCGAGGCCTGGCCCGAGTCGCTTCCCCTGATGCGCGTGCTGCGCGAGCTGGACGCGCGCTCGAGGCGGCTGGCACCGCTGGTGCGTCGGCGGCTGTCCCGCCACGCGTTCGTGTCCGGCCCCATCGCGCTGGCAACGGAGCTGCGCCGGCTGGACACGCTGGCGAAGCAGCAGGTGTCCCAGAACCTCCAGGAGGGCGAGGTGCTGCTCTTCCAGACGCAGCGCTCCGGCTCCGTGCCTGTCCGTCAGACACCGCTGCGCTGGTCCTCACTGGCGCTGGCGCTGCTGGGCGTGTCCGCGCTCATCTTCTTCCTGCCGGTGGATGGGCGCCCGGTGGGAGGCTGGTTGTTGATGGCGCTCCTCGTCGTCCCGATGGTCATGATGCTGCTGCGCTCCGGCTGGCTCACGATGACGAACGAGCGGCTCATGTGGACGCCGGTGTTCGGCGAGGCCGTGTCGGTGCCCCTGTCCTCCATCGCGCCGGGCGGAATCCAGGTGGGCAGGTTGTTCTCCTTGAGGGTGGATGGGACGCCGGGCGTCACGGTGCCCTACCTGATGGAGGCCAATCTGGTCGCCACGCTGCTCGAGCTGCACACGCAGGCTCCGCTGCGAGGGCTGGCGCGCTCCGGAGTGCGGCTGGAGAACGCGGTCCTCTATCCGGCGACGCTGCGAGAGGATGGGCAGGGGCGCTCGGGCTGGGCGATGCTGCGGCCGAGCGGCGTGTCCTTCATCCCCAATGGCCAGGGCCCCCAGGCGCTCGCCACGGTGCTGGGGCGGCCGAGCGCCATCCAGGCCGAGGTGAACTGGGTGTTGGACTCACTGCGCTGGCTGCCCGACTCGGAGCTCGACGGGGTGCTGGCGCGCGTGGTGGAGGCCACCGGGGGCGTGAGCTGGTCGGCCTGGGAGACCTCTCGACGCGGCGATGTGCCGCTGTGGAAGCGACTGACGCTCTCCCACGGACATCGGGTGCTCAGCGGACAGGTGGAGTGGTCCTCGCTGGGCGCGACGGAGAAGGTGCTGGGCTTCTGGCCGGAGGGCGGAGGCCACCCGAAGTGAGCAGGCCCACCTCGGGTGCCTCCCGTGGGTCACTCGCTCAGCGCTGGACGTCGTACCGCAGCAGCACCACGCCGTTCTGGTAGACCTTGGTCGAGCGCAGCGCCAGCTCGAGGTGCCTGTCCAGCCTGGACACCAGCGGGATGCCCGAGCCGAGCAGCCGCGGGTTGAGCTTGACGAGCACCTCGTCCACCAGGCCCGCGGCGAAGAGCTGCGTGGCCAGGGCGCCACCGCCGGACAGGTAGATGCCCTTGCCCTCCTTCGCCTTCAGCGCGCGCACCGCGCCGACGACGTCGTCCGAGATGAGCTTCACCCGGGGATTCGGCGCCTCCTTCATGCTGCGCGAGACGACGAACGTCTCCAGGTACGGGTAGGGGTCGGTGACCTTGAACTTCAGGCCGACGTCATACGTCCGGCGGCCCATCAGCACCGTGTCGTAGTCGTGCCGCAGCGTGGCCATGTACTCGGTGGCGTGGTCGCCTTCGAAGACGAAGCAGTCGAAGGAGTCGTCCTCGCGGGCGATGTAGCCGTCGAGGGTGGTGGCGACGTGGTACGTGAGCTTGCGCGTCTGGGATTGCATACGGAGACCTCGGGAGTGGCTGTGTCCCGCCGCGCGCACGGGTGGCGCTCCGCGCCGGAAGGCCGCGGTGGGACAGGGAAGGGACGCGTCACGGGCCGTGAGGGCTCGTGGCGCACGCTCTGGATGCCTGGGGAACAACTCCGCTGTCCGCGTGGACTCACGCCGAGCACGTTCGACGCCCGCACGGACTCAAGACAGAGCCGAGGGCGAGGTGCGCTTCGAGGAGCGGAGGTGTCAGTTGGAGGAGGTCATGGACAGCGCGGTTGCCCGCGCCGTCAAACACAATGGACCCGCCCTCGCATGAATGCAAGGGCTTGATTGTCGCTGTGTCCCGCTCCGGCACCGGACGAGCGTTCGTCCGATGTCACACGATGGAATGTTCTTCAGAAGTCGAGGATGAAGGTCTCGAGCGCCTCGTGCTCGGGGTCCGTCATCGTCGACGGGTCATGGTCGTTCGGGTCGTCGCCGAAGATGGACATGCCCGGAGGCACGGTGGTGCCGATGCACAGGATGCGTCGGGGCTCGGTGCCCACGCCGTCGCCGTCGTTGTCCGGGTACAGCACGGCCCAGCGGATGAGCGCCGCGTTCGTGTCATCGCAGTCATTGCCCGTGGCCTGGAGGAAGTAGGGCGCGGGGAGCGTGGCGGCGGCGCAGCGCGTGCCGGACTCGGGCGTGGTGAAGCCGTCCCCGTCGCGGTCCACGTGCCGATACGAATGGCTCATCCAGCGACTTGAGTCGTCGTCCGCGCAGTCGCTCCCCAGCAGCGACCTGTTCGCGGGCGTCTGCCCGTTCGTGCACTGGTCCTCCGCGACGCCCGCGCCCACGCCGTCCCCATCCAGGTCCGGCCACGTGCGCAGCGTCTTGTGCACCGACGCGTTCATGTCGTCGCAGTCCGGGCCCACGGAGAGGTTGAGATAGCCGGCGGGCAGCGCCTCGCCCGCGCAGAGCTGGCCCGGGGCGGCCACGGTGTACCTGTCACCATCCACGTCCCGATAGGCATAGGACAGCCATTGCCACCGCGCGGCGTCGTCGTCCGCGCAGTCCTCGCCCGTCGTCGCGTAGCCCGAGGGCCGTGTGGTGCCCGCGCACACGGGGACCCTGGGGCCCACGCCCACGCCGTCTCCATCCGCGTCCCGGTAGAGGTCCCAGCGCACGCGCACCGTGGCATCCCGGTCATCGCAGTCCTCCCCTCGCGCGGTGGTGAGGTGGCCCGGCGGAAGCTCCGTGCCGGCGCAGACGTTGCCGGGCGACCACACCGTGTCTCCGTCGCCATCCGCGTCGCGGTAGGAGTAGTCGAGCAGCCGCCAGCGGGTGGCGTCCTCCGGCGCGCAGTCTCCACCAAAATAGACGTAGCCCGCGGGCGGCGTGTCGCCGATGCACAGGGCCAGCATGTCGCCGTCGCCAGCCCCGTCCCCGTCCTTGTCCGTGTAGACGCCGCGTACCTGGAACCGCGTCGCATCCGCTTCGTCGCAGTCCTTCGACAGCCAGTGGTCGACGTACCCCGGTGGCAGGGGCGCGCCCTGGGGCAGGCAGAGGCTGCCGGGCGACTCCCGGCCATACCCGTCCAGGTCCTCATCCCGGTACAGGTAGACGCGAGTCTGGCTGCGCGTCGGGTCCGTGGGGTCGCAATCGCCTGAGTGGGCCGCGTAGCCCGCGGGGAGGGGGTCCTGGGCGCAGATGGAGAAGGTTTCGATGCCATCTCCCACGCCATCCCCGTCCGCGTCGGGGTAGACCCAGGTGGACGCCTGGTAGCGCCTGTCCTCGTCATCGCAGTCCAGCGGTCCCGGCTGCTCGCGGTAGGGAAGCACGTGCTCTCCCACGCAGGCCCTCACGAGGTTGGGACCCGTGGCCCCGTCCCCGTCGCGGTCCGGATACAGCCCTGGGACTTCCCGCCAGGTGCCAGGGTCCGTCGGGTTGCAGTCTCCCTCCACGGCGGACCAGCCCGGGGGCAGGTCGTGGGCGCCACACACCTTCTCCCGGAGGCCATGCCCCCGGCCGTCCCCATCGGTGTCCGCGTACCCCCAAAGCTCGCGCCAGCGCTGGCCGTCCGTCGGAGCGCAGTCCTGCGCGTCCAGGACGCCATCGCCGTCCGAGTCCGGTCGTGTCTCCTCGCCGCCCTTCTCGAGCCCGCTGCCACAGCCGACCTGGAGTGTCGTCAGGGCCAGCGCGAGCGGCAGCCAACTGCCTCGCATCGTGCGCATGGATGTGCCCCTCATCCTTGCCGTCAGGGCGCGGGCTGCGCCGTACGACGCGTGAGGCGACAGGACGGCTGTCCGCCAATCCATCGCTGGACCTTCAGCTCAAGCAGGTAGCGCCCCGGACGCGTCATGGCCAACAGCGCCATCCGGTCGCACCGCGAGCCATGCTGGCTGGCGTCGTAGTACGCGGGGTTCGAGTAGAACTCGAACTCGAAGGTCCGCGGGGCGCTCTCGCCCTGGAGTACGCCCCGTATCTCGATGACGTTGGCCTCCGTGATGGCGTAGCTGTCCACCGTCTCGAAGACGTAGGGCACGTCCACCTGGGGCGTCTCGCTCCAGGCCAGCGTCGAGGGCAGCAGCGCGGCCGCGGTCGACAGCACGAGGTTTCGGAGGACTCGACTCGGGGACATGTGGGGCAACCTGGGACGGGGGTGGGCAGGGCACACGAGGCCCCGCCGCATATACACCTCGAGGGGATTTTCCTGGCCTTTCCCCGGGATTTCCCGCCGGTCATCCAGGCGACCGGAGGCCCACGGCGCGCCTTGTCATACGCGGGCGCCTGCAATACGCCTGAGGGCCATGTCCGACGCCGCGCTCCCCGCCGACTTCCTCGCCGCCCTCGCCGAGGGCTTCCCCCAGGACTTTCTCACCCGGGAGCCCGAGGAGCTGAAGGAGTACGGCCGCGACTGGACGCGCGTGTACACCCCTGCCCCCAGCGCGGTGGCGCTGCCCCGCACCACGGACGAGGTCGCCCGGCTGCTCGCCCTCTGCCACCGGCACGGCGTGGCGGTGGTGCCCTCCGGCGGGCGCACGGGCCTGGCCGGCGGCGCGGTGGCGGCCAAGGGAGAGCTGGTGCTGTCCCTGCGGCGCATGGCGCACATGGGGCCGGTGGACCTGCTCGGCAACACGGTGCGCGTGCAGGCGGGCGCGGTGACGGAGGCGGTGCACCGCCACTGCGCCGAGCACGGCCTGACGTGGCCGGTGGACTTCGCCTCCAAGGGCTCCAGCACCGTGGGCGGCAACATCGCCACCAACGCGGGCGGGGTGAAGGTCATCCGCTACGGCCTCACCCGCAACTGGGTGCTGGGCCTGCAGGTCGTCACGGCGGAGGGCCGCGTGCTGGAGCTCAACGGCGCGCTGGAGAAGAACAACACCGGCCTGGACTTGCGCCAGCTCTTCATCGGCAGCGAGGGCACGCTGGGCGTCATCACCGAGGCCACGCTCAAGCTGACGCAGGTCCCCGGCAAGCAGGATGTCTTCCTCTTCGCCGTGCCGGACGTGGCCGCGGTGCTGCGGCTGTTCCGCGACGCACGCGAGCAGACGGCCTTCGTCATCTCCGCCTACGAGTTCTTCACGGACCGCTGCCTTTCCCGCGTGCAGCGCCACCGCAAGCTGCGCTCACCGTTCGAGGCCGACAGCGGCTGCTACGTGCTGCTGGAGGCCGAGTCGCGTGACGCCTCCGCGGTGGAGGCCTGGCTGGGCTCGCTGTTCGAGCGGGGGCTGGTGACGGACGGCACCCAGGCGCAGGGCGCCGCGCAGGCCCAGGAGCTGTGGGCGCTGCGCGAGGGCATCAGCGAGAGCCTGTCCGCCACGGGTCTGCCCCACAAGAACGACATCTCGCTGCCCGTGGCCGGCCTGGAGGCCTTCTGCGCGGAGCTGGAGGCCGTGTTCCAGGCGCGCTACCCGGGGTGGGAGATCTGCCTCTTCGGCCACATCGGCGACGGCAACCTGCACGTCAACGTGATGAAGCCGGACGCCATGGACAAGGCGGAGTTCCTCGCCCACACGAAGCAGGCGGACCCCACCATGTTCGAGCTGGTGAGGAAGCACGCGGGCAGCATCTCCGCGGAGCACGGCATCGGCCTGTTGAAGAAGGACTACCTGGGCTACTCGCGCTCGGAGGAGGAGCTGGTGCTCTTGCGCGCGCTCAAGCGGACCCTGGACCCCCGGGGACTGCTCAACCCGGGGAAGGTGCTGGACGCCTGAGCGCGGCGCGGCGCGCGGTCAGGAGACGATGCGCGTCTTGATGTCGGTGGTGAGGCCCGCGATGGCGTCACACACCGGGCGCGACACGTCCTGGTCCAGGTCCATCACCAGGTAGCCGATGTTGGCGTCGGTGCTGAGGACCTGGGCGTGGATGTTGGCGTTCAGGTCGGAGACGATGCGGTTGATGTCGCGCAGCACGCCCGGGATGTTGCGGTGCACGTTGAGGATGCGGTGCGTGCCGGGGATGAGCGGCGCCTCCACCATGGGGAAGTTCACCGCACCCGTCGTCGCGCCCGTGCGGAAGAACTTGGAGAGGCTGACGGCCACCTCCTTGCCGATGGACGCCTGCGCCTCCTCGGTGGAGCCGCCGATGTGCGGCGTGAGCACCACGTTGGGCAGGTTCTGCAGCTCCGTCACGAAGCCGTCCGAGTTGCCCTCCGGCTCCTCCGGGTACACGTCCACCGCCGCGCCGCCCAGATGCTTGGACTTGAGCGCCGCCGCCAGCGCGGCGATGTCCACCACCGTGCCCCGGCTGGCGTTGATGAGGCTCGCGCCCCGCTTCATCTTCGCGAACTGCTCGGCGCCCATCATCATGTGCGTGGACGTCAGCGCCGGCACGTGCAGCGTCACGAAGTCCGACTCGGCGAGCAGCTCGTCCAGCGTCGCCACCGAGCGCGAGTTGCCCAACGGCAGCTTCGTCATCACGTCGAAGTACACCACCCGCATGCCCAGGGACTCGGCGAGCACGCCCAGCTGCGAGCCGATGTGGCCGTAGCCGACGATGCCCAGCGTCTTGCCGCGCACCTCGTGGCTGCCGGTGGCCACCTTGCGCCACTGGCCGGTGTGCACCTCGCGGCTGCGGTCGAAGAGCTGGCGGGTGAGGACGATGATTTCCGCGATGACCATCTCCGCCACGCTGCGCGTGTTGCTGAAGGGCGCGTTGAAGACGGGGATGCCGTGCGTGTTGGCGGCCGTCAGGTCCACCTGGTTGGTGCCGATGCAGAAGGCACCGATGGCGAGCAGCTCCTCCGCATGCACCAGTGCCTCGGAGGGCACCGTGGTCTTGCTCCGGATGCCCAGCAGGTGCACGCCCTTGAGCCGCTCGGCCAGCTCCAGCGGCTTGAGCGCGGAGCTGACGCGCTCCACCTGGAAGCCCTCGGCGGCCAGCAGCTCCTCCGCGGACGGGTGGATGTTCTCCAGCAGCAGGGCGCGGAACGGACCCTCGTTGAGAATCGGGCGCGTCGGGGACGGCGGGAACCGGGCAGTGCTCATGTCGCCGTGCGTTATTCCCGGGCCCCCGGTGTGTCAAGCGCGGCTTGAGCAGGCGGGAGAGGCCGGTGTCTCGGGCAGGCAGGCCGCTGGCCCGGCGTGCGTGGAGGAAGTGGCCCCGAAGACAGAAGCGGGCGGCCCGTCTTCCACGGACCGCCCGCCTCGGTGAGTCAGGTGACTTGCATCAGCGGGGACTACCGGAGCGTCCAGGCCACCGTGCCGGAGCAGGTGGTGGCGCCGTAGCAGCCGGCGCGAATCTGGTACGTCCCGCCCGCGCCCGCGGGCACGGTGTAGGTGGCGTGGGACAGCGAGCCGCAGGCGTCGTCGTTGCTCGTCACCTGCTGGCCCGCGCTGTTGTACAGGCGCAGGAAGGTGTCGCCGGTGCCGGAGGCGCCCGTCATCGAGCAGGTGCCGAAGGACAGCGACTGGCCGGCGGTGAGGGTGACGTCCTGGTTCGTGGTCCCCGTGCGCGCGCTGTTGGTGGCGGTGGCGGAGAAGTCGAACGTGCCGCTGGTGGGCGCGGGGGTGGAGCCGCCACCCTCGAGCTTCCAGGCCACGGTGCCCGAGCAGGTGGTGGTGTCGTAGCAGCCCGCGCGGACCTCGTAGGTGCCCGCCGCCGTCGCGGTGAAGCTCAGCTGGGAGCCCCGGCCGTTGCACGCGTCGTCGTTCTCCGCGACCTGCAGGCCGCTCGGGCCGAACAGGCGCAGGTACGAGTCACCGACGACGGCCGCGTCCGGCACGCCGCAGGT
The DNA here is from genome assembly GCF_020037055.1 of Myxococcus sp. AS-1-15. Taxonomy (NCBI): domain Bacteria; kingdom Pseudomonadati; phylum Myxococcota; class Myxococcia; order Myxococcales; family Myxococcaceae; genus Myxococcus; species Myxococcus sp. AS-1-15. The sequence continues at coordinate 68,536 of NZ_JAIQDF010000003.1, read as the reverse complement.
GCCCACGGTGATTTTCTGCCCCGCCGTCAGCGCCACCGTCTTGTGGGTGGTGTTGACCGTGGCGCTGTAGGTGTTCTGGGCGGAGAAGGTGAAGGTGGAGCCGCCCGTCGGAGGCTGCGTGGTGCCGCACAGGCGCTGGCTGGTGGCCACCTTGCAGAACGCGGTGATGGCGGGCTGGACGTAGGTGATCTCCTCGCCCCCGCAGCCCGTCTCCGGGCAGTTGTTGACGACGTAGCAGCTCCCGCTGCGCACGTAGTCCTCGTCGCCGCGGACCAGGATGCCGGCCAGCGTGTGGTTGGCGGTCTCGTAGACGCCCGAGCCGGAGTTGCCCGCGAAGGTGTCCGTGGTGGCGACGAAGTAGTCCAGGGTGCTGGCGCGCGCGGTGCGCACCTTGCCGCCCGAATCAATCTTGAAGGGGATGCCGCTGCCCGAGCCGATGACGGCCACGCCCTCGCCCGCCGTCAGCGCGGTGTTGCCCGAGCGCACGGGCGCGGGGGTGAAGCGCGGCGCGGCGGAGCGGTCCAGCCGGATGATGGCGTAGTCGAGGTTCGTGCTGCCGCTGCCGGAGTCCAGCCGCCGCGTGACGATGGCCTTGCAGGAGAAGATGTCCGCCGTCGTCACCTTCTGCAGGGTGTCGGCGCCCGTGTTGTAGTAGTTGAAGACGAAGCGCGTGTCGGCGCAGTCGGCTGCGTTCTCCACGCAGTGGCCCGCCGTCAGCACCAGGTCATCGTCGATGAGCGTGCCCGAGCACCACGCGGCCGCCGGGTCGTTCCAGAAGCGCTGGTTGTTGCACAGGTTCTCGTACTCGCCCAGCGTGTAGGCGTAGAAGCCGACGTCGTCCGGGTTGGACGTGTCGAGCATGTCCGGGGACATCAGCGCCACGGTGGACTGCTCGGCGCGCTGGCGCAGCGTGGCGTTGGCGTGCGCGTACACGTCGAAGCGGTCATCCGTGCCGTACACCACGGGGCTCTCGCCGGAGCCCGTCTCCTCCGGCACCTCCGGCTCACCCGTGGGGGACTCGGGGCCCGGCTGACAGGCGGTGACGGCGACAGAACACAGGAGCGCGCCCAAGAGCTGCCGGGCGGCGCCATTCCGGATGTGGTGCATGAAGAGACGACTCCTGAAGTGGAACGGGCCCGCCCGCAAGGCCGGGCGGGGCTCACACTCTACCGGAGACGCCGGGGCCGCGCAGGGCGGGGTGCTTCAGTCCGCCTCGGGGTTGCGCAGCCACTCCAGGGCTTCCGGCTTCGTCTCGAACGTGCGGGTGGGGATGGTGAGCATGGCCCGCTTCGTCATCCGCCACGCCTGCAGGCCGGAGGGGGCGTCACTGACGACCCGCGCCGAGCGCTTCATCCCGTGCAACTGCGCGTACGCGTTGAGCGCCGCCATGGAGGCCACCACGTCGGTGGGCATCACCCGCAGCTGGGACTGGTCCACCAGCGCGGACCACTCCCCCGCGAAGCCGACAATCGCCTTCTTCACCTCCGTGAGGTACTCGGTGAGGTCCGCCGAGGTGACCTGCGGGGGATAGACGACCTCGAGGATTCGGTCCTGCGCGTGAACGGTGATCTGGAATGGCATGGGCGGTGACGGCTCCGAAGGCGTGCCATCCTAGCCTCAGCCGGTGACACTCCGATACCCGACGCTTCACCTGCCCCCGAAGACGGGTGGCAAAGGCCACCCTGTCCAGAAGCGCCGGGAATGTCAGACCCCCCGGCTAGTGACGTCCCTGCCGCCGAACCGGTACTGGCCTGCGTCGTAGGGCGTGGCCGGCGGTTCGAGCCGGCAAGGGGGTTACATGAACAGGAAGCTGTATGTCCTGGGCGCGGTGCTGGGCACCGTGCCGGGGCTGCTGCCGGGAGCCTGTCCGCCGGGGGATTTGCCCGCCGGAGAGGCACGACGGGAAGCCCAGGCGCCGGTGTCGGCGCATGGCAAGGGCAGGACGGAGCGCCGGGCCGTGGTGGCTCCGCCCGAGGCTCCCAAGGCCGTCCGGAGCGAGGACGCACGGGCGATAGGCGCGCGGGAGACGGAAGCACCCCGTCACCCGTGCGAGCTGATGACGGTGGTGAAGGTCCCCTGCGATGAGCGCCTGGAGACCTGTGAGTACACGTATTGGGAGTGCCCGGCGGCGGTGAACCCGCTCCGGGCCTGACGCAAGTCGAAGAGCGAGGCCCCTCATGATGCGCACCGACCGACAGGCAAGCCCCAGCACCCCCACGGCCTGGGGCGCGGACCCGCTCGTCGGGCAGGTGTTGCAGGGCCGTTTCCAGGTGGTGGCGCCGCTGGAGGGTCCGGGCACGCAGCGGGTGTACCGGGCCCTCCAGCTCCCGCTGGAGCGCACCGTGGCGCTGCGCGTGCTGGGCGCGCCCTTCGAGGACCTGGAGGCCCCGCGCCGCTTCTTCCAGGAGGCCCGCGCCGCGGCCAGGCTCGCCCATCCCCACACCGTCACCGTGCTGGACGCGGGGCGGCTGGAGGACGGGACGCTGTTCGTGGCCACGGAGTGGCTGGAGGGGCGCACGCTGCAGGAGGTGCTCGCCTCGGGGCCGCTGCCGTGGGCGCGGGCGGTGGCGTGGGCCCGGGCGCTGGGGCGCTCCCTGCGTCAGGCGCACCAGCGGGGCGTGGTGCACGGGGACGTGTCCCCGGGCAACGTCGTGCTGGTGGAGGAGGCGGGGGCGCACGTGAAGCTGCGCGGCTTCGGGCGCACGCGGCCCGTGATGTCGGAGTCGGCCCGGCTGTCGGTGCGGGAGCTGACCGAGGGCGACGCGGGGCTCGGCGCGCCCGCGTACATGGCGCCGGAGCGGGCGCGGCACGTGGCGGACGCGCGCGGGGACATCTACTCGCTGGGCGGGGTGCTCTTCCACATGCTGATGGGGCGGGTGCCGTTCGAGTCGGATGACCTGCTCGAACTCGTCTTCGCCCACCACAAGGAAATGCCTCCGCGCTTCTCGGAGCTGCGGCCCGACCTGGCCGTGCCGGAAGCGGTGGAGGCGGTGGTGCGGCGGTGTCTGGAGAAGCGCCCCGAGCAGCGCTTCGCGTCCATGGAGGCCCTGCTGGAGGCGCTCGGGGACGCAGCGTCGCGCGAGGTGGAGCCCGAGCAGGCGCCGGTGCGCGCGGCTTCGGACGCGCACCGGACGCGGGGGCCTAGTTGGTGGGGCCGCTGGCGGGCTTCTTGAGGTACTGGTCGAGGAACGCGCGGGTGCGGGAGTAGGCCTCCTCCTCGTTCTTCTTCTTGGTGAAGCCGTGGCCCTCGTCGGGGAAGAGGACGTACTCGACGGGGACCTTGCTCTTGCGCACCGCCTGGACGATTTCGTCCGACTCCGCCTGCAGCACGCGCGGGTCATTGGCGCCCTGGATGACGAGCAGCGGCTGGCGAATCTTCTCCGCGTGGAACAGGGGGGAGATTTCGCGCAGCATCGCCTCCTGCGTCTGGGGGTTGCCCACCTCCTGGTAGAGCGCCTGGCGCCGTGACTCCCAGTGGGCGGGCATGCTCTTGAGGGTGCGCAGCCAGTTGGACACGCCGAAGATGTCCACGCCCACGTTGAAGACGCCCGGGTGGTACGTCAGCGCGGCCAGCGTCATGTAGCCGCCGTAGCTGCCGCCGATGATGCCCACGCGCTCGCCGTCCACGTATGGCAGGCTGGCCAGGTACTTCTTCGCCTCCACGCAGTCGAGCAGCGGCTCCTTGCCGTGCTTCTGGTCATCCGCCGTGTAGAAGGTCTTGCCGTAGCCGGAGCTGCCCCGGTTGTTGATGGCCAGCACCACGTAGCCGTGGTTGACCAGGTACTGAATCATCGGGCTGTAGCCCTTGCGGGACTGGCCACCGGGGCCGCCGTGCACCCAGATGAGCGCGGGCGCCCGCGTCTGGGCGGTGGCCTGGTGCGGCTTGAAGAGGATGTTGGGAATCACCATCCCGTCGAACGACTTGAAGCGCACCACCTCCGCGTCGACCAGGTCCTTGGCGTCGATTTCGGTGGTGAGGTTGTCTGTCAGGCGCGTGGCCTTCTTCGTCGTGAGGTCGAAGACGTAGAGGTTGTTGGGCGAGCGGTCCCCGCGGTGGTGGAAGGCCAGGCGCTTCTCACCGCGGCCGATGGACACGCTGGTGATGTCACCCTCGGGCAGCCGGGGCAGCTCCAGCTGCTTGCCCGTCTTCGTGTCCTGCACGCGGATGACGGTGCTGGCGTCCGCGTTGATGCCGGTGACGCGCAGCGCACCGTTGCGGGAGAAGTACGTGTACATCACGTCCCAGTCCGTCTTCTCCACCTCCTCCATCTTCCCGGTGGCGAGCACGTAGCGCACCACGCGGGTGAACTCGGAGCCCTCGTCGGTGATGAGGTAGAGCGCGGTGGAGGTGGTGTCGAACTCGGCGGGGCTCCAGGTGGCGGTGCCCTGGTGCTGGCTGATGTGCTTGCGCTCCTTCGTGGCGAGGTTCAGCAGGTACACGTCGCTGTCGGCCGTGGTGTTGGTCTTCTCCAGGGCGAGCCACTGCTCGTCCGCGGACACGGCGCCCACGTCCAGGCCGTCCTCGTTCTGGTACAGCCGCGTGCGCTCGAACGTCTTCGCGTCGTAGCGGTACAGGTCCATGAAGCGCTCGTCGCGCTCGTTGGTGAGGACGTAGAAGCCCGCCTCGTCCTGGCTCCAGCCGAAGAAGACGGCGCGGTGCTTGTCGCCCGGGGTGAGGTCCTTCTCCTTCCCGTCGGGCGTGCGCACGTAGAGGTGATGCTGCTCGTTGCCGCCCTGGTCGCGCGTGAAGAGGATGCGGTCGTCCTTCGGGAAGTAGCTCACCGCGAAGGTGCTGTCCGTGGTGGAGCGGGTGAGCTGGGTGGGCTTGCCGCCCTTCACCGGCGCGGAGAAGACGTTGTAGATGCCCGTCTGGTTCGACGAGTACAGCACCCGCTGCTCGTCGGAGGAGAAGGACGCGCCCCGAATCAGGGTCGTCTTCATGAACTGCTCGATGGTGTAGTGCTTCGAGGGGCGCGTGGACGCGCGCTCGACCTTGGCCTTGCCGGACGCGGCGGCCTTGGGCGCGGCGGGATTGGCCAGCGCGAGGGAGGGGACGAGGGTCGCGAGGGCCATGGCCCGCGACACGGTGAACCAGGACGGCATGGTGGACTCCAGTGGGGGTGTGGAACCCGGAAGCGGCGTCGCCGCCCGGTGTCCCGCCTTGTACACGAACGACGTCGGGCGGGATTGCATGCGCTCGCGAGCCCGCTTCAAGGAGCGAGCGGGCGAGGGTTTTTCGCGGGAAGAGGAGCCGGGGCCCTCCGGGGTTGTGTTGGACGATGCAAGACCCCCAGAGGCCCCTGGTCCGACGCGCGCTCGAGCCTGTCCGTCACCGCGAGCGCAACCAACTCGTCCTGCCCGTCCCGGAGCGTCCAGCCGAGGAGGCTCTCGCGGAGGCTCGCGTGTGGCTCGACGGCATCCACGCGCGGATGCTGGAGGCCGACGATGACGTGCTGCACCAGGACATGCACTCGCTGCACCTGGGGCTGCTCACGCTGCGGCGCCGCTGGAGCCCGGAGGACTGGAAGGTCTTCTGTCAGGACACCGCGCGCAAGCACCCGCTGCGCTCGTTCCTGCACCAGTGTCCCTTCACCCGCCGCGCCTTCGAGCGGCCCCGGGGGTACGCGGGCGACGCGGCGCTCATCGACTACCTCTACCTGGACCACGCCGCGGACGAGCTCCACGCGGGCCGGGAAATCTATCGGTACATGCACCAGCAGCCCAGCGCGGTGAGCGTGCGCGAGCGGCGGGACCTGCTCGCGCGCGAGCTGGACGCCACGGCCGAGCGGGTGCCGGGCGAGGCGCGCATCCTCTCCGTGGCGTGTGGCCACCTGCGCGAGGCGGAGGCCTCGGCGGCGGTGCGGGAGCGGCGCGTGCGGGAGCTCATCGCGTTCGACCAGGATGCGCTGAGCCTGGCGGAGATCTCCCACCACCAGCCGCTCGACGTGGTGAAGCCTCACTGCGGCTCGGTGCGCGCGCTGCTCGCGGGCAAGGAGTCCTTCGCGGACCTGGACTTCATCTACTCCGCGGGCCTGTACGACTACCTGTCCGACTCCGTCGCCACGCGGCTGACGGGGCTGCTCTTCAACATGCTGCGCGCGCGGGGGCGGCTGTTGGTGGCCAACTTCGCGCGCTTCCCGCCGGAGACCGGCTACATGGAGGCCTTCATGGACTGGTGGCTCCTGTACCGCGAGGAGGATGAGCTGCGCGGCTTCCTCGGCGAGGTGCCGCTGGAGCGGCTCGACTCCGTGCGGCTGTTCCGGGACGGCCAGGACAACGTCATCTACCTGGAGCTCGTGCGCCGCTGACGAACTCAGTGCACCGGAGGGCCCGGGGACTCCTGCGGTGAGGAGGCAGGCCCGGCGCGGGGCAGGGTGACGGTGAAGGTGGAGCCCTCACCCGGCGTGCTCTCCACGGCGATGGCGCCGCCCAGGGCCTGGACGATTTCGCGGACAATCCACAGGCCCAGCCCGAAGCCGCCGTAGTGTCGCACCGACACCGCGCGCTCGAAGCGGCCGAAGATGCGCGCGCGGTCCTCGTCGGCGATGCCGATGCCGGAGTCGCGCACCCGCAGCAGCGCCTGTCCGCCCTTCTCCTCGCCCAGGGTGATTTCAATCGGCTTGCCGGCGCCGTACTTCATCGCGTTGGAGAGGAGGTTGCCCACCACCTGCTCCAGTCGCATCGCGTCCCAGGAGCCGGTGAGCCGGGGGACTCGCGAGTCGAGCCGCACCGGGCACTCCGCGCGCACGAGCGCCTCGCGGCTGCGCTCCAGCTGCCCCTGGACGAGCGCCACCAGGTCCACCTCCGAGAGCTTGATGTGCAGCTGCCCCTGGGCGAGCCGGGAGATGTCCAGCAGGTCGCTCACCAGCCGCCCCAACCGCTGCGTCTGGGCGGAGGCGGACTCCAGCTTGGTGGAGAGCTTGCGGGGGGACAGCCCCGCGTCGCCGCTGGCGCGGACCTGGGCCTGGAGCCCCTGGATGTGGAGCTGCAGCGAGGTGAGCGGCGTCTTCAGCTCGTGGGCGGCGATGGAGAGGAAATCGTCGCGGCGGCGCACCGCCTCCTGCTCGGCCTCGAAGTTCTCCGCGTTCTCCAGGGCGGTGCCCGCGAGCACGGTGACGAACTCCGCCAGGTGCTCCTCCACCTCGCCGAACAGCGCGCCCACCTGACGGTGCGTGGCCAGGACGCAGGCCACCGTCTTGCCCCGGACCTGGAGCGGCGCGCACAAGAGTGAGCGCACCCCGGCGAGCTCCATGCTCTCGCTCGCCCCGCCCGGAAGGCCCTGGCCCATCACGGTGATGCGGCCCGTCTCCATCGCGCGGGCGATGGCGGTGCGGCTGGGGCCCTCGGTGTCCTCGTCCTCGGTGAGCACGCGCGGGTCCACGATGGCGCAGTGCTCGGCGCGCAGCAGCTCCAGCATGGACTGGCGCACGGCCTCGAACACCGCCTCGCGCGACAGGGCCGAAGCAAGCCGCCTCCCCGCCTCCAGCACGCGCGGGAAGCGGTCCACCAGCGAGAGCGCGCGGGTGCCACCCGGCTCCGCGACCTCGGGCGAGAGGCCCTCCTCCATCTCCGCCAGCTCGCGCGTGGCCACGGACAGGTCCGCCTCCGCGTCGGGCCAGCCGAGGGCGCGCCCCAGCTCTCCTCGCGCCTTCAGGCTCCGGGCGTGCTCGTGGCGCATCTTCAGGTCGCGCGCGGCCTGGAGGGACTGCTCGAGCCATTGACGGGCCCGGCGCTCCTGGCCCCGCAGCGCGGCGACCAGGGCCCGCTCCCGCAGGGCGTGAGGCAGGTTGTTGCGGTAGGTGCGCGCCAGGGCATGCGCGGCCTTCGCCGTCTTCTCGGCGCGCTCCAGCAGGGCGCGGCGCCTTCCGGCGGCCAGGGGTGAGGTGGCCTCCGCGAGCTGGCGCAGCGCGGTGGCGAGCAGCGGGGTGATGGGGGCCACGTACTCCTGACGCAGGTGGGCCTCGTCGACGAGCCGCGCGGCGCGCTCCAGCACCGCCACCGCGCCCGCCGCGTCGCCCTGGCGCATCCGGTGGAGGGCGTCCGCCTGGAGCACGCCCGCGAAGCTCTGCGGGTCCGGCTGGTCCGGGTTGGTCAGCTCTCCTTCCAGCAGCGCGCCCGGCAGCCTCCCGTCCGACGCCTTCGCCCAGGCCTCCAGGCCCAGCCGCACCGAGTAGCGGTCCCCCAGCGCGAGCGCGGCCGCGTGCAGCCGCTGGCTCGTCTCCAGCGACTCGCGCAGCCGGCCCAGGCGGTAGAGGGCCATGGCCACCTGGAACGTGGCGTTGTTCACCTCCCACGGGTCTCCGGTGCGCTCGAGCAGCCGGATGGCCTGGGTGCACTTCTCGATGCAGTCCTCGAAGCGCGAGGACGCGTAGCAGGCGAGCCCGTAGAAGTGCAGCGTCTGGCCCTGGCCCCAGATGTCGTTCTGCTCCTGGCGCAGGGTCAGCGACTTCTCCGCGTACGCGTAGGCCCGCTCGAACCAGGGCAGGGTGGTCAGCGCGGGCGAGTGCTCCGAGTACGCCTGCGCCAGCTCGGGCGTGGGCGGATAGCGCTCCGCGAGGTTCAGGTCCCTCAGGTGCGCCCACAGCACCGCCGCGCGGCCACGCCGGTACCAGTAGCCATACGCGAGCCGGCTGTAGAGCCGCACGGCCTGGAGGTCCTCGGTGCCGCCCTCGATGGGACGCCGCGCGAGGAACCAGCGCGGCGCCACCGTGTGCGCGGCCTGCGCGAGGATCTCCCACGCCGCGCTCGCGCCGGTGAGCACGCCCCGGGGCGGCACCCAGCGTCCCATCAGCTTCAGGCCCTGCTCCAGCGCGACCGTGGCCTCGCCGAAGTCGCCGCGCTTGAAGGCGAGCTCACCCAGCTGGCCGAGGATGCGCGCCTGCTCCTGCTTCTCCCGCGCCAGTGACTGCGCGCGCTCCAGTTGCTGACGGGACTCCTCGTAGCGGCCGCGCAGCATGAGGACGTTGCCCAGGCCCGCCGCCACGCGGAAGCGGGTGCCCGCGTCCGCGCCCGCCGCGCCGCGCTCGGCGATGCGGTAGTTGAGCTCCGCGGACTCCAGCGCGAACCGCCCGCGCGCCAGCTCCGCCGCGACGAGCGCGTGGGGCAGCGCCTGCGTGTACTCACCCGCCGCGTCGAAGTGGTAGGCCAGCTCGAACGAGTCCTTCGTCGGCTGGGCCGCCGCCGAGCGCGCCGCCTGCCGGTGCAGCTCCCGCCGTCGCTGCGGCGTCAGCATGTCCAGCAGCACCTCGCGCAGCTTGTCGTGCACGAAGGTGTAGCGCGTGCCCTCCTCCCACAGCATGTGTCGGCGACGCGGCTCCTCCAGCGCGGCGCTCAGGTCCTCGCGGGACACGCCCGACAGCGCCTCCAGGCGCGACAGCTCGAAGGACTTGCCCAGCACCGCGCCCACCGACAAGAGGCGCCGCGAGGCCAGGGGCAACAGACGCAGACGCCGCACCAGGAACCCCGCGGCCTGTCGGGACGAGCGCGCGTGCGCCATCGCCGCCGGCTCCACGCTCCAGCCGGAGGGCCCCGGCACCAGCACGCCGTCCTCCACCAGCCCGTGCAGCACCGCGCTCGCCATGAAGGGGTTGCCCTCGGACAGCCGCGTCACCAGCTCCGTGGCCTCGCGGGGCAGCGTGCCCGCCATGGACTCCGTCAGGCGCGTCACCTCCGCCGCGCCCAGCGCGGACAAGCGCAGGTGCACCGTGGGCGCCAGCTTGCGCAGCACGTGCGTGGGGCCGATGTCCTCGCCACGGAAGGCGACGATGACGAGCACCCGTCCCTGTCCTTGTCGCCTCGCCTGGGACCAACCCTCCAGGGCCCGCAGGGTCAGCTCATCCGCCCACTGACAGTCGTCGAGCACCACCACGGCGGGCTCGTCCCGCGTGCCCAGCGCGCCGAGCAGCGCGGTGAGTGCCTGGATGCCGCGGCTCTCACCCAGGGACTCGGGCCCCAGCGCCCGCGCGGAGGCGTGCGGCGCGGGACACAGGAGCGGCTCCAGCTGCGGCAGCACCGTGCACAGCCCCGCCTCCTGTCCGGCGAGCCGCCCCCGCAGCGCCTCGGCCAGCGCGGGCCGCGCCGCGAGCGCCTGGGTGATGGCCGAGGCCACGCCGGTGAACAGCTGGAAGGGCCGCCGCGCCGCCTGGTCCTGCGCCTGTCCTTGCAGCACCCACGCGTGGTGTCTTGGAGCGCGGGCGGAGAGCTCCTCGAGCAGCCGGCTCTTGCCGCCGCCGGACTCGGCCTCCACCACCACCAGTCGCCCCGGGTCCGTCAGCGTGCGCTCGAGCTCGCGCTCCAGCGTGGCGACCTCCTCGTGGCGGCCGACGAAGGAGGGCTCGGTGAGGCTGCGCCGGGCGTCCCTCGCGCCGATGATGAGCTCCGGCTCCGCGTGGCCCTGGGAGAGCGCGTCCTCCAGCTCCAGCAGGTCCGCCAGCGCGGAGGCGGCCGACTGGTAGCGGTCCGAGGGGTCCGTCTGCAGCAGGCGCGAGACCAGCTCCTCCAAGGCGCGCGGCGCGTCCACGCCCACCGCGCGCAGCCGGGGCCGCGCGGACAGGTGCTGCCGGAGGACCTCGCCCACCGAGTCGCCCGTGAAGACGGGGACCCCGGCCAGCGACTCGAAGAGGACGACGCCCGTGGAGTACAGGTCCGACGTGGCCTCCACGGGGCGGTGCAGCAGGCCCGCCTGCTCCGGGGAGAGGTAGCGCGCGGTGCCCACCGGCAGGTCGCGCAGGGACGCATCCAGGCGCTCGCTGCGGGCGAGCCCGAAATCAATCAGGGTGGCGCGCGACAGCGGCTCGCCGGACACGATGAGGTTGGCGGGCTTCACGTCGCGGTGCAGCACGCCGTGGTGATGGGCCTCGGCCAGCGCGGACAACAGGCCCCGGCCCAGCGCGAGCGCCTCGGGGACGCTCAGCACGCCGCGCTCCAGGCGCGCCTCCAGGGACTCTCCCGTCAGCCAGGGGGTGACCAGGTACAGCCAGTCCTCCGAGGTGCCGATGTGGCGCACGGAGACGATGAAGGGGCTGTCGAGCCGCGCGAGCGTGGCGGCCTCGTGCTCCATGCGGTGACGCGCGGCGGGGACGAGCGCCGTGGTGGAGGTCACCTTGATGGCCACGCGCTCCCCGGTGCGCACGTCCACACCGGCCCACGTGGAGATTCCCCGACCGACCTTCAGACGCTGGACGAGCTCGAACCGGTGGCCCAGTCGGCGGCCCGGCCGCGGCTCTCCTGGAACGGCGCTGGCGGATTGGATGCCTTCAGCCATTCAGTGCCCTCGCGCTCCACCCCGCGACGCAAAGGCGCCGTGGTTGGCCGCGCGTCCCGTCCTTCCCGGCAACGTTGGGTGTCGGACGGGCGCCGCCAAGGGAGTGGCCGGAGCACGCTTCCCGTGCGCCGACTCAGCCTTCAACAGCCGCACGCGCTCCGCTTCCCTCCTGCTTCTCGGCCATGCGGGCAGGCTGCTCGGACAGCGGGGGGGCGGGCGCGTCTGACTCGGGTGTGCCCGCACGTCGTCCGGCGGGCGACGGGGCAGGGGGCCGACCTTCCGGCAGGTGGGTGGCACATGCTACGCCGGTGCGTGAAGTCGCCGCTCCTTCCCTCCCCCTGAGGACCTGCTCCATGACGAAGTTCTCGCAGACGTTGCTGGCCGCGCTCGCGCTGTCCCTGCTGCTCCCCTTCGCCTCCGCGCGCGCCTCTGACTATCCGCCCGACTACCCCATCTGCAGCGTCTACGACTCCGTGACGACGGGGCCCTTCGAGGTCATCCGCCACACGCGCCGGCTGCCCGGCCGGCTGGCCACGCTCACCGTCAGCTACCGGGGCTTCCTGCGGGGCCTGTACCCGGACCATCAGATCTCCATCTACGTCAGCCTCAACGGCCGTCAGCAGACGCTGGCCGCGAGCGCGGGCGCGAACAACGACGCCTATGTCTTCCTGAACGCGGGGCCGCGCGCGTGCACCAAGTGCATGCGGTACATGAACACGCCGCTGTGCAACGCGCACTTCGCGGCCGGAGGCCAGGAGGGCGTCTGGGTGTGCGAGCAGCCCTCGGCGGTGGAGAACGACTTGTTCTTCTATGCCTTCGACCAGAACGGCAACCAGAACGCGTGGGACATCCACGTGGCCGCGACGGCCGGCGGCCAGTGGGACAGCAATCTGGGCAACAACTACTTCGCGCGACTGCCGGCGCGGTCGAGCTGCTGGTAGTTTTCCGCCGAGAGCGTTCGCGGGCTGCACCCGAAGCTTGACTCCCCGAGAGCCCCGGCGGAAAAGCCGGGCTCATGAGGCGGCCCCCGCTGTATCCACCGGGCCGCGGGGAGCCCGGGATTGAAGCTCGCGACGCTCAAGGATGGAACCCGTGACGGGCGGCTCATCGTCGTCAAGCGGGACAACTCGGCCTATGCGCTGGCCACCAACGTGGCGCTGACGCTGCAAGCGGCGCTGGATGACTGGGACACGAAGGAGCCGCAGCTGCGCGCGCTCGCCCAGCAGCTGGAGACGGACAGTGTGCAGAGCCGTCCGCTGGACGTGAAGGCGCTGCATGCGCCGCTGCCGCGCGCGTACGAGTGGATTGACGGCAGCGCGTACATCAACCACGTCATCCTGGTGCGCAAGGCGCGCAACGCCGAGCCGCCGGCCACGCTGAAGACGGACCCGCTGGTGTACCAGGGTGGCTCGGGTGACTTCCTGGCGCCCACCGCGGACATCCCGCTGGCGGACGAGGCGTGGGGCATGGACTTCGAGAGCGAGGTCTGCGTCATCCTCGGCGACACGCCGCAGGGGACGAAGGCGGAGGACGCGGGCAAGCACGTCAAGCTGCTGATGCTGGCCAACGACGTCTCGCTGCGCAACCTCATCCCGGAGGAGCTGGCGAAGGGCTTCGGCTTCTTCCAGAGCAAGCCGGCGACGGCGTTCAGTCCGTTCGCGGTGACGCCGGACGAGCTGGGCTCGGCGTGGCGCGAGGGGCGGGTGCACCTGCGCATGCGCTCGGTGCTCAACGGCGTGCAGGTGGGCGACACGGACGCGGGCCCGGAGATGCACTTCTCCTTCTTCGACCTCATCCAGCACCTGTGCAAGACGCGCAGCTACACGGCGGGCACCATCCTGGGCAGCGGCACGGTGTCCAACGCGGACCGCGCGCGGGGCATCTCGTGTCTGGCCGAGCAGCGGATGATCGAGACGATCGAGGAGGGCAAGCCGAGGACGCCCTTCATGAAGCCCGGGGACACCATCGACATCGAGATGTCGGGTGAGGACGGGCAGAGCGTGTTCGGGCGAATCTCCCAGAAGGTGGTGAAGGTCCCATGAAGGGCCTTCGGCTGCACAACTACTGGCGCAGCTCCGCGTCGTGGCGGGTGCGCCTGACGTTGCACCTCAAGGGCCTGCCCTTCGAGTACGTGGCGGTGCACCTGCTGAAGGACGGTGGGCAGCAGAACTCGGACGCGTACCGGGCGGTCAATCCGATGCGCACGGTGCCCACGCTGGAGTGGACGGAGGCGGACGGCACGGAGCGCAGGTTGTCGCAGTCGCTCGCCATCGTGGAGTTGCTGCAGGAGCGCTTCCCCACGCCGTCGCTGTTCCCGGAGGACAGCTACCTGCGGGCGCGGACGAGGATGATGGCGGAGTACGTGAACTCCGGCATGCAGCCGTTGCAGAACCTGGCGGTGTTGCAGCGCATCAAGAGCGAGCTGAAGGGCGACGACAAGGCGTGGGGCGCGTATTGGAACGCCCGGGGCCTGGAGGCGCTGGAGACGATGGTGCAGCCCACGGCGGGACGCTTCTGCGTGGGGGACACCGTGTCGCTGGCGGACGTGTGCCTGGTGCCGCAGCTGTATGGCGCGCGTCGGTTCGCGTTGGACTTGTCTCCGTACCCGACGCTGCTGCGCATCGAGGCCGCGTGCGCGGAGCATCCCGCCTTCCAGGCGGCGCACCCGGACCGTCAGCCGGACGCGGCGCCGGCCTGAGGCGTGGTCGAGGAGCGCCCCGCCGTGGATGGGGCGCTCCGAGCATTCAGGGTGTCGGCGCGAAGGTCGTGTCGATGCGCAGCGCCCGAGAGAGCGTGAGCGTCACGGGCGTCTTCGCGGCGATTTCGAGCAGGCGCGCCTTCTGCTCCTCGGTGATGGCGGGGCCAACCGAGAGCACTCGCTCCACGCGCTCCACATCGTTCTCGCGCAACAGCTTGAGCTTCACGGTGAAGGGGCTCAGCTCCCAGCCCTTGCGCGCCGCGTACATCTTCAACGTGATGGCGGTGCACGCGCCCAGGGAGCCCACCAGCAACTGGTAGGGCGCGGGGCCCTGGTCCGCGCCGCCCAGCGCCGCGGGCTCGTCCGCCTGGAAGTGGTGCTTGCCGGTGCGAATCGACTGCGTGTAGCCGGCCTGGCTCTCGACGACGGCCGCCGCGAGCAGCGTGGAGTCATGGGTGGTCATGAGGGCCATGAATCCAGGGCGCGGCCCGGGTGACAAGCGTCCACCCGTCCCACATGCGTCGAGCCACACGGATGTTTCGAGCCACCCTCCCTCTTCCGGGGGTAGCGTCCTCGGTGGATGTCACCCCTGGAGCCCCAGAGCCCCTCCGTGCCGGACCGCGCCGCCGCGCTGCGCGAGCTGGCGTTGCTCTTCCTTCGCCTGGGCACCACGGCCTTCGGTGGCCCCGCCGCGCACATCGCCCTGATGGAGGACGAGGTCGTTCGCCGTCGGCGCTGGCTCACGCGCGAGGAGTTCGTGGACCTGCTCGGCGCGGCCAACCTCATCCCCGGCCCCAACTCCACCGAGCTGGCCATCCACATCGGCCACCGTCGCGCCGGCTGGCCCGGCCTGCTGGTCGCGGGCACGTGCTTCATCCTCCCCGCGTTCCTCATCGTTCTCGGCGTCGCGTGGGGCTACGCACGCTTCGGCGCGCTGCCGGACGTGGGCGCGCTGCTCTACGGCGTCAAGGCGGTCATCATCGCCGTGGTCGCTCAGGCCCTGTGGGGACTCATGCGCACCGTGGTGAAGGGCCCACTCGCGGCCGTCGTGGGAATCGCCGCCGCCACCGCGGCCTTCCTCGGCGTCGATGAGCTGCTGCTGTTGCTGCTGTCGGGACTCGCCGTGTTCGGCTGGCGCGCGGCGACACGTCGCGGAGGAGCCTCGGGGCCTTCGACGGGAATGCTCGTCACGCCGTGGAGCACGCTGCTCCCGCTGGGCGCCGCGTCGGCGGCGGTGCCCTTCACGCAGCAGGGCCTGTTCCTCTTCTTCCTGAAGGTGGGCTCGGTGCTCTACGGCAGCGGGTACGTGCTGCTGGCGTTCCTTCGCTCGGACCTGGTGCAGCGGCTGGGCTGGCTGACCGAGGCGCAGTTGCTCGACGCGGTGGCGGTGGGACAGGTGACGCCCGGCCCCGTGTTCACCACGGCCACGTTCATCGGCTACGTGCTCGGCGGGCCCGTGGGCGCCACCGTGGCCACGGTGGGCATCTTCCTGCCCGCCTTCGTCTTCGTCGCGCTCAGCGGCCCCCTGGTGCCCCGGCTGCGCGAGTCCTGGGTGGCGGGGGCCTTCCTGGACGGCGTCAACGTGGCCTCACTCGCGCTGATGGCCGTGGTGACGTGGCAGCTCGGCCGCGCGGCCCTGGTCGATGTGTGGACCGTGGGGCTCGCCGTCGTGTCGGCCGTGATGCTCATCCGCTTCCGCGTCAACTCCGCCTGGCTGGTGCTCGGTGGAGGCGCGGTGGGGTGGCTGGTTCAAACCACTAGCGGGGCGTGAGCTTCGCCTCGCAGCGGGAGACCTCGACACCGGAAAGGTCCGAGCGCCGGTCGATGCACGTCAGCCGCAGGTGCTCGCCCTCACGCGTCGCCTCGCAGTGACGGTTGCCGTCCACCGCCGTCCCACCCGCGTCGGGCCGCACCACGCCGCCATCCGCGTCCACGTGGAGGGTGTGCGCCCGGTCATGCAACGACCAGTCACCCCGCTTCAAATCCACCTTGGCGCTGGCGCCGCCGTACTCGGGGAAGCCCAGGGGCTCGTTTCCCACGGCCGTCAGGTCGCACGAATCCTCGGGGACCCTCAACTGGAAGGAGCCGTTGCCGCCGCAGGTGTTCTCGGTCACGTCGAAGGTGACCTCCTGCGCGTCCTTCTCACAGTCGGGCGCGGAGTCCGCGATGAGCAGGACACCGGTGGCGGCGAGCACGGCGACGGAGGCGAGGTTCCTCAGCAACGGCATCATGATGGAACTCCTGGGGATGAGAGGGGCACGGCCCGCGCCTGGGACAGCAGCGAGGCGCGGCCGTACAGCACGGCGAGGACGACGAAGGGCAGGGTGAGCAGGTCCGAGACATCCGCCACCGCGCGGAAGCCACTGAGCCCCAACGGCGCGCCGATGGGACGCAGCCACTTACAGAACAAGTCCGCGAACGGCTGGGACACCTTGAGCGCGGTGAACAGCCCCGTCGTCACCAGCGCGCCCACGCCCAGCCTCACGCGCAGACTCCAGCGCGTGACGAGCACCAGCAGCGCGGACACATAGAGCGGCAGGAAGAAGCAGATGGCCACGTCCGACAACTTCCCGGTGAGCGTGTTGTGGAAGGTCGGCTTGAGGACGCGGTCGTTCACCGCCATCAGCACCACGGCGGCCAGCGGCATGGGCGCGAGGAACTCCGACATCGACGGCAGGGGCTTCGTCCCCCACGCGCGCCAGCTCACCGCAGCGCCTCCGAGCCCATCAGCGCCTTGAGGAGGATGGCGTCGGTCAGCATCTCCACCGGCGCGCGGTCATCCGTGAGCGGCTGCGCCGAGGCCACCGGCTGCAGCTCCCCCACCACGCGCGTCGCCAGGGGCCGCAGCGACAGCGGCAGCGAGGATGTCCGCGAGCTCAACCGCTCCCCCATGCCCTCCGGGCCCGCGAACAACAGCGTGTTGCTGTGGTTGCGCGCATCCGCCGCGAGCACCTGCGGGAACACCGTCGCCAGCGTCCCACCCACCGCGCGCACCACCGCGCGCTCATCGCGGAAGCGGCCCACGTTGAAGCAGGCCACGCCGCCCGGCTCCAGGTGCGCGGCCACTTCTTGAGCGAACTCGCGCGTCGTCAGGTGGAAGGGCACGTACGGGAAGCGGAACGCGTCCACGATGATGGCGTCGTAGCGCCGCGTGTCCCGGCGCAGGAACGTGCGCGCGTCCGCGATGTGCACCTCCACCTCCGTCCCCAGGCCGAAGTGCTGGCGCGCCAGCTTCACCACCATCGCGTCCAGCTCCACGCCCACCACGTAGGCCCCCGGGTACGTCTCCCGCAGCCCGCGCGCGCTCGTGCCCGCGCCCAGCCCCAACACCAGCACGCGCGGCGTCCGAGGCTCCGCGCGCGCCATCGCCGGCGTCAGCAGGTAGTGCGCGAACACCTCGTCTCTCACCGGCTGGCCCGGCACCCACGTGCTCTGCACCGCGAAGCCCTCGTCGAAGACCAGGCTGCGCGTGCCGCTCGGTGACTCCAGCACCTGGAGGAAGGCGTGTGGCGACTCGGCCACCTCGAGCGCCTGCGGATGTCGGGGCAGCGCGTGTGTCCCCAGCACCAGCGCCGCCGCGGGCACCCCCACCGCCAGCGCGCGCCACCGCCACCCCAGCCCCCACGTCGCCGTCAGCCCGAGCATCCCCGCGAAGCACGCCATGGCCCGCGCCGTGCCCAACCACGGCAGCACCACGAAGGCCGCGAGCAACGTCCCGACGATGCTGCCCAGCGTGGACGCCGACGACAGCCTCCCCGCGTGCGCCCCCGCCGATGTCACGCCCCCCAGCCCCACGCGCACCAGGAACGGCCCCACCGCGCCCAGCGCGAGCAGCGGCGGAATCGCCACCAGCACCACCAGCGCCACCCGCCCCATGGCCTCCATCGGCCTGCCCGTCATCACCGCCGTCGTGGCCCCCGGCAGCAGCACCCTCGCGAGGAAGGGCAGCGCCGTGAGCAGCAGCGCCGCCACGCCGAGCGCCACCCGGAGTGGCTCCAGCCTCGCGGCCCGGTCCGCCACCCTGCCGCCCAGGTGCGCCCCCAGCGCCAGCCCGCCCAGCACCAGGGAGATGAGCGCCGCCCACACCGGGGTGCTGCTCCCGAAGTAGGGCGCCACCAGTCGCGAGGCCGCCATCTCCGACGCCATCACCGTGGCGCCAGAGAGGAAGGACAACCAGGTCAGCGAGGAGGGCTTCATGGGCGGGGGCGCCAACAGCAAGCCCCGTTCCATATTCAACAGCCCGTAAGTCCGGGCCCCACGGGCAGACACACCGCGAGGCCCGCGACACCCCCGTCAGCGAGCCGTGGCCCGACTGACAGGATTGTCGTGCTCACCCCTTGAAGGGCAGGGCGGCCACCTTCACCGTCGCGGGGCCCTGAGCCAGGGTCAGCTCGGTGCCGGGCTCCAGCGAGTCGCGGTGCACGTACCCCAGGGCCACCCGCTGCCCACCCTGCGCGGGCGAGCGCACCACGCTGGTGAGCCAGCCCACCTTCTTCTCACCGCGGCGCAGCTCCGTGCCCGGCGCCGCCTCCACGTCGCCCAGCAAGAGCCCCGTCAGCTTGCGGTTCATGTGCCCGCGGAAGGTGGCCCGGGCGATGACCTCCTGCCCGATGTAGCACCCCTTGTTGTAGGAGATGGCGGACGGGCCCAGGTCCGCCTCCAGGGGGATGGTGGTGTCCACCATGTCCTGCCCGTAACGGGGCACCCCGGCCTCCACCCTCAAGAGCTCCAGCGTCTCGAAGCCCAGGGGCTTGAGGCCCAGGTCGGCGCCCGCCTGGCTCAAGGCCCGCCACACCGCCTCCAGGCCCGCGCGTGGCACCCACACGTCCACCCCGTGCGGCTCCAGCCGGGTGTTGCCCACCAGCAGGACGTCCTGCCCGGCCAGCGTCCCCGGGCGGGTGGCGTGGTGGGGCAGGGGGGCGAAGTCGGTGCCCAGTACGGCCGTGAGGAGCGCGCCCGTCCGGGGCCCGAGCAGCCGCAAGAGCCCGTGGTCGGCCGTGGCCTCATGCAGCTCGGCGTCCTCGGAGATGAGGTATTTCTCCAGGAACTCCCGGACCTTGGCGCCGGTGCCGGGCTCCACGTCCACGAGCAGGTCCGCCTCCCGCTTGAGGATGCGGGCGTCCGCCACCATGGCCCCCTTCACGTTCACCAGGGCGGCGTAGGCTGCGGTCCCGACGGGGAGGTTGTTCACCTCCTGTGTCACCATTCCATGTAGGAAGGTGACCCGGTCCTCCCCGGTGATTCGGAGGACCTCACGATAGGAGGCATCGTGCAGGGCCACGGCCTCACGGGCGGCCTGGTAGGCGTCCTCGGCGTTCCCGTAGTCGGCCACGACCTCCCGGCCGCCGACCTCGATGAAGCGGCCCCGCGCTTCTTCGTGAAGAAAATGCAGCGACAGCGGTTCCATGTCCGTCGCTATATAGAGGCGAAGGAGCGAATGCCACGATGGATGTGAAGCACCTGTCGTCCTTCCAGGACTTCTCCCCGGAGAAGCTCCGGAAGCACAACGTCTTTCAATCCGAGCGCTTCTTCCTGGATGTCTACTGCCTGGCGCCCGGGCAGGCCCAGAAGCCGCACCACCATGTGACCTCCGACAAGGTCTACGTCGTCCTCGAGGGCACCTGCCGCTTCCGCGTGGGTGCCGAGGAGGAGGTCCACACCGTGGGCGCGGCCGTGTTCGCCCCCGCGGGCGCCGAGCATGGGGTCACCAACGAAGGCCCCGCTCCCGCCCGACTGCTCGTCCTGATGACCCCGCCCCCGGAGCATGCATGAGTTCGAAGTCCTCCTCCCCCAAGGCCCCCGCCACCCCCGCGCCCTCCAAGGCCGCCGTGGCGCTGCTGGTGCTGGGCGTGGCCGCGAGTGCCCTGTCCATCTTCCAGTGGAGCCAGCTGCTCACGCTGCGCGCCGGCGGCGCCACCGTGTGCGGCGTGTCCGACACGGTGAACTGCGAGACGGTGTGGAACTCGCCTTTCGCCACCCGGTTGCATGAGCTGTTCGGCATCCCCGTCGCCGGCCTGGGGCTGGTGTGGGGGCTGACGGTGGTGGCGCTGTCGGCGGTGTTCCTGGCGCGCGAGCGCTCGGGCAAGTCGGTGGCCCCGGCGTCGCAGGGGCTGAAGCTGACGGCGCTGGCGGGCGTGGCGTCGGTGTTCGTGTTCGCCTTCGCCAGCTACCAGACGGGCGTGGTGTGCCCCACGTGCCTGGGCACGTACGCGCTGGTGGCGCTCATCGCGGGCGTGGCCTTCAAGGGCCTGCCGAGCGTGGCGGGCGAGTGGGGCCCGGCGCTGGGCTGGACGGTGGGCGCCACGGTGCTGGTGTTCGTGGCGGTGGCCCTGCCGGGTCGCTCGCTGTCGACGCCCGCGCCCAAGGCGGGGGCGCTGTTGCCTCCCGCGCCCACGGAGGCGTCGGTGAACGCCACGACGGGGGCGGCGAGCGCGAACAGCTCGCCCGCGTCGCTGGAGGCGTACCTGAAGGGGCTGCCGATGGACCAGCAGCAGTTCATCTCCAACGCGCTGGCGATGTACCGCCGGGACACGCCGAAGCCCGCCGCGGCGCCGGCGCGGCGCCTGTATGGCCCGGCCACCGCGCCGGTGAAGATCGTCGAGTGGACCGACAGCAAGTGCCCCCACTGCAAGTCGTTGGTGGAGGAGCTGGCGGTGCTCAAGAAGCGCGTGCCGGAGGGCAAGCTGTCCCTGGAGGCGCGGCAGTTCCCGCTGGACGGCGCGTGCAACCCGGCGATGCAGCGGCGCGGGCCGGACGCCCCCACGGTTCGGTGCGTGGCGGCGAAGGCGCAGATCTGCCTGGAGGGCGCGTCGGACTTCTGGGAGCTGCGCGAGAAGCTCTTCGCGGCGCAGGCGATGCTGGACACGGAGCGGGTGATGGAGATCGCCTCGTCCGGTTCGATGTCCCGCTCTCAGCTGGAGTCGTGCCTGGCGAGCGCGGACACGGCGGCGAAGCTGCAGGAGGACACGTCGTACGCGCTGCGCTACCACTTCACCGGCACGCCGCTGGTGGTGGTGAACGGCCGTCAGGCGATGCCGTCGGCGCCGTTCCTGTACGCGCTGGTGATGGCGGAGGGCAACCCGAGCGCGCCCGCGTTCGACGTGCTGCCGCCGCCGCGCGCCATGCCGATGGACGACCACGCGGGCCACAACCACTGAGTCCCGGACGCCATGGGCAAGCGTGACAAGAAGGACGCGCCCGCCGCGCCCCCGGCTCCGTTCCACAACCCCTTCGCCGCGCTGGCGGCGAAGCGGGAGGAGCTGCCGGTGGGGACGGTGGCGCCCGTGGCCGCGCCCCCGAGCAAGTCCGAGCCGAAGGGCCCGGCGCGCGCGGTGGTGCGCATGGAGCGCAAGGGCCGCGGTGGGAAGGAGGTCACCGTGGTGGAGCACCTGGAGCTGCCCGCGCCCCAGCGCGAGGTGTGGCTCAAGGCGCTGAAGAACTCGCTGGGCTGCGGCGGCGTGGTGGAGGACGACACGCTGGTGCTCCAGGGCGACCAGCGCGAGCGGCTCCCCGCGCTGCTTGAGGCGCGCGGCGTGCGCAAGGTGACGGTGGGCTGACGAGGCGGGCCCTTCGCTTCGCGGCTCGGTGGACGTCGTCCCCTGGCCACGAAAAAGCCCGGGCGCCTTCGACAGGCGGCCCGGGCTCGGGGTGCCACGGCTTCGTGACGACTACAGCGCGGCGATGATGGCGTCGGTGAACTCGCGCGTGGTGGCGCCGCCGCCCAAATCACCCGTGCGGACCTTGGCCTCGGTGTAGACCTTGTGGATGGCGTTCTCCATCCGGCGGGCCTCGTCGCGCATGTCCAGGTAGTCCAGCATCATCACGGCGGACATCATCAGCGCCGTGGGGTTCGCGATGCCCTTGCCCGCGATGTCCGGGGCCGTGCCGTGCACCGCCTCGAAGACCGCCGTGCGCTCGCCGATGTTCGCGCCGGGCACCACGCCCAGGCCGCCCACCAGACCCGCGCACAGGTCGCTCACGATGTCGCCGTACAGGTTCTCCAGCACCATCACGTCGAAGCGCGTCGGGTCCTTCACCAACTGCATGCAGAGGTTGTCGATGATGACTTCCTCGTAGTGGATCTCCGGGAACTCACGGCCCACCTTGCGGCAGCAGTCCAGGAACAGGCCGTCCGACAGCTTCATGATGTTGGCCTTGTGGACGGCCGTCACCTTCTTGCGGCCGTGCTTGCGCGCGTACTCGAACGCGAACTTCGCGATGCGCGTGGAGGCCTTCTCGGTGATGATCTTCAGCGCCTCGACGACGCCCGGGACGATGATGTGCTCCAGGCCCGAGTAGAGGCTCTCCGTGTTCTCGCGCACCACCACCAGGTCCACGTTCTCGTAGCGCGTCTTCACGTTCGGCACGCTCTTGACGGGCCGCAGCGACGAGTACAGGTCCAGGCGCTTGCGCAGGCCGACGTTCGCGGAGGGAAGTCCGCCGCCCACCACCGTGCCCGTGGGGCCCTTGAGCGCCACGCCGCTGCGCAGCACCGCCTCCACCGACTCGTGGGGCAGGTTGGTGCCGTACTTCGCCACCACCTCCGTGCCCGCGTCCTTGTACTCGAACTCGAGGGGAACCTTGAGCGCCTCGAGGACGCGAATGGTGGCCGCCATCACCTCGGGGCCGATGCCGTCGCCATTGAGGACCGTAACAGTGCGCGTGTTCGCCATGGGTGCGGATTCACAGCACAAATCCCCCGCTCCCGGAAGAACGAAAACTTCCAGCCGGACAGGTCGGCACATGGGGGCCATGAGCATGCCGAACCCTTCGGGGCCACCCGGCCTGCGAGCGAGGGCCGGGGCCTCAGTGCTCGGACGCCGCGTCCGGGCGACGGGGGGCCCTGCGGGTCGGCCGGTGCCTGCGGCGGATGGCGTAGGGCCGGTAGAAGGACTCCCACAGCGCGGCGCGTCGTCCTCGGGGCCGGGTGCGCAGCTCGCCCAGGGGCGCCCGGATGAAGAACGAGGAGATGAACAGGTAGGCGGCGCCGATGGTGATGAGCGCCAGCACCGCCATGACCAGGAACCCGGGTATCCACGCCACGTGGGCCCGGGCGACGAACTCGCCGAAGTCCTCGGGCGGCTTCGGGTGGCTGTAGACCTTGAAGAACCAGGTCATGAGCAGGACCAGCAGGATGGGCCCGTAGGTGCGGTTGAGCCGCGTGGAGATGGCCGACATCAGCGACAGCTGGATTTGCGGCCGGGACATCTCCACCGCCAGCTCGCGCAGGGCGTCCGGGTCCACCGGCTCGCGGCGCAACATGGGGGCCCACCAGCCGTCCTCCAACAGGCGCACCCGCCGGTTCCACAGGTCGTAGTAGCGGTAGCGGCGCGCCTCGACGAGCAGGAAGGACACCACCATCCAGATGCCGACGAGGAAGGTAACGTGGGAGCTCTGCGGCGTGGCGAAGCCGAGCGAGATGACGGCGGCCGTCGTCGTCAGCGCCCAGTTGGTGGTGGTGTCCAGGCGCGTGCGCCAGGTGTCGGAGCGGCTCAGCTCGCCCCGGAAGAGCTGCGCCATGGCCTGCTGCGACAGCCATGGCGACTCCAGGAGGTCGTTCTTGATGGGCTCGTTGAGGGGCATCCGTTCCTGGAAGGTGGGCTGACGCGCCAGCGGGTGCAACGGCTCGCCCGGACGCCAGGGGGCGATCCGCGCGCCTTCCGCGAACGGCCCGTCGAGGGGCAGCCGACCGGGCGTGTCTGGACGGCGTCGGGGACGGGCAGGCGGGCGGGCGCCTGGGTGGCCATGGCGGGCGGCCATGCACACCTTGGCTTTTCAACGTGGCCCGTCTCGACCCCATCGAAGCCTTGTCGGAGCTGCTCCAGGGAGAGCAGGAGCGTGTGACGCGCCTGTGGGCGAAGCGTCTGCGCGCGGAGGTGTACGAGGTGGAGATTCCGGGCCGCGACTTGCGCGCTCCCCTGCGGCGACTGGTGGGGGAGATGGCGCGGCTGCTCAAGGACCGGGGCGAGGACGCGGTGCGGCTGTGGCCGGAGGTGGCGCGCTCGCACGGCGCGGACCGGTACACGCAGAACTTCGAGTCCGAGGACCTCACCCGCGAGTTCAAGTCGCTGGAGGAGGTGCTGCTGCACGTCTACGCGCGCCACCACGGTGGGCTGATTGAGCCCGAGGTGGCGGGCCTCATCGCGGAGCTGGTGTGGGAGGGGGACGCGGCGGCGCAGGCGTCGTACGCGCGGATTCTAAAGACGGAGGAGGTGCGCTTCCGGGAAGCGGCGGTGATGGAGTCGGTGCTCAACCACGTGGACGTGGGCATCCTCCTGGCGGAGGTGGACGGCACGGTGTCCTTCGCCACGCCGCCGGTGAGCCGGCTGATGGGCGTGCCGATGCGCGCGGTGGTGGGCGGGCGCGCGGTGAACACGCTCGCGCCGGTGCTGACGCAGGTGAACGCGCGGCACGCCTCGGGTGAGCCCTTCAAGGTCGCGGACATGCCCTTCGTGCGCGCGCTGAAGGAGCAGGGCCCGGTGCGCGGGGTGATGATGGTGGTGGAGCGCCCCGGCGGTGGCGAGGTGACGCTGGAGATGAGCGCCACGCCCGTGTGGGAGGAGGAGGGCGAACTCGCGGGCGCCATCCAGACCTTCACGGACCGCACGGAGTCGGCGAACAAGACCAAGGCGCTGGAGAGCGCGTACGGGGAGCTTCGCCGGCTGCAGGGGCGGCTGTTGCAGCGCACGCGTCAGCAGGCGCTGGGGCAGCTGGCGGGTGGCGCGGCGCACGCGCTCAACAACTTCCTCAACGTGCTGCGGCTGCGAATCACGCTGTTGCAGCGCGAGTACAAGCCCGAGCACCTGGACGCGCTCGACAAGACGGTGCAGCAGATTGGCGAGCTGGTGGCGCGGCTGCAGGAGTTCAATGTCCAGCGCACCGAGGAGCGTCCCGTCGACGTGAAGGTGGACCAGACGGTGCGCGAGTCGCTGGAGCTGGCGCGCGGCGAGCTGGAGCAGCGCGAGCACCCGGTGTACGTGGAGCTGGACCTTCACGACCCGGGGGCGGTGCGCGCGGACGCGGCCTTCTTCCGCGAGCTGGTGGTGAACCTGCTGCTCGCGGCGCGGGACAGGATGGAGGAGGGCGGGCACCTGAAGGTGACGACGCGCGAGGAGGGCCCCGCGTGGCTCTCGCTGCGCATCCAGGACCAGGGCCCGTCGTATGCGTCGGAGGAGCTGTCGCACCTGTTCGACCCGCTGCGCAGGGACCCGGGGGCGCCGCAGCTGTCCTTGTACCTGGCCGTGGCGCGGGCGCAGGTGCAGCGCTGGGGCGGCGAGCTGACGGCGGAGAACGTGTCTTCGGGGAGCGGCGCGACGTTCGTGGTGCGGCTGCCCCGGGTGCGCGTGCAGTCGCCGAACGAGCCCACGCCGCCTCCGGAGAGCGTGACGCGGCCCCCGGTGTCGGCGCCCCGGCGCTTCCAGCAGACGCGCCGCGTGCTGGTGGTGGACGATGATTTGGACAACGCGCGGATGATGGCCGAGGTGCTGGGGGAGGAGGGCTACGAGGTTCAGGTGGCCCACGACCCCACCGTGGCGTTGGGCATGTGGGACCGGCGCCGCTACGACGCGGCCCTGCTGGACGCGGTGATGCCGGAGATGAGCGGCTGGGAGCTGGCGCGCGAGCTGCGCGAGAAGTCGCCCCAGGCGCTGCTCGCCATCGTCACGGGCATGGATGTGCGCGGACAGAACCGGGCGAATCTGGCCCTGGTGGACGCGGTGTTCCGCAAGCCCATCGACGTGGGCGCGCTGGATGACTTCCTCGCGCAGACGGACGGTGGGGAGGATGAGGAGGACACGTCGCCGGACGAGGAGGCTCCCGCCAGTCCGGGGCCGGATTCACAGCACTAGCGTGCTGCTGTGACTGTTCCGCGGTGGAGCACCGACAGGGGCCGCCGTCAGCCCTCCACCGCGGCCTTCACCTCGCGCCGTCATGCGCCAAGCCAGGACGGGCATGGTGCCCGCAGGACCCTCTACCCACCATCCAACATCAGGGCATGTGAGTGTTTCCTGTTGGGTTGTTTGTCCATTCCGTCGGTGGGTATTCCCTGACGCCGTGGGGTGCTTGTCTGGCGTTGGGTTTGCGGGCGCGGTGCGGGGTGGTTCTTGAATCGGGCCCGGGCGTCTAGAGTCGCGGGCGTGAGCTTCTTGCTGGAAGTGGAGCGCATCCGCCGCAAGGTGGAGGCGGGTGAGGTCCTGAGTGACGCGGAGCTGGAGGTGCTGCGCGCGCGGGTGAGGGATGAGGACGGGCCGACGCCGCGCCTGGCGGTGGCGCATGCCCTCATCAACGCGGGCGCGGAGCGTGAGGCCCTGCCGCTCCTGGAGGCCCTGCGGCGGGACTTTCCCCAGCACGTCCCGGTGCAGTTGGGGCTCGCCCGGGCGCTCCTGGGGTTGGAGCGGCACGGAGACGCGGAGGCGCTGCTGCGACAGGTGCGCGCGCGGGAGCCGGACGACCCGGAGGTCCTCAAGGTGCTGGCCGTGCTGGCCCTGCGCAGGGGCGAGATGGACAAGGTCCAGGCCTACGTGAAGGACGCGCTGGCGAGGGATCCGTTCGACGCGGAGGCGCGGCTGTTGAAGGAGGAACTGGAGGCCGCGGACCTACCTCCGCCGCCGGTGCCCCAGGAGCAGGTGCTCCGGCCGGAGTTCACCGCCGCGCTGGCGGGGGCGCTCACCCGGGCGCGCGTGGCGTTCCGTCGACAGGGCAAGGACCTGCTGGTGAAGCTGGCCTCGGGCGGAGTGGGGCGCGTGGACCTGGGCTCGCTGTACGCGGCCTATCAGGAGGCGCCGGGCACGCAGGGGCTGGCGGCCTATGTCGAGGCGCTGGCGGCGCGGCTGGGCGGACTGGACTCGGGGCTCGGGGCGTCGGATGCGGCGTCGCTGGAGGCGAGGCTTCGGCCCGTGCTTCGTCCGGCGGACTTCGCGGCGAAGGCGGTGGGGGCGCTGCACCGTGAGGGGCCCGCGGGGCTCTCGGTCTTCTATGTGCTGGAGGACGCGGACTTCGTGCGCTACCTGCCGGAGTCGGCGCTGAAGGACTCGGGCCTGACGGTGGAGGCGGTGGACGCGGCGGCGTGGAGGAACCTGGAGCCCGCGCCCGTGAAGCCCGTCATCATCGACCGGGGCGAGGTGCGGCTGGCGGAGGGCTTCTCGGGCCTGTGGGCGGTGGCTGGCGGGGATGGGCTCGACGGCGCACGGATGCTCACGGCGGGGCAGCGACGGTTGCTCATGGAGCAGGTGGGCGAAGGCGCGCTGTACGTGTCCCTGGTGCGGCGCGAGATGACGCTCGTCGCCAGGGCCTCGGATGCTTCGGCCCGAGGTGTGCTCGCGGAGCTCTTGCCGACCTCCGAGGGAATCGCGGGGCTGTTCCTGCTGTCGGAAACGGGGCTCACCCTGGCTCCCGATGCCGAACGAGCCTGAGATGTGGTTCAGCCCGCCGAGCCAGAGGCCGGCAACCGCTCCACGAACAACACCTCGCGGTAGCCCACGGTGACGAGCAGCGCGCGCAGGGCCCGCTCGGCGGAGTCACGTGCCCGCTGCTGCAGCCGCGTGTCCGCGCGCACCTCCCGCTCGAATGCGAGCCGCGCCTTCTCCAGCAACTGCGCCGTCTGCTCGCTGTCCAGGTTGGAGTCGATGACCTCCGTCTCCCCGGGCCGCAGCGCCACGCGCACGTCGATGGGCGGCATCACCACGTACACCTTCGTCCCCGCCACGTGCAGGTTCGACGGACCGAAGCGCTGGAAGTCGAACCCCAGGTACGCATCCGCGAACACGATGGCGCGGCCGTGCGGATTCTGGATGGCGTGCCGCGCCCAGTTCATCACGTCCTTCCACAGCGCATCCGTCACCTGCGGCTCGGGCGTGAAGGACACCTTCTTGTAGAGCGCGACCTCCAGCGTCTCCAGCCGCGCCACCTCGCGCATCTGGCTCACCACGGACGCGGTGTCCGGCGGAGCGGGGATGCGGGGCCTGAGCAGCCAGCCGGCCCCCAGGGCTCCGGCCGCGATGCCCAGCAGGACGGCGAGGATTCGCGTGAGGTGCGTCATCATGGCCCCCGAGTTTATCCCCTTCCGCGCCGCCCGCGTCTGGGGCACCGTGCGCCCAGGTGGAGTCGGCACGCTGCTGGAAGGAGCACGTGTGGAGTTGTCGGTCCAGGAAGTGGAGGCGCTGGGCGCGCGGGGGTATTTCACGCGCCCGGCTTTCCTCGGGGATGAAGCAGCCCTCGCGGCGCGGGCAGAAGCGCTGGCGAGGGCGGAATCCGGAGTACTTCATGCCGCGGGCATCCGGAGAGGCGCGGACCGGACGCTCGACACCCGCGTGAGGGGAGACCTCATCGGCTGGGTGACGCCTGAGCCCGACTCGGCGCTCGGCGCCCTCTGGCGACAGTTCGAGCAGCTCGGCCAGGCGCTCTCGGCGGGCGCGTACCTGGGCCTGGGACGCTTCGACCTCCAGCTCGCCTGCTATCCCGGCGGCGGAGCGCACTACTCACGCCACTTCGACGCCTTCCCCGGCAAGTCCAACCGCAGGGCCACGGCCATCTGGTACGCCAACCCGGACTGGCGCGCCGAGCACGGAGGCCTGCTCCGCCTGCACCCCGAGGGAGAATCCCCCGTGGACGTGCCGCCGAGGCTCGACACCCTGGTCGTCTTCCTGAGCGAGCGCATCGAGCACGAGGTGCTACCCACCCACGCCCACCGCCTGGCGCTCACCGCCTGGTTCTACGGTCGCGACGCGGGCTGACTCACAACGGCGGCGCGAGCAGCACGACGGAGTAGCCCACCGCCGTGCGTGTGCCCGGGTTCTCGTACGAGTGCTTCTGGTCTCCCCGGAAGACGACCACGTCCCCGGGCTTGAGCAGGAAGCGCTCGCCGCTGGCCACCAGCACCAGCTCGCCCGACTCACAGGCCAGGTACTCCCGGGTGCCCGGCGTGTGGGGCACGCCCGTGATTCGCACGCCCGAGGGCAGCTCCACCCGGTCGAACTCCATGCCCGGCAGCGGGTCCGGCAGCAGCTTGCGAAGCTGCCCCGCGCCCCGCACCCGCGTCGTCAGGCTGTCGCGCGGATAGTGCCGCGCGCTGGCCCGAGGCTTGGCCACCAACTCCTCCAGGGACACCTGGAGCGCGGAGGCCACGCGGTGCAGCACGGACAGGGTGGGGTTGGACGTCCCTGATTCCAGATTCGCCCACGTGGCCCGGGGCACTCCGGCGAGCTTCGACAGCTGGGCCTGCGTGGCGCCTCGCGTCTCGCGCAGCGTCCGGATGTTGCGGGCGAGCCGGCTCGGCAGGTCCTCTTCTTCCAGGGGCATGGGATGGCAATCTGCCAAAGGATTGGCGTGGACGCCATTTCATCAACGTCCCTTGGCTATCCCTCCCGGCAAGGAGGACATCCGAATGGACTTGAAGGGAAAGGCAGTCCTGGTGACGGGCGCGAGCCAGGGGCTGGGCAAGGCCCTGATGGGCCACTTCGCGCGTCGGGGCGCGCGGGTGGTGGGCGTGGCCCGGCACGCGCAACCGATGGAGGCCGTGGCCGAGGCCCTGCGCGCAGAGGGACTTGAGGCGCACGGGCTCGCCTACGACGTGGGCGACAAGGAGTCCATCTACCGGCTGGTGGGCGTGGCGGCGTCGCTGGTGGGGCCCGTGGACGTGCTGGTGCACAACGCGAGCACGCTGGGGCCCACGCCGCTGCCGCTGCTGCTCGACACCGCGTGCGAGGACCTGCAGCGCGTGCTCGAGGTCAACCTGGTGGGACCCTTCCGGCTCTCCAAGGCGGTGGTGGGCAACATGGTGGTGCGCGGGGGCGGGCTGGTGGTGACCATCACCTCCGACGCGGCGGTGGCGTCCTATCCGCGCTGGGGCGCCTACAGCGTCTCCAAGAGCGCGCTGGAGCACCTGGGCCGCATCTGGGCCGCGGAGCTGGAGGGCACAGGGGTGCACTTCCTCAGCGTGGACCCGGGCGAGATGGACACGCGCATGCACGCCGACGCGATACCGGACGCGGACCGCTCCACGCTCGCCCGGCCCGAGGACGTGGCCGCCCGAATCGTCACGCTCGTGGAGCGCCCGCTTCCCCCCAGCGGCTCCCGACTGGAAGCCGCGCGCCTGGAGGCCGCATGAAGCCCGCGCGCTGGCCTGGAGACCACCCGGAGGAAGGGCGGCTGTTGCACGTGGAGCCCCGAGCTCGCCGCTTCCAGGACGCCCACCTGAGGGAGCTGCCCTCGCTCCTGCGCGAGAAGGACCTGCTGGTGGTGAACGACGCGGCCACGTTCCCCGCCTCGCTGCAGGGGCGCACGGCGGCCGCGGAGCGCATCGAGCTGCGCCTGCTGTCGCACGAACCGGACGGCACGTGGCTCGCCGTGCTCTTCGGCGCGGGGGATTGGCGCAAGCGCACCGAGGACCGCCCCTCGCCGCCCGTGCTCGAAGCCGGGGCGCGCTTCACCGTCGTGGGCCTTTCCGCGCGGGTGGTGGAGGTGCTGCCGCCCTCGCCGCGCCTGTTGCGCGTGGCCTTCGAGGACGACGGCGCCGACCTCTGGTCCGCGCTCTACCAGGGCGGCCGCCCCGTGCAGTACGCGCACACCCTGGCGCCCCTGTCCCTGTGGCACGTGCAGACGGGCTACGGCGCCAGGCCCTGGGCCGTGGAGGCGCCCTCGGCGGGACTGCCCCTCACCTGGAACCTGCTGCTCGCCCTGCGCCGTCGCGGCGTGCGGCTCGCGTCACTCACCCACGCGGCGGGCCTGTCCTCCACCGGGGACGCGGTGCTGGACGCGGCGCTGCCCCGGCCCGAGCGCTCGGACATCCCCGCCGTCACGGTGGCCCAGGTGGAGGCCACGCGCGCGGAGGGAGGCCGTGTCGTCGCGGTGGGCACCACGGTGGTGCGCGCGCTGGAGGGCAGGGCGGCGATGAATGGCGGAAGGCTCGTGGCGGGGGAGTCGGTGACGGACCTCCTCCTCGGGCCGGGCTTCGTGCCGCGCGTGGTGGACGGCCTGCTCACGGGCATGCACGAGCCGGGCACCAGCCACCACGCGCTGCTCCAGGCCTTCGCTCCACTGTCCCTGCTCGGAGACGTGGCCGCGCACGCGGAGGCGAAGGGCTACCTGGGGCACGAGTTCGGGGACTCGTGCCTCATCCTGGACACGTGAGGGCCCACGGCTCACTGGAGCTGCGAGGGCTCCAGCTCCACCTTCACCCAGCCGGGCTTGCGCAGGTCGAAGTTGCGGTAGGCGTCCAGCGCGCTGGCCATGGGCTCCACGTGCGAGAGGATGGCCGTGGGGTCCACCTCGCCGGTGCGCACCAGCTCCAGCAGCCGGGGGATGTACTTGCGGTGGTTGCAGTTGCCCATGCGCAGGGTGAGGTTCTTGTTCATCGCCGCGCCGATGGGGAACGTGCGCACCTGCTGCGGGTAGACGCCGATGATGGACAGGGTGCCCGCCTTGGCCAGGCCCTCCACTGCCCACTGGAGCACCTGCGCGGGCGCGTCGCCGGGCACCCAGTTGTCGCCGTCCGGGTTCGTCTTGGGCGCGGCCTCCTTCACCTCGCGCTTGTGCTCCGCCTTCTGCGCGTGGGCCTCCTTCGCCGCGGGGCCCGCGTGCGCGTGCACCGCGTCCACGCCCACCGCGTCGATGGCCCGGTCCACGCCGATGCCGTTCGTCAGGCGCAAGAGCGTCGCCACCGGCTCCTCTTCATCGAAGTTGATGACCTCCGCGCCCTGCGCCCGCGCCAGGTCCAGCCGGTCCTCGTGGCAGTCGATGGCGAAGACGCGGCCGGCGCCGAGGAGCTTCGCGCTGACGATGGCGAACAACCCCACCGGGCCGCAGCCGAACACCGCCACGGTGTCGCCCGGCTTGATTTCCGCCAGCTCCGCGCCGAAGTAGCCCGTCGGGAAGATGTCGGAGACGAGGATGGCCTGCTCGTCGGTGACGCCGTCCGGAATCCGCACCAGCCCCGCGTTGGCGAAGGGCACGCGCACCTTCTCCGCCTGCATGCCGTGGAAGGGGCCCGTCGGCGCGGGGCCTCCGAAGAAGGCCGTGCCCGCGGCGGCGCCGTTGGGGTTCGCGTCGTTGCACTGCGAATGGTAGCCCGCGCGGCAGTACACGCAGTTGCCGCAGGCGATGGTGGACGGGATGACCACGCGGTCGCCCACGTTGAAGTTGCGCACGTCGTCGCCGAGCGCCTCGATGTAGCCCACGCCCTCGTGGCCCAGGATGGTGCCCGGCTTCATCCCCGGCATCGTCCCGCGAATCATGTGCAGGTCCGTGCCACAGATGGCGCTCGCCGACAGCTTGACGATGGCGTCCGTGGGCTTCTCCAGCCGGGGCTCCTCCACGTCGTCGAGCCGGATGTCCCCAATCCCATGGAATACGATGGCCTTCATCGGACTGCTCCTTCCCCCGCCGGGGGCCCGTGTCTGGAAAGACGAAAGGGCCCGCCCGCGGACGGACCCACACGCCTTGCAGCGTGGGCATCCGTCCGGGTGGGAGCAAAGCGCGCACAGCCTCCTCTTCCGGCCAGCAGCCGGGGGGCCGTGCGTCAGCGTCCCGCGGTGTGGTGCACGTGGAAG
Source organism: Myxococcus sp. AS-1-15 (assembly GCF_020037055.1). Classification (NCBI taxonomy): domain Bacteria; kingdom Pseudomonadati; phylum Myxococcota; class Myxococcia; order Myxococcales; family Myxococcaceae; genus Myxococcus; species Myxococcus sp. AS-1-15. The sequence continues at coordinate 36,033 of NZ_JAIQDF010000003.1, read as the reverse complement.
GTGAGCTTGCGGCCGAAGACGCGGCGGAAGGGCACCACCTCGCGCTCCGCGTTCCACAGCTCCAGGTCCACCGGCTGACGCGCGTGCAGGTGCAGCGCCACGCCGTCACGGCCGTTGGTGGCGCGGAAGTCCTTGATGGGCTGGTGGTGGCTGTGGTCCAGCGAGTTGGCCACGCGCAGCAGGGTGGCGAGCTTGCGCACGGTGCGGGCCTCGGTGGGCGTCAGCCCCGCCATGCCCGAGTGCGCCAGCTCCGGAGGGCTCCTGCGGTGGTAGCGCGCCACACGGGCCACCAGCTCCCGCTCGCGGTCCGACAGGCCCGGGATGTCCGCGTGCCGGATGAGGTAGTACGTGTGCTTGTGGTGCCGCTCGTAGTTCACCGCGTGGCCGATGTCGTGCAGCAGCGCGGCCGTCTCCAGATACGGGCGCACCGACAGCGGCAGCTGGTGCAGGGCGGCCAGGTCGTCGAAGAGCCTCAGCGCCAGCCGCGTCACCTGCTTCGCGTGCTTCTCGTCGAAGAAGAAGCGCTGGCCCATGGCGATGGCCGCGTCGGACAGGCTGTGGTCATCCGGCGGGTGGTGCGCCTCCTGGCGGTAGAGCAGGTCCACCAGGATGCCGTCGCGCAGGCCTCGGTTGACGACGCTGACCGACTCGATGCCCAGGTACTTCGCCACGCCCTCGAGGATGACGGCGCCGGAGACGATGATGTCCGCGCGCTTGGGGTCGAAGCGCTTCCTGCGCCGCTCCACCGGCATCTGCGCCAGCGCCTCCACCGTCTGCGTGAGCTGGCGCACGGTGGCGTTGCCGCTGTTCTCCGCCGAGGCGAAGGACACCACCGCGTTGATGGTGCCCGACGAGCCGAGCGCCACTCGGGGCAGGTGCGGCAGCTTGGGCGGCAGCGTCTTGCCCAGCACCTCCGACACGAAGCCGCGCATCAGGCGCAGCTGCTTCGTCGTCACCGTGCGCGACGCGTCGAACACCTCCGTGAGCCGCACCGAGCCCAGCCCCAGGCTCCACAGGTTGTCGGGCCGCTCGCCCACGGCGGTGGCCACCTCCGTGCTGCCCCCGCCGATGTCGATGAGCAGCGAGCGGGTGCCCGGCGGCTTGCGGTGCAGCACGCCCAGGCAGATGAGGCGCGCCTCCTCCTTGCCGCTGACGACCTCCAGGTTGAGCCCCGACTCCTCGCGCACGCGGCGGACGATGTCCGGGGCGTTGCGCGCCTCGCGCAGGGCGCTGGTGGCCACCGCGCGCACCTGCGCCTTGTGACGGCGGCACAGCGCTGAGTACCGGCGCAGCGTGGAGAGCAGCCGCTGGGCGGTGGCCTCCGGCATGGTGCCCGTGGCGAAGACGCCCTCACCGGGACGGATGGGATCTCGCTCCTGGTGCAGCGTCTCGAGCGCCCCGTCGGCATCCGGCCGGGCGAGCTCCAAGCGGACGGCGTTCGTCCCCACGTCGATGGCGGCGAGTACGGGCTGGAGGGGGTGGCGTCTTGGCATGGTCGGGCGTCAGCGCAGTGTAGAGCCCCCGGACGCCCCGCGCAGCACGTCATCGACGGGAGCGACCACTCGGCGGAGCGCTCCCCACTGCCCGTGTGACGTCCACGTGACGCCAGGGGGCTTCAGCGCTTGCGACGCCGGCCGATGAAGCTGGCGAAGCGCTCCGCGAAGCGCGCCACCGCCAGGCCCACGACGTCCAGCAGCCACCGCTGCAGCCCCGAGCGGCCGCATTGCTCGAGCAGCACGTGCCGGGACATCGCCACGTGCTTCTCCAGCCACAGCGCCGCCTGCGCCGCCACGCCGGGCTCCTCGGCCTCCACCAGCGTCTCCAGATTCACGAGCGAGAGCGGGTCCAGGTTGAAGCTGCCCACGAGCAGCGTCTGCCCATCCACCACCGCCGCCTTGGCGTGCAGCGTGGACGCGGTCCACTCGTGGATGCTCACGCCCGCGCGCAGGAAGGTGCCGTACAGCCGCATGGTGGCGGCCCTGGCGAAGATGACGTCGCTGCGGCCCGCGAGCAGCAGCGACACCCGCACGCCCCGGCGCGCCGCGCGCGTCAGCGCCCGCACGAAGGCCGCGTCGGGCAGGAAGTACGCGTGGGCGAGCAGCACCTCGTGCTTCGCGCCGTCGATGGCGGACAGGTAGCGCTTCCTCAGCCGGTGGCCTCCCGCGAAGCCGGACAGGAACAGGCGCACCGCCCCGGACGACAGCGCCGCCGCGCCCGCCGTGAGCTTCTCGCCGAGCTGCCGGCAGATGTCGCCTCGCAGCTCCACGGCCAGGTCCGCCCACCCGGGCACGTCCCCCTTCGCCGCGTACGCATCCCCGATGTTGATGCCACCCAGGAACGCCACCGTGTCGTCGACGAGGAGAATCTTGCGGTGGTTGCGCCACGAGCGCCCCAGGCACAGCGACGTGAGCGGGTTGTACACCCGCACCTTCGCGCCCGCGGCCCGCAGCGTCTGGGTGAGGTACGCGCTGTTGCCGATGCTGCCCCAGCCGTCCACCACCACCTTCACCGACACGCCCCGCTTCGCCGCGGCGACGAGCGCGTCCACGAAGATCGCGCCCACGCCCTCGCGCTCGAAGGTGTAGACCTCCAGGTGGATGCGGTGCCGGGCGAAGGAGATGGCCTCCAGCATCCGGGGGTACGCCTCCGTCCCGCCGTCCAGCAGCGTGCACCGCTCATCCTCCCGCTCCGGAGCGAGCGCTCCGGGGACGAGGGCGGGCACGGGCGACGGGAGGACGGCGGCTTCGGGACGCATCACCCGGCCACCCTACAACTCTCCCGGGCGGAGGGGGACGGGCCCCGGGTGGAAGCGGGGGACTTCACCCGTCGTGCTTGCGTGCTCCCTTGCCCTTGCCCTTGTGACGGCACTCGTCGCCGTCCCAGTACTGGCTCGGGTGGCATTGCTTGCTGTTGTGTTTGGACTTCTTCGACTTGGACGGACGGTGGTCGTGGTGCACGTCCCGGTGGACGATACAGCCGCCGAACATGCAGAGGGCGAGGAGGGGGGCGAGCAGACGAAGTGTCATGGTGTCGAGGGGGAAAGCGGGGGCCTGTGGACCTGGACCCGGCGGGTGTCGAAGCGGCCACGTGAGACATCGACGGTGCGCGTCCACTTCTGTACCCTTCGCACGTGCCTGCCGCGGAAAGAAGCGTGCGTCATCGCAAGATTGGCGCGTATCGAGTGCTCGGAGAGCTGGGCCGAGGTGGGATGGCCGTCGTGTATCGCGGCCTCCACGAGATGATTCAGCGCGAGGTGGCCATCAAGGAATTGCTGCCCGAGGGCAAGCGAGACCGCGAGACCTTGTCCCGCTTCCGTCGGGAGTCGCTCGCGCTGGCCGCCTTCCGCCACCAGAACATCGTCACGCTCTACGACCTGGTGGAGAAGAACGACAGCCTGTTCATGGTGATGGAGCTGGTGGACGGGCCCACCCTGCACACGCTCATCAAGGAAGGGCCGCTGCCCCCGGACGTCACGGGCGTCATCGCCGCGCGCATCGCCAGCGCGCTGGACCACGCGCACTTCCGGCACATCATCCACCGCGACCTGAAGCCCGCCAACGTCATGCTCACCAAGTCCGGCGACGTGAAGCTGATGGACTTCGGCATCGCCAAGGACGTGGGCCTGGAGGCCCTCACCCAGGCGGGCATGGCCGTGGGCACCCCGTCGTACATGTCCCCGGAGCAGGTGACGGGCGCGCCGTTGGATGGCCGCACCGACATCTTCTCGCTGGGCGTGCTGCTCTACGAGGCCCTCTCCGGCGCCCGGCCCTTCCACGGCAAGACGGCGGGCGAGGTCTTCGCGCGCATCCGCGACGGCAAGTACACGCCGCTGGGCAAGGTGGCCCCCAACGTGCCCACGCCCCTGGTGCGCATCATCCAGCGCGCCATGGAGGTGAAGCCCGAGGACCGCTTCCCGGACGCCGCCGCCATGCGCCGCGAGCTGGACGTGTTCCTCGCCCAGGAGGTCCAGGTGTCGCACGCGGGGCTGCTCGTCGCCTTCCTGCGCCACCGCCAGAAGCTCACCGAGACGGAGGCGCAGCAGCTCTTGCGGCCCCAGGAGCTGGACGCGGCGGCGGAGGTCTTCGACACCTCGCGCACGCGCTCCGGCGGCAAGCTCAAGTGGGCGCTGGCCGCGCTGGCGCTGGCGTCCGCCGCGGGCACCGGGCTCTACTTCACCCAGGCGCAGTGGGCGCCGCTCGTCCAGCAGCTCACGCGCTGACGAGGACAGGAGGCAGTCATGGGACGCATCGTCACCTTCGTGCTGGGCTTTGGAGTCCTCGTCGCCGCCGCGTGGTACGTCCTGCAGCGGCCGGCCAGGACGGACCCCGAGGCCGCCGCCGCGCGGCGCCTGGAGAACGTGCACAAGGCCGCTGATCGCGTGGAGACGGACCTCAACAAGAAGGCCGACGCCATCTTCGACAAGGTGGAGTAGGCCCCACGCGTCCGGAGGGACGGCGCCTCGGGGCGACCGTCCACCCCGCCGGGTGCTTACGCCTTCTTCTTCTCGTGCGTGACGGTGACGATGGTGCCGATGCCACCGCGCACGAACCAGTCACCGACCACCGTCAGCTTGCGCGGCTGGATGGCCTTGATGATGTCCTCGGCGATGGTGTTGGTGACCTTCTCGTGGAAGGCGCCCTCGTTGCGGTACGCCCACATGTAGAGCTTCAGGCTCTTGAGCTCGATGCAGCTCTGGTCGGGGACGTACGTGATCTTGAACCGGGCGAAGTCCGGCTGCCCCGTGAGCGGGCAGAGGCAGGTGAACTCCGGGACGTCGAACGCGATTTCGTAGTCGCGCTCGGGCGCCGGGTTGGGGAAGGTCTGAAGGTCCTTGGTCGGCTGCGAAGGCATGGCGCTGTCGTCTAGCACACCATCGCTACGTGTCATCCACGACGTGGAGTGGGGCCTTTCGGGAGGCCCGCCGGGGGTTCTGTCGAGCCCTCAACGCGGCACCCGTCCACCAGCGGGGAAAGCGGGGGGGCCCTCGGTTGCGCCTTCGCCGCGGGGTTCATAATCCCGGGAAGGCCCCCGCCACCTTCCCGAGCACATGACGCTTCCCCCTGACGTCGAAGAAGCCTTCTCGTGTCTCCCCCAGGCCCTGGTGCGCGTCGGTCCCGACCTGTGCGTCCAGTGGTGTGAGGCGAGCTTCGCCCGCAAGACGGGCCTGGCGCTGAGTCCCGGCCACAGCCTCCTGTCCGCGCTGGAGCAGGGCCGGAGCCTGGAGGCCATCGAGCTGGCCGTGCGCGAGGGCCGCGCCCACACCGGCCACGTCATCACCCGCGAGCTGCACCAGGTGCGCGTGCAGGTGAAGCCGGGCCGCGAGGAGGAGGTGCCCGGCGCCTGGCTGGTGGTGGAGCCCTCCGGCGTGGATGACGACGGGGCCTTCTCGCTGGCGGTGCGCGAGATTGCCCGCGCCGTGGGCGAGTCGCTGGAGGTGGACAGCGTCTGCGCGGCCGCGGTGGTGGCGCTGGTGAGGTGTGCCCAGGTGCGCCGCGCGGAGGTGTACCTCTGCGAGGAGGACGGCACGGAGCTGCGCCGCTCGGCGGTGTCGGACCTGGCGGGGACGGAGTCGCCGGAGGACTCGTTCGACCCGTCGGAGGACCCGTTCCACCAGGCGCTGACCCTGCGCCAGGCGCAGCTGGGCATCCAGCGCGGGTATGGGGACTCCTTGGGCTCCATCTTCGCGGCGGTGCCGCTGTGCGCGCCGCGTCGGACGGTGGGGCTCCTGCTGCTCTACAAGGAGCAGGGCACGTCCTTCTCCGCGAGGGAGCTGGAGCTGTGGACGGCGGCGGCCAACCAGCTCGCGGTGGCGGTGGAGAACGCGCGGCTCCTGAGGGAGGCGAAGGCGGCGCTCCAGGTGCGCGAGGAGTTCATGTCCATCGCGAGCCACGAGCTGAAGACGCCGCTCACGCCGCTGAAGCTGGGCCTGTACACGATGGAGCGAAGGCTCACGCTGGGGCAGCCGTTGGAGCTGTCCACGGTGCTGAAGTCCAAGCGCCAGGTCGAGCGGCTGGTGGGCCTGGTGGACGACCTGCTGGACGCGTCGAGGCTGGACGCGGGTCGGCTGGCCCTGGATTTGGCCCCGCTGGAGCTGGGGCAGCTGGTGGCGGAGGTGGTGGACCACTTCCGCGCGGCCTTCGAGCGCCCGTTCGCCGTGGAGGTGCCTCGCGAGCGGGTGTGGGTGCGAGGCGACAGGGACAGGCTGGAGCAGGTGTTGGTGAACCTGCTGGAGAACGCGCACAAGTACAGCCCGCCCGGGGAGCCGATTGTGGTGCGGGTGGAGAAGCTGGCGAGCGAGTCGCGCATCCACGTGCAGGACCACGGCATCGGGATTCCGGGCGCGGACCAGTCGCAGGTGTTCCAGCGCTTCTACCGGGCGCGCAACGTGTCGCACCGCAACTTCGGGGGCCTGGGGCTGGGGCTGTTCATCAGCCACTCCATCGCGAGGCTGCACGGGGGCGCGCTGACGCTGGCGAGCGCCGAGGGGCATGGGAGCACCTTCACCGTGAGCCTGCCGCGCATGCCGGCGCACGAGGTGAAGATGTTGCCCCGGCGGGTGCTGCTCCTGGACGAGGACTCGGCGCAGGAGGCGATGGCCGAGCGCGTGCTGTGCGCGGAGGGCTTCGAGGTGCTCACGGCGAGGGACGGGGCGGAGGCGCTCCGGCGGGCCACGCACCTGCCGGTGGACCTCATCGTGCTGTCCACCTCCGCGACGCATGGCCAGGCGGGGGTGTTCCTGGAGACGTTCGCCACGCTGCCGCGCGCGCGTCCGGTGCCGATTCTGCTGGCCGGGGATGCCCGGCCGTGGTGGGCGCAGGAGGAGACGTCCCTGTGCACGCGTCCGTACGTCGCCGATGAGCTGGTGGCGCGCGTGCGCAACGTGCTGACGCAGGAGCGGCGCAGGACGGCGACCGCGCCCCACGTCGTCGAGGAAGTGGCCCAGGTGGGCCTGCTGACCCGGGCCTGAGCCCGCTGAGGGGCCGCGTGGCCTCGCGGCACCCGCGCGCCGGAGCTCTATCTCGCGGCCCCAGCGCTCGAGTGGCGAGGGGGCCGCCCCCGCAAGGCCTCAGTTCGCGGGAGCGAGCACGCCGAAGTCCACCGGCGTGAGCCCCAGCCGCGACAGGGCCTCCTTCGCCTTGGGGTCCACGAACGTGGCCAGCTCCACCTCGCGCTGCGCGGCGTAGCTGCTCTTCACCTTCTCGGGGCGGTAGCCCGGGTGGCACATCAGCTCGATGACGCCCTCGGAGGGCAGCGCCACCAGCTCCGCCTCCAGCCGCTCCAGCGTCCAGTACGGGTCATCGCTCGTGTCCCCGACGAAGTGCGTGTTCGTGGGCACGCCCAGCTTCTTCAGCGCGTGGCGCATGATGGAGTCGAGCGCGCGCACCGGCACCTTCGCGTCCCTGGCGGCCTTGGCCACGCCCTCCAGCACATTGGCGTGCAGGTGCAGGTGCCGGTGCACGTCGATGTGCTTCGGCGCGCGTCCGGTGAGCTGGGTGAAGCGCTCCAACTGGGCGCGGGTCTCCGCCTCCACCACCTCCGCGGACAGCCCGGCGGCGCGGCCCTCGGTGAACTGCCCCTGGGCGCCCAGCGACTCGCGGGGGAACTCGCTCCACACGGGCTGGCCCCGGGCCAGGTCCAGGTGCAGCCCCAGTGACAGGCCCCCCGACTCCTGGGCCGCGGCCTCGGAGTAGGGCGTGTTCACCATGAGGGAGGCCGAGGAGACGACCCCCTCTCGCATGGCCTTGAGGATGCCTCGGGTGATGGCGGGGTCGTGCCCCAGGTCGTCGGCGTTGATGACGAGCGTGCGTGTGCTCACGAAGAAGTCTCCTGTGCGTCAGGGGCGCGGCCGGCCCTGGAAGAAGCGCCAGGCCTCGAGCGAGGCGTCCAGGTCGCGTGTGGGGTTGCCCGAGCTGACGGGGCTGCCGGGCCACGTGTGGTTTCCACCCTGCACGGTGCACAGCGACGCGGTGGCGCTCTCCGGAGCACATCCGGTGAACGCCACGCAGGTGCTGTTGCCCCGCTGATACGTCTGCTGCTCCGGCCCACCGCAGCCGTTGCGCTCCGCCTGGCCGCGCACCGAGTCCCGCGCGGAGGGGTAGGGGCGACCGAAGGGGATGTTGCTGCCCCCCTCGTAGAGGATGACGGTGTCCTCCGTGCCGTGGATGTGCAGCACCGGCACGGGCCGGGACGGCGCGCACCCGCTCGAGGGCGCCATGCCGGACACGGGGGCGACGGCGGCGAAGCGTCCCGCGCGCTCACAGGCCAGCCGGTACGAGAAGAAGCCCCCGTTGGAGAAACCCGTGGCGAACGTGCGCCGGGGGTCCACGCACACGTGCGTGTCCAGGTCCGCCATCATCGCGTCCACGAAGCCCACGTCGTCCACCTGGGATAGCTGGGACGAGCCGCAGCACGCGCCCCCGTTCCAACCCCGGGTGTTGTCCTGCGGCGGAGGCGGCGGGCCGCCGTTGAGCTCCTGGGCGCTGAGCCCGCGCGGGTACACGACGAGGAAGCCCTCGGTGTCGGCCAGCGTGGACAGCCCCGTCTGCCGCTCCAGCTGCTCCGGGTGGGAGCCATAGCCGTGGAAGGCGACCACGGTGGGCGTGGGGCGGGTGGCGTCGTAACCCGGGGGCACGTGCACCCGATAGGCGCGCTCCCGTCCGTCGTGGGTCACTGTCCAGTCGTGGGTACCGGGGCCCGCGGACAGTCCCTGGCAGGCTGCGCGGTCCGGCACCTGGGGCTCCGGCATGGGCGTGCCCGCGTCCGGTGGCGCCTGGGGCTCCGGCAAGGTGTCGGGGGACGAGGAACAGCCGGGAGCCGTCAGGAAGAGCAGTGCCAGGAAGGGGCCGCGGTGCATGGAGGGGAAGCTAATTCCCCGCCTGGCACTCCGCCGCGAGCCGCGTCGCGCGGTCGGGGAATCGTTCCTCCAGCGTACGCTTCACCTCGGCCACCGCCACCGCGTTGCCACCGTGAGCGTGGAGCTGACAACGTGCGGCCAGGGCCCGAGGGTCCTCCGGCGCCAGCTTGTCCGCCTCCCGATAGGCGCGCTCGGCCCCCGCGCTGTCGCCCTGTCGGAAGAGGACGGCCCCCAGGTAGTAGTGCGCCACGGCCAGCCGGCCGTCCTTGCGCAGCGCGCGCCTGAGCAGCGCCGCGGCCTCGTCCACGCGCTCCTGCCGGAAGCGCACGAAGCCCAGCTCCGCCAGGCTGACCGCGTCGTCCCGCTCGCGGGTCCAGGCCGACAGCACCGAGGCCGCCTCGTCCAGCCGTCCGCTCTGCGACAGCATCCGCCCGAAGCGGGGCGCCACCTTCGGCGAGCCCGGCTTCAGCACGTACGCCTTCGCCAGCGCCGCCACCGCGCCCGGCAGGTCGCCCTGTCGCTCGCGCAGGTCCGCCAGCATCAGCGCGGGGCGCAAATCCTTGGGCGCCAGCGCGAGCGCCTCATCCAACGCGCGCTCGGCCCGCTTGCCGCGGTTGAGCTCCGTCGCCGCGCGGGCCGCGAGCAGGTGCGCCTCCAGCTCCTTGGGGAAGCGCGTGGTGAAGGACTCCGCCAGCTCGGCCACCTCGGGGAAGGCCCCCGCGTCGACGAGCAGCGCGCCCGCCTGGGCCAGCTCCTCTGCCGTGGCGCGCACGTCGGTGCCCAGCCCGGAGAGCAGCGCCTTCTTCTCGGCCGCCGTGTCCGCGGCCGTCGCCTTCGCCAGCCGCTCCTGGGGCGCCGCCTCCGCGCGCTTCAGGTACCAGACACCTCCGCCCCCGAGCGCCGCCAGCCCGAGCGCCCCGGCCAGGATGGCCGCCACGCGCGAGCCCCCACGGCGCGAGGGTCCGCCCTCGCCGATGCCGGAAGGCGTGCCGCGCGTGGGCGGCGTCGAGTCCGTCGGAGAGGGGACGCGCGCGGGCTTCACGACCTGCGGAGCGACGGGCTCGACGGTCGCCGTGCGCGCGGGCTCGGGGAAGGTCTCGTCGTGGACCGTGGCGCCCACGTCCGGCAGCACGGGCCAGCCGGTGGGCACCGTCATGGCGGCGTGGGGGGCCACGTGGGGCTCGTAGCGGCGCGGGCCCGGAGGCGTGCCTCCGTGGGACGGGTCCGCCATGCGCGCGCGTCGGAGGGCCTGGCGCTTGGGGTCCTTCTCCGGCGGGAAGAGGGTGTCGACGTAGGCGGCGACCTCCTCCGCGGAGGCGACCTCGGCGGGGCCGCCGATGGCCTCGATGGCGTCGATGAAGGACTCGAGGCTGTCGAAGCGCGCGGCCGGGTCCCTCTGGAGCGCGGTGAGGCACACCAGCTCCAGCGCGCCGGGGACGGACGGGTCGAAGCCGGTGGGCGGGCGGACGCGGCCCTCGGCGATGCGGCCCAGGACCTCCTCGGCCGTCATGCCGGTGAAGGGCCTGCGGCCACACAGTTGCTCGTACAACATGACGCCCGCGGCGAAGAGGTCCGCGCGGTGGTCCACGGGCTTGCCGGAAATCATCTCCGGCGACATGTAGAAGAACTTGCCCTTGAGCACGCCGGGCTCGGTGCCCGCGCCGAGCGCGTCCGCCTTGGCGATGCCGAAGTCGATGACCTTCACCGCGCCGTTGACGCCGACGTGGATGTTGTCCGGCGTGAAGTCGCGGTGGACGATGCGCAGGGGCCGGCCCGCCTCGTCCACGGCCCGGTGCGCGGCGTCCAGGCCGCGGCAGGCCTCCACGAGCACGCGCAGGGTGATGCCCAGGGGGACGCGCTGGCCGCGCTCGGCGGCCTCCTGGCGCAGCTCCGCGAACGAGCGTCCCTCGAGCAGCTCCATCGCGATGAAGGGCTCGGTGCCCTCCATGCCCAATTCGAGGATGGCGACGACGTTGGGGTGGCGCACCTGCGCGGTGATGCGCGCCTCGTTGAGGAACATCTGCACCACGCGCCGGTCCGAGGCGAGGTGGGGCATCAGCCGCTTCACCGCGACGGCGGGCCCGCGATGGCCATCATCCTCGAAGCGCCGCCCCAGGTAGACCTCCGCCATGCCGCCCGTCGCGATGCGCGCGGACAGACGGTAGCGACCGACCCAATAGGTGTTCGGACCCGACTCCAAGATGGCGCCAGTCTATGTGGAGAGCCTGTCTTCGTGCCCCCTCAGAAGTTCGAGGGGGCATGCCCGCTCGGTCTCGTCCGGGCCCGCTCGCCCGGCGCTCCTGTCCTGGAGGCTGACGCGGTCCGCGTGGGAGCACGGGGTTTCCACGTGGCGAGGGCCTCGCGGGACACGTCCTCTCCACGACGTTCGTGCGCGTCGGCACGGTGTCCATCGGTGACCTGGGCTCGGGCCTCGTGAGCGCCTGGGCGGCGATCTGCCGACACGTGCCAGTCCAGGGCCCCGCCTCGTCGCATGGGAGCGCTCGTTCTTCCGGGCGAGGCTGGCCCGCAGGGCCTGGGCGGAGCTCGCTGTCGGAGGAGGCGCTCCGCGGGGGCCCACCTCGTCGGAGAGGCATGCCCCACCGAGAGGCACTCATCACTTGGGGCTCGCCACCGGAGCGCCGATGGGTGGGTGAGGCTCGAACGAGGTGGGCGATGCGACGCTCGACAGGGGCCCCGTCTCGTCAGGACGAAGCTCGACCAAGCCTGGAGGGCGCGATGCCCGGCGGCGCGAACCATGTGCCCTGGTGTGTTCGTGCGACGCGCCTTCATCTCCGCTCCCACCTCGAGGTGTGCGCCGGGGTGTGACGGACCCCGAGATCAATGAGGGCCACCACGTCCGACGTCGCGGGTGGTGCGGTGTGCCTTACGCGGGGTGTGGGCGCCCCATCTGCTCGCTCGCGCGATGAGGGAGTGAGAGTGCTAACGTCCGGGCCCGCTGCCGCGCTTCGTTCTTCGTTCGGAGGGATGTTGGGAACCGTCCTCAAGGGTGGTTACGTCGTCGAGTTGGAGCCCGCGGTGGTGGAGCGCGTGGACCTGCGCATCGAGGGCGAGCGCATCGTCGCGCGAGGGCCGGACCTGGCGTCCCAGCCGGACGACGAGGTGGTGGCCCTCTCCGGCAAGCTCGTCTTCCCGGGCCTGGTGAGCGCGCACCACCGGCTGCACGCCGTGCTCGGACGGGGCATGCCGCGCAAGGCGATGGAGACGTACCAGGACAGCCTGGAGAAGGTGCTCTGGCCCTACGAGGACGCGCTGGACCTGGACGCCGTCCAGGTCGCCGCCTGCGCGGGCGGCCTGGAGGCGCTCCAGTGCGGCACCACCACGGTGGTCAACCTCCACTCCTCCCCGAGCGCGGTCTCCGGCTCGCTGGTGCGCCTGGCGCGCGGACTCCACGAGGTCGGCGTGCGCGGCGTGCTGGCCTACGCCGTGTCGGACCGCAACGGCGCGGTGGGCCGCGAGGAGGGCCTGGAGGAGACGGTGGGCTTCGCGCAGAAGGCGCAGGGTCGCTTCCGCGGACAGGTGGGCGCGGGCCCCTGCTTCACGCTGGGCCCCGACGCGCTCCAGGGACTGACCGAGGCTGTGAAGACCGCCAACACCGGCCTGCACCTCCCCCTGGCCGAGGACCCGCTCGACGAGCGACTCTCCAACGAGCGACACGGTGACTCGCCGGTGCCCCGGCTCCTGGCCGCGGGGCTGTTGTCGCCGCGCAGCCAGCTGGCGCACGTGGGGCACCTGGCGTGGGCGGACCTGGCGCAGGTGATTGCGACGGGCGCGTGGATGGTGCACACGCCGCGCGCCAACCAGGGCCTGGAGGTGGGCTACGCGCCGGCGCTGAAGTTCGGCGCGCGCGCCACGCTGGGCGCGGATGGCGTGTCCGCGGACCTCTTCGCGGAGGCCCAGGCGGCGTACCTGCGCTCGCGCGAGGCGGGGCAGGTCATCGACGTGCTGCGCTACCTGGCCAACGGCCACCGGCTGGCGTCCGCGCACTTCGGCGTGCCCATGGGCTCCATGCGCGAGGGCGCGCTCGCGGACCTGCTGGTGCTCGACTACCTGCCCGCCACGCCGCTGACGGCGGAGAACCTGGCGTGGCACGTGGTGTTCGGCCTGGGCAGCCGCCACGTGGAGGCGGTGATGGTGGACGGGGTGTGGCGCATGTGGGCGCGCCGGCCCTTGTCGGTGAACCCCTCGGTGGTGGCGGAGCAGGCGCGCGAGGCCGCGGCGGCGGTGTGGGCCCGGATGGGTGAGACGACGTAGGCCCTCGGGGTCGCTTGCCCGGGAGTGACGGGTCCGCTCTTATCCGAGGCATGCTCGCTCCCATACTGCTCGCAGGCCTGCTCAGCGCCGCCATCCCCGCCGTGGGGGACACCGCCCCGGACTTCACGGTGAAGGACACCGACGGCAAGGTCTACATCCTGTCGGAGATGGTGAAGCAGGGCCCCGTCATCGTCGCCTTCTTCCCCAAGGCCTTCACGGGCGGGTGCACCAAACAGCTCAAGGCCTTCACCGCCCGGCACGCCGAAATCGAGAAGCTGCAGGGGCGCGTGCTCGCCTTCAGCACGGACGACGCGGAGACGCTCAAGCGCTTCAAGGCGGAGCTCGCGGCGCCGTTCCCCTTCATCCCCGACCCGGAGGGCAAGGTCGTCGAGTCCTACGACGTGAAGATGCCCCTGGTGACGGTGTCCAAGCGCTACACCTTCGTCGTGGGCGAGGGGCGCAAGGTGCTCAAGGTGGACGCGGGGGGCGACGCCATCGACCCGTCGGGCGCCATCACCTCCTGCTCCCAGGCCCAGCCCGCCGCGAAGGAGCCCGCTCCCGCCACGCCGGCGCCCGAGGCGAAGCCCAAGCCGTAGCGCCCGCGCTTCAGCGTCCGGAGCGCGGCGGCAGCTCGCGGTTGTCGAACATCTGCGCGGGCGAGTCGTCCACGAAGGTGTCCTCGAACCGCCCCTGCGTGTACTCGCGGATGACCTTGCGCCAGAAGGACGTGGCCGCGTGGTTGGCGGGCAGCTGGGACACCTCCCACAGCCCGCGGAAGCGCTCGAACACGGCGACGGCGGCGCGCCGGCCCAGGCCGTAGCCCCGCTCGCCGCGCAGGATGAAGAACTCGCTCATCCGGAAGTCGCGCCCCGGCGTCATGTACGGGAAGGGCGCCTGGGCCACGAAGGCGAAGCCCACCGTGCGGCCCTCCCAGCGCAGGAGCAGCGGGTGGACCTCCGACGACGGCGCCAGCCACGTCGGCAGGTAGTTGGGTGCCCAGTGGCCCTGCTCGTCCAGGCGGTAGCCGACCCCGAACTCGCTCAAGTCGTGCAGATAGAGCGGGTACAGGTTGCGCAGCAGCGGATGCTCGGCTGGGGTCGCGCGGCGTAGCTCCAAGGACGCCTCCGGAAGGGGCGCAGCATGTCCCATCCCCCGCGTGGCGACCACCCTCGCCATGCGGGCTCTTTCGTGGGGTGACACTGACCCCCGGCTCGGGGTCAGCGTCAGTGCGTGACTTCGGACGCGCCGACGGGCGCGTCACCGCGCGCGTGGTGCCGGGCGTGCTGGGCGAAGAGGAAGCGACGCACCGCCGCGCGGGTGAGCAGCCCCCGGGTGGCGATGCCCGTGGGCGCCGCGACGGGCAGCGCGTCCACGTCCTCCTGGTCCATCAGCCGCAGCGCTTGCGCCAGGTCCGTCTCCGGCGTGAGCACCGGCAGCTTGCGCGACAAGTCACTGGCCACCAGCAGCGGGTAGACGGACTCGTCGCGCCACACCTCGCGCAGCTGCTCCACCTGGACGATGCCGTACACCTCCCCCGCCGTGTCCAACACCGGCAGCGCGCCCGTCTCGGACGTGAGCAGCAGGTCCGCCAGCGGACGCACCGGCAGCCCCGCGGGCACGGGGGCCACGTGCTCCATCAGCGTCTGCACGTGGGTGCTCTCCAAGAGGTCCGCGTCGCTCAGGACCTTCGCCGCCTTGCGCTCGATGAGGTAGTGGCACAGCGCGGAGGCGATGGTGCACGTCACCATCAGCGGGAGGATGATGTCGTGGTTCCCGCTCAGCTCGTACAGCATCATCATCCCGGTGAGCGGGCCGCGGTTGAGCGCCGCCACCGCGCCGCCCATGCCCACCAGCGCGTACGCCCCGCTGGGGCCGGTGCTGGCCGGGAAGAAGTAGTGCACCAGCGTGCCGAAGGCCCCGCCCGCCATGGCGCCGATGACGGCCGCCGGGAAGAAGGTGCCGCCCGAGCCGCCCGAGCCGATGGTGACCGCGGTGGCCACGAGCTTGAGCAGGCACGCCGTCACGAGGAAGAAGAAGGGCAGCTTCCCCACCGCCGCCAGGTTGATGTAGTCGTGCCCGCTGCCCCACACCGTGGGGCTGATGAACGCGAGCACGCCCGCGCACAGCCCGCCCAGGCCCGCGCGGAACGGCAGCGACTTCCTGCCCAGCCACGGCGACAGGGTGCCCGGCATCCGTCCATGGAAGAAGTGCTCCACCCCGTGCAGGAGCCGCACGAAGGCGAAGGCCAACAGGCCACAGCCGATGCCCAGCGCCGCGTACGCCAGCACCTCCGAGCCGCTCACCAGCTCGTACGGCACCTGCCGCAGCATGGGCGCCTCGCCCAGCACGCCCTGGCTCACCAGGGTGCCCGCCACGCTGGCCAGGATGATGGGCGAGAAGACGCGCAGCTCGAACTCGCGGAGGATGATCTCCATCGCGAACACCGCGCCGGCGATGGGCGCGTTGAAGGACGCGGAGATGCCCGCGCCCGCGCCGCAGGCCAGCAGGATGGACAGCTCCCGCCGGCTGAAGCCCAGGACGCGCCCCACGCTGGAGGCGAACGCCGCGCCGCCGTACACGATGGGCCCCTCGCGTCCGGCCGAGCCACCCGAGCCGATGGTGATGGCGGACGCCACCAGCTTCAAGAGGCCCCGGTCCGCCGGCACCACGTTGGCGCCGCTCTTCACCGCGCGCACCACCTCCGGCACGCCGTGGCCATGTGTCTCCGGCCTGTCGCGCAGCAGCCGTCCCACCGCCATGCCGCCCAGCGTGGGCGCCAGCAGCATCAGCCACCAGGGCAGGTGCGGAATCGCGTCCGCCAGCGAGTGCGAGTGGCCGAAGACGCTGTTGAGCGCGGCCAGCGCCACCAGCGGGTAGTAGAGCGACAGCGCGCCCAACGTCAGCAGGGCGAGCAGCCGCAGCCGTCGCTTCACCTCGTCGCGAGGGCCCCCCGGCTCGATGACCCGCGCGAGCAGCAGCCCGCCCAGCGCCAGCGGCGCTCCGACGATGGCGTACTCCGGATGCCACCGCGCGGAGGCGAACGCCTCCCACAGCGTCAAGAGCTGGCTGCGGCGCAGCGTGTGCGCCAGCTCGGCCGTGCCGAACGTCAGGCCCGTCACCAGGCCGATGAGGTTGGCGAAGATTCCAGCGGCCAGTCCGCTGTAGAGGCCCACCACCGCGCCCGCCACCGGCAGCACCGAGGGGCCGGGCAGGCGCAGGCGGTTGGAGGCCTGCAAGGTCGCGTGAATCAGACGGCTCAGGTGTGCTCGCGCCCGCGCCCACAACGCGCGCTGGGAGGACGTCCCGGGCGGAGGTTCATCGGTATTCATTGGTCCTCCCACTAACCCATCGCGAACGCGGATGCTTCAACGTTCGTGAAGGGCCTGTCGGAACCTGGGCACGGCTCCGAGCCAGGGAGGAACAGGCGGCCTAGGGCGCGTGGCTGCGGGTTGGCAGCAGGGCGCGCAGCAGCAGGGTGATGCCCCCGAGCGCCAGCCAGGGGACCACGTGCCCGGCGAGCAGGTGAGGCGTCGTCCCGTCGGCGCAGTGCAGGTGGAGCACCAGCAGGCTGACCCCTCCGGCCGACAGTCCGGCGGCGAGCGCGCGCACCGGGTGGTACGCGGAGCGACACAGCAGCACCAGCGTGAAGGCGAGCGGCACGGCGGTCACCGCCAGCTCGGTACCCGCGCAGCCGAGGATGCCCGCCATGAGCGGAGCCGTCCGCACCCCGGAGCCCGACAGCACCACGGTGGCGCCCACCGAGAGCATCACCGCGATGACGCCGCCCCAGGGCACCGTCCTGCGATGAGGCGCCAGGGCGACATAGGCCCCGGAGGACAGGAGCGCGGTGAGCAGCAGCCCCACGCCCACGATGACGGGCACGTCGGCCCGGTTCGCCACCCAGGCCCCGTGGGCCAGCACGGCCAACGCCGTCATCGCGATGGCGCCGTGCACCCCCAGGAGCAGCAGCAGCTCGTGCCACCAGGGCCGGGCCCGGGGCCGCCGGGCCAGCGCCTCGTACGCGAAGCTGTGGGCCGCATCCAGGGACGCGCCCTCGCTCGCGAGCCGCTCGGTGGACGGCGCCAGCACCTCTCGCGCGAGGGGGTGGGAAAGCTTGCCAGGCGCCCCCATCAGGTCGAAGCCCCCCGTCATCGCCCGGCAGTCCGCGCAGGTCGCCACGTGGGACTCCAGCTCCGGGGGCAGCATCTCGCCCAGGCGGTCCATCACCCGAGAACACTCCGGCGTCATTCCATCGTCTCCGTGCGCAGGGCCGTGAGCAGCTCGCGCAGCCGCGCATAGCCCCGGTGGGCCCGCACCTTCACCGCGCTCTCGGTGAGGCCCAGGGTGTCGGCGATTTCCGCGAAGCCCATCCCCTCGAAGCGGTGCAGCAGGATGGGGATGCGCTGTCCTTCGGGGAGCTGGTCCAGCGCCTGCCGCACGGCCCGCTCCAGGCCCACGTCGCGCGGGCCGGTGCGCTCGTCGGCGACCACGGGCAGCTCGCCCTCGGGCGTCAGCTCCTCGGGCCGGCGTCCCCGGCGCTGGAAGTCCCGCGCGGCGTTGGTGGCGATGGCGTACAGCCACGGCTTGAAGCGCGAGCCCGGCTGGAAGCGCCCTCGCGAGCGCACCAGGGACATGAAGGTGTGCTGCACCAGGTCCTCGGCCGTGGCCTCGCTGCCCGTCAGGCGGGTGAGGTAGCCGCGCACCGGCCCCGCGTGGCGCTGGAAGAGCGCGTCGAACGCCGGGGGATGTCCCTCGCAGAACCGCGCCATCAGCACCTCGTCGGGATCGGCGGCGACACAGGCGCGCACCGGGTCCTCTCCGGTACGCGCGGGCGCTGAGGCGGGTTTCATCGGCGGAGGCGGAGGCGGAGCCACGGACCGGCGCACTCTATCCCGTCACGGTGGACCCGGAAGCAAGGCGCGCCGCCCGGCTGCCGCTCACGGCTTGAGCAGCGGCTCGGGTGTGGGTGCGGAGGAGGGCAGGTGGTCCGCGGCGGCGGCCAGCGCCTCGCGCACCTTGCCCTCGGCGGCCGTCTTCGCGGCGAGGAGCTGGGCCTCCGCCGCGGACCTCGCGGCGACCAGCTGCGCCTCCGCGGCGGACTTCGCGGCGACCAGCTGCGCGCGAGCCCCACCCGCGCCGAAGAAGCTCGTCGGCGCGGCCAGCTCGGCGCGCTCCTCGGCCGTGTACTTGAGGTACGAGTACTTCGTCGCCTCCGACGGCAGCCGCAGGCCCTCCACCACCTTGAACCAGGAGAGCACCTTCAGCGAGTAGTAGCTGAGGTCCACCTCCCACCAGAACCAGCCCTGGTTGGCCGTGTTCTGGTGGTAGTGGTGGTTGTTGTGCCAGCCCTCGCCCAGGGTGACGAGCGCGAGCAGCCAGTTGTTCCGGCTGGTGTCCGTCGTCTTGTACCGGCGCTTGCCGAAGATGTGGCTCAGGGAGTTGATGGTGAACGTCCCGTGCCACAAGAGGGTGGTGCTCACGAAGTAGCCCCACACCAGCATGGAGAACCCGCCGATGAAGTAGAGCGCCACGGCCAGCGCAATCGACGGCACCAGGTGGAAGCGGTTGAGCCACACCAGCTCCGGGAAGCGCGCGAAGTCCTTGATGCCCTCCATGCGCGTCTTGCCGTACTTGTCGCAGAGAATCCAACCCACGTGGCTGAACCAGAAGCCCTTCTGCACGGGCGAGTGGATGTCCTCCCCCTGGTCCGAGTACCGGTGGTGGTGGCGGTGGTTGGCCGCCCACCAGAGGACACCCTTCTGCGTGGACGTGCTGCCCACCAGCGCCAGGATGAACTGGAAGACACGCCCTGTCTTGAAGGCCCGGTGGGAGAAGTAGCGGTGGTAGCCCGCCGTGATTCCCCACATGCGGACGATGTACAGCCCCACACACACCGCGATGTCCACCGGCTTCGCCCCCACGACGAAGGCGAACAGGCACATGAAGTGGACGGCGAAGAACGGGATGGACGACAGCCAGTTCAGTCGCTCGTCGTCCGCTGGAGCCGCGGCAGGAGAGGATGTCTGCAAGGGAGCCTCGTGAGCGGAAGGAAGGCGGCGGACCCGAAGGTGCGCAGCCTCATCCCGCATCAACACCCCCTCCTGTCATGCCTCTGTCAGGAGGCGACGGATTGCTTCAGCTCCGTCAACCACTCCTCGAAAGCGGGCTGGCCGTGCAGCGCCGTCAGGTCCGAATCGGACGCCGCATACGCCGCGTCCCGGAAGCCCAGCTCGCTGGCGCGCCGCAGCATGCGCATCGCGTCCGTGACGTTGCGCGCCCGGGCATGGGCACACGCGGCGTCGTACGCGATGCTCGCGCTCGGCGCGTGCTCCAGCGCCGCCTCGCCCACCGCCGCGGCCTCCGAGTACGCGCCCCGGATGAACAGCACGCGCTCGGCGCAGGAGTACGCCGCCGCGGGCTCCACGCCCGGCAGCTTGAGGGCCTCCGGCGCGCGGCCCAGGCGGATCAACGTCCCGGCGTACTCGTGCATCACCGTGCGGTCCGACGACGTCTGCCAGGCCTGCTTCCACCAATCCAGGGCGCGGGCGTCATCCCCCACCAGGGAGAAGGACGCCGCCACCGCGTGCGGCTCCACTTGCAGCCCCTGCACCTGGGAGAAGTGGTCCAGCGCCTGCCGCCCCTGGCCCTCCTTCAGCGCCACCCAGCCGAGCAGGTGGTGGGCATGGCTCGCCAGCTCCGGCGTCAGCGCGTCGCCACCCTCCAGCACCTGCGCCCCCAGCCGCCGCGCGTCGTCCATCCGCCCCGCGTCCAGGGCGAACTTGCCCTCGCGCAACTTCTGCGCGAGCGGGTTCTCCAGCGCGCCGCTGCTCAGCGTGCCCGAGGAGCCGGAGCCCAGCGCCTCGGTCAGCATCCGGAACGCCTGGTAGCCGTACATGGCGAAGAAGATGCCGGCGAAGAGCCAGCCGGTGCTCAGGCTGTAGCCCACCACCGCCACGCACACGAGCAGGGCCAGCCCCTGGGACACCACCATGCCCCGGCGCGGCCCGAAGATGCGCGTGGACAGGGTGTTCACCAGCCGCCCGCCGTCCAGCGGCAGCACGGGCAGCATGTTGAAGATGGCCCAGATGAAGTTGGCCCCCGCGAAGGTGCGCAGGAAGAAGTCCAGCGCGGGTGAGCCCCCGCTCAGGAACAGGTACCCCACCAGGCACACCACGCCGAGCATCAGCCCGAACAGCGGGCCCGCCACGGTGATGACCACGTCCCGCTTCCAAGGAAGGGGGCCGGGGGTGTCGGTGGGCAGGGTGTGGCCGCCCAACCAGACGAGCGCGATGCTCGGCCGATAGCCGAAGAGGCGGCTGGCCAGGGCGTGCCCCAGCTCGTGGACCAGCACGGACACGAAGACGATGAGCATCCAGGAGAGGACGAACACCCCCATCGCGCTGGCCTGCCCCAGCGCGGGAGCCCCCGCGACCTGGGCGAAGGGCCAGCCGTTCTGGGCCGCTCGCATCGACGTGTACGCGATGATGGCGGAGACCAGCAGGTGGCTGGGATGGACCTCGACGGGAATGCTCCCGAGACGAAAGCGGAACATGGAGACGGACCTTAACCGTTGAAGGGCGGTTGCGCAGTCCGGAGCGCACATCCCGCGACCGGTTCTTTCGATTCCGCTAGGTTCCCCAGGCTCCATGCTGCGACTCGGCCCCTTCACGCTCGCGAATCCCTACGTCCTCGCCCCCATGGCCGGGGTCTCCGAGATGCCCTACCGGGTGCTCGCCTTCCGCATGGGCGCCGCCCTGTGCCCCACCGAGCTCGTCAGCTCCCAGGGGCTGATGCGGGCCAACCAGCGCACCTTGATGTACCTGCGCTTCGACGCCCAGGTGGAGAAGCCCTACTCGCTCCAGCTCTATGGAGGAGACCCGGAGGCCATGGGGCTCGCCGCCAGCGTCGGCAGGTCCCACGGCGCCCAGCTGCTCGACATCAACATGGGCTGCCCCGTGAAGAAGGTGACCAGGAACGGCGCGGGCAGCGCGCTGCTCTCCGACCCGCCCCGCGCCGCCGCCATCGTCCGCGCCATGCGCGAGGCCTCGGGCCTGCCCGTCACCTGCAAGATTCGCTCGGGCTGGGACGCCCGCTCCCGCAACTACCTCCAGATGGCGGAGGCCCTCCAGGAGGCGGGCTGCGCGGGGCTGGCCATCCACCCTCGCACCCGCGAGCAGGGCTACTCGGGCAGCGCCGACTGGAGCGTCATCGCCGACGTGAAGCGCCACTTCCCCGAGCTGCCCCTGTTCGGCAACGGCGACGTGAAGAGCTGCGAGGACGCGCGCCGGATGCTGGAGACCACCGGGTGCGACTTCGTGATGATTGGCCGCGCGGCCCTGGGCAACCCTTGGATTTTTCGCGAGCTGAATGGAGGCGAGCCGCCCACCCCCGAGGAGCGCTGCGCGCTGGTGCTGGAGCACTTCCACGCGCACCTGGCCTTCGTGGGGGACCCGCTCGGCGCGGTGCGCTCGTTCCGCCGGCACCTGGGCTGGTACGCCCATGGCCTGGTGGGCGCGGCGGTCTTCCGGGCCCGGGTGAACACCCTGGACGCACCGGAGGCCGTCGCCGACGCGGTGCGCGCCTTCTTCGCCACCGCGGACCGCGCCTCGAACTCGGGCGCGGCCTCCGAGGAGGAGCAGGACGTCGACTACCGGGCCGCGCTCGGCTGAGCGGCCCGGAACTTCTTACAGCGGGGCCACGAGCTTCCGCCCGGTGGCCACCCGCCGGAAGTAGTCGCACGCGGGCGTGGGCCTGCGCTCCAGCGTGTCGAAGTCGACGTGGTAGAGGCCGAAGCGCGGGCCCCAGCCCTCCAGCCACTCGAAGTTGTCGAGCAGGCTCCAATAGAGGTAGCCCTGCACGTCCACGCCCTCGGCCCGCGCGGCGAGCACCTGTCCCAGGTGGGTGTGCAGGTATTGGGGCCTGCGCGTCCCGCTCCGGTCGTCGATGCCGTTCTCCGTAATCCACACCGGCTTGCCGTAGCGCTTCACGTCGCGCAGCGTCTGGAGGAAGCCCTCGGGCCAGTCCTCCCAGCCGATGTCCGTCAGGCCCCGCCCCTGGGTGTCGCGGTACTTGAACTCGATGAACGGCGGCCGGGGCACGAAGCGCAGGTGCGCGCGGCTGTAGTAGTTCACCCCCACGAACTCCGCCGAGTCGCGCGCCTCCGGGATGTCCACGCGGGTGGTGGCCACCCCCGGCATGTTCACCCGCAGCTTCCCGGTGGACAGCGCCTCATGGAAGGCGTGGTTGTACGCCTGGCCCCCCAGCCGCACCAGCGCGCGGTCCAGCGGGTTCCACCAGCGGTCCGGCGCGAAGGCCAGCATGTTCTGGGAGATGCCCGTCTCCACCCGGCCCAGCCTCTCGCCCACTTCCCGCCGGGCCACCACGTGCGCGCGCACCAGGTTCTCCAGCGCCTTCATGGTGAGCGCCCCGTCGGCGATTCCCGGGGGGATGGCGCCCTGCAGGTAGCCGCCCAACAGGAGCACCATGGGCTCGTTGAAGGTGATGACCCGCGCGTCCAGCCCCTCGAGAAGCGCCGCGCACCGGCGGGAATAACGGCGGAAGACCTCCACGCTCTCGGGCTGGTGCCACGGCGTCTCGCGGTGGAACCAGGTGGGGTGGGTGAAGTGGTGCAGCGTCACCACCGGCGTGAGGCCGTGGGCCTTCATCTTGAGGAGCCGCTCCCGGTACCCCTCGAGCGCCGCCTCGTCGAAGCGCCCGCGCTCGGGCTCGATTCGCGCCCACTCCAGGGAGATGCGGAACGCGGTGGCCCCCACCGCCGTCGCCAGCCGGTAGTCCTCCTCGTAGCGGCTCCAGTGGTCCACCGCCCGCCCGCAGCGCGCGTGGGGCTCCTTCAATCTTCCAGCGCGCTCCCACTCGGCCCAGTCGTTCTCGATGCCGCCCTCCACCTGGTACGCCGACGTCGCGACGCCGAAGGTGAAGTCCGCGGGGAAGGTGCGCTCGGGGGTCCTCATCGTGGCCGCGCACCGTAGACGCCGACCTCCCTCGCGAAAAGCGCCGCATGCCGCTCGGGCCTTTGCGCGGCAGCCGACAGTGCGTCCGCGCGAGCGCGGAAGCGAAGGCCTCCGTCGCGTCCGGAGCCGGAAAATCGGCCTCGCGCGCGATTCGGCGACGCGCCTCCGAAGTGTCCGCGAACCTCCGTTCGAGGCCCTCGGCACCGCTCGATGCCGAAAAATCGGCCTCGCCGCGCGATGCAATACATCACCATGCGTTGACACACTGGTGTGTCGCCCGTACCATTCACTTCAAGCACTCACTTTCATCAGGAAGAGTGCAGGGCCCCGGTTGACTGGGGCCAAATCACATGGAGGGTTCTGATGGCCGCCAAGAAGAAGACCGCGAAGAAGACCAGCGCGAAGGCTAAGAAGACGACCACCCGCAAGACGGCTGGCAAGACCGCGACCAAGAAGGCCGCGGCCAAGAAGGGCGGCGCCCGTAAGACGGCGGCTCGCGCCAAGAAGGCCCCCGCCCGTAAGAAGGCGGCCCGGGCGAAGAAGACCAGCGCGACGGCGGCCCCGGTTACGCCGGAGTCCTGAGCAGCAGGTCGTCATTCGCGGACGTCGGTTGACGTCCGGTGAACGGCTCGGCGAAACCCGCCGGGCCGTTTTTCTTTTGTCCGGACAGGAGGTTGCCCGTGTCGCTGCGTCCCGTGGAGCTCTCACAGGTGGTGGCGGAGGTGGGCAGTCAGCTGACGGGAGCGGTGGCCCAGAAGGCCTGGTGCCCCCTGCCGAGGCTGGCCTACCTGGAGCTGCGGGTCCCCGGACGCTCCATCCTCCTGTGCCTGTGCGCGGAGGGAGACCTGGCCCGCGTCTCCGCCGCCACCTCCCGCTTCCCCACGCCGGGCGAGCCCGCCCCCTTCCAGCGCTGGCTCCGCCACGAGCTGACCGGCGCGAAGCTCACCGGCGCCCGCTTCATGGAGGCCGAACGCGTGGTGCGGCTCGACTTCGAGCGCGAGGAGGTGCGCCGTCACCTCGTGATGGAGCTGGGCTCTCCGGGGGGACTCCTCCTCTCGAGCGAGCAGAACCGGGTGCTGATGCTCTCGGGCGAGGGCTTCGGACCCCGCCGCAATCTGTACCCAGGCGCTGCGTGGACACCGCCGGAGCCCATGCCCGCCGAGGCGCTGGAGAAGGCGCTCAAGGTCGCCTCCCGCCTGGTGCCAACAGCGGGAGAGGTGCTCCCTTATTCCCACGCGGCCGAGCGGCTGCTCGGGGCCCGCGACCAGCAGAGCCGCGCCGAGTCCATCCGCCGTCGCCTCGCGCAGCCGTACCGCGCCCGCCTCAAGCGCTCCTCGCGCACCCTGGAGAAGGTGAGGGCGGAGGCCGCGCGGGGGCCGGAGGCGGAGAAGCACCGCCGGCTGGGGGAGCTGCTCGCGCAGAACCTCTTCCGCCTCAAGCGCGGCGCCACCGAGGTGACGCTCACCGAGTACACGGAGGAGGGCGCCCAGGAGGTCCGGGTGCCGCTGGACCCGAAGCGCACGCCCAAGGAGGAGGCGGACTGGCACTTCCACCAGTACCGCCGGCTCTTGCGCGGCGTGGAGCAGGCGCGCCACCGCGAGGCGGAGCTGGCGCGCGAGGTCGCCCACGCCCAGGCCTCGCTGGAGCAGGTGGAGCGCATGGACGAGGCGATGTTGTTGGCCCAGGTGGAGGTGCTGCACGTCTCCTCGGGGAGCGACGCGACGCCGGAGGGGCGGCCCTTCAAGGAGTACGTGGGCCACGCGGGCGCGCGCATCTGGGTGGGCCGGGGCTCGGAGGACAACGACACGCTCACCTTCAAGCTCGCGCGGCCCTGGCACCTGTGGCTGCACGCGCGCGGCGTGCCGGGCAGCCACGTGGTGCTGCCCCTGGAGAAGGGACAGGAGCCCGCGCAGGAGGCGCTCCTCGACGCGGCGCACCTGGCGCTGCACCACTCGGGGGCAAAGGGCGAGCCCCGGGGCGAGGTGAGCTACGTGCCGGTGAAGTTCGTGCGCAAGGTGAAGGGCGGCGCGCACGGGCAGGTGACGTACACGCGCGAGAAGACCTTCGTGGTGCGCATGGAGCCCGAGCGGCTGGAGCGACTGCTCAAGTCCCGTCACACCGAGGTGCCCGCTCCGTGACGGATGCCGCCCCCGGAGTGTGAATCACCCGGGGACTCGGGGCGGACGCGGTTGACGGGCTGACGGAGGGCAGGCGGGCAGGGGCCTGCGGCCTTGAGTCCGGAGCCTTGGCGGGTACGATGCGCGCCGAGTGACCTCCGAGTTTTTCCGTCAGATGTCCCTGTTCCCACGCGGCCTCTCCGCGGCCAGTCGGGCCACGGCGGCGGCCGCGGAGCCGCGTGCCCCGGACGTCGTCGCGGAGCTCGAGGCGCAGCTGGCGCCCCCGGCGCCCCGTCCTCCTCCGCCCCGCAACCGGGTGCCCGAGGAAGCGCCGCGCATGCTCAACGTCTCCTCCACGCGCGAGGACATGTGGAACCGCGCGGAGTCGCTCGCGTGGCGGCTGAGCGCGGAGCTGGGGATGCCGGTGAAGCTGGCGGTGACGGACAACCGCTCAACCATGGTGTCCTTCCGTCGGGGAGGCAACGCGCTGCAGCTGCGCCTGCACCACATGTTCCTGGACGCGCCGGAGACGGTGGTGCGCGCGGTGGCGGACTACGCGGGCCGGGGCCACCGCACCGCGGGCGTGCTGCTGGACGAGTACATCCGGGGACAGCAGCCGCGCATCCGTCAGGTGCGGCGCGAATCCGACGCGGACCTGAACCCGCTGGGTCGCTGTTTCGACCTGCAGGCGCTTTACAACGGGGTCAACGCGACATTTTTCGACAACGTCATCCAGGCGCGCATCGGCTGGGGGCGCATGCCGCCCCGGCGGCGTCGGAAGTCCATCCGCCTGGGCGTGTACGACCATCAGACGCGGGAGATTCGCATCCACCCCGCGCTGGACAGGCCCGAGGTGCCGGCCTTCTTCGTGGAATTCATCGTCTACCACGAGATGCTCCATCAGCTCTTCCCGAGCACGGGGCGGGGCGGGCGCCGCGTCCACCATCCGCGCGCCTTCCGGGAGCGCGAGCGCACGTACCCGCACTACACGGCGGCGCTGCGCTGGGAGCGGGAGAACCTGGGCGTGTTGTTGCGCGGTTGATGGCTCTTCTGCTCGCTGGCTCATTTACCGGTTTACCGAGCGAAGCGACCCGTGGTGCGTGCTTGACGCCTCCATGAGGTCCACCCATCCTCCCGAGCCATATGCGACGAGCGAAGATTGTCTGCACCCTCGGGCCCGCGAGTCAGAGCCAGGAGATGTTGGAGGCGCTGCTGGAGAACGGCATGGACGTGGCGAGGTTGAACTTCTCCCACGGCAGCCACGAGCAGCACGCGGAGAACATCGCCAAGCTTCGCGCGGCCTCGCTGAAGGTGCGCAAGGCGGTGGGCATCCTGGGTGATTTGCAGGGCCCGAAGATTCGCACGGGCCGCTTCACCCAGGGCAGCACGGAGCTGAAGGAGGGGGGCACCTTCCACATCACCACGGACGAGACGGTGCCGGGCACGGACGACATCGTGTCGACGACGTACCCGTTCCTGGCGGCGGACGTGAATCCGGGGGACCGCATCCTGTTGGATGACGGCCTGCTGGAGCTGAAGGTGCTCCACACGGACAAGCAGAAGCTCATCAAGACGGAGGTCATCCACGGCGGCACGCTGAAGAACAACAAGGGCATCAACCTGCCCGGCGTGGCGGTGCGCGCGGAGGCGCTGACGCCGAAGGACCGTGAGGACCTGGTCTTCGGCATCAAGGCGGGCGTGGACTACATCGCGCTGTCGTTCGTGCGGCAGCCCTCCGACCTGGACACGGCCCGTCAGGCGATGGCCGAGGTGGGCCGCACGGTGCCCATCATCGCCAAGCTGGAGAAGCCGGAGGCGATTGCCCGGCTGGACGCCATCCTGGACAAGACGGACGGGGTGATGGTGGCGCGCGGCGACCTGGGCGTGGAGATTCCGCCCGAGGAGGTGCCGGCGGTGCAGAAGGACATCATCCGGCGTTCGAACCTGCGCGGCCTGCCGGTCATCGTGGCGACGCAGATGTTGAACTCGATGATCGACAACCCGCGTCCCACGCGCGCCGAGGCGAGCGACGTGGCGAACGCGGTGTTCGACGGCGCGGACGCGGTGATGCTGTCGGGCGAGACGGCGAGCGGCAAGTTCCCCATCGAGTCCGT
Organism: Myxococcus sp. AS-1-15; assembly: GCF_020037055.1. Classification (NCBI taxonomy): domain Bacteria; kingdom Pseudomonadati; phylum Myxococcota; class Myxococcia; order Myxococcales; family Myxococcaceae; genus Myxococcus; species Myxococcus sp. AS-1-15. Next base: position 8,705 of record NZ_JAIQDF010000003.1, on the reverse strand, counting down.
GCAGATGATGGAGCGCATCATCCTGGCGGCGGAGTCCTCGTCGCGGGTGCAGGGGCTGTCGCCGCGCATCGACGCGCCGCTGGGCGTGCCCTCGCACTTCCCGGACGTCATCGCGCGCGTGGCGTGCGAGGCGGCGAAGGCGAGCAACGCGTCGCTGATTGCGGCCTTCACCCTGTCGGGTGTGACGGCGCGGCTCCTGTCGCACTACCGGCCGACGGTGCCGATTGTGGCGTTCAGCCCGAACCAGGAGGTCCGTCGGCGACTGGCGCTCCTGTGGGGCGTGGTGCCGCGGGTGCTCGAGCCCATCCAGGACACGGAGGCGATGGTGCGCCGCGTGGAGGAGGAGCTGCTCGCGCGAGGACTGGGCCGCAAGGGTGACCGCATCGTCATCGTCTACGGCGCGCCCGTGGGCCAGCCGGGGAAGATCAACAGCCTGCGGCTGCACACCATCGGCTGAAGCCTGACGCCGTGAGGACCTGGGGCTCGCTGCTTCGCGCGGCGGGCCCCGTTTGGTTTCTGGGGTCAGTGAAGTGCCGTGCTTCGAGGGCCGAGTACTGGACGAGGGCGGAGCCGGAGCGAACCGTCGCCCGCCAGGCCTGGACTCGGCGAGGGCGGAGTTCCTACGCCGTGCTTCGACGGCCGAGCCCTCGGCGAGGGCGGAGCTGGTGAATGAGCTGTGCCAGAGAAGCCGGTCCGCTACTTCGGCGCGTGCTTCAGGGCGCGGCGGGGAATCTCGGCCTCGACGAAGATCTTGAACAGCTCGGGGTCGAGCTGCCCGTTCTGCGTCTCCTTCTTGAGGATGTCGAGCGCGAGGGTGTGCGGCACGGCCTTCTTGTAGGGACGGTCGCTGGCGGTGAGTGCGTCGTAGATGTCGGAGATGGACATCATGCGCGACTGGACGGGGATGGTGCGCTCGGGGATGGCGCGGGGGTAGCCGGTGCCGTCGAGCTTCTCGTGGTGCGCGTACGCGATTTCGGGCACGCGGCGCAGGGCGCGCGTCCACGGAATCTGTGTGAGGAAGCGGTAGGTGTGCTCGACGTGGCTCTCGATTTCGCGGCGCTCGTCGGCGGAGAGGGTGCCGCGGGGGATGGAGAGCGACTGGATTTCGCGCGGCAGGAGCAGCGGCTGCGTCTGGCCCGCGTCGTCCTGGAAGTTCAGGTGGCCCAGCTCCGTGAGCCGCTCGAAGCCGCCCTGCGCCAGCACCGTGGGCCGGTTGCAGGTGAGGACGAACTCGAACACCTCGTGCAGGTGCTTGAGCTCCGTGTCGAGCCGCTCGGTCTCCTCGGCTTCAATCTCCGCGAGCGCCGAGTCCCCGCGCTTCTTCACCGCCTCGAACCGCCGCCGGTAGCTCTGCAGCTGCAGGTCCTTGCGAGCGAGCTGGAAGCGGGCGCGCAGCACCTCGAGCTCATGCGGATAGAGCTTCTCCGCCTTGACGAGGACGTTCTCCCGCACGCCGACCTTGCCGAAGTCGTGCAGGAGCGACGCGTAGCGCAGCTCCTGAATCTCGGTGGCGGAGAAGCGCACCTGGGTATACGGGCCGGTGGACTGGTGCTCCAGCGCCTGGGCCAGGGACACGGTGAGGTCGGCGACGCGGCCCGAGTGACCCGCCGTGGTCGGGTCCCGCTGCTCGATGGCGACGACGGAGGCGGAGACGAACCCCTCGAACAGGCGGTTGATCTCCTCGTGGAGCAGGGCGTTCTCGATGGCGCCCGCGGCCTGCGCGCCCAGGGCGAGCAGCAGCTCCTCGTCCTCGGCGTTGAAGGCCAGGTCACCGAGCTTGTTGAGGGCCTGGATGACGCCGGTGACGTCGCCATTCGCGTCGCGCATGGGGACGCAGAGGATGGTCTTCGTCTGGTAGCCGCTGGAGACGTCGAACGAGCGGTTGAAGCGGGTGTCCGCGTAGGCGTCGGGGATGTTGATGATGGTGCCGGTGTGGGCGACCTGGCCGGCGATGCCGCTGCCCACGGGGAGCCGGATTTCGTTCTTCGAGCCCTGGGCCACCTTGCTCCACAGCTCGTTGCGCTCGCGGTCCAGGATGAAGAGCGAGCACCTATCCGCCTCCACCACCTTGGTGGCCTCGTAGAGGATGAGCGGCAGCAGCAGGTCCAGGTCCCGTTCGGCGCTCATGGCCTTGGCCACGTCGAGGATGGACGTGAGCTTCGCCAGGCGGCGGGTGAGGTCGGGCTGCGGCGGAGTCGGCTGCTGCGCGAGGGCGGAAGAGGGCACCGGGTGGCTCCGGGCGAGGTGTGTCCTGCGGTTGTGCAGGATTCCAAGGTTGTAACACGCCCGGGCAGGTGGTCGCCCTGGGGCCCGACCTGCTTGGTTTTCTGCTTTAGAGCGGACGTCGGGGAATTCCTTCGCTGTCGGGGTGAAAGGGAGCGGGGTATGTAGCGCCCCCATGAGCCGCCGCCCTGTCCGAATCTCGCCCTCGCTGTTGTCTTCAGACTTCGGTCGCCTGGCCGAGGAGGTCCGCGACATCGAAGCCGCGGGCGCCGATTGGATTCACGTCGACGTGATGGATGGGCGCTTCGTGCCGAACCTCACGATTGGGCCGGTGGTGGTGGAGGCCATCAAGCGGGCGGCGACGAAGCCGTTGGACGTGCACCTGATGATTGTCGAGCCGGAGAAGTACGTGGAGGCCTTCGCGAAGGCGGGGGCGGACGTGCTGACGGTGCACGTGGAGGCGAGCCCGCACCTGCACCGCACGCTGCAGCAGATTCGTCATGCGGGGGCGAAGCCGGCGGTGGTGTTGAACCCGAGCACGCCGTTGTCGGCCATCGAGGAGGTGCTGGGGGACGTGGAGATGGTGTTGTTGATGAGCGTGAACCCCGGGTTCGGGGGGCAGGGGTTCATCGAGTCCACGGTGGACAAGGTGCGCCGGCTGCGCGCGATGTTGGACGCGCGGGGGCTGGACACGGACATCGAGGTGGACGGGGGCATCAACGCCGAGACGGCGAAGAAGGTGGTGGAGGCGGGGGCGACGGTGCTGGTGGCGGGCAGCTACGTCTTCGGGGCGAAGGACCGGGCGGCGGCCATCCGTTCGCTCCGGGGGTGACGGCGGGGTTTCAGGCCCGGGTGCGAGCCACGGTGGTGGCGAGTCGAGCGACGCGGGTCATGAAGGTGGGGTCGAAGGGCTTCACCTCGTAGTCGTCGGCGCCGAGCTCGAAGCAGACGTGGCGGGTGAACTGGTCCTCGACGCCGCTGAGGATGATGACCTTGCACTCGCGGGTGGCGGGGTCCTGCTTGAGCTGGGCGAGCAAATCCCGCCCGTCCTGGTGCTGGTTGATGTCCAGGATGATGACGGCGGGCCGGTGGAGGCGGGCCAGCTCGAGGACGCGCTCCGACGTCGTGTCCGAGATGCACGTCAGGCCGGACCGCTTCGCCTCCCGGGCGAGGGCCGACACGATGAGCGGTTCATCATCGGAGATGAGGACGACGGGGGGCATGTTCGTATGGAGCTGCACGGCCAGCTGCCTTCTCGGCCCAGAGGGGACTGGTGAATATATCCGGAACTATCGGAATGTCAGGACAATTGTTAGAGGAGGCAAGGGGCGAGGGGAGGAGCGAGGGTCTTTTCGGACCGCAGGAGGGTGTGGAGGTGGGGAGGGGGAAAGAAAAGGTGATCCGAGGACGTTGACTCAGCCGTGAGGCTCGGGTACTACCGCCGCACTTTCGCCGGTCCCGAGGAGTACCCGCCGGCGGACGGACATATCGGGGAGTGGCTCAGCCTGGTAGAGCACTTGGTTCGGGACCAAGGGGTCGCAGGTTCAAATCCTGTCTCCCCGACCATGATTTGACGGGCTGGAGATCCTTCGGGGTCTCCAGCCCGTTGCCGTTTAGGGGCCCGACGGTTGCTCGACCCGAGGCTGCTGTGGGCGGGTTTGTGTCAAGGACCGGGGTCATGGACTGCGGGAGGGTCGGCCAAGCGGATCGGGTTGCTGAGCTCGTCAGGGAGCCGCTGCTCAAGTTCGCGGCGTTGACGAGGTCGGGGTCGGCCAAGCGGATCCACGCCGTGGCTAGCGCGCTTCCGCAGCGGCGGCCTTTCGGCGCCGGACGGGAGGCGGATTGCGGTAGCTGTCGCCTTCGATGACCAGGACATGCGAGTGGTGCAGCAGCCTATCCATGGCGGCGCTGGCCATCAGCGGGTCCCCGAAGAGCGGAGGCCACTCTTCGATTGCGCGATTGGAGGTGATGACAGTGCTCTTGCGCTCGTTCCTCTGTCGGACGACTTCGTAGAGGTCCACCGGCTCGTCCTGTGTCAGCCCGCGCAGGCCGAGGTCATCGATGATGAGCAGGTCCGGCGAGGTGAAGCGCAAGAGGCGCTTGTCGTAGGAGCCGTCGCCCCGGGCGGAGCGCAACTGCATGAGCAGTTCGTGGGTGCCGACGTATAGGGTGCTGAAGCCAGCACGGCACGCGCGGTGGCCGAGAGCCTGCGCCAGGTGGGACTTGCCCACGCCGGTGGGGCCGACGATGAGCACGTTGTCGTGGCGCTCGAGGAAGCCGCAGGTGCCCAGCTCCAGCACTTTGGCCTTGGGCACGCTGGGGTTGAAGTGGAAGTCGAAGTCCTCCAGCGACCTGGCGTGCTCGAAGGAGGCGCGACGCACGCGCTGGGAGAGTTGCTTGGAGTCGCGGCGCTCCACCTCGTCTCCCAGCAGCCGGTAGAGGAATTCGGAGTGGGAGAGGTTGTCGTCCACCGCCTGCTGACGTCGAGAAACCCAAACTGCATCATCAGGGATGGAAGACCAAGTCCCAGGAACTTATCGCACGCTTTTCGAAGCAAGCGTAGGCGGAGTTTCCAGTTGGCATTTCCCTTGAGAAGAGCTCGCTGATGGCAACACCTTCCGGTCGCATGCGCACTTTGTGCTGCGGGAAGGAAAGATGCTGCCTCCCCGCTACTGCGAGTAGTTCCTTGTGAAGGCGATGTCGAGAGCCCCGCTATGCACTGCCCTTGATCTATTTACGTATCCGGAGTCTTTCTGCTCAGGGAACGCATCAGATGTTCATTGCGCAGGTCGAAGCGACAGTGATAGCGGTTGCTCAGTAGCCTTTTTTGAAGGTCTTCGAGTTCATATTCGCTCAGATGGGCACGCTCGGCCGCCTCAAGTAGCACATCCTCAATGCTCTGCCATTCAACGAGCGGGGTTGTGTTGGCAGACATCCAGTTGCGACATTTCCAGTCATCACACAGTACGCCACCACCTTCTCGTCCTGCGATGATTGCACAGGCCAATTCGCCGAGGCCTGCCTTTCTTGGGGCGTTCAGTTGTGCAATTCGATCAAGATCGCCAAGAGTCAAGTTCCTTAATGTGATTTGACCAGAAGTGACGACCGCTCTTGCTATCTCCTGGGTTTCAGGGTGGGCTCTTTCACCCAGCAACTCAACCTTGAACACATACTCAGGGAAAGCTATGGGATTTCTCAGAGTTACGACCAGTCGTGTTTGCTCGATAATAAGGGAATGGATAAAGGTCGAGCTATCTAGCATCCAAAGGCCGACCTTGCCTTGAGCGAGCGTCATAGAGCGATTCCCGTTTCCACAGCAAAGGATGCCGCCTGCCGAGGAGTCATGTCTAGCATTTCTGTAAACCGTCCCATGGTAATCAAATTGCTAGACACGGCACGGCGAAGGAGCTCCAGGTAATAGGAACTCGTGCCATATTCTGTGGCAACTTGACGGCGCTCATACTGTTGCTGAGTTAGACCAAGAGGAACTTCCGGGTCGCGCTTCTCGCTCCGCGGGATTCGCTTGGGCATAACTTTCTTGAAGGACTCCAATGTTTTCTGAGAGATCCAGCCCTTGTCCTTCAATCGGATCGCAACCGTCACGGTGTTAATACGGTAGTCTCTTCCAATTCTGAGGGTAAGTTCGGCCACATCATCCGTCGTCTGGGGCTTGGGATAACGGTCTAGAGCGCTCAGGGGGAGAAGAAACTCTGAGGCAAAATTATTCGCTCTCAGCTCTATCCAATGGCTTTCTCGTTCAGACTGGGGTGTTTGTGTGCTGTCGCTCCGGCCTAATTCCCTATTGTTGTAGTACGAAACGATACAGCTTTCTCGATCAAGAACGCCTCGTTCAAAGAGGACATGGCAATACTCGTGCGCGGCTGAGAAAAATTGCCGAAACAAATCGTCATCGTAATTGATGAGGGCGCAAACCCCAGCCCGTGGATGGAGAAGCGTAACGCCTGAGAGATTTCCGTCTTCTAGGCGCTGACGCATCAGGCCGATTCCCTGCCGACGCATCAAATCGAAGATGTTCGAAATGGGCTCGTTTCCTAAGCCTAAGCGCTTTCTTTCGGCTTGTGCGGCCTGCTTTCCTTGATCCTTGTGTAGGATGTTTTTTTCGAATCGGTACACAGGAGGCGGAGACGGCTTGGGACACCCGAGCAGTATCTCTAGATCATGCTCTGCGGCTGCAAACGACATGAAGCGCCGAAGAGCTAAGAAATCTTTGGGATTAGGGGCTGCGAGCGCCCTAAATAGCTTCTTGATCCCCGTCTCAACGTCATCGAGACTTCGCGAGATAAAATAGCGAAAGTCTGTCTTGAGTGCCTGGGCGAGAATCAGAATGTAGTCTCCAGGCACAGGAGACAAGATGCCAGACTCAAGCTGTTCAATCACTATGGGTTGGACACCGAGAATCGCGGCCAACTGAGCCGGAGAAAAGCCAACCTCAATCCGTACTTCCTTGATTCTCCGTCCGATCTCTTCTGGGGGTAATGGCATTGCTCCTCATGCGTGAGCATTCTCAGCGGAAGATTTGCCTCAAGATATGCCAACAGGGTTCGAGTGTGCCACTGACATGTAGGAGCAAGGGGAACCCTGCTAGGGGAAGTAGACTGGCGTAAGAGTCTACGGAGGAAATTGTAGGAGAGAGTATGTCGGTGCCGACATGCTCTGTCTCCCACTTTGTCCTACGTCGGTGGTCGCATTCGCACTGCCACCATGTGGGGCTCGGTGGACTTGGCGCGCATTGTCGGCCAGTCGCTGCGTAACCGTCCGGCGAGCGACGTGGCGGGAGGCATTGCCGAGGTAGCAGTCGTGGTGGATGTTGCGAGGCGAGCTGGTTGATGGACGAGCGAGCCGCCTGGTTGATGGGCATCACCGAGCGCGAGCGTCAGCGCGCGCGCCCGGTGATGGGAGTGGCCTAAAGAGCGGCGGAGTCGGTGTCGAGCACGCGTGCGAGGACGTCGCGCTCGACGAGCTTCTTCTTGCGACGCGCGGCCTCGCGAAGTGCCGTGGTCGCGAGCCGGTCGATGTCGCGGTGGGCGCCGGAGGCGGCCTCGTGGAGCATGGCCATGGCGTCGGAGGCGAAGAGTTCTCGCTCGCAGCCCGCGTTCTTCAGGCGCAGGCGGAGATACTCCGCGGTGTCCTCGGGTCCAAGCGCGTCGATGGCGAGCCGGCGTGCGAGTCGGGAGGCGAGGCTACGGTTGCGGCGCATCGCGAGGCGCGAGTCGAGTTCGGGCAGGCCGACGAGGATGAGGGAGAGGAGTGCCTTGGAGTCCCACTGGTAGTTGAGGAGGATGTGGAGGTGGTCGAGCACGTCCTGGTGGAGCAGGTGCGCCTCGTCGAGGAGGAAGACGGGGTGGACGCGCTCGCGACCGAGTTCCTCCACGTGGCTGGACACGGCGTAGAAGACAGCGGCGGCGGTGGCGGACGGGGTGAGCCCGAGGGCCAGACACAGCTGGCGGTAGAAGTCGCGGCGGCCCAGCGTGGCGTTGTGACAATAGGTGAGGCGGAAGCCCGCCTGGGGAAGCCGGTGACGAAGCGCGCGCAGGACGCACGTCTTGCCGACGCCGGGCTCGCCCACCAGCATGACGCTCTGCCGCTCGCGCACGGCTTCGCAGAGCTCCTCGACGAGGCCCGTCTTGGAGGTGGGCAGCCAGAGGTCCGCGTCGGCAATCTCCTTGGAGAAGGGCGCCTCGGAGAAGCCGAAGTGGGTGACGTAGGCGGGCGTCATGACTCACCTGCATCGCGATGCCGGGGAGGACGGCCGACGGCGCGGTCGAGCAGCGCCAGGGGCGGGTCAAACGCGGGGTGTGGCCGGGACGTCTCGTCGTGGATGGGAGGGCGACGCAGCGGCCGCTTGCGGCGCGAGTTCTTCACGGCGTCGACTGGGTGGAGAGCGTAGCGCTTGCCCTCGAATTCGGCCCAGGGCGTCTCCCCCAGGTCGACAAGGCAGCGGCACAGGTGCACGAGGCGCCCGGCGAGGTGGCCTGCGTCGAGCTCGTAGTCGACACCGTCGACGACGACGGTGGTATCGCGCCGCACGCGTCGGCGGGTACGGGTGGTGAGGGCCTCGCGCAGCTTCGCCTCGTCGAAGCCATCAGGCGCCCGGGGCGCGGCCTCGAAGACGGTTTTCGGTGTCGCGCCCAGGAGGGCCGCATGCGAGGTGACGTGGTAGTGCGCGTCGAGGAAGGCGCAGAGGCGGACATTGACGTCGTGGAGGGAGGCGACGGGCCCGAGGAAGTCGAGGCAGCCCTCGCGCAGCGTGCGCCAGAAGCGCTCCATCTTCCCGCGTGCGGGGGCGTCGTAGGGCCTGGCGTGCAAGAGGGAGGTGCCGATGCGAGCGCACGCGGTGGCGAGTGTCTCGCCCCGGTACGTGGCGCCATTGTCCAGGTAGAGGGCGTCCGGAGGGCCATGCTTGCGCAGGGCGCGCACCATGAGGCCCAGCATGTCCACCTCGCGCTCGGTGTGGTGGGCCT
>NZ_JAIQDF010000039.1:0-9773 GCF_020037055.1 Myxococcus sp. AS-1-15 | reverse complement strand
CCCTCCTTCACCTCCACGTTGACGACTGTCTCCGCCTCGGCCGCGCTGAAGCCGGGGATGTACTCCTGCCCCTGCGTGCCCGGCACGTCGTACGCCGTGACGTCGCGGAAGTTGGGGGAGTCGTTGGGATTCACCACCGGGACGCCGTCCAGGTAGACGCCCTTCAGCCCGCCCTGCAACCCTTCGATTTCCCCCTCGCAGATGACGTCCAGCACCCTCGCGTAGGCGGTGGACACCAGCGAGTCAGCCGCCTCGGTGGGCGTGCGCTGGGCGCCCGAGCCACCCTTCCCGCCCGACTCGCCGCCCGCGCCACGGAGCGCACCCCTCTTAGGGGACATTGGGCACCTCGTGCGGCTCCTCGGGGTCCGCTCGCTTCACGTTGTGCGAGAGGATGCCGAGCGTCTGGTACGTGTGCGCGCCGGCCACGGTGAGGAGCACCACGGGGCCGCGCCCAGCGTCCTCCACCCGCGCCACCACCCCGGGCTTCTCCCCCACCAGCCGTGCCCCCGGCTCGAGGTGGCGCAGCTCCACCCAGTTTGCGTCGGTGCGCACCCGGTGGTTGTACGTGGCCACCAGCTCGCGCCCGTCCTCCAGCACCAGACGCCGGCAGTCTGCCTCCAGTGTCGCGGCCTGGGTGACGGGGTAGTCGCCCCACTCGAGCGTCACCTCGTCCTGGGTCCGCACCCACGCGCCCACGCGCAGCGCGCCGGCCGGCACCGCGCGCCCGTCCGAGAGGAGAATGGGCACCCACGGCGCCGGGCACCCACCGCCCACCGGCCCCTGCCCGCCCGGCCCCGTCTGGCCGCCCGCGGGCCCGCCGAAGCCGCCGCCCACGCTCCAGTCGGTGATGATGCCGGCGGACACCACGCAGCTGCCCACCACCATCTCCCCGTAGCAGAGGGCCACCGGGTGGCCCTGGGCCAGCGTATTCACGGGGCCGCTGAAGACGTAGGAGGGCTGGTGCTCCGGCTTCTCCAGCGGGCCCGTCGCCCGGGGAGGACCGAAGAGGAGCTGCGCGGCGCCGCCCACCATGAGGCTGCTGCCCAGGGCGATGAGCTGCCCGCCCGCCGTGCCGTAGTCGTAGACGGAGAGCACCGCGCCGCCGGCGATGAGGACAGCGCCCAGCACCACCTGGAGGACTCCCGCCTGCTTCGCGCCCGCCAGGGCCGGGAGGATGGTGATGCGCTTCCCGGTGGCGACGCCCAACTCCTGCGCGCCGACGTCCCGCTCGCCGACGAGGACGTGGTAGCCGGGCGCGCTGTTCTCCGCGAGGTAGCGGCCGAAGCCCTCGCACACCGCGCACAGGGCGCGCACCGCCTCCGCAGGCGAGGGCACGCCCAGCTCCAGCTTCCATTCACGCCCGAAGCGCGCCCCCAGGGGCCCGCCGAGCACCACCGTCGTCAGCATAGGCTGCGGTGTCGGACGACTCGGCGGGTGATGCGCTCCCAGAATCCCGAGTACGTCTCCCTCCTCGACAGCGAAGCCTGGAGGTGGTGGAGGACGACGTCCGCCCCCAGGTAGACGCCCGCGTGGTTGGGCACCGGCGCGCGCAGTTGCATGAGGAGGACGTCGTGCTCGCGCAGCGGCGCGCCCGTCACGTCCACGAAGCCCGCGCGCTCATACCCCTCGAGGTAGAGGTTGCCGCCCTTCTGCCACCAGTCGTCGGGCCGCTCGAAGTCTGGGAGATCAAGCCCCACCACCTCCGCGTAGTAGTCGCGGATGAGGGAGAAGCAGTCCAGGACACCGTGGCTGAAGGGCCGGCCCACCAGGCGCGCGCGGTAGCCCGAGGGGCACAGCACCTGCCAGTGCCCCACCGGCACGTTCACGATGAGCCAGGGCAGCCCCCAGCGCTCGCACATGACCCGGTCCGCTTCGCTCGGCTCCGGGGATGCGTTGGGGTGGGAGTGGACAACGGCCACCACCTCCCCCTCCGCCTCGGCCAGTGCAAAGTCCTCGGGCGACAGGTGGAAGTGGGCGTGCCCCTCGGCGAGGTTCCGGCAGCGTCGGTACCTCAGTTCTCCCGCGATGCGGGCGATGAGGCCACAGGACTCCCGGGGGGACTCCTCCCGAGCGTGGGACAGAGCGGCAGCAACCAGCTCAAGAGTGACGGCTAATGAAGCAGCGGGCAGCATCGGAGTCCGGGTGACGCAATGAACCAACTACCACCTACTCAGGATTCTTCCTCGGAACGCGGACGCGGTCCTGCCGCCCGCGAATAACCTTCAGGACGGAGAGCCCCTCATTCATCACCCCTGGTAAGTAGGAATCACCCCGGTTACCAGCGCCGTCATTGCGTCCTCCCTCTCGTGCTGTAACGATTGGTAATCGAATCTATCTGAGGTTACCAGTGACCGATTTCGTTCAGACCATAGCCGACCTCGTTCGGCTCGGACTCGCCGGCGACACGGCATCAATCCGCCGGCTCGCCTCTCGCCTCACGAAAGCCGCCTCTCTCGAAACGGGAGATGAAGCTCGGCTCCGAGAACTACTCGCCCCCCTCCTCTCGGAGCCAGGAGCGACAACTCGACTCCGTCGGGGGACGACAGGCCGAGTCCCGCACATCAGCCGCGAAATCCCCCCTGTCGACGACTCATCTTTCTTCCCATTAGTCGTCGTTGATGAAGCAGAAAACGCCCCCTCGCCTCTTCTCCCGGAGGAGACCGCACGCGTCGTGCAGCAAGTGATCGCAGAGAGAAGGCGCGTTCACGCACTACAAGCAGCCGGCCTTGAACCGACTCGGACCATCCTTCTTACAGGAGCTCCGGGCGTAGGGAAGACCATGACTGCTCGCTACTTGGCAGCCGAGATTGGATGGCCGCTTTTCACAGTAGACCTTGCGGCTCTCGTCTCTTCACTTCTTGGCAAGACTGGGCAGAATCTTCGACAAGCACTCAATTTTGGTCAGCGGAATCAGTCGATTCTCTTCCTTGATGAGTTCGACGCGCTCGCCAAACGCAGAGATGACGACAGCGATGTCGGCGAACTAAAGCGCATCGTAAATGTGCTTCTACAAGAAATTGACCGTTGGCCCTCAACTGGACTCCTCATCGCCGCTACCAATCATCCCGAAATCCTCGACCGAGCCGTCTGGCGACGCTTTGAACGGGTGATCGAAGTACCGCTTCCCAATCAACAACTTCGCCGCAGAATCCTAGAGCAGGCGATGGGAACGCACGGACAGGCGCTGGAGAGCAAAGACCTAGACACCCTCGCGCTCTCAACAGAAGGAATGTCAGGCTCCGACATAGGGCGCCTCATTTCGGAGGCTATCCGCGACTCTGTGATCGACCCGAAGATTCGACTGCCTGAGGTCCTAACGACCCGGACACTGACTCTCCTTCGGCAGGGCCCAGAAGCTCAACGGATCACCTTCGCAGGGATCGCGCACTTCACTTTGGGCATGACGCAACGCGAGATCGCAAACCTTCTTGACGTCTCCCATGTAACTATTGGCAAATATGTGCAGCGCTGGACCATGCAAGAGCGTCCAGGCCTCCATGTACACGGGCTAAAGAAGCCGAAGGGGGGACGTCCAAATGGCAAGAAGCAATGAGGGTGGTGGTGGCGGCAGTGACCCAGGGGGTCCTGATGTCCGACGCCCATTGCTCGGAGGTGGGGAACATCTCAAGCAAGTCGTGCCCACAGTCAGCGGTGGCGGACCTAAGTGGCACCCCCATAGTCTGACAGAGGCACATGCCATCCTCGCCCCACAGGCTGGGTCTCTTGCCAAAGCAATATCCCGCATGCCGCGGGAACTACGCGCCCGCCACGTCGTGTTTGAGGCGACACTGCTTCCCAATTACTTGGCAGCATCGTACTTCCCGACAGCACTGATTGACGCACACAGACTCTACACAGTAGGGACTCGTCAAACCACAGGAATTCTCAAGACCAAGAAGCAACAACAAGAAAACGCAGAGACGAAGACGCTTCTGTTGGCTGGAGCCCCTGAGCACGTACTTGAATTCACAGATGCCGCGATGCGCAAACCCACGGGCGACAAGGATCCCGTGTGGGGGCAATTGCGCGAGTTCTCTGAGTTCAGACTGCCGACTCCGGTTGACATCGTCAAAGAGCCCAGAGTCCCCCTCGGTGCCGGCGAAATAATTACCTGGGAAGCAATCCTAAATCCAATCGGGCGAAACACGCAGGAACGACTAGAACTAGAGCAAGACGCATTTCTCCGCTGGGTGGCACATGTTCGCTCTCTTGACGGAGATGTCGACATAGCTTTTCGCCGGGAAGTCGCAGGTGTTGTTTTCGTACCTATTTCGCTTCACCCTGAAGCAGTCCATAAAGCAGCCAAATTCAATCTAGTCCGCGCGCTTAGGCCAATGCCGTCAATTCGGCCCTACAGGCCGGCACTTCGACGCAGCACTGCCCGACCAAAGCCTGCGAACGCGCCAGCTCCCGATGCACGTCCCCTCACATCGGAACGAGTGGCGATTTTCGACGGCGGAATAAACCAGTCCAGTCTCTATCTGCGCCCCTTCGTCACAGCCGAAGAAATGACCTCAGAGCCTCCAACGTCTGAAGACCTGGAACACGGCTCGATGGTTACCAGTGCGTTCCTCTTTGGCCATATCGAGGCCGAGGATTCCCCCCTCCCTACGCCAGTTGCATACGTCGACCACTTTCGAGTCCTCCCTCTTCCACAGTCGGCAAAGTTCGACCATGGGCTCTACAAGTTCCTCGACACGGTTAAGGAAAAAATTAAGGAAAGAAAGTATCGCTACGTAAACCTGAGCCTCGGCCCAGACGAGATTGTTGATGATGGCGATCCTCACTACTGGACGTCTCAACTCGACACACTCGCCGAAGAACTGGACGTCACGTTCTTTCTAGCTGCTGGGAATAACGGGGAGGAAGACGAGAAACTCGGCTTTAACCGAATTCTGGTGCCAGGCGACATGGTTAATGGACTGGCTATTGGTGCAGCGAGCACGCTCTCGGGAACAAAAACGCAGCGAGCCTCATATAGTGCCATTGGTCCGGGCAGAGCCGGTCAACGCGTCCAACCAATCGGCGTTGCATTCGGTGGATGCGCAACACTCCCTTTCGGTGGAATCGACCACCGGGACCGCTACTCACAGGGTTCGGGAACAAGCTTCGCGTCTCCGCTAGCAATGCGCGGAGCGGTACAGCTTGGAGCGACGATAGGCAAAAAACGAGCGACGCCATCAGCAATCCGGGCATTTAGCGCGCACTTCGCACAACGCGCACGCAAGGGGCACGACTCATTAAGCCTTGGATTTGGACGCGTTCCGAGTTCATACGATTCCGTCTTCGCCTGCGCGCCAAACGAAGCTACGGTCATATATCAAGATAAGCTAGCCCGTGACGAAGTAGTAGCAATGCGACTCCCCGTGCCCACCAAAGGGATCGACGATGCAGCCCTCATCGAGATTGAGTGGACAATCGCCTTTGCTACTCGAATAAACCCTGCCGACGCGGCGGACTACACGCTCAGCGGAATCGAGGATACGTTCAGACCGCATGAGATGATTCGCTCAGCAACCAAAGGGGAGCAGTCCATGGTCGTGGACTACCGTAAAATCAATCCCGAAAAATACACGGCCGATGGATGGAGCATCAGCACAGCCCCTAAGGCTCACTCACAACGACTAAAGTCTGGATTTGAAAGCTCTCGTCGCTCGTCGGGAAAATGGGAGACAATTCTACGAGGGCGCGTTCGACTGTCCGCATCCGACCTCTATCTCCCAAGAATCGACCTAAAACACATAAGTAGGGCAGAAGGAATACTAACCAAGGATGTACCACCCCTGCACATCACAATGGTGACAACCGTTCGAGCCGACGGCGCCCAGATCGCGCTCTACGATCTGATTCGACAGCAATTTCGCGTTCTGGCTCCAATTACCACGCACATTCCGATCCGCATTGCGTCCAGCGCTTAGCCAGCAAACTCCACGCAGGACGCAGTCACCAAGACAGGCCCCACAGACACTCACGCAGCCACACGCTTCCGACAGGGGGACGACGTGAAGAAGGTTAGTAAGTCCGCAAAAAAACGAGCAACTACAACCAGGAAAACCGCAGGAAAGGCAGCCAAGAAAGCAGCAGCAAAGCGGAGCGCTGCCAAGAAAGGGGGAGCGCGAAAATCCACCTCCCTCAGGCGTAGCTGGACAACTGGGGGGCCGAAGAATCCAGAAAAATGAGCAACCACACAAGACAACAGGACACACCAACAAGTCTATGACCACGCCACCACCGCCACCGCCACCGCCACCGCCACCGCCACATCTGGGGCTCGACAGAGCAATTGAGGAGTACAATGTATACTCCGGCAAGGCTAGCGAGAATGTTCGCACCCTTGCTCTCAGTGCAATTGCGGCCATCTGGGTCCTATCAGACCAAACCGTTGGAGGACTCAAGGGGCCTCTCCGACTGGCTTTCTGTCTGGCCGTCGCAGCTTTGTTTTTTGACTTCCTTCAGTATGTGTTCAGCGCCAATATCTTCGGATTCTATCTAATAAGGCACGAGAAGAAGACCCTTGCCGCAGACAGTGCCGGCACCCCTCTTCCCGTAAACGTGGAGTTCGGCCACCACGCCCGCAAACCCGGAAAGGCAATGTACCACGGCAAGATAATAATTCTCATCTCGACCTACTGCGTTCTTGGCTGGGCCGTTGCTGTTCGACTCTGGCCCTCCTCCTAGCTCCAGTAGCTAGCGCGCAACAACAGAACCATATTGCTCAATTGCGCAGAGCATCATCAAGAACTGCGGCAACCGATGTGCAACTACAGACTAGACAACTCACCGCAGTAGCCCAACCCCTGGAAACCCTCCATAGGGCAGCACAGCTGAAGCCCCGAACCGAGCCTTGCAACTCACGAGGCGCTTGCCGCACCTGTCCTGTTCCGGCTCCGTCGTGGACGTGTCGTCGGCCTTCGCCACTGGCGGACCCGCGTACCCACACCCCTCGCCGCGGTACTGCCACCCGCACATCTGGGTGATGACGCGGAGGGGGATGCGCACGCCCTCGAGGTCGCACCGAGCAGCGAGGGTGAACTCGATGAGGTGCTTGTTCTCCGTCGTCTTCGCGTCCACCGCGAACTCGTCGTCCGGGAAGCCCTCGGACGGGCTCGCGGTGGGGTTGACGCCGCCGGGGAAGTTCACGGCGTCCAGGTAGCGCGCGAAGGTGCGCTTGCGGATGACGCGCGCGCCGAGCAGGTCGTTCGTGTCCCGGGCCAACGCCCCCAGTGTGCCCTGCAGGTTGGCCATGGTGAGGGTGGGCCGGGGCAGTCGCCCGGTGCCCGACTTCTCGAAGCCGCGGGCCTGCACGGGCCAGGGCTGGTACGCAGCCCCCTGCCACACCACGGGCCCACCCAGGCCGTTGGTGCCCGCGTGGAAGTAGCTGATGCCTCCACCCGGGAGTCCGCTCGCGTCCAGGATGAAGAGCTCCACCAGGGCGCCAGGCGCCAGCTTCTGGATGTCCTCGGCGATACTCACCAGTCCCCTCCCCCAGCAAGACCTGAGCTGGAATCACTAACTAGTGGTTTCCCACTACAAATCGACTCGCGCATACCGCGAGGATCCGACGGAGGGAGGACACAATCCGAACCCAAACCCCACCCCCAACAGGGGATACGGGCAGAATCACCCACGGGGTCAATTTCGAACCAATTGCAGACACATCGACTTCCTGACCAGGATGCAGCCCGCAACCCCAAAACCAAGGACACATCCGATGCGAAGCATCATTGGCGTGCTTTCCCTTGCCGTCTCCCTTGTTGGCTGTGGCATGAGCAGTGGCGATGTGGATGTCACATGTTCGAACGGAACGGCATGCAGTGGAACCTCTGAGGAGTGTGCCGTCCAATGCGGTGCACCGGCAGGCGCCGTGGAGGCAACTAGCATAGAAGCCGCCTCTTCCGAGGGGCTGCTCCCGCAGGTCAATGTCCGGTGCTGTGGCGCGAGCTGCTCTGGGACTCCTCAGGATTGCGCTGCATTCTGCGACCGCCTCTGCTAATCAATACCTCGCACGGCTGACAAGCTAGCGATTCATCTGGCACCTCCAAGAGGTGGTGCTCTATGCCATCACCTCCTGGAACTCCGCGCTGACGTCGTGCGCATTGAAGCTCTTCACGGTGGTGGTCCAGCTCTCGCAGACGACGTGGTGCACTCGCGCACCGGACCCGGTAAAGGTGAGCGCCGCGCCCGCCGATGGGGCAGCGACGAAGGTGACGAGTCCCGAGGCGGAGAGCACGTAGCTCGTCCCCGCGACGAGCGGCACGCCGTCGCGGAAGAGGACGGGAGGCGCGCCCCGCCCCGTCGCCGACACGAGATCCACGGGGCCACCGGAGGCGAGCGGTCGCTCGAGCAGGAACTGGGTACGCGCCCCATCTCCCGTCCCGAAGCGGAACGCCGTGACAGCCCACGCACTCGTGGGCGCGACGAACTCGAAGGGCAGCGTGCCGCGGTGGGCGGTGAGGAACGCCTCGATGGCGTCCGCCTCCACCTTCCTCCGGGCGTTGAACTGGAGCGCCCAGCGCTGGAGGGTGGGACGAAGGCCGTCCTCCGCGCGCTGGGCGTACCCGTCCCCGAACTGGGCCTTCAGGATGCGGGGCTGTGCCTGCTGCTGCACGCCGTAGTCCGGCGTGAAGGGGAATCGCTCCATGCCGCGAATCGTCACGGCCCTGATGGACGGTGTCCGTGCAGGCCATGATGATGTCGCCCTCGATTAGGTCGAGCGCGCCCGCTTAACCCTTCTTCGTTCTTCGCGTGCCCTCTCCTCTGCGAGGATGAGATCGCCCAAGCCGGAGGCGATGAACAAGTCCCTCATGCACTCGGTACAGCTCCCAGTCATCGCGTAGTCTAGTTCCGGCGGAACAGGCGCCCCCTTTCGATACGTCAGAAGGGCTGCCTCGACTCGCTCACTACACGCCGGGCAGAGGTAGTGCGGGTCCGGTATTCGGCCCACAAACACCTTCATGGCAAGGGTCCGGCCCTCGTCAATGGCAGCCGCGACGTGGTCGCAACAGCGAGTCACAAAGCTGGGCCCGTGCCTAGTGCACTCGACCATCACCGTGCTCCTTCTGAAGATGCTAGCGGCACCTCGAAAGCCTGGACCTGATGCGCCGCATGCTCCGCGTTCGGGTATCCGGGCAGCCACGCCGCGCAGGCGTCACACCGGTGGACGGAGAGTCCACCCGCGAGTACCCGGGCCACCAGCTCGGGGTGGACGAGGAGCAGGTCCAGCGCGCCAGAGCGGTGGGCCCGAGGAAGGCCCGCGCGGGCCATCTGCCCAACGAGCGCCTCCACGCGAGCCCATGCGGCGCGGGAGACGTGGAGGCCGTCAATCCGGATGGCGCTTCCGGCTGGGGCCTTCCGCCGCTCCGGGCGCGTCTTGCTGCTGTCGTGTGGCACGGTGGCCTTCTACACCACCAGTCCCTCGCCCCCGACGCCTTCCTGCTCCACCGCGACGCCCAGCTCCGCACGTCCGTCCGCCTCGGCGAGCCAGTACGCCACGAGGGCCCGCGCGTACCGTGTCCTCGTTGCCGGACTGCCATCCATCCCTGCTACCGCCCGCTGCAACTCCCTCTCCGCCGCCTCAAGGCGCTGCGCGAGCGCCACCCGCCTGCTCCAGTCGTCCATGAGCTGGCGGGTGAGCACGAGGCGTGCCGGCCTGACGGGTTCGCAGGCCGGCACGGGCACCGACACCGAGGGGCCGTACCCTACAAGTCGTAGCAGAACCACGCATACCGCAGGCACCGACAGGTCGAAATCGTGCCGGCGGCGGTGCAGCACTT
>NZ_JAIQDF010000038.1:0-9954 GCF_020037055.1 Myxococcus sp. AS-1-15 | reverse complement strand
TCTGGGACGACCGCCGCTACCTCGACATGACCCTGCTCAACTCAACCCCAGACACTGCCGCTGCTTGACACCGCCAAAGAGCATTCCTCCCCCGAACCCCCCTCCGAACAACTACACACGATTCGGGACTTGACCCGGCAGTCTGCCTGGACATCAGGAGGACAGGCGGAACCGCCGTGAGTCTAATCCAACCCACAGCATCCTCTGGCGCTAGCTGGGTTTACGGGTTCGCGGCACGCTATCCTCTCATCCACGCCCAACATAGGGAGCGGGGACCGGAATGGGCCGTGCGTGCGTACTCCACTCCCCTGCCCGCGAAGCCGGCACCGGCTCCTGCCCGTAAAGAGGTCTCCGTGCCCGCCAGTACCCTGGAGGTCAGCATGCAGTCCGCCACCGCGCTCAAGAGCCTGTCCGCGCAGGAGCGCACGACGCTCAAGGACGTGCTCCGCAAGGTGAATGCCCAGTTGGGTATTAGCCTGCTGCGGCAGGTCGCGAAGGAGGCGGGGCTGCTGGGGAAAGAGGCCAAGCGCGCCGACGGCGCCACCCTTAAGCGGCTCGTCGCGGACGCGGACCAACTCACGAAACTCTTGGCGGAGGCGCTCGACGACCGGGGGCGACAGGCTAGTGCCGTGCGCACCCTGCAGCGCATCGCCCTGACCGCCTCGCAGGACCCGACCCTGGACCATCGCGCCCACAACGCATTCAGCCGGGTGCGCCAAGCCTTCGAAACCGGCGAATGGGAGCAGCTCAAGCGCTCCGCCGAGAGCCTGAGGAAGATTCGCGACGAGACGCCGCACGAGTTGCTGGACCTCATCAACGTCCTCATCGCGTTCCTCTCGGGAGACATCCAGCGCATCCTCCACGCCCTGGAGTCGCCCCTGGCACTCCCGTCGGGGCCGCTCCAGCCTCCCAGCCGCCCGGTGGGCGCTTCTGGCACGCGGAACAAGCCGCCGGAAGAGGCCCCGGCCCCCGCGGCCCCTCCGCCCGCCAGCGAGGAGAGCCACCGTGCGCGGCTGGCCGAATACCGCGCCTGTGTCCAGGCGCTCTGCGCGGGGTTGAGGGCGTCCATTGAGAAACTGCCGACGAGAGAGCGGCTCGCTCTGGCCAATACGCGGCTGCAAGACGCTACCGGCTCCCTGGCATCCATCTCCCTCGAGTCCTTCGGGTCCGCGCTGGACCTGGGCAGGCAGTTGCAGACCCTAGGCAGCCGGATTGCCGAGAGCATCCAGCACCTCTCGGATGCGTCCGCCTCCGTGGAGCAGGAAGCCCATCAGCTCGCCAGTGCGGTGGGCAAGTCGCTCGGGACGGTGGCTCCGTTCGATTGCACCCTCATGGGGCTGGCGAAGCTGCCAGCCGCGCTGGAGGCCGAGGTCGCCCGGTGCGAAAAGCAGGTCGAGGCGCTGTTCCAGCGGCTCGGTGAGGCCTCCCTGGATGGCTCCATCGAGCTGCTCCCCCCGCCTGACGCGTCGGCGGGGGCGCAAGGCCTGCTCGAAAGGATCCAGCAGTTCGACCGGAACGTGGCCACCACGCTCAAGGCACGCGCGAACGGCTCCAGGGTGGAGGCCCCGGGAGTGCGCGAGGAGGCGCCCGCGCCTAGGAGCAAGGAGCGCGACATCGAGCTGCGCTTCCGGGTGACAGGAGCTGTCCCGGCGCTCATGTCGGCGGGCCTGCTGGGGCGTCTGCGCGAGGAAGCACGCCACGAAGTGACGGGAGAGGTCCCCTCGTTCCTGCCCGTCGATGGCCGGGCCAACGAGCCGGTGCTCGTCCAGGTGCCCGCGTCGGCCTCCGACGCCGCCGCCGTGAATGCCGCGGCCCGCAACCTGCTGGTCCTGTGGGGCTCGGTGGCCAGGGCGGACACGCCCATACGGCCCCTGGCGCAATGTCTCGAGTTCCTGGGAGAGGCGGCGAAGCTCCAGGAGGTGGTTCGCAAGGACCCCATGGCCCCGCACTTCGACGTCGCCGTGGCGGCCATGGCTCTTCATTGCGCGGCCCTGGACCGGCTGGACGGCCGGGGCCGCAGGCGGCTGGCGGGAGTTCTCTCCTCCAGAACTCCCGCAGAGCTGGAGCGAGGGCTGCTGGAGTGCGCGGAGGCCGCGAGCAAGTCCCCTGCCCTGGCGCGCGCCTGCGCGGAACTGGTGGCGCCAGGGCTTCACCTGCCCCTGGCGCAGGCGGTGGGCGCCCTAGCGCGGACCTCGGCCGCCGTGGCCCGCCGGCTGCTGGACGGCATTGGCATCGCTGCGGCGCTCGTCGGCCGCGACAAGAGCCTTGAGTGCCGCAACGCCGTCCTCCAGGCGCTCGGGGCCGAGCCCCAAGACTCCGAAACGATTGAGGACTTCCTCGACGACGCAGAGCGGCAGTCCCGGCGCGGGGCCCGGCCGGACGTGCCCAAGCTGAAGTCCCTCCAGCCGCTCGTCACGGACTTCGTCGCGGCGATGGGCAGCAGGCTCTGGGAGCGGGGCCGCGGGAGCAATGCAGCCCCCAAGCCCGGTATCGCGCTGCCCAAGGCCGCGGAGAAGGGCCTGTCCCTCACTCCCGGCGCTAGGTTCGTGGAAGTCCCCATCCGCGTGCGCAATGGCGGCGACGCCGCCGTGGGGGGCATCAGCATCCTGGTGAGTCGGCCCGCCAAGGGCGACTCGCCCATCAGCTCCGCCCCTACCGAGCTCCACGTCTCGTGGCTGAGCGACCAGAACCTGGAGGACACGTCCTCGGTGGTCATCGCCTGCCGGCTCGAGCTGGACCCGGACAAGGCGGAGCAGTTCAGCGAGCTGCGGCTGTCCCTTCGCTCCTCGTGGTTCGGCGGCGGGCAGGATGAGAGCTACGTGCTGCCGCTGCGGTTCGAGGAGCGGGCGCTCGCGGAGGCGGAAATCACGGGCTTCAACGGCGAGCCCGTCGACCTCAACGACGAGAAGACCTTCCGGCTGTCGTCCTCGTCCGTGCAGACGTGCTTCAAGAAATTGCGGGGGCGGCTGCGCCAGGGCCGGGCCGTGCGCGCGGTCATCTTCGGCCGGCGGCGGCGCGGAAAGAGCTCCATCTGCGCCTCGCTGGAGGGAGACCGGGAGATACAGAAGCTGTTCTCCGTTCGCCGCCACGTGTGGAACGGACCACGGATGACCACGGCCGCCACCGCGTTCTCGACGCTGTCCGAGCTGCTGGTGGAGGCGCTGGCCCGCAGCGGGGTGGACGCGGCCGCGATGAACGTGACGGACCTGAGCCGGGCGGACGAGATGTCCCAGCGCTTCCTGCACTGGTTCGACCGGCTCTCGGAGTCGCTCAAGGAGAAGACGCGGGTCCTGCTGCTGCTCGACGAGTTCCAGAAGTGGATTGCCGGTCTGGGCTCCAAGCAGGAGCGCCTAGCGCTGCTGGCGGCCTTGCGGCACTTCAATGAGCGCAGCGGCAAGCTAGAGGTCGCCTTCGTCCTGAGCGGCCTGCAGAGCCTCAAGGGGCTCGTCCAGGAGTCCACCGACTTGGCGAATGCCGTGGAGTCCTTCGAGGTCAAGGAACTGACCAACGAGGAGGCGGACCGCTACCTGCGCGAGCGGGTTCCCCTGGAGTTGGACGGGCGCACGCGCCGGCGGCTCATCAGCCTGAGCGGCGGCAATCCTTATGTGCTGAATCGACTGGGCGGCCTCCTGGTGGAGATGTTGCGGCACCAGCAGCGGAGCTGGTGCACGGTGGCGGATGCGGACGCGCTCCTGCTGGACGACGATGCCCAGACGGGGCGGCTCGCCGAGTTCGTCAAGTACATGCTCCACGAGGACGAGGACGATGGTGCAGCGACGCTGCGCCAGCTCACCGTGCTGCGCGCGGTGGCCTCGACCCTGAATGAGCGGGGCGACTTCGATGGCTACGTCCGCATCACGGACGTGGATGCGTGGCTCCAGCGCAACAGCGTGGAGTTCGAGCCGGGAGAGCCTCAGCGCCAGTTGGATGAGCTGGCCCAGATGGGCCTCATCCAGACCCGTGAAGGGGGGCGCCACTACCTTCGTGGGGAGTGGCTGTGCCGGCAGCTCGCCGCGCTGGATCCGGAGAAGGTGAAGCTCCAGCCCGTCACCTCTCGCCCGGACCCGGACTTGGTGCTGGGGCGGTACCGGAAGCGCAAGTTCCTGGACAAGGGCGGAGAGGCGGAAATCTGGCTCGCGGAGAACGTGCAGGAAGGCGGGCACGACGTCGTGCTTCGCATCTACCCTGAGGGCACGGTGGGGCTGCACGAGCGCATCGAGCGGGAGAAGAAGGTGCTGTCCCGCATCCGCCACCCGAACGTCGTCGGCTTCCTGGGGGCCAGCATCGACGATCGCCACGGTGGAGTCGTGGTCCTCAACTACATCAATGGCGAGACGCTGGAGTCCGTCCTGGGAACGAAGCCCGCGTCGGCGCAGACGATTCTTCCTGGCGGCGACGTGGTCGCCCAGGTCCACCTGCTGAAAAAGATTGTCGACGCCGTTGGCGCCTGCCACGCCGAGAACATCGTCCACAAGGACCTGTCTCCCAGGAACATCATGGTGGCGCAGCAGATGGGGGTCTGGGAACCCACCCTCATCGACTTCGGCATCGCCGGGTTCGACACGCAGCCCGTCCAGGACGGCACGACTGCCCTCGGCACACCCGGCTACATCGCGCCGGAAAAGGCGCTGGGCGGCCGGCGTACCCCTCCCGCGGACATCTACTCGCTGGGGGCGTTGTTCCTCCGGGTGCTGACGGGGTGCGAGCCGCGTGAGGCGTTCAGCACACCGGAGCGGCTGGAGCGCCTGCAGGAAGAAGCACGCATGCCCACTCGGCTAGCCAGCCTGCTTCTGCTGATGCTCTCTCGCGACCCTGAGCAGCGTCCATCCGCCTCGGAGGTAAGGGGCAGCTTGGAAACGGTGCTTGAGCCGCACACCTGGAAGGAGCTTCGGGAGAAGGCGGGAGACGCCTTCCTAGACAACCGGGAGGATGACGCGATTCGCCTCTTCGGGCAGACCCTGTCGTCCATCCCGGCCGGGGAGCGCAAGGGCGCGGACTACGTGACGCTGCTGGGGGATGCTGCGGATGCCCTGGCGCAGGCCAATCAGCCAGTTCCCTGGGACACCCAGTGGTTGGACAAGTGGGTCGTCCTCATGAGGACGACGCCGGAGCTGGGCAAGGGGGCGCAGCAGATTCCGGCCGTCTTGAAGGAGTACCGGGTGAAGTTCCCCCAGGAGGGGGCTCGCCTGATTCGCCAGTTGGCCTCGGCCCTGGCCCAGCCGCCGGCGAGTCCCGCGCTGGTGCCGTTGCTGCGAGAGGTGGCCCGGGAGGACCTGTTCCGCGAGGCGGATGCCGCCACTGCGACCTTCGAGGCCCTAGCCCGCTACTATTCGGAGAACCACCTCGACGTGGTGTTGCTGGAGGACTTCGGGGTGCGCTGTGCCCGGCATGCTCGGGTCCGGCTCCAGCAGCCGCTCACCGCGGAACTGTGGCTTCAGCGCGTCCGCCGGCTGGGGCAACAACCGCGCGCAGACTACGACGAGGAACTCAAGGCCCTCACGGAGGCGCGCAGGAAGACGGGCAAGCTCCAGACGCTGCCTGAGGCGAAGAAGCAGGAGCCGATGAAGGTGGGCGTGGACGAGCGGGGGCACCTCGTCATGTCGAAACTGGAGGAGTTCGACAGCCGCATCCGGAACCTGTTCCCCTTCGTCTACCGGCTGGAGCGCGTCACCAAGGACCGGAATGCAAAGGCTTCACGCCCCACTCTGCTGCGGCTGGACAACATCGCCAGGCACCTGCCACAGGGTAGCCAGGACCCGGGGAACATCATTCCCCTGGTGCTCGATGGCTCCTTCACGGCGGAGGGCATTCCCTTGCGAATGAACATCGTCCTGCCCGCCGAGACCACGTCATCGCAGCGAGATGCCGCGCTCAACGTCCTCAAGGAAGCCGTCGACATCTTCGACTTCCACGGTTGAGGCCATGACCGGAGTGCCCGTCAAACTCCCTGACACAGGGGGCCAGCGTCTCGAAGCCCTCGCCCTCGAGAATGCCCGACTGAAGGGCGAGGACGCGCAGTCGCTGCGTAACCGTCCGGCGAGCGACGTGGCGGGAGGCATTGCCGGGGTATCAGTCGTGGTGGACCCTGGCCGGAATGTCGAAGCCGGCTGAGAAGCAGGAGTGGTTCCAGGTCGCCGAGGCCTTCGAGGCGAGCGGCCTGACGCAGAAGGAGTTCTCCGCACAGCGAGGGTTGAGGCTGAGCACGCTGCAGTCGTGGGTATACCGGCGCCGACGTCAGCGCCCCCGGAAGGCGCAGGAGGTGCGCCTGCTGCCGGTGGAGGTATCGGCCGTCGCGCAGGTGAGTCCTGTGCTGCTCGAGGTGGCGCTGGCCAGCGGAGCCAGGTTGCGGTTCCCCGCGGGCGCCGACGTCGATTACGTCGCCCGGCTCGTCACCGTGCTGGGCGGGTGAGCGCGTGTTCACGCTTCCGGCGTCCGTGCGCGTGGTGCTGGCCACCGAGGCGGTGGACATGCGCAAGTCGATTGACGGCCTCATGGCGCTGGTGAAGTCCGCCTGGGGCGAGGACGTCTACTCCGGCCACCTCTTCGCCTTCGTCTCGAGGCGGGGCGACCGCATCAAGGTGCTGACGTGGAGTCGGGGCGGCTTCGTGCTGCTGTACAAGCGACTGGAGACGGGCCGCTTCCGGCTGCCGAAGGTGGACGCGGACGCGAGCGCGGTGCACCTGGACGCGACGCAGTTGGCGATGCTGCTGGACGGCATGGATGTCACCGACGTCAAACGCTCGCCCGTCTGGACGCCACCCGGGCGCACGTCCTCGTAGCGCGAGGACAGGCCGTGGCGCCGCGAGGTGTTGGTACCAGGTGCCCCGCGAGCTGCCCCAAGACCACTTCTGTCCCTGGCGCGAGGAAGCCGAAGAGCTTCGCGAACGGATGACGTCGCTGGAGGCGAAGATGGCGGCGCTGGAGCGGCGCGTCTTCGGCCGCAAGACGGAAAAGCTGCCTCCGGTGGCAAAGGAACTGAAGCCGTCGTCCACCAGCCCGGAGGACGAGGCGGCCCGGGCCGCGAGCGCACTGCAGACGCGACGCGAGCGCGCGGCCCGTAAGGCCGCCGGGGCCGTGGAGCGCGAAGTCCCGCACGAGGTGCCCGCCGAGGAGCGGCGCTGCCCAGCGTGCGGCAGCGAGGCCCTCAAGCCCCTGGGAGAGGGGCGCCGGACGGTGGTGTACGAGTACGTGCCGGCCTTCTTCGAGAAGCAGGTGCACGAGCAAGAGGTCCTGGCGTGCGCCTGCGGCCGAGGTGTCGTCACCGCGCCCGCGCCGCCCAAGGTGGTGGACAAGGGCGAGTACGGGCCGGGTCTCCTGGCCCACGTCGTCGTCTCCAAGTGCGCGGACGCCATGCCCCTGCACCGGCTGGCTCAGCGGATGGAGCGCGGCGGGGTCCCCATGAGCCGCAGCACGCTGACGGACCTCTTCCACCAGTCCGCCGAGGTGCTGCTACCGTTGTCCTCGCACCTGCTGCAGTGCATCGCCTCTGCGGAGGTGGTGTGGGCCGACGAGACGCCACTGCGCGTGCTGGACGTGAAGAAGACGCGCCGGGGCTACCTGTGGACATTCCTCACCCAGACGCCCCAGGGAGAGTGGCTCATCGGCTACCGCTTCAGCCTGGGGCGCGCGGGCAAGACGCCCAAGGACGTGCTGGGAGGCACCACGGGCGCGCTCGTGGTGGACGGGTACACTGGCTACAACGCGGTGACGCTGCCGGAGGGCCGCACGCGCGTCGGCTGCTAGGCCCAATGCCGATCAGTTAGGTCGCCCTTGCCTGGGGCGACGCGCTGGTTGAGGGTGTGGCGCTCTCGTTCTCGGAGATCGCCACATGGGGCTGGCTCAGGCCGTTCAGGGTGCAGCGCTGGTTGCTCCCGAGCAGTTCGAGCGGTTTCGGCAGCACATCGACCCGGTGTGGGTGGAAGAAGCCGTAGTGGCTACGGGCTTCGCTTCGATACGCCGTCGGCGTCTGCCAGCCGACCAGGTCATCTGGTTGGTGGTCGGCATGGCGCTGATGCGCAACGAGTCCATCCAGCGCGTCGCCACCCTGCTGAATGTGGCGTTGCCAGCACGCAAGGGAGCCACGGACGTGGCGCCCAGTGCGCTGACCCAGGCGCGCCAGCGATTGGGCGACGAGCCGATGGAGTACCTCTTCCAGACGACGGCCTCGACCTGGGCCCACCGCAGCGCCAAGGCGCATGCCTGGCACGGGCTGTCCGTCTACGCGCTGGATGGCACGACGGTGCGGGTGCCGGACTCTCCCGACAATTGGAGTCAGTTCGGTGGCAGTCAGGGCAACGGCACTCGCGCCGGCAGCGCCTATCCGACGATACGCGCGGTGGCGCTGATGGCGGCACGCTCCCACCTTCTGGCGGGAGTGCGATTCGGGCCCTACGCCACTGGGGAGGTGACGCTGGCGGCAGAGCTGTGGAGTCAGCTGCCCGAGGACTCGATAGTCATCGTCGACCGCAACTTCACCGCCGTGCGGGACCTGCTGGAGATTGCGACCGGAGAGAACAACCGGCACTGGCTGGTGCGAGCCAAGGCGCAGATGAAACCCGTCCCGCTCCAGCACCTTGGCACCAACGATGAGCTGGTGGAACTGCCGGTGACTCGGCACATGCGCGCTTCGAACTCCAGGCCCATGCCCGAAGCCGTCCGCATGAGAGCCATCCGCTACAAGCGCCCCGGCTTCCGTCCCGGCGTGCTGCTGACGTCGCTGCTGGACGCGAAGAAGTACCCGGCCCAGCAGATTGTCCAGCTGTACCACGAGCGGTGGGAAATCGAGCTGGGGTACGACGAAATCAAGACGCACCTGTTGGACCGGCAGGAGGCCATTCGCAGTCGCACGCCCCAGGGCGTCCGCCAGGAAGTGTGGGGCATCCTGCTGGCCTATAATCTAGTGCGCGTGGAGATGGAGCGGGCAGCGCACGAGGCGGGCGTGGAGCCGACGCGCATCAGCTTCGTCAATGCGCTGGCGCTCATTCGCACCGCTTGGCTGGTCTGGTCGACTCCACCGCTGGCACCCGGCCGCATTCCGGAGCACCTGCTCGACTTGCGCAGGCACCTGGGGCTGCTGCTGCTCCCGAAACGACGGAGCGAGAGGCGCCACCCACGCGTCGTAAAGATAAAGATGAGCAACTACGACAAGAAGTGGGTGAAACGCCCCCCGCCCTAACTGACCGGCATTGCTGCTAGGCCCACCTGCGTCGTCGCTTCTTCGAGGCGCTGTCCACCGCGCCTGAAGCCCGGGAGGCGATGGACTTCATCCTCGAGCTCTACCGCGTGGAAGCCCAGGCGCGGGACGCGGACCTCGTGGGCACCGCGGCGCACCGAGCGCTGCGCCAGGAGTCCAGCACTCGCATTCTCGCGCGTCTGTCGACGTGGCTCGCAGTCCAGACGCCGCGCCACCCGCCGAAGAGCCCCATGGGACAGGCCCTCTCCTACGCGACGAAGCAGTGGGAGGCCCTCACGCGCTTCGTCGACAACGAGCGGCTGCCTTTGGACAACAACCGCTCGGAGGCGGCGCTGCGAAAGGCAGCTCTGGGCCGGAAGAACTTCCTCTCCGTCGGGCACGAAGCCGCCGGAGAGAACCTTGCGGGCCTCTACGCGCTGGTGGCCACCTGCGAGGCCAACGGCGTCAATCCCGAGGCGTACCTGGCCGACGTCCTGCTACGCGTCCAGACGCATCCCAACTCGCGCATCGCAGAGCTGCTGCCGCACGAGTGGAAGCGTCGGCAGACCACAGGTCCTCCCGAGTCGCACCTCCAACCCATTCCCTGAACACCCCTCCGGTCGTGGCGTCTACCGGGCACGGACCTCGTCCGTCTTCAACCGCTTACGCCACGTCGCTGACCGGACGGATACATCCTCGCTGCGTGGAGAACTCCTTCTGCGTCAGGCCGCTCGCCTCGAAGGCCTCGGCGACCTGGAACCACTCCTGCTTCTCAGCCGGCT
>NZ_JAIQDF010000037.1:0-9969 GCF_020037055.1 Myxococcus sp. AS-1-15 | reverse complement strand
GCCCAGGCGGGCGTCGTCGTCGTCCCGTGCGGAGCCGGGCAGTGCAAGACGGTGGACTCCCAGGGCACCGGGGCCTGCCGGTGCGGCAGCATCGACGCCAACGGCGTCTGCGCATCGGCGGACGGCACCAGCACCGCGCGGCCCAACACGCACTTCGTCTGCGCCACCAGCCTGGGCATCCTCATGGCGGAGAACTGCGGGGCGAGGACAGGCTCCAGCGCGGGCCTGTGCTCCACCTTCGTGACGTCCGCGGGGCACGTGACGTCCTGCTTCTGCGACACCTGCACCCTCGGCTCTGGCGGGGAGTGCCGTCCGCTGTGCAGCAACCCCAACGCGTGCCGCTACTACTCCGCGGGGAACTTCCACACCTGCGGCTTCTGACGCGCCTTTCACCCGGACCTGGCCGAGGTGCTGCCCCATGGGCTGTGCCGAGAGGCTGTGCGTCCCCGTCCTCACCTCTCACCTCAGCCGGAGTCCACCATGGAGCCCATTCGCACACGCACCACGCCTCTTGTCCCTCTCCTGCGAGAGCCCGCTGACGGGCTTTCGCGGGCGACGAAGTCCACTCCCCTCGCCACCCGCCTCGACAACTTCATCGAGGCATTCCCCGCGCGAGCGACCTCCACCAGCGCGCTCGTGCCCTCTGGCGCGGCGCAGTCGACGGCGGCCGCGCTCAAGCCCCGTGCGGCCGACACCGCGAAGGCGCCGACGGAGGGCGCGCCGAAGGATAAGGGGTTCTTCGCCCGAGTCGGCTCGGCCATCGGCAGCGCCATCAACCGCGCCGCCGACGCGGTGGGCGGGCTGGTGACGGGCGCGGTGGAGGCCACCGTCGGCACGCTGCGCAACACAGTGGAGTCCGTGGGCACCGTGTTCCGCGGCCTGGGCAACATCTTCACGGGGCGCTTCCGCGAGGGCTTCACCCAGCTCGGGTTGGGCCTCGTGAAGGGGCTCCAGACGCCGCTGGACGCCACCCTCATCCTCGGCGGGCGCGCCATCAGCGCGGCGCAGACGCTGCTCGGCCTCGAGCCGGTCCGCCGAAGCCTCACGGACGACGAAGTCTCCGCGCTCCGCACTGTGTACGGTGACTCCATCGACTACTCGCGCATCTCCATCAAGGAGGGCAGCGCGGGGCTCTTCTCCCTCTCCGGCCGCGCGTTCACCCACGGCGACACCATCTACATCCCGAAGAAGGACCTGCCGCTGCAGCTCGACCTGCTCGTACACGAGGTGGGGCACGTCTGGCAGCACCAGAACGGAGGCACCGACTACATGAGCGAGGCCCTCGTCGCGCAGTTCTTCGGCGACGGGTACAACGTCCTCAAGGCACTGCGGGAGGGCAAGGCATGGGAGGACATGAATCCGGAACAGCAGGCGGAGCTGCTCGAGCTGGGCTTCAAGTCGGGGCACATCGCGGACGCGTCCATCCCCTTCCTCCTGGAGGGAGAGGACTACACCGCGCAGCTCGACGCCGCGCTGCGCGAGGTCCGCGCGGGCCGGGGGGCTCCGTAGCCATGGCCATCCGACGCCTCCCCCTCCTCGCTGCGCTGCTCGTGGCCGCGCTCACCAGCGCCTGCGAGCCGCCTCTCCACGTGCAGCTCGCCTCCGCAGGGGAGTCCCTCCCCTCCCCCGCCTTCGTCATCCGCGAGCCCTCCCGCCCCGAGGGCCCACGGTACGACCTGGTTCGCGTCAGCCTCCTGGACGGGACGCCGGTGTGGGCGATCCGCGCTCGCGGCTCGCTGGGAGGACCAGGGCCTGCACGCCTCGTGTACGGGGTGGTGCCCGACGGCTTCGAGGAGGTGCAGCCCGTTCTGCCGCTAGAGGCGGGACGCAGCTACTCCATCGCCGTGTCGGGCGAGGGGCGTGGAGGGCTCCACGTCCGCGTCCAGGCGGACGGGAGCCTCACGACGGCTCAGTGAGGCCATTCTCCTGAGTGCGCGCAGCGCGCCTCCGTCCTCAACTACTCGCCAGCGCTGCGTGCAACTGCATCCATGTCTCAGGCACCGCCACCCAGCCGTCTGCCATATCAACGCGAAGAGCAAGTCCGGTCGCGACGTTGGCCATCTCGTTTGCGACCAAGCTCCTCATCAACGGGGCGAAGGCGTCATCCCATTCGAGTTCAATATTCGGGTCAGCCCACAGGTACACTCGCCCTGTTGCTTCCTCCTCCACTTTAGCAATGTGGAGGCGCCCCGTATGTCGATTCGGACTCGCCCGCGCAACAGCAGCAACGAGTTTTCGGAATAGAGCAAACTCGCCGTCCTCGATGTCACGCAATACGCGAACGACCGATGCGAAGAAACGGTCCTTCGGTCGACCAGCCCGCACATACTCTCGCGTCAATAAAGCAAGCGAGGGAATGACTTCATCGGAGACGAGGTCATCAAGCTGGCGAACAGCATCAATGATGACGTTCTTCGTTGGAAGCTCGGGATTCGCGAGCATCACCTCCAACTCTACTCGTGCAGTTTCGTTGGGGTAGCCAGACTCCATGAATTCCCGCGCGAAGTGCTCTGCGCGGCGCTGCCCCCTTTCACGGCGCCATTGAATCGCCGTTTCCACCATTCGAACTGCCGGAGGGCCGGCGGGCCCAGCAATTTGACCTGCCACCGTCGTAAGCGCCAATCGGGTGCCGTCACCCATGACTTGCTTCTTCTGCGCCACCGCTTCCTCCAATCGAGGACTAGTCGATGATCATACCAGAGGAACCTCTTAGACTGCGCCCCCCCCAGTACTTCAGGAGCGGGCCGCCAGCCCTACAGGCTGAAAGTCCACCGGGCGCCGATGCCGGCCATCCGCTCGCGCTCGTTGGCCTCCGCGAAGCCGAAGAGTCCGAGGTCCGGTCGGAGCCGGGCTCCCGCCTCGAGCCTCGCGTACCAGCCCGTCAGTGAGGAGGCGCCGGCCTGGGCCTCCACGTAGCCGGTGCGCACGGGCACCTCAGCGAGGACACGGTCGAGCCCCGCGGCTACTGCGCGCCGCGGGGCGTCTGAGGGACCGCCGCCACCACCGGGGCCAGGGCGGCGGCACTGCCGAGCGCGCCGAGCGAGGTCGCGTCGACGAACGTCGGCCCCGACACCTTGCTCGCCTTCATCCGGTCCAACGCGGCCTCGATGAGCCCGGAGAGGAACGTGCCCACGCTACCGGCGGAGAGCTTCAACACCTGCTGCAACTCGGCCAGCCCATTCGCGCCCAAGCTCTCCTTCAACTTCGCCAAGGCCGCCGCCTTGAGCTCGTCGAGCTCGGCCTTCGTGAGCACCCCGTCCGCCACCTTCGCTTCCAGCAGGGGCTTGAGGGTGACCTCTATGTCCCGGACGACCGCCTCCGAGAGCGACGTCGCGCGCGCGAAGATGGCCGCCAGCTTGGACTCGCCGGCCTGGGCGTTGAGCTTCTTCGTCAGCGCGAGGAGGGCGGCCGCGATGAGCCCGCCCAGCGCGGTGAAGACGACGGGCAGCGCCTGGACTGCGGCCGCTAGGATGATGGAGGACAGGGACGGCCCAGGCGCCGGATCGACGGGGGCGACCACGGCCGCGGGCCCGAACGCAGCGGCCGAGACGTCACTGGTGTCCGCGAGCGCGGCCGGGGCGAAGACGGCCACCGCGATGACGGCGACCAGGGAGAACAACTTCTTCATGTGGGACTCCTTGAGCTACGAGTGGGACTGCGAGGATGAGAGGGAGCGCCAGTCGCCGAGCCATGTGCAGCGGGCGCAGCAGAGGCGGAAGCGCGTGGCCGCCGAGAGGGAGCGCCCCGCAGGCACGTCCACGTCGGGGACGTATCGGTGGCCGAGAAGCCCGCAGGCGGCGCGCCAGGCCATGGCGCTCACGCGCGGAACGGCAGGCGACGCAGGCCCATGCGCCGCGCGCGGTAGTCGAGGCTGCCGAACACCTTCACGCACGCGTTGGACTTCGCGGCGTCGGCCAGCGTCCGGGTGGTGCTCCCGCCTCCGGAGGCACCCACCACGACGCCTCCGCCGACGTGCACCATGATGTGCTCCGCGTCGAGCGGCGCGCCCTGGCGGTGGTAAAGCACCAAGTCTCCGGGCAGCAGCTCCTCCACCTTCGACACGGCGAGGCACTGCGCCAGCAGCAGGTCGGTGTTGTGGGAGTACCGCCAGTCCGGGCCCCCCACCTCGCGAAGCGCCCAGGTGACGAGTCCGGAGCAGTCGAAGACGCGCTTGTTGGCGACGCGGTCCAGCTCGCCCTTGCCACTCCACCGGTAGGGCGCATGCATCTGCGAGAGGACGGCGACGAGGAAGGCGTTGCGCTGCGACATGGAGAGACTCCGTGGCGATGAGGGCGAGGACTACTTGGCGACCACCGCGCGCACAGCGGCATCCTTGGACTCGAGCAGCTTGCGCAGCGCCGCCGTCCTCTCCTGGTTGCGCGGCAGCGGCGGACCGAGCGTCACCGTCCCGCTCTCCGGCCCGTTGTCGCCGTTGACGAGGGCGTGCGCGAGGTCATGGAAGGGCTTGCTCACCGCAGCCAGGTGCGGCGGCAAGTGCGCGTACGCGAAGAACTGGAGGATGTGCTCCTGGGGATTCAGGTTCGGCATGAGTGTCTCCTGCTTCGGGAGCCCCGGGCGACAGTCGCGCGGGGGGGCTGCGGGGAAGTCACTGGCGGCGCCTGGGAGGAAGGGCCGGCTCCTCGTGGTGGAGGGCCGGCGCGGGCGGTGCCACCTGGACGAACCAGCGGCCGAGCTCGCGCAGCCCGGCCAGCCCCAGCACCGCGACGAGAGCGCCCACCACCCAGAGGGCCCCGGCGATGCGCGAGGAGCGGTGCTCGCCGCCCGTCACGCGCGCGGACAGGTCTGGGATGGACTTCACAAGCGCGTCCTGGGCGACGTGCCGCGCGTCCTGCGCGTCGAGCCGCTCCTCCAACTTGTCCATGCGCTCGTTGAGCCTCTCGACAAGCTTGGGCACCGCCTCGACGACGGACTTCTGCTCGGTGACGCGCCTGTCGACGCTGTCCACGCGCTCGTCCACCCGGCGCACGTGCTCTTCAATGCGCCGCACCTGCTCCGCGGTCGCCATGCGCTCGGCCAGGGCGCGCAGCTCCTCGCGCATGGACTCGATGAGGCGGTGCGTGTCGATGGCGTACTTCTCGGACGTACGCTTCGCTTCGTCGGCGCGCGCGGCAACGGCCTCCAGCTTCTCGCCGTGCCGGGCGAAGTCTTCTCGAAGGCTGGGCCGGGGGGAGGCGGCGGGGGACATGGCCGGCATCGTCTGGGCAGACGAGGACGCCTTCCGGCGCCGGCACGGCGCGTGCTCTCCCGCCAACCCAGCATGGACATGGCACAGAGGGAGGCGCTCTCACGGCGCTTGGTGGTGGCGGAGGTGGGGTACGCGGAGGCCGTCTCGCGGATGGACGGCAGTCTCGGAGCACAGACGCGGCTGGCCACAGCCCAGGCGCGTTACCGCGCCGCCGAGGAGTCCGCCATCGCAGCGCTCGGCGCCCGCCGCGCCCTCGCACTCGTGGAGAGACTTCTAGCCGACCGAGACGGCGGGCGAACTTGACCCGGCTGCAGGGAAAGCAACTGCCCTGCTATGAATGCTTGATGGACCCATTCCAGGAAAAAGTAGTCCTCCTCGTCATCGACAAGGGGCTTCTCGCCATCGCAGGCGGACTCGTTGCATTCATCGCCGCCCGTGCCCTGGAACGCTATCGACGTCAGCAATCCGTCGTGCTGGAACTTGGAAAGCTAAGAGCACAAGCGTTCACACGACTCCTGGGAGCAATCAGTGCCTATGCGCTTCATATCGACGAATTTCTAGCAGTAGCACACAAGATAGACATCAAACACCCAAGCGTCGAGAAGCACACGCAGGCGACCATGGCAGCAGCAAGCACTCTGCGAGAGATCGCATTGAAAGAGGGGGCGCTCATCGATCGGGAAACGGGTGAACTTATTAATGAGTTCTTGACTGCTGCCCACCCGCCCAGCGTCGAGCGAATCAATGCGGGGCCCTTCTCGGAGAGCGAGCTCAAAGAACGGCAGGCGCGAATCAGGGCCTTGCGTGAGCGACTCCGTCGATACCTGCCCCCTCTCCCCATTCCTGACTGAACAGGCCCTCGGTCCATGGTGACGCCCCTGCACGTCACAACATTCCGCCGAGGGCCGCGTCCCTCCCGATGGAGAGGAGGTAGTCGCGGAACACCTCCCACGTGTTTCCCGGGACGAGTCCTCGCGCGAAGGCGTTGGCCTGCCACTCGCGCAGCAGCCCGTCCGCGCGAAGCAATGGCCACGGCCGGCCCGCCGCGGTGCGCGCCTCCAGCATGAGGCGCTCAAGCTCTCCCGCCGCTTCCAAGAAGGTGGCCGTCGGGTGGGCTGCCAGCCAGTCGTAGGCCGCGGACTTCGCGGGGTAGCGCTCCCCCTGGGCCGCCAGTTCGAGCGCGGAGTACTTGCCCCAGTCGTCGGTGAGTCCCCCGCCCCCAGCTTGCAACACCTGCAGCTCGCCCTCCAACCCCGCGCGCTCCGCCTGGAGGGCCTGGCCGACGGCGGCGAAGTGGCGCGAGGCCGAGGCCGCCGCGTCCTGCTGTCCGCGCACGCGCGCGAGGTGGCACGTCACGTCGCGCCGGCGGGCCTCGATGGCGTTGCGCTGGTACACCTCTTCGGGGGTGAGGGGCGGCATGGGCAGTCTCCGGGGCGCTACTCGCGGGGCTTGGCGTTGTGCGACAGCAGGCCCTGCACGTTGTACGTGCGGGCGCCGTGGACGGTGAGGCGGACGACGTCGCCCTCCCCATCCTCTGCGACGGCCAGGACGCGGCCGGGCCGAGAGCCGAGGATGAAGTCCCCGGGACGGAGGGCGTTGAGCGCCGTCCACCCGGCGCCCTCCACGAAGAGGGGGTGGAGGCTGGAGGCGACGAGGGCGCGGCCGTCCTCCAGCAGCAGCCGGTGCCGACGCGCGCGCGCCCGCTGCACCGCTGCCACCTGGTAGGCGTCCAGCTTCAGCGACGCCTCGTGCTGGGTGAGGACGCGCATGCCGGGCTGCACCAGTTCCGCCGGCAGCTCGCCCCCGTCGTCCATGAGGATGGGCTCCCACGGCGCGGGGCAGTAGCCGCCGCCGTCGCTGCCACCGCCGCCGCCGCCGCCGTCCGGGGTGCCCGCGCCGATGGGGGAGGCGTACTGGCTCCCGAGGGCCGTGTTGCGGACGGAGACGGGGGTGAACCACTTCGCGGCGCTGGGCCCGTACGCGTTGACGACGGACACCAGCAGGTACCAGACGGACGTCGACGTCGAGGAGAGGGCCGTGACGGAGCCGGCGAACATGTACTGGAGGGACGCCCGCGCCTGGTTGTTGGCCGAGGACTCGGTGGCGTCCTTGTACACCCTGTCGGTGAGCGCGACGTGCAGCACCTGCTGGCGGTAGGCACTCCCGGCTGTCGGCCGCAACCACAGCTCCACCCGCGCGTACCGCAGGCCGTCCAGGTTGTCGTCCAGCGCCTGGGGCTGGAGGAAGAGCTGCCAGGTGGCCCAGGACAGCGTGGACGTGGTGATGTTGTCCGCGCACTCCACCCGCAGCCTGTCGATGTTGGGCGCGCCTCCGCGCACCGCCCCCTGGTTGTTGCCCCGGTAGAAGCAGCGGTTGCCGGGCCCCGGGCCGTCCAGTGTGACGAGCCCCTTGTAGAAGAGCGCCTCCAGAGGGTAGCGGCCCACCTGGAGATTCTGGCTGGCCACCTTCAGCGCCACGCCGACGTTGTCCAGCTTCGCCCCCGCGACGGGGATGCCGCTGCCGTCCTCCGCGTAGTTGGACGTCTGCAACGTGTTGGCGGACAGCAAGTCGAACGTCACCGAGCGCCGCAGGCTGAGGGCGTCCAGGTACACGGCCTTGCCCACGTCCGCGGGGGCCACGTTGAGCTCCCAGACGAGGAGGACGCCCGTGCACCCAGCCGGGCACGCCCCCTTCACCTTGAAGCGCTGGTAGCTGGTGGAGACTCCGTTGAGGGGAGTGGACGTGTTGGCGCCCGCGTAGTTGCCCGAAGCGTCCGTCCAGAAGAGGTAGAGCCCACCGCCGTAATTGCTGGTGAGCGGCGCGGACACCTTCACCCAGGCCTCGGCGGAGAACTCGTCCCCAGCTGAGCACGGGATTCGCTTCGTCCACACCGCAGTGCGGTACCCGGGGGCGTTGAGGGGCACGCGCCGGCACCAGCGCCCCTCGCGTGCGTTGGCCACGTCCTCCACGAGGAAGTCACCCTCGGGCGACAGGCCCAGCGCCGCGGTGCCCGCCTCCGAGTAGCCGTTGGGCACCAGGTTGTCCGAGGGCGGCAGCAGCAGGTGCTGCGTGGCGATGGCGGCCGGCGCCACCTTCGGCGCCGTCACCGCCTCGGGGGCCAGCAGCTTGCTGACGACACTGCCGTCCGGCACGTTGGACAGCGTCTCCGTCGCCACGGTGACGGTGTCCGGGTCGGCAACGACGGCGCCCCCCAGCACGCGCCAGCTCCCCTCCGCGCCGCTGGTGTAGCGCGTCTGCACCGCGGCCTGCACCGACACGGACGTCTTCGGCCGCAGAGACACCACTACCCGGCGCTCCGTGGGCCCCACCCGCACGGGCTCCACCAAGTACGAGTCCGTGTCGTTGGGGTTGTCCCCCGTGTAGACGACGACGGTGTAGCCCGCCAGCAGGTGCAGCGGCCGCTCCTCGGCGTGCGACCACTCGATGGTGAAGTTCTTCGCCTTGACGATGCGCGGGCGCGGCTGCCCCGTCACGCCCTCGTCATACACCCCTCCCAGGAGTTCTCTCTCTCTCGAGCGCATGGCGTCCTTTCAGGGGGGTGGCTCGTCCGACACCGTCATGGTGATGGAGGACGGCACCGTGGGCGTGGACACGACGGAGACGCTGGCCGCGTGGGTGGAGTAGTTGCCGGAGGTGTCCACCGCCTTGAGGCGCACGACGGAGACGCCAACGAAGGGCAGCGCCCACTCGAAGGAGGTGGCGCGCACCTTGGCGATGAGGGAGGCCGTCTCCCAACTGCCACCGCCGTGGCGCAGCTCGTACATGTCCCTGTCCAAGTCAGGGATTTCCACCCAGCGAAGCGTGGCCGTGTTGCCGTTGAGGGCGTACGTGAAGCCCTCCACGTCCGAGGGCGGGGCCGCCTTGCCCAGCACCGTGTACGCCGCCTCCGCGAAGGCCGTGACGAAGCCGCCGCCCAGCACGGTGGCCACCTGGACTCGGTAGGGCCCCGGGGGGATGTCCTGGAGTTCCCAGTAGTGCGTCTCGACGCGTGCCTCGGGGCTCCAGTTGCCCTCGGACAGCCGCCAGCGCACCACGTAGGCCGTGGCCCCCGGGTGCTGCGTCCACCGCGCGTTGAGGGACACCTTCAGGCCGCCGTTGGTCGTCTTGTGGAGGCCCTCGCCCAGGGCCAGCCCCTGGGGCGGTGACGAGGAGGGCAACGCGGAGGTGGGAAGGGGCTGGAGCTGCACGCCCTGCTCCACGGCCGCGTACTTCCCGGGGTGGTGCGCCAGCGCCGTCACCTCGTACACGTGAGGCTCCACCTCGGCGACGGACAGCACGCGCCACGGGGTGGGCACCAAGTCGTTGGCCGCCAGCACCCAGACGGCCTGGGGTACGGGCGCCGCGGAGAAAGGCGTCGCCAGCGTCAGCGCGCGGTACGGCGCTGGGGCCAACTGCGCCACCGGGCGCTCCTCCACCTTGCCGTCCGGCAGCACCACCGAGAGGGAGTACGTGTGCCCCGCCTCGAGGTGGACGTCCGAGTCCAGTTCCACACGCGAGTCCGAGGCCTCCACCACGCGGCCGCCCCAGCGCCGGCCCGCGCGCGTCGGGTCCGCCACCTTCACCACCGCGCCGGGGTTGCGCAGCGCGCCCTCCAGGCCCGTCCTGAAGACCACCGTCTCCGTCTCCAGCCTCTCGGTGTGCAGCAGCCAGCGGCCCACGCGCTGGGCCTGGCCGCGCGAGGTGCAGCCCAGGGCCACCACGTCCGTGGGGTTGTAGCCGTAGTCGCGCAGCCCGTCCTCGTC
>NZ_JAIQDF010000036.1:0-10593 GCF_020037055.1 Myxococcus sp. AS-1-15 | reverse complement strand
TCCCCTCGTGCTGCACTCCCTGCCCCGTGAAGAGCAGCACCACCTCCTCCGCCTTCCTCGCCTGTCCCTCCGCTCCCCTCTCCACCCCGCCACCGCTCGCGTACCTCGCAAGCTCCTCCCTCAACTCCTCTCCCGTCCTCCCCACCACCGCCACCCGGTGCGCGAAGCGTCCTCGCCCCGTGTTCGCCGTGAAGCACGCATCCCCCACCTCTTCTCCCAGCCCCTTCGCGTACCGCCCCGCAAGCTCCTTCAGCGCCTTCTCGCTCCTCGCTGACAGCGCCAGCACGTGCCTCGGCCTCTCCGCCCCTCCCTTCCTCTCCACCTCCGGCGCCTCTTCCAACACCACGTGCGCGTTCGTCCCGCTGGCGCCGAACGAGCTCACGCCGCCCACGCGCTTCCCGTCCCGCGCGGTCCACGGCGCGAGCTGGGTGGGAATCTCCACCGGGAGTTCGTTCCAGGGGATGTATGGGTTGCCGCGCTTGAAGTGCAGATGCGCGGGCACCTCGCCGTGCTTCAACGAGAGCACGAGCTTGATGAGCCCCGCGATGCCCGCCGCGTACTCGAGGTGACCGATGTTCGTCTTCACCGAGCCGACCTGGAGGGCCGCGGCGCCGTCTCGCTTCTCGCCGAACACCGCGCCCAGCGCGCGCAGCTCGATGGGGTCTCCCAGCGACGTGCCGGTGCCGTGCGCCTCCACGTAGCCCACCTGCTTCGGGTCCAGGCCCGCGTCCGCCAGCGCCTGACGAATGACCGCCTGCTGCGCGAGCCCGTTGGGCACCGTCAAATCACTGCTGTGCCCATCCTGGTTCACCGCGGTGCCACGGATGACGGCCAGGACCTGGTCCCCATCCGCCTGCGCATCCGAGAGGCGCTTGAGCACGACCATGCCGCAGCCCTCGCCCCGGCCGTAGCCATCCGCCGCGGCGTCGAACGTCTTGCAGCGCCCATCCACGGCGAGCATGCGCGCCTTGCAGGTGGTGATGGTGCCCTGCGGCGTCAGGATGAGGTTCACGCCGCCCACGAGCGACAGCGAGCTCTCCCCCGAGCGCAGGCTCTGACACGCCAGATGGACCGCGACGAGTGACGAGGAACAGGCGGTGTCCACGCCGAGGCTCGGCCCCTGTAGGTCGAAGAAGTGGGACAGCCGCCCCGTGGCGAACGTGAGCAGGCTGCCCGTGAGGTAGCTCGCATCGATGCTCTCGGCGCCCTTGCCCTGGATGAGCTGGGTGTAGTCGCCGGTGGCGCCGCCGATGAACACCCCCGTCTTGCTGCCCGCGAGGCTCTGGGGCGCGATGCCCGCGTGCTCCAGCGCCTCCCAGGCCACCTCCAGCAGCAGCCGGTGCTGGGGGTCCATGTTCACCGCGGAGCGCGGAGGAATCCCGAAGAAGTACGGGTCGAACAGGTCCACGCCCTCCAGGAACGCGCCGTTGCGCGTGTACATCTTCCCGGGCTTGGAGGGGTCCGCGTCGTAGTACGCGTCGATGTCCCAGCGGCTCGGCGGCACCTCGCCCACCGCGTCCGTGCCCGCTCGCAACATCCGCCAGAAGGAGTCCGCGTCACTCACGCCGCCCGGGAACCGGCAGCCGATTCCGATGATGGCGATGGGCTCCGCCGTCTTCTTCTCCGGGACGCTCTCGCCCACCGAGCGAAGGAGCATCCTGGCGAGGTTCACCCGCTTCTCAGGGGAGAGACCACGCACCAACTTCTCCATGACGTCACTCATTTGAGCCCTCACCAGGGAAAGACTGTGCAAGTGATTGCAGCGCGGTCTCCGACAACCGCTCTGCTTCACTCAGCAGTTCGAAGATGGCTTCGTCCTTCAACAACGGGTCCACGTCGGCGACAGCGGCGCCGGCGAGCGCCACCTCGGGCCGAGCGGGAAGGAGCACCGCGAGCGCGGGGACCTCCTTCGCCAGGAAGTCGGTCAACTCCGCCACCGTCGGATAATCGAACGCGAGCGTGGACGGGAGCTTGTGGCGGAGGCTCCGCTCCAGGTGGTTCTTCAGCTCGACGGACATGAGCGAGTTCATGCCCATCTGGAAGAAGCCCTGCCCCGGCGCCAGGGAGGAGGGCTCGGCGCCCAGGACCCGCGAGGCCTCGCCGCGCACGAAGTCCTGCAACACGTTGCGGCGGCGTCCCAGGGGCGCCTCCTCCAGACGGCGAAGCAGCTCGGAGGTGACCGAGCCCTGCTCCAGGGGGGCCTTCGGGGCCGGCGCCCCCACGGAGATGTGCTCGAGCAGAGGGCGGTGTCGCCGTGCCTCCTGCAGCGGCTTGAAGCGGCTCCAGTCCACCGACGCCACGGTCCGCTGGGTGACGCCCGCGCCCACCAGGCGCTCCAGCAACGTGAGCGCCGCCTCGGTCGGCATCGCCTCCAGGCCCACCTGCGAGAAGAAGCGCTGAGCCTCCTCGGAGCCCGCCATCCCGCCTTCACTCCAGCGGCCCCAGTTGATGCACGTCGCCGCCAGTCCCTGGGATTTGCGGTGGTGCGCGAGGGCGTCGAGGAAGTGGTTCGCCGCCGCGTACGCGGCCATCCCTTGCGAGCCCCACACGGAGGACGCCGAGGAGAACAGGACGAAGCAGTGGAGTGGGAGGTGACGGGTGAGTTCGTGGAGATTCCAGGCGCCCATCGCCTTGGGTTGGAAGACGGACGAGAGCACCTCCGGGCCCGTCTCCTTCAACGCGCGGTGCGCAGAGACACCCGCCGCGTGGAAGATGCCCACG
The DNA here is from genome assembly GCF_020037055.1 of Myxococcus sp. AS-1-15. Classification (NCBI taxonomy): domain Bacteria; kingdom Pseudomonadati; phylum Myxococcota; class Myxococcia; order Myxococcales; family Myxococcaceae; genus Myxococcus; species Myxococcus sp. AS-1-15. Next base: position 7,872 of record NZ_JAIQDF010000036.1, on the reverse strand, counting down.
AGCGGAATGGGGCCCTGTCCGCATGCATCGATGAGCGCGCGCACCTGGTCCGGCTCACCGACGTCGCACCGCACGTAGCGAACCGATGCCCCTTGTGCCTGGAGTCCGCGCAGCGCCTGGACCTGCGACGTGAGCGGGCTGTCCGACGGGAGCGCTGCCCAATCGCTCGGGGCGGGGAGCTCGGTACGACCCGACAGGAGCAGGTGCCGGACGCCGTGGGCCACCAGTGACTTCGCGACCTGGAGCCCCAGTCCTCCCAGACCTCCGGTGATGAGGTACGCCCCGTCGCTCCTCCAGGGTGACTTGCCCGCAGGAGGAAGCTCGCCACGGACGAGTCGGGCCACGTGCCGCGTCTTCCCACGCAGGGCGAGCTGGTCCTCGCCGTCCGGCTCACACAGCTCCTCGCAGAGCGCGTCGACCTCTTGTGCGTCCGGAGAGGCGGAGAGGTCCACGAGCCCGCCCCACAGCTCGGGGTGCTCCAGTGCGAGCACCCGACCCGCGCCCCAGATGGGTGACTGCGTCACGGAGATGGGACCTCCGTCGCCGACGGACTGCGCGCCTCGCGTGACCCACCACAGCCGCGTGTTCGCGCCCACGCCTCCGCCCAGCCGCTGCACCAGCGTCAGCAGGCTTCCACAGCCGAGCCCCAGCGTCGTCGCGTCCGGCGCCATGCCGCCGAGGTCGAGGTTCCACAGGTGCACCACACCTCGGAAGGGGCCGCCGCCCTCCGAGGCCAGCGTCTCCAGCACCCGCTGCCAATCCGCGGGGTCCGTCGGGTCGACCCGCGCCGCATCGGCTCCGCGCGTCCGCTGCCCCTCGGCGGGGTTCGTCGACTCGACGCGCGCCGCATCGGCTGCGAGTCCCTGCGCACCGGGCTCCGCGTACAGCAGCGTGCAGCGCTCGCCCCGGGCTCGCAGGCGCGCGGCCAGCGCCTCTCCCGTTCCCGTGCGGTCACAGAGAATCAACCACCGGCCCGTAGCCTCACCCTTCCGCTGCGTCTCGGACTTCGACACGCGCGGCTTCTGGGGCCACGTCACCTCGTAGACCCACTCGCGTGAAGCGAGCGGCGCCAGCCCCTCCAGCTCGGAGTCCTCGGCGGGCGCCGCCCAGGCCCCCGCGTCCTCGAACGCGGTGAACGGGGTCAGCGACGCCAGCTTCGCGCGGTTCACCCTCGCCAGGTACGGCGCCCCCGCGTGCTCGTCCTTCTGGGCGACGAGCAACGCATAGCTCATCAACCCCTTGTCGAGCGCCTTGCCGAAGTTGCGCATGGCATCGAAGTTCCGCTTCACCAGGTCACTGAGCTTGAACCGCTCCGCCACGACCTCCAGGTGACGGTCGAACCCCGGGTCCTCGAGGAAGCACGCGGCCTCCCGGCTGATGTCCACGCCCTCCACCAGCCGGAAGCGGTGGCGCGCCAGCAACTCCGCCCACTCCTCCGCGTTGACGTTGTACGACGCGGTCTCCTCGACGTTGATGGCCGACACGCCATTGGCGACGAAGTCGGCGAGCAACAGGAAGCCTCCGTTGTGGAGGCTCCGGGAGAGGTTCGCGAACAGCGCCTTCTTGTCCGCGACGTGGGTCGCGACCTCGAACCCGAAGGCCACGTCGTAGCGGTCCGGGAAGGCCTCCTTCGCGCTGTCACGTGCGAAGACGCGGACACGCTCCTGGAGCCCACGCGCCCGCACCCGCTCACCGTCGATGGCCGCCTGCTCCGCGGAGATGGTGTAGCCATCCAGCCGCAGGTGCGGGAACTTCCGCGCCAGCGAGATGAGGTCCGAGGCGTACCCGCAGCCGAAGTCGAGCACCTTGCGCACCGAGGACCAACGGACGCCCCGGAACAACACGGAGCGGAGCCCACGCTGCCCCTCCAACAGCAACTCCGTGTGCTCCGGTCGCTCCGGGAGTCCGTAGACGCTCAGCAGCCACGAGAAGCCCGGCACCGGTCGACGCTGGATGCCGAAGGTCAGGTAGACCTCGTCGGGCGCGAGCACCCGCTCCCGCTCCACGGAGTCGTCGTAGAAGCGGGACGGCGTGCCGTCGGCGTGCTCGGACTTCACCGTGTCCAAGGGCACCTCCATCACCTCCGGACGGGAGTCGACGGGGCGCGCCACGTTCCGGAGCGCGGCGGGGCGCGGCTCCAGCCAGAAGCGGGAGCGCTGCCAGGGGTAGCCCGGCAGGGGCGTGCACTCACCCGGCTCCGGGTACACCGCGCGCCAGTCGATGGGATGCCCCGCCGTGTGGAGCGCGCCGAGCGACTGCAACAGGACCTCCAGCTCCCTCTCGTCCCTGCGCAGCGAGGGCAGCACCAGCCCCTCCGTGCGCGACGCTCCGACGATGCGCTCGATGGACTGCGTCAGGATGGGATGAGGGCTCAGCTCGACGAAGACCTGGTGCGGGCTGGCGAGCAGCTGCTCGATGACCGGAGAGAACAGGACCGGCTCACGCAGGTTGCGCTGCCAGTAGCTCGCATCCCAGTCCGTCCCGTCCGTCAGTCCTCCGGTCACGGTGGAGTACACGGGCAGGTTCGCCGCGCGGGGCTGGAGCCCACCGAGCGCCTCGCGCAGCTTTGGGAGCAGCGAGTCCACCTGGGGCGAGTGGGAGGCGACATCCACCTTGATGGCCCGACAGAAGACGTTGCGGGTCCGCAGCCGCTCCATGACCTCCTGCAAGGCCACGGAGTCTCCCGCCAGCACCGTCGTCGTCGGACCATTGCTCGCCGCGATGGACAGCCGGTCCTCGAAGCCCGCGAGCACGGCCCGCGACTGCTCGAGCGAGAGCCCCACGAGCGCCATGCCGCCCTGCCCCCGGACGCGGCGGAGCAGCGCGCTCCGGCGGCAGATGACCCGCGCCGCGTCCTCCAGGGTGAGCACGCCCGCCACGCAGGCCGCGGCCACCTCGCCCATGCTGTGGCCCACCACCGCGTCCGGATGGATGCCCCAGGCGCGCCACTGCGCGGCGAGCGCCACCGAGATGGCGAACAACATCGGCTGGATGACGCCGATGTCCTCCATCCACGAGGCGTCGTCCTTCTTCTCCAGCAACGCCAGCAGGGCGAGGTCCCCGTGCGCCCGCATGGCCCGCTCGCAGTCCTCCAGCGTGGCGCGGAACACCGGGGACACCCGGAGCAGCTCCCGCGCCATCGTGGGCCACTGGGAGCCCTGTCCCGAGAAGACGAACACCACCTTCGGCCGACGGGGCGAGGCCCGCCGATGGGAGACCGCCGGAACCGGCTCGCCTCGGAGGAAGGCCCCCAGGTGCTCCGCCAGCTGCTCGCGCGTGCGCCCCACCACCGCGAGCCGGTGCTCATGGTGGCTGCGTCGCGCGCTCGCCGTGTAACAGATGTCCTCCAGTCGTCCCGGCGCTCCGGCCAGCCAGGTCTGGTACTCGCGAGCGAGCTGCTGGAGCGCGTTCTCGTCGCGAGCGGACAGCGGCAGCAGGTGGGCGGGGCGCTCGGGCGACTCGGTCGGACGCGCGGACTCCCGCTCCGGCGCCTCTTCGACGAGCAGGTGCGCGTTGATGCCGCTCAGCCCGAAGGAGCTGACGCCCGCCACGCGCCTGCCGGACGCCTTGTCCCAGGGACGGAGGCGGGTGGGGATGGAGATGGGCACCTCGCTCCAGGGGATGGCGGTGGTGGGCCGCGCCAGGTGGAGGTGGGGCGGAATCTCGCGGTGCTGGAGCATCAGCACCACCTTCATCAATCCGGCGATTCCAGCCGCGGCCTCCAGGTGCCCGACGTTCGTCTTGATGGAGCCCAGGCCGAGGGGCCGTGAGGCGTCCCGCCCCGGGGCGAACACCTTCTGCAGCGCGCGCACCTCTATCGGGTCGCCGAGCGGTGTCCCCGTCCCGTGCGCCTCGACGTAGTCCACCTGCGCGGGCTCCACGCCCGCGTTGGCCAGCGCCCGGCGAATCACCGCCTCCTGCGCGGGACCGCTCGGCACCGTGAGGCCACCACTGGGACCGTCGTGATTGACCGCGCCGCCTCGGATGACGGCCAGCACCGGGTCCTTGTCCGCGAGCGCGTCGGAGAGCCGCTTGAGCACCACGACACCGCAGCCCTCGCCACGCACGTAGCCGTCGGCCGCGGCGTCGAACGTCCTGCACCGCCCCGTCGGAGACTGGGAACGGAGCCGCGACGAGACGATGTGCCCGTCCGGGGCCAGGATGACGCTCACGCCCCCCGCGATGGCCATGTTGCTCTCGCGAGCGCGCAGGCTCTGACAGGCCAGCTGCACCGTCACGAGCGAGGAGGAGCAGGCGGTGTTCACCGCCATGCTCGGCCCCTGGGCGCCGAGGATGTACGAGATGCGCCCGGCCATGAAGCTGGAGTCGTTGCCGAACGCCAGATACGCGTCCATCAGCGCCGGGTCCGCCTGCTGCGCCTGGAGCTGGGCGTAGTCGTTGAGCATCACCCCGACGAACACCCCGGTGAGGCTGTTCGCGATGCGCTCCTGCACCTGCCCCGCGTTGGCGAGCGCCTCCCACGTCACCTCCAGCATCAACCGCTGCTGGGGGTCCATGCTCGCCGCCTCGCGAGGCGCGATGCCGTAGAACCGGGCATCCAGCTCATCGAGCCGGACGCCCTTCAGGAAGCCCCCCCAGCGCGTGTACATCTTCCCTTCCGCCGCGGGGTCCGGGTCGTAGTAGTCGTCGATGGCCCACCGGTCGGGAGGCACCTCGACGATGGCGTCACCGCCGCCACGCAGCAGCTCCCAGAGCGCCTCGGGGTGGTTCGCGCCGCCAGGGAAACGGCACCCCATGCCGATGATGGCGATGGGCTCGCGCTTCTCGCGCTCGCTCGCCTCCAGCCGCGCTTGCATCTTCTCCAGTGCGACCAGGGCGCGAGCCAGGCGTGCACTGTTCTCGTGCGGGTCCAAGGGGCTGCTCATCGTCGTGCCTCTCTCATGAACGTCGGGGCAGGCAACCGCGGGGGGACTAGCTCTCACCCATCAGCTTCTCGAGGGCCGCGAGCTTCTCGTCGAGCAGCGACCCCAGCTCCTCCTCGGGGCGCCGCTCCAGCTCCGCCAACGTCGGGCCCGAGTCCTCCACCGGCGCTGTCGGCGTGGTGGGGACGAGGGGGCCCAGCTCGAAGACCTCGAGCGCCAGGTGCTCGGCCAGCGACTCGATGCTGGGGTGCTCGAACACCAGCGTGGCCGCCAGGGGGCGCTCGAGGCCCAGGCTCGCCTGGAGACGGTTCTTCAGCTCGACGGCCATGAGCGAATCCAGGCCCGAGTCGAACAGCCGCAAGCCCCCCGACCTCGGCGCGGAGGCATCCCAGCCCAGCACCTGGGCGACCTGCTGGTGCACGTGCTCGAGCAGCAGCTCCTGCTGACGCCCTCGCGGCAGCCCCTTCAGCCGCGCCCGCATCGGCGACGCCGTCGCGCGGGGCATGCCCGCCCGAGCCTCGTCGAGCAGGCCCGACAGGACCTTCGGCGCGCCGACCTCTCCGAAGCGCCGCAGGTACCGGGGCCACTCGATGGGCAGCACCGCGACCTGCGCGCGGCCCGACTCCATCGCGTGTCCCAGCAGCTCCAGTCCCTGCTCCGGTTCAATCCACTCGAACCAGCGCCGCGCCTCCGGCACCTCGAGGGCCGCCGCCATTCCGCCGCCAGTCCAGGGGCCCCAGTTGATGCTCACCGCGCTCAGGCCGAGCGCGCGACGGTGGTGCGCGAGCGCATCCATGAACGCGTTCGCGGCGGCGTAGTTGCCCTGCCCCGCGGCCCCCAGCAACGAGGCGGAGGACGAGAACATCACGAAGAAGTCGAGCGGCAGCTCCAGCGTCTGCTGATGGAGGTTCCAGCTTCCGCGCTGCTTCGGTGCGAGCACGCGCTCGAAGCGGGCCCAGTCCTGGTGGAGGAGCGTCGCGTCCTCCACCACACCAGCGACGTGCATCACGCCGCGCAGCGGTGGAGCGTCGCCGGAGAGGGTGGCCAGCGCCCGCGCGACGTCCTCGGGTCGCGAGACATCCCCTCGCACGCACTCGATTCGCGCCCCGGCCGACCGAAGCGACCGCAGCGCCGCCTCAGCACCAGGGCTCGCCTCGTTGCGTCCCATCAACACCAGATGGCGTGCGCCGCGCTCCACCATCCACCGGGCCACGTGGAGGCCCAGGGCGCCCAGGCCACCCGTGATGAGGTAGGTCGCATCCCGTCGGAGTTGTGACACGGAAGGCGTCGTGCGCGAGGCCACGTCACCACGCACGAGGCGGGCCACGTATCGCCGTCCGCGCCTGATGGCGACCTGCTCACCCTCGGGAGTCCGCAGCAGCTCGTCCCGCAGGGAGCGGAGGTCCTCGTCCTGCGAGTCGCCATCCAGGTCGATGAGCGCCCCCCAGGACTCCGGATGCTCCACCGCGAGCGTACGACCCAAGCCCCAGAGCGCCGCATGGGCCAATGAGGGAGGCGCCGTCTCGTGCCCCGTGCGCTGGGTGCCGCGCGTCACCAGCCACAGGCGAGGCGGCGGCGTGCCTCCACCACGGCTCAACGCCTGGACCAGATGGAGCGCCCCCATGCAGGCCAGGTCCTGGGTCGACGGCGCGGACAGCCCGCCCCCGAGCCCCCACAGGTGCACGATGCCCCGACACGGCTCGCCCCCCGTCGCGGTGAGGTCCTGGAGCAGTCGCGAGAAGTCCTCGGCCCGGGTCGGGTCGACCGCGTACGTCCCGCCCTCACGCGCCTCGTAGGTGCTCCCCGCAAGGACCCGGACGCAGCGAGCGCCCCGCGCCTCCAGCGACTTCGCGAGGTCGTCCGCCAGACCGCCCCCATCCGCGAGCAGCACCCAGGTGCCACCCGAGGTCGCCCCGTCCGGGAGCGCCGTCAAGGAGCGAGGCTCCCAGGCGAGTTCGTAGGTCCAGTCCCGCCCCGTGCCGAGAATCCGCCGCAGCGCGGAGCGGCTCACCTGTTGGAAGCGCAGCCCCACCAGCTCGACGCACACCCGTCCAGCCTCGTCGAGGATGCGGACATCCCCGGTCGACATGCTGCCCCCCCGCATCGAGACATGGCTCCAACACGTCGTCCCCGGCTCGCTCCAGACCACGAGCCGCTCCAACCCGACGGGAAGGACGAGCACGTCCTCGGGGGTGTCGCGGCCTTCGCCCAGGAAGAGGGCGCCGCAGACCTGGAGACACGCATCGAGCATCGCGGGGTGCAGTGGGCCTCCCAACGTCTCGGCCGTCAGCGTTTCGGGCCGTCGCACCTGGCCCAGCGCTTCACCTTGTCCCAGGCGGATGCGCTCGAGGCCCTTGAAGGCCGGGCCGTAGTGGATGCCGCGCGCGTCTAAGTGCGCGTAGAGCTTCGCCGCGGGGACCTCCGCGGGACACCGCGCCAGCAGCTCCGAGAGCGGGCGTGGCTCGGGGGTGACGACGTCGGCGCGCGCCCTGGCGAGACTGCCCGATGCGTGCAGGGTCCAGCTCGGCGCCTTCGTGCCTCGGGTGCCCTCGTCTTCCGCGCTTAAGAGCTGGAAGGTGTACGTGTCATCACCGCTCGGAGACACGACGAGCTGGAGGACACGCTCGGCGGCACCACGCAGGACGAGCGCGTCGTGGATGAGCAGTCCGTCCACCGGATGCGCACCAGCGCCCAGGAGTTCGACGGCCGCGGCTCGCGCCAGCTCCATGTAGACCGTGGCCGGCAGCACCGTCGCACCGTGCACCTGGTGCTCGGCGAGGAACGGCATCGCGCCGGTGCCCACCGACGACTCGAAGACCGTCTGCGTGAGCGCGGGAGAGCGGAGGCGTCGACCCAACAACCCCGCGCCACCCGAGGTCAGCGTCGCGGCGCGAGCGTTCTCACGAGGGCGCTCGACCCAGTAGCGCTCACGCTGGAAGGGATACGTCGGCAGCGCCACCCGTCGGCGCGCGTACCCCTTGTCCACCCC
>NZ_JAIQDF010000035.1:0-10707 GCF_020037055.1 Myxococcus sp. AS-1-15 | reverse complement strand
GCCCAGGCGGGCGTCGTCGTCGTCCCGTGCGGAGCCGGGCAGTGCAAGACGGTGGACTCCCAGGGCACCGGGGCCTGTCGGTGCGGCAGCATCGACGCCAACGGCGTCTGTGCTTCGGCGGACGGCACCAGCACCGCGCGTCCCAACACGCACTTCGTCTGCGCGTCAGCCCTCGGCATTCTCATAGCGGAGAACTGCGGGGCGCGGACGGGCTCCAGCGCGGGCCTGTGCTCCACGTTCCTGACGTCCCTGGGGCGCGTGACGTCCTGCTTCTGCGACACCTGCACCCTCGGCGCTGGCGGGGAGTGCCGTCCGTTGTGCAGCAACCCCAACGCCTGCCGCTACAACTCCGCGGGGAACTTCCACACCTGCGGCTTCTGACGCGCCTTCACCCGGACCTGGCCGCGGAGCTGCCCATGGGCTGTGCCGAGAGGCCGTGCGTCCACCTGTCTCTCACCTCAGCCGGAGTCCACCATGGAGCCCATCCGCACACGCACTTCGCCTCTTGTCCCTCTCCTGCGAGAGCCCGCTGACGGGCTTTCGCGGGCGATGCAGGCCACTCCCCTCGCCACCCGCCTCGACAACTTCATCGAGGCCTTCCCCACGCGAGCGTCCGCAACCAGCACGCTCGTGCCCGTCGGCGCGGCGCAGTCGACGGCGGCCGCGCTCAAGCCCAGTGAGGCCGACACCGCGAAGGCACCGACGGAGGACGCGCCGAAGGAGAAGGGGTTCTTCGCCCGAGTCGGCGCGGCCATCGGCAGCGCCATCAACCGGGCCGCCGATGCGGTGGGGGGGCTGGTGACGGGCGCGGTGGAAGCCACCGTCGGCACGCTGCGCAACACCGTCGAGTCTGTGGGCACCGTCTTCCGCGGCCTGGGCAACATCTTCACGGGGCGATTCCGCGAGGGCTTCACCCAGCTTGGGTTGGGTCTCGTGAAGGGGCTCCAGACGCCGCTGGACGCCACCCTCATCCTCGGCGGGCGCGCCATCAGCGCGGTGCAGACGCTGCTCGGCATCGAGCCGGTCCGCCGAAGCCTCACGGACGACGAAGTCTCCGCGCTCCGCACTGCGTACGGAGACTCCATCGACTACTCGCGCATCTCCATCAAGGAGGGCAGCGCGGGGCTCTTCTCCCTCTCCGGCCGGGCGTTCACCCACGGCGACACCATCTACATCCCGAAGAAGGACCTGCCGCTGCAGCTCGACTTGCTCGTCCACGAGGTGGGACACGTCTGGCAGCACCAGAATGGGGGCACCGACTACATGAGCGAGGCACTCGTCGCGCAGTTCTTCGGCGACGGGTACAACGTCCTCAAGGCCCTGCGCGAGGGCAAGGCATGGGAGGACATGAATCCGGAACAGCAGGCGGAGATGCTCGAGCTGGGCTTCAAGTCGGGGCACCTGGAGGACGCGTCCATCCCCTTCATCCTGGAGGGAGAGGACTACACCGCGCAGCTCGACGCGGCGCTGCGCGAGGTGCGCGCGGGCCGGGGGGCACCGTAGCCATGGCCCTCCGACGCCTTCCCTTCCTCGTCGCGCTGCTTGTGGCCGCGCTCACCAGCGCCTGCGAGCCGCCCCTCCACGTTCAGCTCGCCTCCGCGGAGGAGTCCCTCCCCTCCCCAGCCTTCGTCATCCGCGAGCCCTCCCGCGCCGAGGGCCCACGGTACGACCTGGTTCGCGTCAGCCTCCTGGACGGGACGCCGGTGTGGGCCATCCACGCCCGCGGCTCGCTCGGAGGCAGCGGCCCTGCGCGCCTCGTGTACGGAGTGGTGCCCAACGGTTTCGAGGAGGTGCAGCCCGCCGTGCCACTGGAGACCGGTCGCACCTACTCCATCGCCGTTTCGGGCGAGGGGCGCGGAGGGCTCCACGTCCGCGTCCAGGAGGACGGGAGCCTCACGACAGCGCCATAAGTCCCGTCGCGTGTGATTCCCGGGGGACAGTGGGCCGAGCAGGTCGCCTCGGTGGTGCGCCATGCATGCCCTGACGCGCGGCAGCGGGCGGTGCACTGGGGGTCACGCGACCACTGCCGCGCGCCCATGGCACCGCGTATCTTCCGTGCCATTCTCCACAGGGGGAGTCCATTCACATGAGCACAGGCCCGCATCGGGAACATTGCCGACGACAGCACCGAATCATCGGAGTCCACCTCTGCATCGAGGCATGGCGCGGCGGAATGGACACGGTGATTGTTGGGCGACGTGACCTTGAATCCGTTCTCAAGCTCGAACGGTTCAAGGGCACTCGACTTCGCTGGCTTCGGGAGGACATCAAAGAGTGGTTCCCGGAACAAACATTGCTCCATACCAAAGAGACCAGGATGCTTGGCACGCGCAGGGGCGCGCGACTTTTCAGCGGCATCGCCTTGTCGAGAGTGAAGCTCGATGCGCGGTTTCGCCAGCTCACGCCAGCCTCACACGACATGCCGTCGTGGGTTGCCTACCTCCGAAATTGTGAGTTGAAAGTGAGCCAGGTCGAGTTCACCAGTGAGGAGGAACTGGTGACGCGCCTCGCTCTTCTTGCGACAGGACTCCCGGCCACAGGGGCAAGGTAGCAGCAGCGCCCATCCCAGAGTCCCGGAGTGCGCGCGCACGCCATCAAGCAGCATCCGCCGAGCACACACGCGCTGCGGCTTCCAGTCTCTGGGCTGCCGCTTCGCAGTACCGCTCCTCGAGCTCGACGCCCACGGCCCGGCGGCCGAGCTGCTGCGCGGCCAGCAGCGTGGCGCCGCTCCCCGCGAACGGGTCCAACACGAGGCCGTCCTCCGGGCAGCCCCGCGCCACGAGGAAGACCATCAGCTCGATGGGCTTCTCGGTGGGGTGCGTGCGCCTCTTCGGCGCGACGGGCGGGAAGGAAGGCAACACCGCGCCGTGGCGCTTTCCCAGAAGCGGACGGCGCTTCGGCCCGGCGCCGTGGAGCACCACCTCGTAGTCCGGGGCGAAGGAGCCCTCACAGTCCCCGGTGCCTCCACGGTTCTTCCACCAGATGAGGGCGCCCTTCATGCCCATGTGCGGCGCCATGGCGTCGTGGAAGTCCGGCCACGATGCCCAGTGGCAGAAGACGAAGGCGTGGGAATCCTCGGCCAGGACACTACTCGCGGCGGTGAGCGCCTGGCGGAACACCCTCATCCCCTGGCGCGCGCCGTCGGCGCGAATCGGAGCGGCCCCTTTCGACTTCGAGGCCCAGGCCATCCCGTAGGGCGGGTCCGTGAGCAGCAAGTCCACGGAGTGAGACGGGAGGTCCAGCAGCAGGTCGCGGCAGTCGGCGTGGTACAGAGTGAGGGTGTCGTTCTCATAGTAGGGCTTCACGTGCAGGGGCTCGTTGCGCTTCGGGTAGGACTGCGACTTCAGGCGCACTGCACATGCGATGCCTCCGGTCTAATGCCCTCGCGCCCCACTGTCCGGCGCCACTATCGGTCGCATAGCCTCGCAGACACCCAAGGAGGGGACATGGAGTCAATCCGGTGGCATCCGATTCATCAGGAGTACGTCATTCGTCGCGATGGTGACGAGTCAATCACGACCACGATTTTTCCACAGCAGCATGGCGAGGCCCTGTTCGGCGCAGCAGTCCGCGGTGGGCTGCTGTTGAAGCTCGTCACGAACCACGGTTCCCAAATCTCCTTTGTTCGTGGAGAAACGGCCGCTTATGAGGTGCTGCGCCCGGCGTTGCGCTCTGATCCAACCCTTCCGCGCTCGAAGCACGCCGAACGCTCAGCATCGGAGGCGACTGATTTTGCGTTGAAGCGCAAACCGCGATGAGAGAGGCCAGACGGGACTCCGCCGTCTGGCCCAATCTCACAGCCCGAACGTCCAGCGGGCGCCGATCCCAGCCATCCGCGCACGCTCGTTGGCCTCGGCAAAGCTGAAGAAGCCGAGGTCCGGACGGAGCCGGGCTCCCGCCTCAAGCCGCGCGTACCAGCCTGAAAGGCTGGACGCGCCGGCCTGGGCCTCGAGATAGCCCGTCCTCACCGGCACCTCAGCGAGGACGCGGTCGAGCCCCGCGGCTACTTCCCGCCGCGGGGCATCTGAGGGACCGCCACCACCGCAGAGCCCACGGGGGCCAGCGCGGCCGCAGCACCGATGGCGCCGAGCGCCGTCGGGTCCACGAGCGCCGTCACGCTCGTCTTCGCGCTCGCCTTGACCGACTTCATGCGGTCCAGAGCGGACTCGATGAGACTGGAGAGGAACGTGCCCACGTTGCTCGCGGTGAGCTGGAAAACCTCCTGCAACTCGGCGAGACCGCGCTCACCCAGGCTCTTGAGGAGCTGGTCCAGCGCCGCATCCTTGAGTTGCTTGAACTCGGCAGGGGTCAGGACACCATCGGCCGTCGCCGCGACAAGCTTGGGCTTCAGGGTCACCTCCACGTCCCGAACGATGGACTCGGCGAGCGCCGTGACGCGGGCTCCGACGGCGGCGAGCTTCGACGAGTCGGCCTGTGCCTGGAACCGCTGCGTCAGGCCGGTCAACCGCGAGGTGATGACGGCCACAACGGCGGCGAAGAGGATGGGCACCACCTGGGCCAGCGCGTTGAGCAGGATGGACGTCAGGCTGGGGATGGGCGCGGGGTCGCCCGTGTCTGCGAGCGCGAACGGGGCGAACAGGGCAACCGCGACGACGGCGGCCAGGGAGAACAGCTTCTTCATGGGGTTGGACTCCTTGGACTGCGAGTGGGACTACGAGGACGAAACGGGAGGCCATGCGCCGCGCTAGGCGCAGCGGAGTCGGAAGCGCGTGGCAGCCGACAGGGAGCGCCTCGCGGGCACGTCCACGTCGGCGACGTTTCGGTGGCCGAGAAGCCCGCAGACGGCGCGCCAAGACATGGCGCTCACGAGCGGAACGGAAGGCGACGCAGGCCCATGCGCCGCGCGCGGTAGTCGAGGCTGCCGAACACCTTCACGCACGCATTGGCCTTGGTGGCGTCGGCCAGCGTCCGGGTGGTGCTCCCGCCTCCGGAGGCGCCCACCACGACGCCTCCTCCGACGTGCACCATGACGTGCTCCGCATCGAGGGGCGCGCCCTTGCGGTGGTACAATACCAGGTCCCCGGGCAGCAGTTCCTCCTCCTTCGGCACGGCGAGGCACTGCGCCAGCAGCACATCGGTGTTGTGGGAGTACCGCCAGTCCGGGCCACCCACCTCGCGCAGCGCCCAGGTGACCAACCCGGAGCAGTCGAAGACACGTTGGTTGGTGGCGCTATCGCGCTCACCCTTGCCTCCCCACCGGTAGGGCTCGTGCATCTGCGAGAGGACGGCGACGACGAAGGCGTTGCGCTGGGGCACGACGTGCTCCTGAGCCTGCGGGGAAGTCACTGGCGACGGCGAGGAGGCAGGGCCGGCTCCTCGTGGTGGAGAGCAGGCGCGGGCGGTGCCACCTGGACGAACCAGCGGCCCAGCTCGCGCAGCCCGGCCAGCCCCAGCACCGCGACGAGCGCGCCCACCACCCAGAGGGCCCCGGCGATGCGCGAGGAGCGGTGCTCGCCGCCCGTCACGCGCGCGGACAAGTCGGGGATGGACTTCACCAGCGCGTCCTGGGCGACGTGCCGCGCGTCCTGCACGTCGAGCCGCTCCTCCAGCTTGTCCATGCGCTCGTTGAGCCGCTCGACGAGCTTGGGCACCGCCTCGACGACGGACTTCTGCTCGGTGACGCGCCGGTCGACGCTGTCCACCCGCTCGTCCACACGGCGCACGTGCTCTTCAATCCGCCGGACCTGTTCCGCCGTCGCCATGCGCTCGGCCAGAGCGCGCAACTCCTCGCGCATGGACTCGATGAGGCGGTGCGTGTCGATGGCGTACTTCTCGGACGTGCGCTTCGCCTCGTCAGCGCGCGCGGCGACGGCCTCCAGCTTCTCGCCGTGCCGGGCGAAGTCTTCTCGAAGGCTGGGCCGGGGGGAGGCGGCGGGGGACATGGCCGGCATCGTCCGGGCAGACGAGGACGCCTTCCGGCGCCGGCACGGCGCGTGCTTTCCCACCAGCCCAGCATGGACACGGCACAGCGAGAGGCGCTCTCACATCGCCTGGTGGTGACGGAGGCGGGTTACGCAGAGGCCGTCTCGCGGATGGACGGCAGTCTCGGCGCGCGGACGCGGCTGGCTACCGCCCGCGAGCGCTACCGCGCCGCCGAGGAGGCCGCCATTGAAGTCCTCGGCGCGGGCGAGGCACTAGAGCTGGTGGAGACGCTCCACGAGCGCTTCCACTCGCGAGCGGCAGGCGCCCCCAGCAGCCCGACTCACACCATGCCGCCGAGGGCCGCGTCCTTGCCGATGCTGAGGAGGTAGTCGCGGAACACCTCCCACGTGTTGCCGGGGACGAGTCCTCGCGCGAAGGCGTTGGCCTGCCACTCGCGCAGCAGCCCGTCCGCGCGCAGCAGCGGCCAGGGCCGACCCGCCGCGGTGCGCGCCTCTAGCATGAGGCGCTCGAGCTCTCCCGCGGCCTCCAGGAAGGTGGCCGCTGGGTGGGCCACCAGCCAGTCGTAGGCCGCGGACTTCGCGGGGTAGCGCTCCTCCTGGGCCGCCAGCTCGAGCGCGGAGTACTTGCCCCAGTCGTCGGTGAGTCCCCCGCCCCCGGCCTGCAACACCTGCAGCTCGCCCTCCAACCCCGCGCGCTCCACCTGGAGCGCCTGGCCGACGCCAGCGAAGTGGCGCGAGGCCGAGGCGGCCGCGTCCTGCTGGCCGCGCACGCGCGCAAGCTGGCATGTCACGTCGCGCCGACGGGCCTCGATGGCGTTGCGCTGGTACACCTCTTCTGGGGTGAGGGGCGGCATGGGCAGTCTCCGGGGCGCTACTCGCGAGGCTTGGCGTTGTGCGACAGCAGGCCCTGCACGTTGTACGTGCGGGCGCCGTGGACGGTGAGGCGGACGACGTCCCCCTCCCCCTCCTCCTCGACGGCCAGGACGCGGCCGGGCCGCGAGCCGAGGAGGACGTCCCCGGGCTGCAGGGCGTTGAGCGCCATCCACCCGGCGCCCTCCACGAAGAGGGGGTGGAGGCTGGAGGCGACGAGGGCGCGGCCGTCCTCCAGCAGTAGACGGTGTCGGCGCGCGCGCGCCCGCTGCACCGCCGCCACCTGGTAGGCGTCCAGCTTCAGCGTCACCTCGTGCCGGGTGAGGACGCGCATTCCGGGCTGCACCAGCTCCGCCGGCAGCTCGCTCCCGTCGTCCATGAGGATGGGCTCCCACGGCGCGGGGCAGTAGCCGCCTCCGTCGCTGCCACCGCCACCGCCGCCGCCGTCCGGGGTGCCCGCGCCAATGGGGGAGGCGTACTGGCTGCCGAGGGCCGTGTTGCGGATGGAGACGGGCGTGAACCACTTCGAGGCGCTGGGCCCGTACGCGTTGACGACGGACACCAGCAAGTACCAGACGGACGTCGTCGTCGAGGTGAGGGCCGTGGCGGAGCCGGCGAACATGTACTGGAGGGACGCCCGAGCCTGGTTGTTGGCCGAGGACTCGGTGGCGTCCTGGTACACCCTGTCGGTGAGCGCGACGTGCAGCACCTGCTGGCGGTAGGCACTCCCAGCTGTCGGCCGCAGCCACAACTCCACCCGCGCGTACCGCAGGCCGTCCAGGTTGTCGTCCAGCGCCTGGGGCTGGAGGAAGAGCTGCCAGGTGGCCCAGGACAGCGTGGACGTGGTGATGTTGTCCGCGCACTCCACCCGCAGCCTGTCGATGTTGGGCGCCCCGCCGCGCACCGCCCCCTGGTTGTTGCCTCGGTAGAAGCAGCGGTTGCCGGGCCCCGGGCCGTCCAGTGTGACGAGCCCCTTGTAGAAGAGCGCCTCGAGCGGGTAGCGGCCCACCTGGAGATTCTGGCTGGCCACCTTCAGCGCCACGCCGACGTTGTCCAGCTTCGCACCCGCCACGGGGATGCCGCTGCCGTCCTCCGCGTAGTTGGACGTCTGCAACGTGTTGGCCGACAGCAAGTCGAACGTCACCGAGCGCCGCAGGCTGAGGGCGTCCAGGTACACGGCCTTGCCCACGTCCGCGGGGGCCACGTTGAGCTCCCAGACGAAGAGGACGCCGGTGCACCCAGCCGGGCACGCCCCCTTCACCTTGAAGCGCTGGTAGCTGGTGGAGACGCCGTTGAGGGGCGTGGCCGTGTTGGCGCCCGCGTAGTTGCCCGAGGCGTCCGTCCAGAAGAGGTAGAGACCACCGCCGTAGTTGCTGGTGAGGGGCGCAGACGCCTTCACCCAGGCCTCGGCGGAGAACTCGTCCCCGGCCGAGCACGGGATTCGCCGCGTCCACACCGCGGTGCGGTACCCGGGCGCGTTGAGGGGCACGCGCCGGCACCAGCGCCCCTCGCGCGCGTTGGCCACGTCCTCCACGAGGAAGTCTCCCTCGGGCGACAGGCCCAGCGCCGCGGTGCCCGCCTCCGAGTAGCCGTTGGGCACCAGGTTGTCCGAGGGCGGCAGCAGCAGGTGCTGCGTGGCGATGGCGGCCGGCGCCACCTTCGGCGACGTCACCGCCTCGGGGGCCAGCAGCTTGCTGACGACGCTGCCGTCCGGAACGTTGGACAGCGTCTCCGTCGCCACGGTGACGGTGTCCGGGTCCGCGACGACGGCGCCACCCAGCACGCGCCAGCTCCCCTCGGCGCCGCTGGTGTAGCGCGTCTGCACCGCAGCCTGTACCGACACGGACGTCTTCGGCCGCAGAGACACCACTACCCGGCGCTCCGTGGGCCCCACCCTCACAGGCTCCACCAGGTACGAGTCCGTGTCGTTGGGGTTGTCCCCTGTGTAGACGACGACGGTGTAGCCCGCCAGCAGGTGCAGCGGCCGCTCCTCGGCGTGCGACCATTCGATGGTGAACTGCTTCGCCTTGACGATGCGAGGGCGCGGCTGTCCTGTCACGCCTTCGTCGTACACCCCACCCAGAAGCTCTCTTTCGCGCGAGCGCATGTTGTCCCTTCAGGGGGGCGGCTCGTCCGACACCGTCATGGTGATGGAGGACGGCACCGTGGGCGTGGACACGACGGAGACGCTGGCCGCGTGGGTGGAGTAGTTGCCGGAGGTGTCCACCGCCTTGAGGCGCACGACGGAGACGCCGACGAAGGGCAGCGCCCATTCGAAGGAGGTGGCGCGCACCTTGGCGATGAGGGAGGCCGTCTCCCAGCTCCCGCCGCCGTGGCGCAGCTCGTACATGTCCCTGTCCAAGTCAGGGATTTCTACCCACCGAAGGGTGGCGGTGTTGCCGTTGAGGGCGTACGTGAAGCCCTCAACGTCCGAGGGCGGGGCCGCCTTGCCCAGCACCGTGTACGCAGCCTCCGCGAAGGCAGTGACGAAGCCGCCGCCCAGGACGGTGGCCACCTGGACGCGGTAGGGCCCCGGGGGGATGTCCTGGAGTTCCCAGTAGTGCGTCTCGACGCGCGCCTCGGGGCTCCAGTTGCCCTCGGACAGCCGCCAGCGCACGACGTAGGCCGTGGCCCCCGGGTGCTGTGTCCACCGCGCGTTGAGGGACACCTTCAGCCCGCCGTTGGTCGTCTTGTAGAGGCCCTCGCCCAGGGCCAGTCCCTGCGGCGGCGACGAGGACGGCAGCGCGGAGGTGGGCAGGGGCTGCAACTGCACGCCCTGCTCCACGGCCGCGTACTTCCCGGGGTGGTGCGCCAGCGCCGTCACCTCGTACACGTGTGGCTCCACCTCGGCGACGGACAGCACGCGCCACGGAGTGGGCACCAAGTCGTTGGCCGCCAGCACCCAGACGGCCTGGGGCACGGGCGCCGCGGAGAAGGGCGTCGCCAGCGTCAGCGCGCGGTACGGCGCGGGGGCCAGGGGCGCCACCGGACGCTCCTCCACCTTGCCGTCCGGCAGCACCACGGAGAGGGAGTACGTGTGCCCCGCCTCGAGGTGGACGTCCGAGTCCAGTTCCACGCGCGAGTCCGTGGCCTCCACCACACGCCCACCCCAGCGCCGGCCCGCCCGCGTCGGGTCCGCCACCTTCACCACCGCGCCCGGGTTGCGCAGCGCGCCCTCCAGGCCGGTGCGGAACACCACCGTCTCCGTCTCCAGCCTCTCGGTGTGCAGCAGCCAGCGGCCCACGCGCTGCGCCTGGCCGCGCGAGGTGCAGCCCAGGGCCACCACGTCCGTGGGGTTGTAGCCGTAGTCGCGCAGCCCGTCCTCGTCCGCCACGTACTCCACCGCGGCCTTGTAGTGGTTGGCCGGGTCATTCCACGTCACCAGCGCCACCGTGTGGCGCGCACGGCGCGAGGTGCCCGAGTACGTGAAGAGGCCGTCCACCACGTTGGCCGGGGTGAAGAGGTACTCCGCGTCGCGCGGCGCGTCCTGGGCCACGTAAACCGCGCCGCTGGCCCAGTAGACGAGTCCTCGGAAGACGGAGGCCAGGTTGCTCACCACCTGGTACGCGTCCGCCTGCGTCTGGAGGTAGAGGTTGCAGGTGAAGCGCGGCTCCTGGCCTCCCTTCCCGTCCGGCACAAGCTCGTCGCAGTAGCGGGCAACCGTGTACAGGCCCCACTTGTCCACCTGGGACTCGTCCAGGTAGCGGCCCAGTCCGTAGCGCTTCGTCGTCAGCAAGTCGTAGAGGCACCAGGCCGGGTTGTCCGTCCACGCCACGTGGAAGGTGCCGTCCCAGGTGCCCGAGTACTCGCGCGTCTGCGGGTTGTAGTTGCTGGGCACCCGCACCTTCAGCCCGCGGATGCGGTAGCTGCGCGCCGGCACGCTGCCGAATTGCTTCGCGGACACCTGGAGGGCCACCAGCGCGGTGTTGGGGAA
>NZ_JAIQDF010000034.1:0-11424 GCF_020037055.1 Myxococcus sp. AS-1-15 | reverse complement strand
AGCTGCGCGGCGCCGCCCACCATGAGGCTGCTGCCCAGGGCGATGAGCTGCCCGCCCGCCGTGCCGTAGTCGTAGACCGAGAGCACCGCGCCACCGGCGATGAGGACGGCACCTAGCACCACCTGGAGGACTCCCGCCTGCTTCGCGCCCGCCAGGGCTGGGAGGATGGTGATGCGCTCCCCCGTGGAGAGGCCCAACTCCTGCGCACCGACGTCCCGCTCGCCGACGAGGACGTGGTACCCGGGCGCGCTGTTCTCCGCGAGGTAGCGGCCGAAGCCCTCGCACACCGCGCACAGGGCGCGCACCGCCTCCGCGGGCGAAGGCACGCCCAGCTTTAGCTTCCACTCACGCCCGAAGCGCGCCCCCAGGGGCCCGCCGAGCACCACTGTCGTCAGCATAGGCTGCGGTGCCGCACAACCTTCCGAGTCACCCGTGCCCAGAAGCCGCTGTACGTCTCCCTCTTGGAGAGAGAGTTCTGGAGGTGGTGGAGGACGACGTCCGCCCCCAGGTAGACGCCCGCGTGGTTGGGCACCGGCGCGCGCAGCTGCATGAGGAGGACGTCGTGCTCGCGCAGCGCCTGGCCGGTGACGTCCACGAAGCCCGCGCGCTCGTACCCCTCAAGGTAGAGGTTGCCGCCCTTGAGCCACCAGTCGTCGGGCCGCTCGAAGTCCGGGAGCTCCAGCCCCACGGCCTCCCTGTAGTAGTCGCGGATGAGGCTGAAGCAGTCGAGGACACCGTGGGAGAAAGGACGGCCCAGTAGAGATGATGTGTATCCCGTAGGACACAGCACCCTCCAGTGCCCCACCGGCACGTTGACGATGAGCCAGGGCAGGCCCCAGCGCTCGCACATGACGCGGTCCGCCTCGCTCGGCTCCGGGGATACGTTGGGGTGGGAGTGGACCACCGCCACCACCTCCCCCTCCGCCTCACCACGGGCGAAGTCCTCGGGCGCAAGGTGGAAGTGGGCATTTCCCTCGGCGAGGTTGCGGCAGGGCCGGTAGACCAACTCGCCCGCGTCACGGATGACGAGCCCACAGGACTCGCGGGGAGCAACCTCACGGGCATGAGCGAGGGCTGCCATCCGAACGGCCGGAGGAAACTCATTGGTGTCGCTGGGCTTCACCGCGCTAAGTTGCGATGGAGCGTAGACACGTTCCGCTCCCTCCTAGTGGCCGCCCCCCTCCCCTGTCGCCGCCACGATCTTCCACTCTTGTATTTGCGCGACGGGCACCGCACCCTGGGCGTCATGAACGCAGACAACTTCCGCATTTACGTCGTCCCGCCCATCGACTTCGGATGGGAGACCCTACTCGTTGCAGACAAGTACGATGACACTCTCTGTGCGCTCCTCCAGCGAGCCAGAGCACAGACGAGCTGCGCGTGGGAAGGCGACTTCATGCAGGGACCTGGGAAGTTCGCCATCCCAATGGAGGGCAGCTTCGCTTTCGGGTACGCATGGAAACAGGCGAACGACGGAACAACGTTCGTTGCAAGCCCTGTGCAGCTTCCCTGGATGGAGAGGCTCGACTTCCAGCGCATTCTGTGAGGCGAAGCGCACTCATCGTAAGAGCCCGCCATAGGGCAGCACAGTCTTTGCGTCGAAGCGCGCCTTTCAGTTCGTGAGGCTCGTTCTTCGACTGTCTTGCCCCGGGGCCGCCATGAACGTGCCATCCGTCCTCATCAAGGGAAGAACTCGATGGCCGCCCTCGCATCGGTACAACCGGTCGCACATTGCGGTAGTCACGATCAGAAACAATCCTGCTGGTCGTCGGGCCTTTCGAAGTCCGGAAGGGTGGGCCCCACCACTCCCGCGTAGTAGTTCTGCCGCCTATTCCCGGTGTTCTAAGAACGAGACAGTTCAAATCTGTGGATGCCGTCAAGAACTGCATCAGACGGGCGATTCAACGCCTTTGCAATCTGGCGATGAAACATGTCGCGATTGCCTCGACGCCCCATCTCGGAACGAGAATCGGAAGGCCCTCGACGCAGCCAACTGCACTACCCGTGGGCCCTGCGCGCCCGCAATCGACGTCGGCGGACACCGCTCAGCCACGTTGACTCTTGCAGGCGACGTACACTTCTATGTACGTTAGCCGCAAGCTCCTAGGGAGCGGAGGCACATGTTCGCCATCCTCGTTGAAGTTTGGTAGGCATACCTAGAGCGAGACGCAGCCTAAGGGGTCACCCGAGGGTCGCTTGAAATGTACTTTTTTCGAGCAGGTGCCGGAGAAAAGCCGACGAGAAATCGTCGGCTTTCTTTTTGAATGGCCAAGAATATTCGTGAAGCCATCGCTGCTGAAGCCCAAAAGCTGGTGACCCGGCACCAGAGGTATGCCTGGAACCTACATGAAGATGTAGAACGTCGCGAAGCCCGGTCTGGCTTGCCTTGCCCCAAAGAGGTCAAGACTCCATCGTACTGGAGTTGTGACCCCGGATTCAACCCGTACCACGTACGCAAGAACGCCCTTGGAATTGCGTACGCCATCCAAAAGTCTCTCAAATCAAAGCGTTATCGACCTCGACCAGCTGTACTATACCCTGTCCCAAAGCTCGACGGAACATATCGCCCCGTCTCCATCTTCCAGGTGGCGGACCAAGCCATCAGCCGACTCGTCTTCAGCCATTTACTAGAGAAGAACAAGGGACGATTCAGCGCGCGTTCTTTTGCTTATCGGAACGACCTGTCAGTTCACGATGCCATACTGCATCTCGCATCAAGTCTCGCCGGCCGCCGACGCGTATTCATGGCCGAATATGACTTCACCAAATACTTCGACATGCTCTCTCACGAGCACATCAATCGAGTCCTACGCGACAAGCGGTTCTTCATCACAGACGAAGAGCGGCAAATAGCAATGGCTTTCGTCGAGAGCAGTATCTATCCAGCCTCGTCGTACAGCCGTGAGCACAGCGAGAAGCGTACTATAGGGATTCCCCAAGGAGCGTCCACGTCACTATTTCTGGCGAATATTGCCGCATACCCCCTTGATCGTCGGCTTGAGCAACTCCGCGTCGACTTTGCTCGCTACGCTGACGACACGCTCATCTGGTCGGATGACTATGGAGAACTTTGTAGGGCGGTCGACACTCTCGCAGAAGTCGCACTTGAAATGGGAGTTGATTTCAACCTAAAAAAATCTCCAGGCGTTCGATTACTGGTAGAGCGCGAGGCGAAGGCAGAACTCTCCCGAGCCTCGGAGATAGAATTTGTTGGCTACAGAGTAGACGCGCAAAAAATTGGCATACGAGATCTCTCTGTAGATGCCATTAAGGAGCATATTTCCTATCTGATCTACTCAAACTTACTAGAGCAACCTCGGGCTGGACAGTTCCTCCCCAGCCGCGTTCTCAACACCGTCGACACGGACTACAACATCCTAATCCTACAACTCCAACGCTACCTATATGGGAATCTAACCGAAGAGAAACTCTCCAAGTACCTAGCCGGGGATGCCCCGCAGATACACTACCAGGGGTTGATGAGTTTTTACCCTATCGTCAACGACCTGAAGCAACTGCGCGAACTCGATGGCTGGCTACTACACACTGTCTTCACCACGCTCCGACTCCGCAGCAAACTGTATGCCTCCGCCGGAACGACACCTACTGCATTCCCACACGGCAATCCAAAGGAACAATTAGTCAAACCCCCCAAGGGGCTCCCGCGGCTTCCTAGTTTCTTTCGAATCTCCAAACTACTAAACAGGGCATCCGTAAAGTATGGCGCCACCTCTGTAGCCGACAGCGGGCCATCCTCGTAGCAAGCAACTTTAGCTCCAAATCAATACCACATGAGTCTCACCACGTTTTTACAGCGCCCTAATGTTGCTGCACGCATGCAGGAGTGCATCCAGCCTCCCACAGTGACGACACTCCACTCGCCACTATTGGTGCCCTCCGAAACCAAAAATGCGGCGTTAATTGGAACCGCCTTCGACTACCTGCTTAGATTTGAGTTAGAGCGCCGCATCTCTTTTTCCGCCACTCGCCCGTGGGTTGCCGAAGAGGGCCTCCAGCGTCTGCGCTCACTAAAGAAACCACCAGTAGGACCCGAAACAATACGAACCGCAGAGCACATAGTAAAACGAGCCACCGCAGCACATGCCGAATTCCTATCAACTGGGGAGCCAAGCAAGGATCTTCTTGTGGTGCTGATTCAACTTGCAGAGGTAGACCTCCTTATTCGTTCCAGGAAGCCCACGCGGAGCCGATATTTTGGCTACGCATCGCCCGACGACGTGCGCGAACTCAGTAGGCTGTTCGCCGTATTGCCTCGTGAGATTGTTACCGCCCACTCGCGGTGTCTCCTTAATCCGACTTTTGGGACGGCATCCACTGCAATCGGTGGCGCAGATGCCGACCTCATCCTGGACGACACACTAATTGAGATTAAGACCGCTTCGAGCCCCACAATAACCCAGGCCTACCTCGCACAACTCTCAGGATATTACATTCTGGCGCAACTGAACGAACCACTGCCGACAGAATTCTCAATCAATCACTTCGGCATCTACTTTGCGCGCCACGGCAGGCTAGTTAGGTTTCCAGTAGAGCAAGTGCTACCTCTTCCCTCACGCATGGACCTCATCGACTTCTTTGCTCGACAACTGAATCTACCCAAGCGCGCAGATCCCACAACATAGGCTCTGGCGACATGGAAACAAGGGCGCTCTTAACCCAGTCCGTCCCGCATCCACTCGTCAGGGCACTTTTGTCCCACAAGCAACCTCGCAAAGGATGAGTTCGTCCGCACTTGAGCCCAACTCATTCACCTAAGAAGCCCAACACCTGGAAAGCCGCCATAGGGCAGAACCGCAGAGTCTCCGAAGCGCGCCTTGCAGCTCGTGAGGCGCTTCCCACACCTGTCCTGGACAGGGTCCGCCGTGGGCGTGTCGTCCGCCTTCGAAACGGGTGGCCCCGCGTACCCGCATCCCTCGCCCCGGTACTGCCACCCGCACATCTGGGTGATGACGCGGAGGGGAATCCGGACGCCTTCGAGGTCGCACCTGGCCGCGAGGGTGAACTCGATGAGGTGCTTGTTCTCCGTCGTCTTCGCGTCCACCGCGAACTCGTCGTCCGGGAAGCCCTCGGACGGGCTCGCAGTGGGGTTGACGCCGCCAGGGAAGTTCACCGCATCCAGGTAGCGCGCGAAGGTGCGCTTGCGGATGACGCGCGCGCCGAGCAGGTCGTTGGTGTCGCGCGCCAGGGCCCCTAGGGTGCCGAGGAGGTTGGCCATGGTGAGGGTGGGCCGAGGCAGCCGGCCGGTGCCCGACTTCTCGAAGCCGCGGGCCTGCACGGGCCAAGGATGGTACGAGGCCCCCTGCCACACGACGGGCCCGCCCAGGCCATTGGTGCCTGCGTGGAAGTAGCTGATGCCGCCACCTGGGAGGCCACTCGCGTCCAGGATGAAGAGCTCCACCAGGGCGCCCGGCTCCAGTTTCTGGATGTCCTCGGCGATGCTCACCAGCAGCCTCGGGAACTCGGCGTCGAAGCCAGGGCAGCGGTGAGAAGGAGTGCTCCCACGACAGGGGCATGGAAGTTCATGCCCCCTGTCTTCAGCGCAGACGGGGACTGCGTCCGCTCACCCGACCTGCGAGCGCTGCGCGTCTGTGGCCGGGCGAGCAGCAGCCAGCGCCGCGTCGGCAGCCCGACGGGTGTTCGCCTCGATGGCCACGTTGCACAACGCCGACTGCGCCTGGAGCTGGAGCGCGAAGGCGCGACTTCGCGCCATGGACACGCCGATGATGGCCAGGACGACTCCTCCAACCACGGCCAGGATGGGCCCCGAATCCTTCCCGCCGGTGACGAATCCAATGAGTGCGCCGAAGGCGAAGCCAGCGAAGGCGCTGCGCACGACGAGCCCCTTCGCTTGTGCGTAGAGTGCCTCGGCGTGCGCCTGGATGATGTTCGGGTCGTACTGGACAGCCATGGACTTCCCCCAAGGGTTGAGCCCTGCTCTCGCAGGGCGGCGCGGACCCTCGCATGACGAGGAGCGCCAGGTAAGAGAGGCAACCACCACCCACCCGAGGCGGGGAATACCACCTGAGAGGTACTCCGCCGGGGCAGTCCCCTACCCAGCCACCTCATGGAACTCGGCGCTGACGTCGTGCGCGTTGAAGCCCTTAACGCTGTTGGACCAGGACTCGCAGACGACGCGGAGCACGCGCTCTCCCGCGCCGGAGAAGGTGAGCACCGCGCCTGCCGCTGGGGGCACGGCGAAGGTGACGAGGCCCGAGGAGGAGAGCACGTAGTCCGCCCCGGCGGCGAGCGGCGCCCCGTCCATGAAGAGGACGGGTGGTACGCCCCACCCCGTCGCCGGCACAAGCTCCGCAGCGCCGGCCGCGAGCGGACGCTCGAGCAGGAACTGCGTGCGCGCCCCGTCTCCCGTCCCGAAGCGGAACGCCGTGATAGCCCACGCACTCGTGGGCGCGACGAACTCGAAGGGCAGCACGCCGCGGTGCGCGGCAAGGAACGCGTCGATGGCGT
The DNA here is from genome assembly GCF_020037055.1 of Myxococcus sp. AS-1-15. Classification (NCBI taxonomy): domain Bacteria; kingdom Pseudomonadati; phylum Myxococcota; class Myxococcia; order Myxococcales; family Myxococcaceae; genus Myxococcus; species Myxococcus sp. AS-1-15. Next base: position 4,938 of record NZ_JAIQDF010000034.1, on the reverse strand, counting down.
CCGCCTCCACCTTCCTCCGGGTGTTGAACTGGAGTGCCCAACGCTGGAGGCTGGCACGAAGGCCGTCCTCCGCGCGCTGAGCGTACCCGTCACCGAACTGCGCCTTCAGAATTCGTGGCTGTGCCTGCTGCTGCGCGCCGTAGTCCGGCGTGAAGGGGAAGCGCTCCATCCCCGGTAGCGTCAGCGGCGACGCGGACGCCATCCATCAACCTGCGTGGAAGCGTCTCATCGGCCCTGGGCCGAGCAGAGCATCCTCAAGGCGATCGTCTCCATCTGCGCGTAGGCCACTCGCGCCCGCATGTAGCGCGTCCTCGCCTCGGGACTGCCGTCCCGTCCCGCGACGGCCCGCTGCAGTTCCCTCTCCACCGCCGCGAGTCCCTTCGCGAGCGCCACCCGCCTGCTCCAGTCGTCCATGGGCAGGCGGGGAGCACGGAGCGTGCCGGACTGACAGGTTCTCAGGCCGGCCTCGGCACGAACACGGAAGGGCCGTGCCCTACAAGTCGGGGCAGTACCAAGCCCTCCGCAGGCACCTACAGTACGAGATCTCGCCTGATGCGGTGCAGCACCGAGGCTGCGGTTCCCCGCTCTCACAGTATCCCTCCGAGTAGTCGCTGCACGAGAAGAGTTCGTCACATGTCGTCGGAGGTGGCGGGCACGCGATGGAAGTACCATCGCACGTCACGCCCACTCCGTTCGTCGCGGTGCAGTTGATCGTCGTCGCCGGACAGCTCACCGACCCTGTCGCGCAGACGGCGGTACAGGTCGACAACGCCTCCGACGAAGAGAGCAGTGCCCCTCCCTCGTCGACCACCTCTGCGGACGCTCCACCGCACCCGGCGATGAGAGCGACGGTGCAGGCCAACAGCCACAGCTTCAAGCTCTTCATGGTGAATCCCCTGTCGTGAAGGTGTGCGAGCATGAGGACGACCGGGCCGTGGGCATTGTCTGGCAAACAGCCGCCGACGCCAATTCGTCGCGCCCCGGACGCCGTCCTCGGCGCGCGTGAGGCTGTGTCCAGGCCCCGTGCAGGCCACACCACAAGACGCCCACGACTCCCCCTCCCGTCGTGAGGCGCCGCCCCCTCTCCGGAGTGCACGGCTCCGGGGAGGGGGTGCCTTTCCCCGAGGTCAACGTGTCCTGCCCATCCCAACAGCTCACCCTCGGCGACGTCGTCGTCCAGCAGGACGCCCACGGCCGCTACAGCCTCAACGACCTGCACCGGGCTGCCGGCGGCGAGTCGCGCCACCAGCCCTCTAACTTCCTCCGCAACGAGTCCACCCGGGGGCTCATCGCCGAGCTGACGCGTTCCTCGGATTCGATGAACGGCCCGGTGGAGAGCGTCCGAGGGGGCGCCACCCAGGGCACCTTCGTCAGCCGCCCACTCGTGTACGCGTACGCGATGTGGGTGAGCCCGGCCTTCCACCTTCGCGTCATCGAGGTGTTCGACGCGGTGGCGCGGGGGTTGCCGGTGCCCGGGGCGGCGCCCTCCTTCCCGGTGCCGAAGTCGCTGCCCGAGGCCCTCCGGCTCGCCGCCGACCTGGTGGAGGAGAACGAGCGCCAGGCGGCGCAACTTGCCGAGCAGCAGCGCCAGCTCGAGGCCCAGGCGCCTGCGGTGAAGCTCGCGGACGACTTCCTCTCCTCTTCCCGGATGATGAGCCTCATGGACACGGCCCGGCACCTGCGGCTGCCCATCCGCGACTTCTTCCGGTGGCTGGAGCGAGACGGCGTGTGCTTCAAGAAGGACGACGAGAGCCCCTGGGTGCCCTACGCGTCCTTCATCCGGGACGGCCGTCTCGTGTACCAGGTGCGCGTGCTGCGCCGGCCCAAGCCCGGCCAGGACGAGCCGCACACCCGCCCGCAGACGTTGGTGACGCCCGCCGGGGTGGCCTGGTTCGCGAAGAAGTACGGGCACCTCGCGGTGCCTCGCCCGCCCGAGCAGGTGCCGCTGCTGGCTCTGGATGCTGAAAACCGCGCGCTATGAGTTCCCCGGCCTCTGAGCACCGTGGGGAACATGATGTGAGACGCAAGGAGGGATAACGATAGCGCGCGCCACTTGAGACGGTAGGTACCAAAGTCAGCGCGTCAAGAAGCGGATGGTCGGCCCGGACTGGAATCCTCCCGCCGAAGGGGGAGGCAAAAGGTCATCCACGAGCGACAGGAGCAGATTCCGGCCCTGCTTCGGATGGAAACGGTCCAGCGCCAGCATGAACTGGTCCCACGTCTGAGATGCACGCATGAGGATCAGGACTGAGTACATGTGTTGCGCGAGAGCCGGGTGCCCAATTTCGTCGGTGAGGAATTGGTGGTGACGATTCTTGCGGCGTCCTTGTCCGTTGCGGGGATTCTTCTTCTCCAGTTCAACGAGCAACCCCGGTGCAATCCTCTCGTACATGATGTCGATGGTGTAGCGCGCCACCACTTGCGGGTGGTTGACCTCCATGTTCCGCCACGTCCACCCGCGCAGCCGGTAGATGTGCCAGTAGAACTCGTCAGGAAACCGCTTCACCCAGTCACCCAGCGTGCGACGCACGAAGAGCTTCGCGACCGCTTCGCGAACGACGGGCATCGGAACAACGAAGGCCCCCGTCTTCCGGATGGAAGGAAGGACGTCGTGGGCCAACCAGCGCTTGAAGTCCTCGGCCTTCTCGACCCGGCTAGTGAAGATGAGGCGGTAGACCCCAGGCTCGGAGATGACTGTCTGGTTCGGGTTACCTCGATTTCCGTCGCCAATGACGACGGTATTCCGCTCGTCCATGCTGAGCCGCGCCACTGCATCGCGACCGTTCCGTAGTCCGAGAGCCGTGCAAACATCGGCGGCTACAAACCACGGCTCACCGTTCGGCCCTGTGACCGTCCGAACCTTCTGCGCCTCGAACTCGAACACCACCGGGCTACTGCCAGGACTGCACTTCGACATGCGTCTTCTCCAAGGCAAGACACGCCCGCCCCGGCCGTGAACTCGGAGCGGTTTCGGGTGAGTGGGTAGTCAGCTTTCCTACCACTCGCCCCTGATGGAGGGCCTTCACGGAGCCATCGTCCCTTCTCTCACGAGCCCCTGACATCTCAAGTCGAACTGAACATAAATTCAGCACAATCTGAGCAGTTGGGCCTCCCTGCGGCGCCCTTTAGGTGACGCGTCATCGGGGCGCAGCATTCGGGTACCGGTGCTCCGACGGGCTTGACCACCCGGAACAGGTTCCACGCGCAGTCACCCAAGATCACTGCCGCCCACATCGCCGTCGGCGCCCAGCGCACCACATCACACAACATTGGGGGCATTCATTGTTCCTTGCGCAGAGGGAGACCTCGATCGGCCACATCCACATCATTGCGCACGCGCCGGGGGCTCCTTTTCGCTGGGATTTCCGGGTGAATTTCGGTGACAGGAACAGCGGTCTACTCGCGTAGACCGCGTCGCCGCGAACACCAACGCTACCGCTGCAGCTCGAACATGCAGCGACCGTGAGGAGGTTCCAATCGCTTGGAAACTGTGCGTCCACCTACGGACTGAGCTGCCGGACGGAGGCCCCGTCCGCCCCGTCGTCGACACCAACGTTCGCTTCGTGGAGCAGCAGATCTCCTGTGTGTGCCGCGCCGAGGAGCGCTCCGGCGTCACTTGGGAGCGGCGCCTCAACCACCAGAAGCTCATGACGAGGTCGCATTCTTCCAGGCCCGCCAGCGGCTCAAGGACGCGCGAGTTGGTCGGCGGCGCCCTGGACCAGATCAAGCTCGCCGCCGAGAGCTAGGCGCCACGCGCGCAGCGCCCACCAGATGGTCGCCGTCGTCCCAGTCTCCCCCCACCTTCACCTGCCCCGACCTCGCCGGAAGAGAGCCCCGCCTACGTCGCCGGTGGATGCCATCACGGGTTGGGGCCCGACTCTCTGAGAAGGGGATCTCCACATCCTCCCTGCTAGGTCCGATTCCAGGGCGTCCATACGCAGCGTCGCTAGACCCTGGACCCAGTGTTGTCAGGAGACCGCGACGCGCGCTGTTGGAGATCGATCATAGATTGCAAGGGACGGACCTACCCCAGCACTAGATCTCGCGTTGACAGCAACGGAAGCCCCCCATACCTTGCTCCCAGTCAACGCAAGCCCTTTCATGCAAAAAGCAAAAGGCGCCCACCACTGACATGGTGGACGCCCTTCACACGCGGAAGTGCCAAGGCACAAACGCGACTCGCAGGAGGAAGATAGCGCTATCGCGTTTGAACGCAACTGGGTCGATCGCGTTCGAACGCGGTCGACGGCCAGAAGGCAGAGCGTATGCGCGCCTGTATGTAACGACCGGTCAACGTAACACCTGTAAATCACTGAGGAAGTTCCTGGGCACAAACGCGACTCGCACTCCGTCGTGCCTTGGCACTCCCCTCAGAGAAAGGAGGAGTGCCCGCAATGAACTGGAAGATGATTCTTCATTGGGGACTGGGTGGCGCAGCCGCTGCCCTCCCCTTCGTCTGGGCGCTGTATCGGCTCTACCTGACGAAGCCCTAGGCTGAACCAGGTGCGAAGGCCGGGATGCTGTGCCGGCCTTCGCACCACAGCGCCATCATCAAGTCTCGGGCTCAGGCGGCTGAGCCAAAGGACTCCGTATCCAACGTCCCCGGTCCTGCGCCCAGTTCGGCCAGCGCTGCTGCCTCAGCGAGCCGGTACTCCAGCCGCGCCCTGTCGCAGCGTGTCCTCGCGGCTGGACTGCCGTCCTGTGCCGCCACCGCGCGCTGCAGCTCACTCTCCGCCGCCTGAAGGCGCTGCGCGAGCGCCACCCGCCTGCTCCAGTCGTCCATGATCTGGCGGGTGAGCACGAGGCGTGCCGGCCTGACGGGTTCGCAGGCCGGCGCGGGCACCGACACCGAGGGGCCGTGCCCTACAAGTCGTAGCAGAACCACGCATACCGCAGGCACCGACAGGTCGAAATCGTGCCGGCGGCGGTGCAGCACTT
>NZ_JAIQDF010000033.1:0-12370 GCF_020037055.1 Myxococcus sp. AS-1-15 | reverse complement strand
GCTGCTTGACCCCGCCAAGGAGCATTCCTCCCCCGAACCCCCCTCCGAACAACTACACACGATTCGGGACTTGACCCCCCGAGGGCCGTCCAGCGGTTACCAGCGGTTCACAAGCCCTCGTAAATACTTGGGTTTCTTCGCCCGGGGCTGTCCAGCCGTCCCATCCAGTACCCCAGGACCCCAGGATTTTTGCTGCTAGTTTGCTGCTGGGCCCTGCCCCAGTGACGCCCGTGGCCTCAGGTTCCGGCCGGCTACTGACCGTCCGGGAGGTCGCGGAGCGGATGGGGGTCTGCCGGGCCACCGTGTACCGGCTGTGCGAACGGGGCGAGTTGCCCCACGTCCGCATCTCCAACGCGGTGCGAATAGAGGCTGAGGCCCTGGAGAGATTCATCCGGGAATCTTCATCGTAGGGCCGACTATAGGCTACGCCCCTACACAGCCTGCGCCCTGGCGAGGTGTGGCTGGGGAGGAGCTGGTTGAGCGTGGGCGGGAGTACCGGCGAAGGCGGCCAGAAGAAACGGTGCACCTCGCCGTGCCTCTTCAACAAAGCCGAGTGAGGCCACAGCAACAATGACTCAGCGCGGCGGAGTCAGCCTGCGCAGGATGGGGTGTAACGGCGATGGCGGCACGCAGCGCATGTAGGTAGTGGGCATAGCTCTCACTGCGTCCTCAGCGGACCAACAAAATGGAGCCGCATTGGTGCGCGGTTGTGGGCATTTGCGCCCATTCAAATGTCGTGATACCCACAATGGGGCGTTGTGGGCGATATGGGGGAGGCATGCAAGACGCATGGCGTGCGTGCAGCGCTGGCAATGACGAAAGGGACCGCAGCAGGCGCAGTCACTTAGGCAGCGCAGCAGGCCCTACCCACCCAACATCTACATCCCTATCCGTCGCTGTCAGGCGTATTGCGGCGAACCTCGATCCAAAGCGCACCGGTCTGTCAGGAGCCAAGCGGCTGGACCTCTCCCTCCAGTTGCTCTCTGGCCGGATCCGCGATGCACGGCTCGCCCAATTCCACCGCCTGATATCCGCCCTCCCCGCGGAGGAACGGGATTGGTGGATCGGTACACTCCACACCTTGTTAATGCCCAGTACCGAGCGCCGCCGCTTGGCTGCGCACTTCACGCCACCCAACCTGGCCCGGCGAGTTCTCGAACTCGCAGTGGAAGCCGGCATCGATCTGCGGACCGCCCGCATCATTGATCCCTGCGCGGGCGGCGCTGCGTTCCTCGGAACGGTCGCAGATGAACTGCGTCGTAGCAACATCGATGCAGGAAACGCACTGAGACGGCTCAAGGGCCTCGAGATCGATGAACACCTCGCCGTACTCGCCAGAGCCATTCTTGCCCGCCGCCTGGGGAGAACCTCGGTTCCGGCCCATGTCATTTCCGTAGGCGATGCACTCTCGACGGGAATGAAAGAAACCTTCGATGCGGTACTCGCCAATCCGCCTTACGGCCGCATGCTGGGGGTCCCTAAAGAGAAGCGAATGCGCTGGGCGCATCTCGCCGACCCAGGCCACGTCAATCTTTATGCGCTCTTCGTGGGACTCGCCCTAGATCTACTGCGCCCAGGCGGCATCGCGGCGCTGATCTTGCCAGCGAGCTTCCTGGCGGGCCCCTTGTTCGGCCGCCTCCGCACACACATCCGAACTCACGCCAAGATTATCTCCGTTCACGTCCTTGACGATCGCAACGGCGTCTTCTTCGATGTCGCTCAGGACACGTGCGTCCTTCTCCTGCGGAAAGGCCAGTCGGGAAACGCTCTTCGGTGGGGCGCCATTGCCGTAGATGGAACGGCGCGCCCCCTCGGCAACACGGTGCTTCCGCAGGACTTTGCCGCCCCATGGCCCATGCCCTTGAGCAACCTGCCCCATTCCCATGGACTAGCGCATCTCTCTCATTGGGGATTCGAAGTTCGAGCCGGCTATTTTGTCTGGAATCGTGAGGGCCACCGGATGAGCAAGAACCGAGCAAGCCCTCTCGATTTCCCGCTGGTGTGGGCTGTGAATGTCAACGCTGGCAAGAAGGTACACCCTGAGGCCAGGGATGGAGACGGTGTTGATTTCGTCCGTTTCGAAAAGCCATCCCAAGCCATCCTGCGCCAACGCTCCGTCATCGTTCAGCGTACTACCAACAATCGGCAGCGACGGCGCTTAGTAGCTGGTCCCATCGCCGCATCTGTGTTGGCCCGCTATCATGGCTTCGTCACCGAAAATCACACCCTCACCCTGATTCCGACAAACGACGGGGCGGACCTAGAACTGATATGTCAGTTGCTAGGCAGCGCATCCGTGGACGCAATGTACCGGCGCATTGCAGGCACGGCGAGCATTTCCGTAAGAGCACTCCGCGAGCTACCACTTCCCTGGCCGGAACACCTGCGCGCTGCACTAGAGGTAGGACTCCCGTTCGAGGACGCGGTGAGCAAGGCCTACACAATGGGCACTCGGGAAACGCATGAGCGCACACCGGACTAGGCTATCGATGGCTCAGCGGAAGGCCCCCCGTTCCACAATGAATGGCATCCGCAAGCCGCCACCAACTCCGGATCCGCGACTGCCAACCGAAGAACGGCTCCGGAAGGTATTGACCGCACCACTCCTTCTCCCTGCGCAGGGAGGCGCTCCCCGTCCCCCCCCTCTGATGGTCACAGAGCTCGCGGTGGCGCTACTGCGCGTGTACCGAACGGGCACGTCCGAGGTAGCTCTATACTGGCCCGAACCTCCCGACGTGAGCGTCATCTACCCTCTTGCGTGTCTAGCACTGATGCTTGCACCGGAGCCGCAGGAAAACGGTCAGCGACGCGACCCACCCGCACGGTTCCGCATCTTGTATTTTCCCTGGAACACCCGCACGGGAACAGGGCTTCAGACCGTTCTCGTGGATCGAGACACCATATACCGCGCGAATGCTGGGCACCTGCACCGATACCGCCCCGATCTCCCCATTTCGTCATCTCGAACAGATGGCTGGGAGGCATTTCACCAGGCTCTCATCCGGGTAAAGGATCTCTCCGGAGAGGTTAAGCACAAGGGTTACAAACACCGCAAGCTTCCAGAGTACCAGCACCCCTGTCTTATGGAGATAGTGCCACAGTGCAGTGCGGACAACCTGGAGGTAGCGCGACCGATCCTCCACCGCGCACGCACCCACACCGTCCTAAACAAAATAAGGCTCGGTAACGTGGATGACCCGGCATCCGCTCCCTTCATGCTGTTTGGTCTTCACCGCGATGAGTCGGAAAAAACGCAACTCCGAACTGCTCTAGAACGTACTCCTCCGCCCCTGCATGCCGTCGTCCTGGACGCAAGGCACCGGAGTATCGATGCGCTCGGCGCCGAATGGTATGCGTCACTAGAATTCATCCTGGCGGAACTCCGCAACATACATGGAACCCTTCCCGTGCTTGCGGTGACAGACGAGCCGTACATCCAGCATATCCTCGCAACGACACTGTTGCCCGCGCACCACGGCATTCCCCGGCTTGAGTCCGTACCAACCTTTGCCCGGCACTCTAGTCGCAGGCCTGGCGCGCTGTTCGAGGATCCCCCCTCATTTGTTCCCTCCGGGGCACAGGCGATTCAGTCCTCCTCGTTCGACGGCACCACGCTCAAGTTAATAAGCCAAATCCGTACTTTGCGAAAGAAGGCCCGCGACTTGCGTGATTTCGAGGCGGACCTAGCCCTCCGCGATCTTCAACGCGCAGTGCGGCGCTGCTCCCGTCTCTCGTCTGGCGTCGAAAACCTGTCGGAATTCGTTTATCAAGAGATTGATCGCGATGACGATATCACCCATGACCTGATGGCACCGTACGATGTTAGAGCCCCCATCAGGCGCCTCACCAGCTCTATCGGTAGTGCGCTTCAGCTGACGATGCACGAGTCCATAGGCGCGTTAGATGAACGGCTCCACGCCTTTAGTCAGGAGGTCCGGGAATCTCCACCTATGGCCCGGTTGCTCCGTGATACTTTGAAAAGGACCTTCGCGAAAAGCGCCAATACGATTGTGGTCCTCCCCATTCCCATGGAGGCAGCGCACGCGCAAAAAGCCCTGAGCGATGATTTGGTCATGGGCGCAGAAGTCCGCAACCTCATCAGCGAGGCGAAACTCCAGTTCTTTGATATCCGAGGGCTCCAAGCCGAGCTGGAAGCGGATTCGGCAAGGCGAATCCAAACAGCAATCCTCGTTGCCCCACCACCAAGCCTAGCCCTTGAAGTCATGGCACTGCCGACGTTGCCCGAGCATCTCATCCTGCTCGCCGACATGGATCACCTCCGGCAGATCGGCGACGGAGCCATGCGACTGAGCAAGCTGCGCGAATTCGAGAGTCTGGCGGCGCGTTTTGGCCGCTTGGGACGAGCCGCAGCAGAGGAGATACAGCGACACCAAGGCCACCCTGTCCCACTCCATCTGGACGAGTTGGACTTGGATGACTACGTACCTTCGGCTCGCGAGCGTACTATCAACCTGCTCTCCGCTGAGGACGACCGAGGCGGGCCCTTGATTGAGCTGCGTACAAACCAGGGTGTCCGGATCCACGCCCGGCCCAAGACAAAGCTAGTCCTCTTCGATCGCGAAGCACCAACCAACCCTTTCTACGAGAAGGAAGCACAACAGGTGAAACAGGGCGACCACCTGTGCGTCATCGGAGAGCAATTCGAGGACATGGCCCGTACCCTCATTGACCTTCGTGTACCAGCTGAGGAAGTCCGCGCCTACCACGAAGAAGTACGCCAGCGTATCAGCGCTCTCTCTGGTGGGCTATCCGAGAAGGCCCGGGCTATTTACGAGCGGATTCAGAAGGTGGGACAGCAACCACCTAGCCACGACCGACTCATCGACTGGATCCGTGTGGATGCGTACTTGTCGGAAGACGTGCGGACGGTCCGGCCGCATGCACCCTGGCGCATCGAAGACTTCCTAGCTTTCACCCGAGCCCTCGGAATCTCCGAGACCAGAGCCCGACGCTACTGGAGTAGCATCCAGGGAACCCGCTCCCGGCGGCTCTCGGTGGGACTGCTCCGACACGAGGCTTATCGCACAGTCCTCGTCAAACCATACTCGGTTGTCGTCCCTACCGAGGTCGGGGCGTTGCGAGCCTTTGCTGAGCAGCACGTGGATGAGATTGCAAACATCATCGTGAAGGAGATTCCCTCGTGACACTGACCGCACCCGATTCACGGAACTACGAGAGTCTCCAAGAAGCGAAAGAGGGAGTAACGGACGCTCTCGTCAACATGACAGTGTCGCTCTGCTCTGGCGAAGGACCCGAAGGGGAGTTCATCCGCGGCCGTCGACCGGAACGAGCATTCGTGTCCGGATTCCTGCTGCCGCGTCATGGCCCTACTGGCGACGACGAAACCACCGACATCCGGCTCGCTCTTATCGGCCTCGATACGCAGATTGCCAAGTCGGCCTCCGGGACGCTGTTGGTGCAGCCATCCTTCTCAGTTTATGTACGAGTCCTCCCATTGTGGGCGGAGATCCAAGATCCGCGGTTCGAACTCAAGCCAACCGCCCAGCTCACAAGAGAATGGGACCGGAAAATCAAGGCCGACCACTCCGAGCGATATCTAATAAAGCTGACGGAACACGGACTCAAGGACGGTCGCGACCCGGATCTCTCCAAGGAAGAGCGCGCCGAGCGGCGAGCACTCCGTAAGAAACTCCAAGCTGAAGCTTACAAAGAGACGCTTCGAGCCTTCGGCATTGAACTCAAGCAACCCCAAGGCTCGGACAGCGTCACAGCGATGGAACCGAAGCCGGGCGCCAATACCGAGGCGGAGCCGATAGTCCCCCCAGAGACAGCCGAGGGGGATGATGTTCAATCACATGTGGATCCGGCGACGTCACCACCAGGGGAGATGAAGGCCGGCCCCATCGACGCCCGCAGCTATCCGCTCCACATGCTGCGGGACCTCGACATCCCAATGAAGTGGCGCCGGATTCCCCTGACGCTGCCCACCTTCGAGTGGAACCTCACCCGCGATGAAGGGCGTGAGGAAGCGCTGGAGAAGTACGCGCAGCAGTTGCACGTCGCTATCCAACAAGGTGTCAAGGCATGGCTGGATACCCCGGAGGGACGCCGGGATGCGTGGCGCAATGTCCGGATGAAGCCTCACGATTGGCAGACCGAAAGCTCATGGACGGCCTTCCTTGACAAAGTACGACAGGAACTTCCGAAGCTGGATGAGCTGCTGCCCGATTTTCAACGGACGCGCCTCGCCATTTCCCAGCTCCCAGACTTCACGAATCCCTCCCGTCTCTCACTTCGCGTGGCGCTGGAGAACGACAACCAGGAACTCCAGCGCCACCAAGCATCCTTCAAGTGTCCGGCCCTATTCCAGGTGAAGCTCTCTGTCACACTACCCTGCGAAGTGCACCGACCGCTTCACCTAGACCGGGTGGAGCCTTCATACAGGTTCCGTGACCACCTGCTCTACGATGCCATGGGGCTCAATTGTGGGGCGCACTCGTTTCGGCAGGGCGAGAAGATCTTGCTCGAAACAACCTGGGCGCCGCGCTGGGTCCAGCCTCGGATTGAGCCGCGCAGCATTGACGTCGAGACCTCGTTCGCAGCGCTCGCAGCGCCAGATTTCCAGGTCGAGCGGCTCCGACAAATTGCCAGCAGCTACCGGGAATGGATCCTGGAGCAGCAAACGCGGCTCCCTGCCGATATCGCCAAGCAACTCACGCCCGAACACGCTGCCGCGAAGCAGGAGGACTTCGCCGCCGACGTGGAAGGATGGACGCGCGAAGCGAATCTTATTGATACCGGGGTCACTGTGCTCGCGGAATCAAAGGCCGCCTACGATGCGCATCCCGGCTCACCGCAAGCAGCACCCTGGCGGGCGTTCGTGCTGATGAACCGGGCATTCTACGAACGCGACGGCAAAAATCCTAAGCGGGGCTGGCGCTTGTTTCAGCTCGCCTTCGTGCTTGCCCACGTGCCCTGCCTCGCTTCCCGTCTGCCGGAGTTCGAGCGTTACCATGATCCCGTTCGGGATGAGGATACGGCGAGTCTGCTGTACTTCCCCACCGGCGGAGGGAAGTCCGAAGCCTTCTACGGGACGCTCGTCTTCGCCCTGTTCCTAGATCGCCTGCGCGGAAAGCTCCGGGGCGTCACCGCCCTCGTGCGATATCCCTTGCGCCTGCTCACGCTCCAGCAGGCACAACGCCTCATGCGACTGCTGGTGCGCGCTGAATTAGTGCGCAGGCAGGAAAAGCTGGGTGAATGGCCTTTCGAGATTGGCTTTTGGGTTGGGAGCAACAACACCCCCAACCGCGCCAGTGAAATTACCGACGTGCCGTCCGTTTCAGATGCCGATCACCCGGATGACCGTCGGCTGGATCCTGATGCTCTTCCAGCGGGTGCAGACGAGGACTCCGCACGCGCCTACACCGAAGCCCGCGCGGCTTTCAACAAGATACCACTCTGCCCCATCTGCAGCGAGGCGACAGGGCTGCGCCGCATCCGTGGCCATGGCGAGCACGGGCTCCGAGTCGCCATTGTTTGTTTCAATGACACCTGCGGCTGGAATAAGGCCCATCCAGGCACTCCGCGAACCGAACTACCCTTCCTACTCACCGACGATACGATCTACCACCGAGCCCCCTCCGTCATCCTCGGTACGGTAGACAAACTCGCACTAATCGGACAGCGGGCAGAAACCATCACGCGGGTACTGGGAATGTTCGGTCTGGCGCGTTGGATCACGCAGGACGGGCACTTGCACTCGCCTCGCAAGCGCGAGGAGCTACGGAATGGGCCAAGTGCCGAAAATTGCAGTCCGGTGTTCCCCTCGTATCACCAGGGACAGAGGGTGTTTCGGGATCCGTTCCCGTCACTCATCATCCAGGACGAGATGCACCTGCTCGAGGAGAGCCTCGGCACCTTTGCCGGCCTATTCGAAACTACGCTCGAAGCAGTCCTGCGTCGAATCGAATCAGCCTATGGAGACAAACTGGAGGTAGCCCGCTCTCGGATGCGACCAGGCGCACCCGCGCGGATGCCCAAGGTCATCGCCGCGACCGCGACGGTATCTGATCCAGCCCGCCAGCTCGAAGCAATCTATCAACGCAGCGCACTCCTATTTCCCAGGCCTGGCCCGGACATCCACTCTTCTTTCTTCGCCATCCCCCAGGAACCACCTCAGGCCAACACGGATCGAATGAGGATGAAGGACGATCTCGGGCCGGCCTTGGCTCCGGAAAAAACGTCGCCGTGGATGCGCCTCTACGTCTCCATCATGACAAACGGGGCGAACCATACCGTCACCACCGTCTCGGTGCTCTCAGCATTCCACCTAGTCGTGACACGAGTATGGCGCGGACTCCTCAATCCAGCCAGCCGCCTGGAGACCGCACAGCAGTTGATTGCAGCGGTGTCCCCCGGTCGCGCTGGAGCGTGGCGTCGCACTGCGTTGGAAGCGCTCGTCAAGGACGGCCACTTTGATCGCCTCCTCGCCCTCGTAGACTTGCATCGGGTTGCCATCACCTACGTCACCAACAAAAAGGGCGGTGACCAGGTAATAGATGCGCTCGACTTCCAAGTGCGACGCGACCATGACCGCGCAGGCTTGGACATCGGTGCGGAGTTCCCTTCGAAGCTGATCTCGGGCGGTGTGGACATGGCTGCCATCCAGGAGATTATGAAACTGGCCGAGAAACAGCCGACTCCAGGTACGCCGTATCCGGATATCAATGGGGAGGGCACCCTACGCAACGTAGTCGCTACCTCAGCCATCTCCCACGGCGTTGACGTCGAACGCTTCAACAGCATGTTCTTCGCTGGCCTCCCGTCGAATGTGGCGGAATACATCCAGGCGTCCAGCCGAGTGGGCCGCACCCATGTGGGGTTTGTCATGCTCGTTCCCACCCCGCAGAGCCGGCGAGACCGGTACGTGGTAGAGACCCACGACATCTTCCACCGCTTCCTGGAGCGGATGATTGACCCTCCAGCAGTCGAGCGCTGGGCAGCTCATGCGCTCAGCCGAACACTCCCTTCCATCATTCAGGCTTGGGCGATGGTGGAGGAGGCCACCCATTTTGGCCCGCTGCCTGACAATCAAAAGCACGAGAGCCGGTCTTATGACGTGATCCGCGCGCTCACCACAGGGCTCCTCGGGGCGCCCGAACAATTCCGGCAAAATCTCACCAGATTCGTGCACTCGGCCTTCGGTATGGATGGGCGAGGCCCCAATGGGCTCGGTCGCCCCTCCTATACTCAGTTCTACGCAGAACTCATCACCAAATGGATCCAGAACTTCCTTACCCGATTGAGGGAGGAACCCAGTGCGGGACAACTACACGAGTTTTGGGAGGATCCCCGCAACGGTTTCATGAAGCCAATGACGTCGCTTCGCGATGTAGAAGAGTCCGGCTGGATCGTGGGCTCACCGTTCCACCCGCCGGCCGACATCAAGACCGTCATGGACGTTGTCCGAGGCCGCCTAAAGATCGCTGCGAATCAAGCTGATGAAGGAGCCCAGGACACCGCGCTCCCGGAGAAAACATGAGCCGCGCATCTGACCCGAAGGATTGGAAGACTGGCAAGAAGGCTCGCGCCGCGAAGGGGATACAGCAACGCGAACGGCAGCAGGCACGGGAATCAACGCCGAAGCCGCCTGTATTCTCACGTTCACGGACGCAACTAGCCACGGCCTACGCTCCAGAAGTGCTCTTTACCTTCGAAGGAGGACGTGGAATCTGCCGTTCGGTCCCCGTGGCCGCGCACTTGAGCTTGGATGCAGATGTCATCAACGCCATTCGCGACGGCATGAAGGAGTTCGTGGAGAATTGGGCCGCACGGGCCCGAACCTGCCGGGGCAACGAAGTAAAGCAACCGCTTCGGCTCTGCCTAGATGATGCTTTCATTAAATATGGCCCTATTGATGAGCCGATGATTGATTGGACAGACAAGTTTGCTCCTACCGACCCCAAGCAGATGGGCTACGAGCCGTGGCCGTTGCTGTACTACTGCACTGTATGCCGTCGATTGAGTGAGTTCTCATCCATCAAGGAGCAAGTCAAAAACCCACTGCCAGGCAGCTGCGGTACACATCGGTCTCAGTGGCGCCAGTTGGATGTTGTGTTCGCCCATTGGTCAGGCGACGTGCAGCCGCTGAGCCCATGGCGCCATCACTATGACGAAAATACGCGCGAGATAATCACGCTCCGCTCCTGCCAGTGCGGAGGGGCTGAATTTCGCATCATCAACAAGGCGCCCACGTTCTCCGAGTGGCGATTCCAGTGCGTGACCTGTTTGCGCCAGCGTGATGTGACACAATCCGACAAGGATACATTGTCGGAACTCAAGCCGGAGGTGGATGCGGGTAACCGCGAGTGGGTCGAGATCAACATGTTGCCGGTGTCCTATAGGGCGAACTCGCTCCACTACGTTCAAAGCGGGAGATTCGTGAAGTTAAAGGACTCTCGCTCTAGCACTCTACTGCGACCAGGTTGCCAAGCCGACCTGATGAGCGAGATAGCCCAGTTGCACCGTATCCAGGTCCAACAACCACCTGACGAAGAGATTGAATTCGCGCTCCGCGATTCCGGACGCGAGGATCAATGGGAGGACTGGCGAAACTACATCGCACGCGCCATTGAGGCCGAGAAAAACGAAAGGCAGGAGAGTGCGAAGCGAAACCGTAACCATGCAGACGAACTGTGGCGAGAGTGGATCAAGGCCCAGATCATACCTCCGGGAAAGGTGAACAATCCGACCTTGGAGAAACAGGTGGAGGTACAGTCGCAGTGGGCACGACGCTTCAATCCCTTCCGCCTGACGCTAGAGCACGATGCGGTTCGCAAAGAGCATGTAGAAGAGAAGCAGAAACTTGGCGCAGCTATTGACGTGCTCGCTCCCGATCGCACCCTATGCGACGCCGTAGGAGAACACCTTGCGGCGTACAAAGCGGAGACCGGAGACCTGCTGCAGAAGCTAGGGATCGACACCCTCACCTTCATTAGGGGGCTCCCCATCTGCGAATACACTTTCGGATATAGCCGTGTCTCCTCTGGCCCCATCTACCATCGCGAGTACAATGGACGCTCCATCCCGATGCCTGTGCGGCTGAAAGCGTTTCCACGAATCAATAACGGCAAGCACCCGGTCTACGTCCTCCAGCAGGATAACGAGGCGCTCTATGTCCGGCTCAACGAGTCTCGTGTGCGAGCGTGGTTGACCGCCAATGCGGTGGCTGGGACTCCCGTCGACGCCAGTGAAACCCTGGGCGCCGCCTATCTTGAGCAGTACCGTGATTTCGGCGCCTTTCTGGACGACTACCGCAGGCGTGATGGCTCCCAGGGAGCTGCCCGTAACCTGCCAGCCTATGTCTACATGCTGTTGCACACGCTGGCGCACCAGATGGTTCACGCACTCGCGGAAACCTCGGGTCTAGACACAGCTGGCATTGGCGAGCTGATCTACCCTGCGGATCTCGCTTTCATCGTGTACCGCAAGGGCATGACCCCGGACCTCGGCCACGTGTCAGCTATGTGGCGCAACCATCACCGGGAGTTCCTGCGACTCATTGGAGAACCAAGGCGGCTACGCTGCGGTTCAGGGAGCCTATGCGACGGGCGAGGTGGTGCTTGTCCAGCCTGCGTGATGCTGCCGGATGTAGCCTGCACGTCATCCAATCAGTTGCTTTCCCGCGCCATGCTGGCGGGAGGTAAAGCGCCTCAATGGGAAGGCGACGGAAACGCGAGCGTGGTCGGATGGCTGTCACCTGACCTTCGCGCGTAGTCGCCCGTCGCCTGATATCACGCCCGACGAACACCAAGGGGCCATGGGAGCCGACTTACTTGTCTATGAAGGAGAAGGCAAGCGAAGATTCGTCTGATACATCTGGCGAGTCTTCCAAGGAAGGGTTCGACTCGGAGAAGATTGACAGGATTAACGAGTCGAACGCGAGGCCATGCCGAGCCAGTTCCGCGAGAGGTCCACTCGACTCATCATGCACCACATCGAGCAAGTGCGTCAGGTCCTGCGCCTTGCCACCAGTGTGTACGCCGATTAGTTTCCAGCGACCACGCCTCGGCTCATGGCGCAGTCGTCGCATCGTGGCGAGCTCGTTGCGAGAAATGTGGACCCGCGCGTGATTGCCGCCGGGGAGCGCCTTGCATTCATAGCAGACCGGCTGATTCACGGCTCGGAAGAATCCGTCGCGCTCCGCCGGTTGAAAGTGTGTGAGCCGGTTGGAGCTGAGTGAAGAGCAGAGGAGCGAGCTGGAGGCGTGCTTCCGCACGACGGAGGACCGCCGATTGCGCGACAGGTGCCAGGCCCTCAGTGGTCACCCAAAACCGGCCAATGAAGGTCCCCTGAAAAGCGGCCAAAGGGGAGGGCCGAGACGTTGACG
>NZ_JAIQDF010000032.1:0-17939 GCF_020037055.1 Myxococcus sp. AS-1-15 | reverse complement strand
GTCCCCTGAAAAGCGGCCAAAGGGGAGGGCCGAGACGTTGACGCCCGGGTAGGACGTGGAGTCCGCCTGGGGGATGGCCACGTCCTCGGCCCGTACGCCACGCGCCTTGCGCAACTGGCGCACCATCCGCTTCACCGGCGAGGCGCTCGCCGTGAAGCCCTCCACCTCCAGCCGGAGCCTGTCGTGAATGGCTCGCGGCCCCAGTCCTTGGCTCAGCAGCGCCTCTACCCGCTCCTGCCAGGGCACCAGCGAGGACGTCTGCTGCGGTGACACCTTGGACGGCAGGTGCTCCTGCACCAGGGCCTTGAGCACTTCCAACTCGGGCACCTCGTCCACGGGGCCTTCCAGTGCGCCGGCCCTCACGAGGGCCGCTCGGTACTCCCTCTCCGTATTCGGACCCATTCCCAACAACCAGGCCACTTCGCGCGCACCCGCCCCCATGCGGTGCAACCGCACCCACTCTCGCAACCTGTCCATGTCGACTCTCCGGTAGCTCATCCGCGCGCGTCCCTGGCCGCACCGCGGGGCGGTGCTCTTGGACTCGCGAAGATGCACGGGATGACTGGCCCCGTAGGCGCTCTCGCCCCCGCCAACTGCGTTTCTTCCAACGGTCTTCAGGGTGGAACGGACCGCCGCCCCGACTGCTCCTGATTGCGGTCCGCTTGGCCGCCCCCGCTACGAACACCTTGGGTGACCCGCCTGCGATCCATTACCCCGGTCCGTTACGCTCGTCGCTGGGACGGGCTATGCGCTCTCCGCCTCGGGGCTTGTCACCTTCGCCGCTGCCCCAGCGGCGGGCGCGGCGCTCACCTTCACCGGGGCCGGCGCGCGGGTGCACCGCGTCGTCTGCGAGAGCTGGTCCACCAGCGTGAAGGAACTCAACGCCCACGACGTCAGCGCGGAGTTCCAGGAGGTGGCAGGGTAGGAGCCTCGGGGTGGTAGCTGCTCAAGAGTCAAAACCACTGAGGGTTATTTGCATCATGATGGCATATGTTGTTTGGTAGCAGTCTCGATGCATTGGCGCTATATTCTCGTTAAGCGCGAGTTTGTGTGCGCTTTCTCAGGGAGAATACATGCGGTCTAGCATGAGGTGGCTGTTCCTGGCGGTAGCGCTGTCGAGTGGGCTCGTGACAGCTGAGGAGCCGAACGAAGTCTCGGGGACGTGTACCGGAATCGTGACGGATGAGACGGACCCGAAACTTCGGGAGTATCTCGCGCGACCTGATGTGTCCGTCTACCAGGTAGGGGAGACGAGGACCGTGCGGGTGTCAAAGGACAAGACGGTCTCGACTGTGGATGTCGTGTGGGTGAACTCCTCTCTCAATGATCCGCTCCCGGAGCCGGGGAAGGTGGAGTGCATCCTTGAGTGCAGCGGACCGTCGTGCAGTGGCTATGGGTGTCAGGCGCATATGAATGGCTCATGTACGCCCTTCAGTTGCTCTGGAAATGGCTGTTCTGGCAAGTGCACGCAGAAGACTGTTAGCGGTGGCCCCCTGCCTGAGTAGCTGCTGACCGTGGTGTTGTGCGTCCATATCAATGCCTTCCCCGGCGACGAGAGGTCGGTCGCCGCGGTGGGCCGGTTCATGAGAGAGCATGCGACGGCCAAGGCGCTCATCCTCGATGCGCGGACCCATCGCGGCGGAGGCCCTCGCGAGATGAACGTCCTGCTGTCCTATCTCTTCGAGCAGGAGGCCCTCCTGGCGTACTTGGACACCCCACGGCGCAACCTCGAGCTCGAATGCGGGCCGCCCGGGGACGTCCTGATGCGCGAGGGCCATGGGCCCGAGGGAATCCATCGGCGGGAGCACCGCGTGCACCCCCACACGACGGAGTCACGCCTCTTCGGCGCGCGGGTCTTCTACCTCGTCTCCAGCCGGACCGCGTCCGCGGCCGAGCACCTGGCGCTGGCCCTCCAGCGCACGGAGCGCGCGACCCTGGTGGGCGAGACCACGGCAGGGGCCAATCACTTCGCCTGCCCACAACCGCTCGGGGACTCGCTGGCCGTGGTCCTCCCCGTCGGGCGGACCCTGGACCCCGACACGGGAAAGGACTGGGAGGGCGTCGGCATCACCCCCGACATCCTGGTCCCCGCCGACCAGGCGCTCGAGGAAGTGCTCCAACGCCTCCGGTGAACCGGGCTCCGCGTTCACGCGCACGGACATGTCGGACCCGGGGCGCGGCGTCACGAGAGGGCCGCGATACCGCGCTTCATCGCCATGGTGATTGACCGGAGGAGCCGTGGGTCGCAGCTCCTGCGTGGACTCGGACTGGAGGACCCAGGACGCATCTCGGAAGAGGACCATGCCGCGAAGCCACATTGCGCCGGGGCGGCACGGGCCCGCATGGAGACCCGGTGTTGCCCGGCACGTGCGATTCGTGACGACAGTCTCTGGGGGCGCGCCTTCGCCGTGCGTTGCGGCCTGAAGACAACCTTCAACAGGAACGGCAACCGCGCGCCTCCCACAATGAGCAGGAGGCGCGCGACCGGACGTTCAGTACACCACCACCGAGGCGTAGACGCTGGTGCCGTTCGTGTACGCCACCAAGGCGCCGCCGTTCGACGGGAGCGCGGCGACCGCGGGCACGTTGCCCGGCCCGATGGTCCTGGCGTCCGTGGGCTGAATCAACGTCGCCCCCACGAGCATCCGGTCCAACTGGATGTTGCCCGTCCCCCGCTGCGTGACGATGTAGCCGTTGCCGAGTGCGTCCGCGTCAATCGACCGGACCGGAGCCGGAGAGACATCCGTGGGCAGGCCCGTCACCTGGATGCTCGTCCCCGGCGCGGACACCGGGATGACATCCACGTTGTCGTCCCCGAAGGAGCCCGTGACGTAGATGAACCCGTTGGAGCCCGTCCAGTCCGAGAAGAACGCCTGCCCCGGCGGCGAGCTCTGCGGACCGAAGCTCGTCCCCTGATCGCTGCTCCGACGGATGCGGAACGTCGGGTCATCGCTCACCGAGAAGACATCGCCGCTGATCTTGTCCACGAGTACGTCGAAGAAGGCATTGTTCTGGTCCACGTCCGTCACGCTGAAGTCGCCCGTGCCGCGCGCGAAGTTGCGCAGGACGCGCACCCCCGTGCCGCCTCGTGAGACGGCGACGTAGACCGCGTCGCCGGTCGAATCCAGGCTGACGGTGGGGTTGCCCGCGTTGCCGAGGCTTCGCGGCGCCTCCCAGCTCGTCCCCGCGTCCACGGTCCGGGTGAACAGCAGCGAGCCCGCGCTCGTGGCCGCCACATACGCGGTCCCCGTGGGGCCGCCCTCGATGGCGACCTCCGCCGCGTCGGTGATGCCCAGCGGCGTCGGCCCTACCCAGGTGAAGCCCCGGTCCGCGCTCACGCTGACATGGACCGAGCCACCGCAGAGCATGACGACGTAGAAGCGCCCCAGGGCGTCCACCGCGGCCTTGCGGCCCGTGTTCGAATTGGCCGTGGTGCAGTTCAGCGTCCCGCTGATGAGCGTGGGAGGAATGTTCGAGAAGGCGTCCAGCTGGCACTCGGCGTCGCAGCCATCTCCCGGCGTCGTCCCGCCATCATCGCACTGCTCTCCCGCCGCGCTGTCGACCAGGCCGTCGCCGCACACCTCCAGGCCCTGACAGTCCGCTCGACAGCCATCGCCCGCGGCCCGGTTGCCGTCGTCGCACACCTCGCCCGAGTCGACGAAGCTGTCACCGCAGACCGGCGGCCCCCGGACGGTGATGCTGACGGTGGCCGTGTTCGACGTCAGCACGCCGTCGTTGGCCGTGAAGGTGAACGCGTCCGTCCCCTGGTAGTCCGCGTTCGGCGTGTAGAGCAGCCGGGCCCCCGTCCCGGACAAGGTCCCGTGGGCGGGCGGCGTCGTCACCGTGAAGCCCAGCACATCCCCGTCCACGTCCGTGGCCACCACGGTGACGGGCGTCGACGTGTTGTGGTTCACCGTCACCGCCGCGGAGGTCGCCACGGGCGCGTCGTTGACCGGCGTCACCGTGACGGTGACGGTGGCCCTCGCCTGTTTCTTCCCGTCCGAGACCGTGACCTGGAACGCATCCGTCCCGTTGAAGTTCGCGTTCGGGGTGTACGTCACCACGGCTCCCGTGCCCGTGAGCGTGCCATGGTCGGGCAGGGTGAACGTGTAGGTCAGCGCGTCGCCATCCGGATCCGTCGCGGGGAGGGTGATGTCCACCGCGGTGTCCTCGGGGGTGGTCGCCTGGACGGGCTCGACGGTGGGGGCGCGGTTGTTGTCGCAGACGCTCGGCTGTCCCGTGCAGGTGTAGCCCGGCTCGACCTCGCAGACACTGCTGCAGCCGTCTCCGGAGCGCTGATTGCCGTCGTCACAGACTTCGTACCCGTCCAGCACGCCGTCCCCACAGATGACCCGCAGCGACGTCTCCACCGCGTCCACCAGATACACGGCGAGCGCCCCCTTCAGGCGCACGTAGCGATAGGGCACGTTCCCAGGGTACCTCGCCACCGCGATATGGGTCCCCAGGCCCAGCTCGACCAGGTGCAGCGGGCTGGAGCCGATGAAGGTCCCATCCGCCTTCAGGAAGTCCACCTGGGCCACCAGCGCCAGCGACAGGCCCTGGTAGTAGACGCGCAGGTCCCCGGTCCCTTCTTCACCCTGGCCCAGGTCCAGCACCAGCGCCGCGTTGAGCAGGCCCAGCAGGGTCGCCGCCCTCCCGTCCGGAGCGCCCAGCGCCGCGCTCGCGTTGAGCACCGCCGCGTTGGTGCCCGACGCCACCGCGTCCGCATACGGGTCCCACGTCAACGCCGCCTCCCCGGATTGCGACATCCCGGGCTCCGGAGCACGGACCTGCTCCTCCACCACGGGTTCCGCACCGCACGCCGCCAGCGACAGGGCCAGCGTCACGCCGAGCCCCCATGACCACGTCATTTCAGGACCACTTCGCATCGATGGACTCCCCCCGAGGAGCAAGATGATGCCCGGAATGGACCATCCCCCTCGTGGATTGAACGACAGCTCTTCTTGCGACCGACGTCTCGTCGCGCAATACATGAATGGCCAACGTCCTCCGGCCACCAGCCGCCAGGCACTCGAGTGCCATGGACACATGTCAACGACAGGTGTCGACAGCGCTTCGCGTTCTCAGGGGCTCGATTCAGACATGCTCGTGACGGGGCCTTCAGTGACCCTGACCAGGAGCGGCTCGGAGACGACCCGGCGACTCATAGCGCATTGCCTGTCGTGATACCAGGAATACCGTCAATTCTCGGGCGCTAGGGCAGACATCCAGCATCCTCGGCCTGGCGTCACGACCCCGCTCCTGACACGTCAAATCCTTCCCTTGACATGTCAAACCACGCGGCGTGGACCCAGGCCGCGAACGGGGTCACCGGGCCCGTGCTTCTTCATCTCCGGGTGTGAGGTTTGCAGTGCGGACTCCCGCCCGACGACCCGGGCTCTACCGGAGATGACCGATGATGCCTCGCCGCTCCTTGTCCTTCCTCGCACTGGGAAGCTGCCTCTTGATGTCTGGCGCTGAAGCGCAGACGCCTCCCTCCCAGGCGCCCGCGAATGCGTGCTACCTGTGGAAGGGGCGCGGGGGCAATCCCACGAAGAGCTACATGGTGACCCACGCCAGCTGCCGCCCCTGGAATCGCAACCACGGGTGGAGCTTCATCCAGACGAACAATGGGGTGGACTACTATCGCGGAACCTTCGAGGGCGCGGCGGCCACGCCCTCGCTCTGGGCCGTCTACGCGGACTTCGGCTCCGCGGTCCTCACCACCCAGGCGGACTATGACGCCTTCATCGCCAACACCCGGTTGTCCGGCTCCTGCGCGGACTGTCTGCCGTAACCGCGGAGCCTCGGTGCTGGTGGGGCCGCCACGCGTGGCCCCCTTCGAGATGAGGCGCCGAGGGTTCCTCGCTCCTCATCGGCCGCCTCGGCCTGTCGCCGCACAACGGGCTTCGCACCCGGGCCGGGAGTGTGCACCGGGCTGCACATGCCAGGCACCACGTCGCGTGAGCGCGCCGCGCATCCGCTGGAAACTCCTCGGGGCTCGGAAGGGCTCCTGGCTTGCAGTGGCGCATGCGCATGTTCGTCATCACGGCACGACTCTTGTCGACATCGTCCTTGCTGTTTTCACTGCTGTTCCTCTCCCCGCGCCTCGCGCTCGCGTCCGGCGAGGGCCCCGGGGCCGCTGAAGCGCCCCTTCCGGATGGAGCCACGAGCATTCCGCCTCGGGAGGCGGCCCCGTCATCCGACGCAGCGGCGCTTCGCACGAGTGCCCGCATCGCGGTGGAGATTGGCGCCATGTCCGTGACATCCTTATCGATGGGGCTCCCCGGCTTCTTCGTGGGCAATGCGTCGTGTCAATCCCGCTCGGGAATCGGTGCGTGCATCGACAATGCAGCTGCGGGCTTCCTCGTGGGCGCCGCCGTGGGCGCGCCCATCGGCATCATGTGGGGATCACGCATCCTGGATGGAAAGGGGACGTGGAGCGGAACGCTCCTGGGGGCCGGGGCCGGCGCGGGGACAGGCGCCGTGGTGTCTCTGCTCCTGGTGGAGAAGGGCGACTTCATCATCGTCCCTTCGGTCGCCCTGGTGGGCTCGGTCCTGGGGTCCTTCGTGGGCCATGAGCTGTCCCATGCCGCCAACAGCGCGCCGCCGGCCCCCTCGGACGTCCACCTGCAACCCCTGGTCTCGGTGACCCAGGGCGGGATGACGTTGGGGTTGGGCGGCCGGTTCTGAGCGTCGCCTCACAGGCGGTAGACGAGCACGTCCTGGTTCGAGGGGCTCATCCACACGATGGCGTCCAGGCTGGGGAAGTCGATGGCCCGGCGCCGCGCGATGCCGCTGTGCAGGGCGGGGGCGGCATTGGCGAACGTCTTGGGCCGCGGCGTCGCGGGCGTGGTCCTCCGGTAGACAGTTTCGCTGACATGAGCGTGAGGCCCCCAGGGCGCGGGGGCGCGCGAATTCATTCGGAGGGCTTGCGTGGAGCGGGGCTATCCTCCCTGCAGGGGCAGGGGGCAGGCGGAGACCTGCCAAGAAGCGCAATCCTGTTGCAGTCATTGCGTAGGGCCACAGGGGTGTTCTCGCGCAGGAGCTTTCATGCAAGGTCGTTCGGGGCAGAGGCGGATCTTCGGCGTCATCCTTGGTGTCCTCCTCGCGGCGGGGCCCGCGCTGGCGCAGGGCTCGTTGCGCGGGCGCATCGACGCGTTCGTCCAGGCGGAGCAGAAGCGCCAGGGCGTGGTGGGGCTCGCGGTGGGCGTGGTGCACAATGGGCGCGTCGTGCTCGCGAAGGGGTACGGCTCCGCCGACCTGGAGCACCGCGTCCCCGTGGGGACGGACACGCTCTTCCAGTCGGGCTCGGTGGGGAAGATGTTCACCGCCATGGCGGTGATGGCGCAGGTGGAGGCGGGCAGGGTGTCGCTGTCCGACTCCATCACGAAGCACTACCCGGACGCCCCCGCGTCCTGGGCGCCCATCACCGTGCGCCACCTGTTGACGCACACGTCCGGCATCCAGGACCTGGAGGGGAAGCTCGACGAGCGCAAGGACTACACGGACGAGGAGTTCGCGCGGTTCATCTACACGCTGCCCCTGGAGTTCCCGGCGGGCCTGCGCTTCAGCTACAGCAACTCCGGCTATGTCCTGCTGGGCCTGCTGGTGAATCGCATCACGGGCACGACGTATGTCGATGTCCTGGATGCGAAGGTCTTCAAGCCCGCGGGCATGAAGACGGCGCGCGGCATCAGCGAGGCCGACATCATCCCCAACCGCTCGTCCGGTTATCAGTTGGTGAAGGGCACGCCCAAGCACCAGACCTGGGTGTCCCCGTCACTCAACACGACGGGAGACGGAGCGCTCTACTTCTCCGTGAAGGACCTGCTGGCGTGGGACACCGCCGTGCGGAAGCGCGCGCTCTTGAGCGAGGAGAGCTGGCGCGAGATCCTCTCACCCGTGCGGCTCAACAGCGGCGCCACGCATTCCTATGGATTCGGCTGGCAGTTGCTGGAGCGCAATGGCAAGCCGCTGCACCAGCACGGTGGCGCGTGGCAGGGGTTCCGCGCCCACTACGCCCACTACGAGGGGGACTCGCTGTCCATCATCGTGCTGGCGAACACGGCGCAGGCCAGCCCCGGGCGGTTCACCGAGGGCATCGCCGCCATCGTCAACCCGGCGCTCGGCCCGCCGAAGCTCGCCGCCGTCGAGGACACCGAGCCGCAGGTCACCGCCCAGCTGACGGCGTTCCTCGAGGAGGTGAGGGCGGGGACGGTGGACAAGGCCCGCTTCGCCTACGCGCCGCCGTGGCTCGCCTCGGAGGCGCTGCCGCACTTCACGGAGCGCCTGAAGAAGCTGGGGCCCACGGGGAAGTTGCGGCTCGCCCAGCGAGAGGTGGTGGGCGATGACCGCGTCTACACGTACCTGGTGGACTTCGGCATCGACACCTACGTGTACAAGGTGTCGCTCATCCCGGATGGCCGCGAGTCCCTGTTCGGCATGAACGAGCTGAAGAAGTAGCGAAGGCCCTGGAGGCCCATGCGGCCAGCGGGTTGGTCCCCGGGGCGGTGCTATGACATTGGGCGCATCTCAGGTTGAAGAGCAGTGGCCCCGTGATGGGGTTGCCCGGCAGGAGGTCTTCCGCGTGAGCGACGGGGGATGCCACGACAAGCACAGGGCCAGCAGTCCCAGAGTCAACCTGTGGTGGGAGGTCGAACGCAGCGTGGTGGTGCTCCTTGTGTGGGGTGATTCATGAAACACGTCCCAAACGAGCTGAAGTCGGCTTCAAGGAGGGTGTTTGAAGAGGGACGCTCCCTGTGTCTGCGGGCGAGTGGATGTTCGAGGATGTCTCGGAGCTCGACACCTGGGCTCGACCTGGGGCGCTCCAAGGCGGCCCATGCGGGCCTGGGGCTCCCCGGACCTGCGCTGTAGCGCGGGGACGTGCGGGGCCCCCTCCCAGACCTGTCCCGCTCAGGGCATGCTAGGCACCCGTGGAGGGTTGTTGCCTGTTCCTGACCGCGGGGTCCCATGGCTGTCCAGGATGGTGATGAGCCGTTGCTCGGGGTGGCGCTGGCTGAAGGCCTGCTCACCCGGGACGAGGTGACTGCGATTCGCGAGGAGGCGCTCCGGATGGGGAAGAGCCCCCTCCAGCTCCTGCTGGAGCGTGGGCGGCTCTCCGCGCAGACGCTGGCGGCGCTGCGTCAGGACCTGTCCAGTCACCCGGCTCCGAACCCCGCGGCGGGCCCTTCTCCCGACGACACGGTCACGGTGTCGCCTCCCGTCGAGGCACGGAGCGCGATAGCGCCCGAGGACTTCCCCGTGCCCGGGTGGGACCGCTACCAGCCCGTCCGGCTCCTGGGGCAGGGCGGCATGGGGCGCGTGTTCCTCGCGTGGGACCCGCGCCTGCGACGTCAGGTGGCGCTCAAGTTCGTCCGCGACGAGTCGTCGTGGCTCACGCGCCGCTTCATCGCGGAGGCCCGCGCCCAGGCCCGCGTGAGTCACGAGCGCGTCTGCGAGGTCTATGAGGTCGGTGAGGTCCAGAACAAGGTCTTCATCGCCATGCGGTTCATCGACGGGCAACCCCTCGGCACGCTCGCTCCGTCGCTGCGCCTGGAGCAGCGGGTGATGGTGCTCCGGGATGCCGCGCTCGGCGTGCACGAGGCGCATCGCGTGGGCCTCATCCATCGCGACCTGAAGCCCTCCAACATCATGGTGGAGCGCGCCGATGATGGCACGCTGAAGCCCTATGTCATGGACTTCGGCCTCGCCCGTGACTGGTCCGCGAGCACCACCCTGGATGGGACCCTGCTGGGCACGCCCCACTACATGGCCCCCGAGCAGGCCCGCGGCGAGCACGCCTCGCTGGACCGCCGCGCGGATGTCTACAGTCTGGGCGCCAGCCTCTACTTCCTCCTCACCGGGCGTGCTCCATTCGAGGGGCACACGGCCCTGGAGGTGCTGGAGCAATTGCGCACCGCGGAGCCTCGGCCACCCCGGATGCTGGACAAGGCCATCCCCGAGGACCTGGAGGCCATCACCCTCAAGTGTCTGGAGAAGGACCGCTCCGCTCGCTACGACTCGGCGCGCGCGCTCGCGGAGGATTTGGAGCGCTACCTCTCGGGCGAGCCCGTGCGCGCGCACCGGGGCGCCAGCTACCAGCTCCGCAAGCGGTTGCGCAAACACTGGCGCCGCGTGGCAGTGGCCGCCGCGATGCTCCTGGTCGTCGCGAGCGCCCTCGGGCAGGTGGCATTGGCTCGCCATGAGGCCTCGGTGCGTGAGCGCCTGGCCCGCCGCTTCACCGAGCAGGTGGAGCGCATCGAGGCCCTGGCGCGCTACTCCGCGCTCGCCCCGCTGCACGATACGCGCGAGGACCAGCGCAGGTTGCGCGAGCGGATGGAGGTGCTCGCCGCCGAAATCGACACGGGTGGGCCGAGCGCCCAGGGCCCCGGACACTACGCGCTGGGACGAGGCGCCCTCGCGCTGGGCGACCTCGCCCAGGCCCGCCGCTCCCTGGAGTCCGCGTGGAGCGCGGACTTCCGTGAGCCCCGCGTGGCCCAGTCCCTGGCCCTGGTGATGGGGCAGCTCTACCGGGAGCACCTGCTCGAGGCCGAGCGCCTGCGCTCTCCCGAGCAACGACAGGCGCGCCTGAGTGATCTGGAGCGCGACTATCGAGACCCGGCGCTCGCGTACCTGCGCCAGAGCCAGGGCGCGGAGGGGCTCGCTCCCGAGTACGGCACGGCCCTGCTGGCCTTCTACGAAGGGCGCCTGGACGAGGCCCTCGGTCTGCTGGACACGCTGGGCACCCAGCAGCCCTGGCTCCACGAGGCGCCGATGCTGCGCGGGGACATCCTGGTGGCTCGCGCGACTCGCAAGGGCACCTCCGGTGCGCGTGAGGAGGCGCTGCGCGACTTCGAGGCCGCTCGCGGCGCCTACTCCCGGGCCATCGCCATCGCCGAGAGTCTGCCCGCGTCGCATCGGGCCCTGGCTGGGCTCGAGTACGCGGTGCTGTTGATGGAGCTCTACGACAAGGGCGATGTGGGGCCCGCCTACGAGCGGGGGCTCGCCTCCGTCGCGCGGGCGCTGGCCGCCTCACCCGAGGACTATGAGTCGCTCGTCCTGGAGGCGCGCTTCCATCGTCGCTGGGCCGAGGACCGGGGCCGCCATGGCGTGGACCTGGAGGCGCTGCTTCAGAAGTCCTCCGAGCGCCTGCGGGCCGCGCTGGCGCTCGCACCCCAGCGGCCCGAGGCGCGGCTCGAGCTGGTCAACGTCCTGCTCCAGTGGGGACAGTCCCGCCGGGAGCACGGAGGCGACCCGCGCGAGCGCTTCCGCGAGGCCCTGGCGATGCTGGAGGGAATCGCTCCCGAGCAGCGAGACCACGGGTTCCACAACCAGCGAGGGCTGCTCCACAAGGAATGGGCGGAGTACGAGGAGCAGGCGGGGCTGTCCTCGCGGGAAGCCCGTGGGAGGGCCATGGAGGCCTATCGCGAGGCCATCGCGCTCGACCCTCGACTGCCCGAGCCGTACATCAATCTGGCCATCGCATACATCACCCGGGCCGAGGGTTCGCACGGCGCGGAGCAGGAGGAGGACCTGTCCCGGGCGCGCGATGCCCTGGCCGAGGGCCGACGCATCAATCCCAGACACGTGGTGGCGTTCTTCTATGGAGGCGAGGTCCATATCCTCCTGGCGGCGCGCCGACGGAACTCGGGCGGAGACCCGGAGCCGGAGCTGAACGCCGCGCTGGAGCTGTACCGCCAGGGATTGGGCATCAATCCGCGACTGCCCCACCTCCACAACGGCGTGGGACGGGTGCTCCGACGGCTGGCGGAGGATGCGTGGGAGCGCGGCGAGGCCTCGGAGCCGCTGCTGGCCCAGGCCCAGGCGAGCTATGAGAAGGCGCTCGAGGTGGCGCCCAAGTGGCTCCCCGCGCTCAACAACCTGGGCGAGGTGCACGCCGTGCGGACCCTGCACCTGCGCGAGGCGGGGAAGGACCCGGGCGTGAGCCTCCGCGCGGCGCTGGAGGCCTACCAGCAGGCCGTGGTGCTGGCGCCGGAGCATGCCCAGCCCTGGTCCAATCTGGGCACCAGCGAGGTGCAGGGGGCCGCGGAGGACCTGGTACGAGGTAGAGACCCGGGCCCTGCGTTGAGGCGCGCGGAGGACGCGCTCCAGAAGGCCCTGAAGCACAACCCCCGGCTGGCGGAGGCCTGGAGCGGGCAGGGGGAGCGGCTCGCGGTCCTCGCCCGCTGGCGTGCATCGAAGGGGCAGGGGAAGGATGAGGACTTCGAGGCCTCGGCGCGAGCGTTCGATGAGGCCCTGAAGCTTGCTCCCGAGCGCCATGACTTCCGGCTGGCCTTCGTGCGGCTCTGTCTGGATTGGGCGGCGTGGAGCGCCGGGCGGGGCGCGGACGCGAAGGCCCTGCTGGAGCGAGGTCTCCTCCGCGTGGACGAGGCGCTGGAGGCGAGGCCCGGATGGCCCAACGCACAGGCCCACCGCGCGGGCCTGCTCCTGGCGCGGGCGGAGCTCACGCCAGGAGAGGGTGAGGACTCCCGAAGGGCGCGGCTTCAGGCGCGGGAGGCGTTGAACCTGGCGCTCTCCCGCAACCCGAATCTTGCCCCCCGTTGGTCGAACGGACGGGAGCCGCGGGGCGCCACGCTCACGCGTTGACGTGGGAGTTTCCGCGGGGCTCCTCGGTCCCCATGCCGACGTTCAACGTCCCGGTGATTTCGCCAGCCAGGACGTCTCGGAACTGGCAGGTGATCGTGTATTGCCCCGCGGGCAGGAAGTCTGGAATGGGGACGTTCTTCGGGACGAAGAGGTCGACAGGCGGACGCGAGTCGAAGCCTTGCGTCCGGAGCTGGATTCGAGCATCTCCGAGGTCGTGTGCGGTCATGAACAGGAGCACATGGGTGCTGCCCGCCGTGACGTTGATTCTACCGTCCTTGACCGGTTTCTCGTTGTGGAGCCAGTACTGCCGCGTGGCCTTGATGACGTCGAGTCCACCGCGCGCCGGGTCTTGTCTCTGTTTGGGTGGAATCCCCATGCACACCTCCGTGATGTGAGAAGTGCCCGGGATGTGCAATCCACGGGCCCCGCCCATTCGTGCGGCTCGGGTTCAGCAACCCGGGCTGGAGTCGTCCACGCCCGCTGCTCGTGGCGACACCGAGGATGGGGGCTCATCTCCACCCTTTCCGACGTTCAACGTCCCCGTCATGTCACCCAGCAGCTTCTTCTCCGAGGAGTAGACCGTGAGCAGGTAGCTCCCGGAGGGCAGGACGTCGGGAAGCAGGGTGTTCAGGCGGACGGGGGTGTGGAGGGCGGCTGCCGCGCCGCTGAGTCCGATGTGGAGCTGGACAGGTACGTCCTCGAGGATGGAGCGGGTCCCGGCCGTGATTGTGAACAGGAGGGTGTTTTCGCGGCCCGCTGGGATGCTCATGCCTTGGCGGGGCGACTTCACGTTGTTGAGATACCAGCCATCGTCCCTGAGTTCGATGCGGTAATCGGCGTGTCTCTCCAGGGGGCGCTGAGGAGCTGGGGTGCTCATCCTGGCCTCGCTTTCGCCCTGCTTACTTGTGTGCGTCGTCATCGGTGCCGGTGCCGACGTTGAGGGTCCCCGTGAGGTCTCCAGCGACGTCGCCCTCGCCCGTGTATGTGCATTCGACCGGGTGCATGCCGGGGGCCAGGCCCATGATGATGGCCCCGTCCCCGACGGGGGTGCCAGTGGTTGCTTCTTGGGAAGGGGATTGCTCATCCATGCCTCCACTTCGTGAGAGGCACGATGTGATTGCAATCCAGGGGCCCCGTCATCGGGTCAGCCGAGCCCCAGCTCCTTGATGCGACGGCTGAGCGCGCGCCGGGAGACTTCCAGGCGGCGGACCATGGTGTCGAGGTCACCCTGGCACTCGTGGAAGCAGCGGGTGAGCTCCTCCACGCTCAAGTCCCCGGCGAGCCGGATGACCGGGCTGCGCTCGATGAGGTTGTAGATGGACGAGCGGGGGATTCCCAGGTGGTCCGCGGCGCGCTTGACGTCCCACTCGTGCGCGCGCAGGGCCTCGAGCAGCTCCGGCTCCGTCACCTCCGTGGACTTGCGGCGGGTGAGGGGCTCGGCGTCAGGCGACGCGGGAGCCGGAGGCCGCGCGAGGGGCAGGGGAGACTCCAGCTCCTGTGCGAGCCGCGGGCCCAGCTCCAGCTGGGATTGTCCCCGGCTGCCGACCACGAGCTGTCGCGCGACGTTGCGCAGCTGGCGGATGTTCCCGGGCCAGGAATGGCGCAGCAGCCGGACCGCGAGCGCCGGTGGCAACCAGGGCTCCTGGTAGGGGTCTCCCGGCGTCAGTCGATGCGACTCCCCGATGGACTCCAACGCCTCCCGGGCGAAGTGGAGGAACAACGGGGCGATGTCCTCGCGGCGCTCGCGCAGGGGCGGCAGCTGGATTTCATAGCCCGCGAGCCGGTGGAGCAGCGGCGCCTTGAAGCGGCCGTCGCGGATGTGGGTCTCGAGGTCCGCGTCCGTGGCGGCGACCAGCCTCACGTCCGTGCGAACCGGCGTGCTGGCGCCGACGGGGAACAGCTCACCCGTCTCCAGGACTCGCAGGAGCATGACCTGGAGCTCGGCGGAGGCCTCGCCGATTTCATCCAGGAAGAGGGTGCCGCCCTGGGCGGCGCGGAAGAAACCATCACGTGCCTGGTTCGCCCCGGTGAAGGCCCCCTTGGCGGCGCCGAACAGCTCCGCCGCCGCGAGCTCCCTGGGGATGGCGCCCAGGTTGATGCTCAGGAAGGGCTTCCTCGCGCGCGGGCCCTGCTGGTGGAGCGCCTGGGCGACCAATTCCTTTCCGGTCCCCGTCTCACCCCGGATGAGGACACACAGGTCCAGGTCCGCCACGCGCTGGATGTCCTTGCGCACCCGGCGCAATCCCACACTCTCTCCCACCATGCCCGGCGATGCGAGCGCGGTGGACGGTCCGGGTTCGCACAGATGCAGCAGCAGGACGAGTCGCCCCGCCAGCTCCAGGGGCACCCCCGAGCGCACCGCCTCCAGGTCCCACTCGCGCGAGTCCCGCAGTGGCACGCCGTCCGACGTGCACCGGGTCTCGGGCCCCACGCTGACGCGAATCCCTGTCTGCGTGCGATTGAACCGGAGGAAGGGCTTGCGGCTCACGAACGGGTCCCCCAGCGGCGCACCGAAGGCGCTGGACGCGGGCGTGAAGTCCGGAGCGTTGCGCGAGAGGACCCACTCCTGCCCCGCGAGGAGGTCCTCGAGCACCCGCCGCTCGCCCACCCGGGCGAGCTGGGGATGGGCGACGAGCGTCAATACCGCCGCCGGGTGGTGCATGGGCTCACCGCCCCGGCGCGGGGGCTCCGCGGCCGTCGAGACATCCGCGAGGAGCTGGGGCGATGGAGGGGAGACGAGAGGGGGCCGGGACACGAGCTGGCATTGTAGCCGGCTTCCCACCCGCGGAGGCGCTAGTCCTGGACCAGCTTGTAGAGCGAGGCGAGGCTCTGCAAGGCGATGGACGCAGTCTGTGAGTTCTGGAGGCTGGTCGCGTTGATCCACACCACCTGCTCCCCGTTGCCCTGGAGGTTCCACTGCAGTGTCTGGGACTCGGCGCGGTTGATCTGCACCAGGTCCTTGAGCCGGGAGGTCGCGTAATAGAACGCGCTCGTGGGCTCCACCTGGCTGTTCACGAGGTTGACGGTCGCCTTCTTGGAGGTGAACTGGACGGACATGAACTGATTGACGTTGCTCTGCAGCTGTCCCTGGTACCAGGAGGGCTGGGGCGCGGTGTGGTACCGCGTGAACGTCTTGAGGGGATGCAGCTTCCCATCCGCCTCCAGCAGCGTGTTGTTGAGGCCCGTGGTGTTGGTGGGCATCTTGACGCTCCCGATGAAGCACTGCACCTGGGCTCCAGGCTGGTTGTTGCTCATGCCCACCGAGACGTTGTTGGTGTCGTCACCCGACACGAAGAACAGCGACGCCAGCCCCTGCTTCGCGTTGGTGCCGGGCACTCGCACCGTCACGGGCGCCTCGCTGTTCTTCCACACGACGGTCAGCGTGGCGCCGGTCTCGTTCTGCGCGCTGTTGTAGAAGAAGAGCGCATGGAGCAGATCCTTGTTGAGTCCGCCCGCGCAGCTCGCGGTGTCGCCTTGGGACAACGTCAGGATGTGGCCGTCGTTCCATTGATAGGAAGCCATTGCTCTCTCCAGGAGTGGGGACCGGCGTGTCGCTCACGCCGAGCCTGTCGAGAGCAGGACATGTGCCACGCACCCCGACGGCCCCGTGGAGGGCGGCCTCGAAGACCTGGCGTGTCGACGACATGTCCACGGCATGTCCTGGACACACTCCCTGGAGCTACCCGCGCATTCGCGGAGGGTGAGTCTCACCGTGTGAGACGGCAGGCGGAGCCGGGCTGCATTTCCCTGCGCGTCCAACAGGGCTGGCTTGGAAAGCCTGACTCCCAAATGAGGCGGTGTCGCGGAGAGTGTTTCGGGGTCGAAAAATCGCCCGCACTCCTTTATAGGTGACCGAACGTTCGCTGAGGCTCGTGCCCCGGTCGGCCCGCTGGGAGTCGTCCCCTGAAGTACTCGCACTCATTGGTCTTCCCCACGCACACCCTGTCCTGGCTGGCGGGGGGACTCGTCCTCATCTACTTCGCGCTCGCGATGATGCTCACGCCCTCGGGCATCCATCTGCTGCCCGCGGACATGGTGAAGGGGATGGTGCGCAGTCAGACGGGGTTCGCCTTCGCGCTGCTCGGCATCCCGTGTGGGCTCTATCTGATTCTCTGGCGCGCGGGCGACCTGTTCGCGTGGCTGCTCTCGCCGAACTCGCTGGTGCTCGACGCCCGCGGCATCCACGTGGGCAAGAAGTCCGTCCTGTGGCGCGACATGACGAGCATCGTGCGCGAGCACAACAACGAGTGCCTCATCCTCGCGCATCGCGACAGCAAGTACCGGCTGCGGCTGCACCTGTGGAGTGACTCGGACGAGTTGGAGGCCGTGGTCACCCAGCAGGTCGTCTCCATGCTGCTGCCGGCCATCCGTCGCCAGGTGGCTCGCGGCGAAGAGGTGCGCTTCGGTCCGCTGTGGATCCGCGCCGAGGGGCTGGTCTTCAAGAAGAAGCTCATCGAGTGGGAGGACATCGAGTCGCTGCGGCTGCAGGACGACTTCGAGCAGGGCGTCTCCACTCGGGAGCTGCACATCCTCGCGAACGGTCGGCTGCACAAGATCGACGAGGAGAAGCTCGTCAACGCGCCCGTCCTGTTCTCCTACCTCTCAGACCGGCTCGCCGGCTGAGCTTTTCGTCCTCACCCCACCGTCAGGCAGCACATCATGGAACTCTACCGATCCGCTCAGTCGAAGGCGAAGTCGAACCAGCCCCAGCATTTCTACTACTCGCGCACGAAGCTCATCATCGGCACCGTCATCTGGGTGGTGGCCACGGCGTTCTTCGGCTACCTCGCGTTCGCCGCGCGTGACAAGGGCGCCGCCGTGCTCGCCATCGCCGGGCTCATCCTGTTCGGCTGTCTGGTGATGCTGGTCAACTGCATCAAGCCGATGGTGCTGGGCAAGATGGACCAGCCCGGGCTCACCATCGGCCACGACGGCATCCACTTCGCGGATGGCGTGCACATCGCCTGGGAGCACATCGAGGAGAACACCTACCTCGACCAGTCGTACATGGGCATCCCCATCGGGAAGTTCGTGGTCATCAAGACCACGCTGAAGAAGCCCAAGGGCAAGCAGTACCGCGTGGCCGCGCTCGACATGTCGAGCGACGAGTACCTGGCCACCTGCGACCGCTACAGCCAGCGCTGAAGCCCTCGCTCGCCGCCTGTCTCCAGGCGGCCGGCCGTCCCCGTGTGCGCGTGGCACGGGGCGCTTCGTGTCGCTTGGGGGGACCGGCCCTCCGGTCTACCCTCGGGGCATGGTGCGTCCTGAAGGACGAGAAAGAGGAGCACGTCCATGCTCCACCAGACCTGCGGGTGAGAGTCCCGTCCGGG
>NZ_JAIQDF010000031.1:0-48641 GCF_020037055.1 Myxococcus sp. AS-1-15 | reverse complement strand
CGAAGTGACTGGTATCTGGGACGACCGCCGCTACCTCGACATGGCCCTGCTCAACTCAACCCCAGACACTGCCGCTGATTGACACCGCCAAGGAGCATTCCTCCCCTGCCTCCCTCCGAACCAACTACACACGATTCGGGACTTGACCGGGAAGGCGTCATCATCCCGGCATGAGTCAGGCATCTCCTTCTCAACCGCCTCCGTTTCCGACAACAGTTCCAATCCCCCAGGTGCCAGCGACCCTGCCTGGACTGGCTGCGGATGTCGTAGCGTCGGGTCTGCCGGTTCACCCCGAGGACCGGATTAAGCTATTTAGCGCGGAGCAATGGGAGCGCTTCGTCCAAGAGTGGGTCGACTCGCTTCGTGACATGTACGAACTTGTCGAACGATGCGGCGGCTCAGGGGACATGGGGCGCGACGTCATTGCGACGATGAAAGGGGGCAGTGGCGCGTGGGTCAACTACCAGTGCAAGCACTACAAGGCTGCGTTGGCGCCCACCGACATTTGGACCGAATTGGGGAAGCTCGCGTACTACACGAAGCGCGGTGATTACTCGTACCCGCACCGCTACTACTTCATCGCGCCTAGAGGCGCAGGCACAAAGCTATCGAACCTCCTGAAGAAGCCGGAGGAACTGCGGAGCGAGCTGTTTAAGCAGTGGAACGACTACTGTCGTGAGGGAATCACGAAGACAGAGTTGGTGGAGTGCGATGCTGCCATGAAGGCGCACATCGAGAGCCTCGACTTCTCCATTTTTGAGGCCACGCCAGTTCTGCGGATCATCGAAGCCCATGCAAAGACGCGTTGGTACGTAGCGCAGTTCGGAGGTGGGCTGCCCCTTCGCCCCGAGCCGCTTACGCCCCCGGCCGCGCCGGTGGGCAACGAGACGGTCTTCGTCGGTGAGCTACGTCGCGCGTACGCCGATCACATGAAGAAGGACGTGAACGACATTGAGAAAGACCTCGTGGGACGCGATGACCTTCGGGATCACTTCGCCGACGCTCGCATCGAATTCTACAGTGCTGAGGGCTTGCGAACGTTCTCGCGCGACACGCTGCCACCAGGTGAGTTCGAGAAGCTCCAAGACGAAGTCCACTCGGGAATCAAGGACGACCTGCGGGGCGATCACGCGGATGGCTACCGGCGCGCCGTGGCCGTAGTGAAGACCGCACGCACCCTGCAGCTCACCAGCCACCCGCTGATCAGCCGCATCCACAATCGAGATCGTGGGGGGATTTGCCATCAGCTTGCTAACAACGGGAAGGTTCGGTGGGTCAAATGACAGGAGAGATCCCGAGCCATTTCTTCACGCCGTTCAATGGGCCGGTGGAGATTGGTCTTCGCGCGCTTTGCGTTCTTACGGCGGCGTACCCGACTTCGTACGCACTTCAGCGGCTCGTGGTTTTCGACTACCTGCTGGTCCACTCCGATGACGTGCCTGGTGGTCCCGCCGGCCTACATCCGCGGACGCCTCATCGCGGAGGCGAGATCCTTGTGCGTCGCGGCGTGCTGCAGGATGGGCTCTCGCTCTACGAGAGTCGGGGGCTCATCCTTCGCGCCTACCAGGAGGGCGGAATCTTCTTCTCGGCAACCGATAGGTCTGGAGGCTTCCTCGATACGCTCAGCAGCGAGTATCTCAAGGGGCTTCGTTCGCGAGCTGACTGGGTTGTTGATAGCTTCGGGCTGCTGGATGGTACAGAGCTTGACGCGATGATTCGCGAGAGCATCGGCACATGGGGGGCGGAGTTTGCGATGGAGTCTGTCCTATGGGCAGAGGAGGCATCGTGAAGTTCGGCTTCGCGCTTCGTCGACTCTCATTGACCGGCCCCGGCAAACTGCCTGCCGAGGTGGTATTCACTCGCGGCCTGAACGTCATCGCTGGGCCCTCGGAAACTGGAAAAAGCTTCATCGCCCAGTGTGTCGATTACGCCCTCGGGGGTGGTGAGGAGCCGAAGGATATCCCAGAGGCAGAGGGCTATACGACTGTTCTCCTCGAGATCGAGTCGAACCCAGACCATCGGACCTACAAACTTGAGCGAAGTCTGCGCGGCGGCGAGGTGCGCTGCACAACGGAAGGCCAATCGGACCGCATCCTCGCGGCCAAGCACCGAGGAGGCAAAGAGGACACGGTCTCGCAATTCCTTCTCGACCTGTCAGGGTTGGGCAGCAAGAAGGTTCGCATCAACGAGGGCGGCAAGACCCGCCCGTTAAGCTTCCGCGACATCGCTCGGCTCGTTATCATCGACGAAGAGACGGTCATCAAGAAGACCTCTCCTGTCCTGAGCGGACAGTTCGCAGCCAAGACTGCCGAGAGTGGTATCTTCCGGCTCCTCCTGACGGGCACCGACGATTCAACGGTGATCGCGAATGAGGACCCGAAGGTTACAAAGGGGCGCCAAGCGGGGAAAGCCGAGCTCCTCGAGAGTCTGCTGATGAATGCTCGCGAGCGATTAGCTGACTTGGGCGACGTGGGAATCCTCACCGACGAACGCGACCGCCTCGCGCGCATCGAGGCTGCGCTGGAGACGGCGATCTCCGAACGAAATGCCGCACAGGTAAGCGTAGCACCGTTGGAGGCGAAGCGGCATGGAGCGTGGACTGCACTGCGCGTGGTCGACTCGAAGCTCGCAGTCATGGCCGAGTTGCAGACGCGGTTCGACCTCCTGCAGGAGCAGTACTCTTCCGACCTTCGAAGGTTGGAAGCGATTGCCGAGGCGGGAGTGCGCCTCGACCAGCTTAAGGAAGAGCGCTGCCCAATGTGCGGTGCTCTCGCGGAGCACCACGAGAACGGCCATAGAGAAGTGCGGCTCTCTCCTACAGACGTGTCCCAGGCGTGCAAGGCGGAGTCTTCCAAGACCTTCAAGCTCCTTCAGGACCTGCAGGCGACGCGCGCAGCGACCGCCGCCGAGACAGAGCAGCTCCGAAGTGTGCGTGCGGTACGGCAACAAGAGTTCGACGCGATTGCAGCGGAGTTGAAGGCTCTACTGGAGCGACACGTAGACGTCGCCACGAAGAAGGTCGATGAATTGCGAGCACATGAGAGCACCTCTCGCAAGGCACTCGAGCTGCTCGAGCGTGTCCTGGAGTTGGAAGCGCTCCTTGAGGAGGCGAGCACGCCGAAGAAGAAGGAACGAGCTGAGGGGCCGAGTTCGGCGGTAAGCACCGCGCAGGCCGACCCCTTCAGCCGAGAGGTCGAAGCACTCCTTCAGGCCTGGCACTTTCCGGCCGCTGAGCGGGTCTCCTTCAGCGAGAAAGCCCAAGACATCGTCATTTCAGGGCGCGCACGGAAGAGTCGCGGTAAGGGCGTTCGTGCAATCACCAGGGCTGCATTCAACCTCGCGCTCTTGCACCTCTGCGTGAAGGACGAGCGTCCGTTCCCCAACTTCGTCCTCATCGATTCGCCATTGATCGTCTATGAAGAGCCTGATGCAGACGAGGCCTCGTTCCCACAGGACGTCAAGAAGCACTTCTGGGAGAGCGTGAAGTCGTCCTTCGCTGAGGCCCAAGTCCTCATCATCGAGAACAGCAAGCAGCTTCCAAACGATGGCGCCATCGGCGACGCGAATGTCGTGCTGTTCACCGGGAACGATCAGGGACGCCGAGGTTTCATCCCGCAGGCGGGGGCCGCTAAATGAGTTCCGGCGTGACTTCGCGGGACGGCGCCCAGTGGCACGTTCGGACTGCGAGGCACCCAGCCGTCCGGTACGGCCCGTTCGCCACGCTGCGCACCAAACGTAGGCGTCTTTGCGGCTCCTTGTTGGCCTACCCCTGCCCGCCGGACTTCTGCGCGGGCGCTGGAGGGCCCAGGGGGGCGTACCCTCGACGCTGTTCCCTGCCCAGAAGGCCCGAGTGGGCAGGGGCAGTGAGGCGGAGCAGGGGGCTGTGGTGGCCGAGGATTCGGCCAAGAGAGTCTGAGAGCCGTCTCGGAGAGTCTGCGCCGCGCGACGAATTCGTGAGTACCCAGTAACTGCCAGCCGCATTTCGCTCTCTCGGTTAACAGGTGGCCTTTTTTGGCCTTCTGAAAGAGGGAAATGGCGCAACCCTGGAAGGTACGACATCGAAAGCCAGGGATTGTCAGAGTCGAGAGCCCGCGGTGGTTAACAAAACTGTTAACCACTCTCGGCCTCTCTCTCCCCAAAACGGGCGAAAGAGCGCTCCAGAGAGCCCAGTTGGCGGCGGAGAAGAGGGGGCATCTCGCTCTGCGGGGTAGAGAGCCGAGAGCGCCCTCTTCAGCACCGCGAGCCAAAATCCCTTGGGATTCAGCGGCTTAAGCACGAAGGCCCCGCGATGTCATCGCGAGGCCCTTGTTAAACAAAAAAGGCCCTACCAGTTGGTAGGGCCTTTCAAGTAGCTCCCTGACGTGGACTCGAACCACGGACCTAGTGATTAACAGTCACCCGCTCTACCGGCTGAGCTATCAGGGAATATGTCCTCGCCGTGGTAACCGCGCCGCAGCGATGACGCGCTTTCTAGAGAACGGAGCCGCCCCTGTCAACAGTCCCGTTTGATCCGCTCTCCCGGCTCCAGGTCCAACCCTGGTCCGCGCTGGCGGGGCTTGCCTCGATTTCCTCGGAGGCCATCTCCCTCGTGCTCGCTGGCTCTCCGGCCGAGCGAGTCGTGGACCGCACGCTCCGGACCCATCGCACCCTCTCCAGTCCCCAACGCCAGGCGCTCAAGGAGGTCATCTACAACGTCGCCCTCTGGCGCCGCCGCCTCGACTTCCTCCTGGGCCACGCCAACGCGCCCCCGTCGCGCCTGCTCTTCGCATTCCTCCAGGGCCTCGCCCGGCGCCCAGCGTCCGAGGCAGCCGCCCTGGCTGGAATCGAGCCCGACCAGATTCCGCCGCTGAATCCGGCCCAGCCCCCTTCGCTCGCCCTCCGGCACTCCCTTCCGGATTGGCTCGCCGACCACTTCGCGCGGGAGCTGGGCCCGGAGGCAGACGACTTCTGCGCCCACCTCAACGTCCCAGGCCCCATCACCCTGCGTGTGAATCCGCTCCGCGACTCCCGGGAAGACCTGGCCATCCGCTTGCGCGCCGAGGGCCTTCCCACTCGCCCTGGAGCCTGGAGTCCACTGGCCCTCCATGTCGACGGGCCCCGTCCCAACCTCTATGCGTTGCCCTCCCTCCGAGAGGGCCGATTCGAGGTCCAGGACGAGGGCAGTCAGCTCCTGGGACTCCTCCTGGATGCCCGCCCCGGAGAGACCGTCCTCGACCTGTGCGCGGGGGCCGGAGGCAAGACGCTCCTGCTCGGCGCACAGATGCGCGACTCCGGTCGGCTCCTCGCCCATGACCCAGACCCCGAGCGACTGGACCGGCTCCTCCAACGTGTCTCCCGAGCGGGGCTCACGCGCGTCCAGGTCCTCAGGGCGCCACCCTCCCCGGGCCTCGACGCCGACCGCGTACTCGTGGACGCCCCCTGCTCCGAGCTCGGACCTCTTCGCCGCGGGCCGGATCAACGCTTCCGCGCCACCGCGAACGTCCTCACGCGCTTCCCACCGCTCCAGCTTGAACTGCTCCACCAAGCCGCGGCGCTGCTCCGCCCAGGAGGCCAGTTGGTCTATGCCACCTGCACCGTCAATCGTGCCGAGAACCAGGATGTCGTTACGGCCTTCCTGACCTCACGCCCTGATTTCCAACGCCTGCGCCCTGGCGAGGGCTGGCTCCCCGACGAGTGCATTCGCGATGACTTCCTCGTCGTCACGCCCCACCTGCACGGCACGGACGCCTTCTTCGCGGCGGTCCTGCAGCGCTCGACCGGGAAGTAGACGCACCTCACCGAACCTGAACTGTCTGACAAAGCCTCATGGGGTCTTGCCTTGGAAACGCCGTGACGAACAGAATCACTCCGTGGATTGAAGTCATGACGGTACTGGCCGGGGCATGTAAGGAGAACTGTCGTGGTCACCGTGGCTAAGCGTGCGCGAGAGAAGTGGTTTTCGGCCCACATCGTCTTGGTGATCATGCCGAAGGCGCGTGCCAATCGGGCGGCCGTGGATGTCTGGGAGAACATCGTCCTCATCAAGGCGGTGAACGCGGCCGCAGCCAAACGACAGGCCGCCAGCATGGGTCGGTTTCACGCCCGACAAAGCAAGACAGACGCCAACATCGAGTTTCGCGGCGTTCGAGCCGTTGTTGACGTCCTGCCCTCGCCCACCGGCAAAGCCACCTGGAATGAGATTCTTGAAAGCGGCGCGGAGGTCTCTTGCAACAAGCTGCAGTTCGCCTCACGGACGGAGCTCTCAAGATTCATGAAACTGCGAAAAGCCAAGGTCGAGTTGCTTTGGTAGGGAGGCCAGCCACCGCCCTGATTCACGCCTCGGCTGATTGACTCGGGCTCCAGCGAGAGCCGAGGAGACGGAGCACGGCTTGGGGCCGGGCGCGGAAATAGCCGAGCCCCGAGCGCAGAGCGTGCAGCAACTGCGTCAACTCGTCGAAGAGGACGTTGTGCGTGGCGAACTGGCGAAGAGGTCGCCACAGCCGCTCAATGGACTGAAGCTGAGGGCTGTAGGACGGCAGCCGGTACAACGTCTGGTGCGGGTAGCGTTGCAGGGCCCAGTCCACCGGACGTCCTCGGTGCCAAGGCGCATTGTCGATGATGATGACGACTGCTGCGTACACGTCGGCCGGGTAGGTCCGCGCCACGTCGAGCAGGTGGTGGGCAAATGCCACCTGCATCCGCTTCGTCTTGGACAGCCCGTCCTTCCGGCGCGTCCGGGTGCGGCTGCCATACAACCGGCTGGTGATTTCGCCCGTCACGGTGTTGACGGAGGCAATGGTATGCACCACGTCTTTGCAATCGCGGGTGCCGCTGAGGGGGCGCTCGCCCTTCAGTCCCAGGGCGGCCGTCAACGTGGGCACCATGGGAAAGCGTCCCTCGTCCTGGCTCGAATCAGGACTGCGCACGCAATGACGCGTTCGCTGAGGCGCACTTCTCGCTGGACTCGGATATTCCGGAGCCACACCTCTGATGGTGGAGGACCCACTGAAACCGGGACGCCGTGTGAAGGCCCCGCCGGCCTGTGTTCCAGGTGCTCTCCCATGTCCCTTGGAGTTGCGCGGGTCGCCCGGGTCTTCGGGCTTGAGTCCGTGGACTCGAACGCGGGCGAGGAACCCATTAGGGTGCGCCGCCATGCGATGCGACCACTGTTCCCGGTCCGAGACGACGGTCTTTGTTGAGCTGCACCACAACGTAGGCATGTTGTTCGCGCGGCGCTCCCATACGACGGCCGCCGACCTGTGCCGAGGGTGTCTGGGCAGGGCGTTCTGGCACCACACGCTGCGCAACGTCACCCTGGGCTGGTGGGGCACGATTTCCTTCTTCGTGACCTGGTACTACCTGCTGTCCAACATCGTCACCTACGTGCAGGCCCGCGCGGAGATGGGCCGCTCGCGCCGGCGCGCGGCGCCCGTCGTCAAGGAAGCCCGAGGCGCGGACGCGCTGCGAATCCTCCAGCCCTTCGAGCACAACATCCGCATGCATCTGCGCATGGGAGATGACCCCTCCGCCATCGCGCGCGACATGGCGCGACTGCATGGCGTGGAGGCCTCCGCCGCCCAGGCCTACGTGGAGCAGCTCCGCGGCTCCGCTTGAGGCACACCGCCAAGGGCGACGCCGCACACTCTTGAGTCAGCCCCCCTGTTGGCACAATCACTGCCTCGGAAGGACACGCCTGTCGGGTTCCAGACAGACGCCATGGGGAGGCCCAAGGCCCGGACGTGCCATTCATTAAGATGCAAATCCTTTACATGCCGACGGTCGGAACGGCATGCGAGGCACGCTGCTTTGCATGAAGTCAGTTCAGGCACGA
Organism: Myxococcus sp. AS-1-15; assembly: GCF_020037055.1. NCBI lineage: Bacteria > Pseudomonadati > Myxococcota > Myxococcia > Myxococcales > Myxococcaceae > Myxococcus > Myxococcus sp. AS-1-15. Next base: position 40,831 of record NZ_JAIQDF010000031.1, on the reverse strand, counting down.
GGCGGCCATTTCCGACAAGGCCTCGTCGAGTCGGAGAGGACTGGTATGCATCAATCAAACAGGCCTTCAATGAACAGGCGGAGCTTTCTTCGCGCGGGCGCGGTGTTAGGCATGGGCGCCGGCGGGGTGCTCCCCGTGCTGCCGTCCAAGGCATGGGCCGCAGAGGGGAGTGACCTCCCGGCCCCAACCGGGCCCTACGGTGTCCCCCCCTCGCCCGGGCGCGGCTATCAGACGCGCCCACGGATTGGTCCCAATCGGTTCAACACCGCATACGAGCCCCCAGGCATCATCCAGGGCGTTCCTACGGCGAGCCCAGACTTGATGACCCAGCCGCTGCTTGGGTCGTTGGATGGCGAAACCAAGGCAAGCAACCGGCAGGTGCGTTTCCGCAACACCTACGGTTCATTCATCTGGATTTGCATCGCGTTCCCCGCCACCGCCGCCTGTGGGGGCTCGCTGGGGGGGCACCTGACACGCGGGTGGTGGGGAATCGGCCTGAATCAGGAGGTCCATGTCCTCACGACGCAGGAATCGTGGGTCTACTTCATGGCCGAGGCCGATGATGGAGCAGGCTGGGGCGGGGACGCGCTCACCGCTTGTATCCCCGGGGACGGGAGCGCTTTCGACCACTGCAAGGAACAATGCCTGTTTGGCGACCGAAGGGTCGGGATGAGGGCGCGGACCTTCTCGTCCGACGTTGTCATCACCCTGAGCCGGTGATGGCGCACCACCGGGCATCCCGCGACAATCCATGGAGCTGCGGCGGGTTCGTTGAGTCCGCTCAACAACTTCCATACCCGCCGGAGCTCCGAGCGCGAATCGTCGAGTTGGCGAAGGCGGGACGGACGACGAGCAGCCTGGCCGAGGAGCGGGCTTTCTCTACCTGGCTGTCGTCATCGACGTGTGGAGTCGCAAGGTGGTGGGCTGGGCCATGGCCACCCACCTGAAGTCGGAGTGGGTCATCGCCGCGCTGGACATGGCCGTCGCCCAGCGCCAGCCCCGAGACGTCATCCATCATGACTCACGCAGAGGCCAGGATGGCTGTCGTCCAGTACATCGACGGCTGGTACAACCTGCGCCGGAGGCACTCCGCCCTCGGCGACCAGTCTCCCGCCAACGATGAGAAGAGGTACCGAACCGCGGCTTGACCCACCAAGTCGCCGGGACTCAACGAGACCGGTGTAACTCCACCGTTCTGCTGACGTCACGAGCCTGTCACAGCCACGCTCACGAGGCTTGCCTCAAGGCCCACCCTTCGGGGTGCTGACCGCCCTTCATCCCTTGGCACCGCGCGCAGATATCCCTGGGCTTCTCGTTCTCCAAGGACTCAGCGTGACCACATGGACAGAACTGCCACCTTCTTTCGATGACACCCGACAATCCCGACCATTTCACGGCAATTTTCCCGTGTCATGACAGTCGATTGCGCTTCGCACTTCAGGGTCCTTCACATGGCCGATTCCCGGACCTCCAGTCCGGTGCGTCGACACCCCGATTGAAACACCATGACTCCATTCCGAAGTCTGTGGCTCGCGGCCGCCCTGCTGATGGCCGCCTGCGAAACGACTGAGCTCGCGCAGCCCGACGACGTCCAGGATGCGACGACGGCCCAGGACCTCTCCACGCTCTCCGTGCGAGGAACCACCAGCGCGAGCGGCCTGGCCACCGCCACCCTCTCCATCCCCACCCCCGTCGGGACGGCCGCCGGAGATGTGCTGGTGGTGCAGTTGAGCAATCGCGAGGCCGTCACCGCCGTCGCCACCCCACCCGCTGGCTGGACGCTGCTGCGCTCCGAGCAAAGCGCCTCGGCCATCAAGTCCTGGCTCTTCCTCCGCGTGGCCAGCGCGGCCGAGCCGAGCAGTCACACCTTCACCCTCGACGTCGCCAGCGCCATGGCGGCCACCCTGGTCGCGGTGTCGGGCGCGGATCCGCTCCAGCCGATCGACGTGCACGTCGGCCAGAAGAATGGCAACAGCGCGAGCCTCGCGCTGCCCGTCGCCACCACGTCGTCCGCGAACGGCCTCGCGGTGTGGTTCTCGGCCCAGGTCTGGGGAGGCACCGCGTGCCCCGCGGTCCACACCCCTCCGACGGGCTTCACCGAGCAGCTCGACACCTGCCTCGTCTCGTCGACGCGCGGCGTGCTGCACAGCGCCGCCACCTCGCAGCTCGGGGCCGCCGGTGCCCAGCCCGCCTTCACCGGCAGCTCCACGCTCCCCAACACCAACATCACGCACGCGGTGGTGCTGCGTCCCCTCCAGCCGCCGGCCACTGCGGAGATCACCCTCGTCGGCACCGCGCACGCAAGCGGCAAGACGGTCACCAGCTTGACCCTCTCGACCCCCACGGGCGTCGCCGCCGGTCACGTGCTGCTGGCGCACCTTGCGAACCGTAACCAGATCGGCGCCGAGCTCACCCCTCCCGCGGGTTGGACGCTGGTGCGCACCGACATGAGCAGCTGGAGCATCCGCGGCTGGGTCTTCGTCCGCGTCGCCACCGCCAGCGAGCCCGCGAGCCACACGTTCCAGAGCTCCATCGCGAGCTACCTCGTCGGCAGCATCGTGGCGTATGCCGGCGTCAATCCGACCAACCCGATCGACACACACGCCGGCAAGAGCAACAGCGGCTCGACGACCTTCACGACGCCGCAGCTGAGCACCTCGACCGCGGGCGGGGCCGCCGTCTGGTTCGGCGCGCAGGCGTGGACCGGCGCCGCGTGTCCGACCTCGGCGATCGAGCCCCCCGCGGGCTTCACCGAGACCTACGACACCTGCCTGGTGTCCTCGTCCCAGGGCCTCGTCTTCAACGCCGCCTTCATGCCCCTCGCCGGTGCCGGCCTCCAGGGACCGTTCAACGGGAGCTCGACGTTCGCCGAGACCAACGTCGCGCAGGTCGTCGCCCTTCGCCGCGCCGAGGTCGCGCCGTCCTCGGGGGTCGCGTTGCGTGGGAGCTCGCGCAACAGCGGCCTGTCGCTCGCCTCGCTGTCGATTCCCAAGCCGTCGGGGACCCAAGCCAACGACGCGCTCATCGCGCGGGTGATTGTGCGCAACAACATCTCCGCGACCGTCACGCCGCCCGCCGGCTGGACGTTCCTGCGCTCGGAGCAGAGCGCCTTTGCCATCCGCACCTGGATCTTCTACCGCGTCGCGGGCGCCTCCGAGCCCACGAGCTACACGTTCGGACTGGACGCGACCACCCACATGGCGGGGAGCGTGGAGGCCTTCAGCGGCGTCGACCCGGTCCAGCCCATCGACGTGCACGCGGGCCAGAAGAACGGCGACTCCGCGTCGTTCACCGTGCCCGACGTGGTGACCGGCAGCGCGGGTGGGCTCGCCGTCTGGTACGGCTCACAGGTCTGGCCGGACGCCACCTGCCCCGCCACCGGCATCGAGCCGCCGCTCGGCTTCACCGAGGCCTTCGACGCGTGCCTGGGTCACGCCAACGGACTGCTCTTCAATGCGGCCTACCGGTCGCTCACCGCGCCGGGCCTCCAGACGGGCCTCTCCGGCAGCTCCGCGTTCGTGCAGACCAACACCGCGCACGTCGTCGTCCTGCGCGCCGCCAACGCCCCCACCTGCGTGGTCGGCGACACGTACGCGACCACCTTCACGCTCCAGGGCACCGTGACCGCGCCGGAGATCGTGGAGCCCTCGGGCCTGGCCGCGAGCCGCCTGGTCGGCAACGCGCTCTACGTGCACAACGAGGACACCACCGCCATCGTCGCGATCAACACCCTCAACGCGAGCACCCTCGGCACGTTCAACGTGACCAACGTGACGCCGGCCGACTGGGAGGACCTCGCGACCGGGCCCTGCCCGAGCGGCTCGTGCATCTTCATCGGTGACATCGGGAAGTGGAGCGCCAACTTCCCTCCGGGTGGCAGCCCCACGTCGTTCACCATCTACCGCGTGCCCGAGCCGGATCTCGCCAACGGCCAGACCTCGGGGGGGCTCGTCGCCGAGGCCTTCCCGTTCGTCTATCCGGACGGCGCGAAGGACGCGGAGTCGCTGATGGTGCACCCCACCACCGGAGACATCTACGTCGTGACCAAGGACGGGGGCACGGGGAAGAGCGGCGTGTACAAGTTCCCCCGGCCGCTGACGCCGGGCGTGCAGGCCACGCTGATCCACGTCCACACGATCCAGCTGCCGCTGAACGGAGACGCCAACTTCTCGGCCGCGACCGCGGCGGCGATCCACCCCTGCGCGGATCGCTTCCTCCTTCGCACCTACCGCACCGTCTACGAGTTCCGTGCGACGCCGGGACTTGGCTTCGAGTCGGCCATCTTCGCGACGCCCGTCACGCTGACCGACACCGCCGAGGGCCAGGGTGAGGCGATGGAGTACGAGGCCAACGGCGCGAGCTACTTCACGATGAGCGAGAGCCCCTCGCCCTTCAGGCTCAAGCGCGTGCCCCTGCGGTAGGACCGCGTCGAACGCCGAGGAAACAAGGCCGGTCGTGGGGCTCGCCCCCATGGCCGGCCTTGTTGTTCCGAGCTGGGAGCTCGCGCTCGGCGCCGCCGTTCACACGGCATCCCTCCTGAAGCCCAGACCCACCTGCGGACCGGAGCATGAGCGGTGCGCATCAAGGCAGATGTCGCGTGAGAAGGCTCATCTGATGCGCTTCATCTCCTGCACGGTCGAGGTGAGGTTCGGAGCGGGGCCGAGACGGACGAGGCCTGCCGGCGTCCAGTTGCGCGTGACGCGGCTCCATCGTTTGGGGATGACGGGCTCGGGCTCTCGGGTATACCCGGTGGCGTCGAGCAAGGAGTGCAGCCTCGCGACCAGAGTGCCTGTCGTCGGGCGTGCCGAAGCGACTGGCGGAGTGTCCGTGCCCGGTGTTGTACCAGTCCACGAAGCACTGCACGTCATCCCCGGCATCCTCTGCGCGCCAGCCTCGACTCCGGGTCGGTCGTTGAGGCATGCGCGGCGTTGCTTCTCTTCTCGCCGTGGAAGTCGACGGTGGAGTTGCCCTTGTCGTCCCGAGGCTCCTGATTCACCGGGTCAGGAGACCCTGCTCCGGTGCGAGAGGTCGTCCCCGCACCGGAGGCATCCAGCAGCCTGCTAGCTCACGGGCACCGTCCCGCCGTCGATGACGTACTCCGCCCCGGTGATCGCGCTCGCTCGGTCCGAGACGAGAAACCCGATCAGCTCGGCGACCTCGGCCGGACGCGCGGGGCGCCCGAGAGGAATTCCGCCGAGCGAGCGCATCACGAGCTCCCTCGCGCCCGCTTCGTCGGTGCCGTTCTTCGCCGCGATCTCGCTCATGAACCCGACGGAGGCCTCGGTCTCGACCCAGCCCGGTGACACTCGATTCACGCGCACGCCCTGCGGCGCGACCTCCTTCGAGAGCGCCTTGCTGTAGTTCGAGAGCGCGGCCTTGGCCGAGGCGTACGCGGTCGTCGCTTCATGAAGCGGCAGCTGCCGCTGGATCGACGTCACGTGCACGACCGCGCCGGTCCGGCGCTCGCGCATTCCGGGGACCAAGGCCCGGTCGAGACGCACCGCCGCCATCAGGTTCAGGTCGATCGTCTTCTGCCACGCGTCGTCGTCGAGGACGGAGAAGCCTCCCGCCGGCGCCGACGTTCCCCCCACGACGTGGACCAGGATGTCCACGGCTCCGGCGGCCTTCACGACGCGCGCGCAGCCCTCCGCCGTGGAGACATCGGCGGCGATGAAGCCCTCGCCCGCTCCCTCCCGCGCGGTCGTCAGCACCGTCGCGCCGGCCTCGCGCAGCCATGCGACCACCGCCTTGCCGATGCCCTTCGTTCCGCCCGTCACGAGCGCACGCCTACCCTCTAGCCCTCTCATCACGTCATCTCCTTCCACTGGGTTGAAATGGGCATCACGGCTCACGCGCCGATGCTCAAAGACACAATCCGCTCGTCCTTCATCCGGAACGCAAAGGTGAGCGTGATGGGACTGCCGGGAAACCGGCCCGTCACTCTCGCGCGGACCTCGCAGGCATCGTCCTTCGCGTTCACCTCGAGCGGCTGCGCGACGGCCTGATACTTCGCCTGGGAGTCACGCCACCATTCGTCGATGGCCGCATGCCCGACATGCCGATGTCCCTCATCCTCGACAACGGCATCGGGCGCGAAGGCGTGGAGCGGCGTGGCACTGCCCGCGTCGAAATAGGCTCGAATGGATGGGTGCATGGTCATGACCCAAGAAGTAAGCCCGCACGATTGCCCACTCAATGGGGACAAAATAGGATGCGGCATCCCGAAACACAGGACTATCGATGTATCAACCCGGACTGAATGATCTCGATGCCGTCCTCGCCGTCGCTCGCAGGAGCTCGTTTCGCGGCGCGGCGCTCGATCTCGGGATGTCGACGACGGCGATGAGCAGCGCGATCGCGAAGCTCGAAGCCCATCTTGGCGTGCGCCTCTTCAACCGCACGACGCGCAGCGTCTCACTGACCGACGCCGGCAGGGCCTTCGTCGAACAGGTGGCTCCGGGACTCGCGGACATCCGCGGCGCGATGGACGCGGCTCGCTCCCAGCAGGCAAAGCCGTCCGGCATGCTGCGCATCAACACCTTTGCGACCGCGGCGCGTGAGCTCCTCGCGCCCCTGGTGCTGGAGTACCTCCGCCGCCATCCAGACGTGCATGTCGACGTCGTGACCGAAGGCCGGCTGGTCGACGTCGTCGCCGAAGGGTTCGACTTCGGCGTGCGGATGGCGAACCTCGTGCCCACCGACATGATTGCCATTCCGCTGGGAGAGCCCCAACGCCACGCCATCGTCGCTTCGCCGGCGTATGTGAAGAAGCACGGTCGGCCACGCGTCCCATCGGACCTCTTCCGTCATCGGTGTATCCGGGTGCGCTTGCCGAACGGCAGCCTCTTCCGGTGGGAGCTCCGTAAGCGGGGGCAGACGGCCCTGATCGATGTGACGGGGCCCATCACGCTGGACGAGGCCAGCCTCTCGCGGATCGCGGTCCTGGAGGGCATCGGACTCGGCTTCTTCATGGAGCCGGACGTGCGCGGCGACATCGAAGCGGGACGCCTCGTTCGCGTGCTCGAGGACTGGACACCGGAGCTCGCTCCGCTCTGCCTCTACTATCCTGGCCGACGCAACGCCTCGGCCGCGCACACGGCGTTCGTCGCACTGGCCCGCGAAGTCACGGCAGCTCGCAAATGAGCGCCGCGATGGCGGCCGCTGGCGAAGCGCTCGGGTCCGTCCACGCTCGTCCCGCTTCGCGACGAAGGTGGAGCGCCTGCACGCCGGACTTGAACCGCTGCGTCGATGGTCGTGCAGTGGAGCTACACCGGCCTCACGCTTAGCTCGACTTTCCTATTTTCACAGGAAAACGCAGACTCTCGGTGAATCAACCACGGACCGGGAGGACACCATGCGGACACAATGGATTGCGTTGACCCTCGTGCTGGGCGCCATCGCCTGCGGGGGCGGTTTCGAGGAGACAGACGCCCAGGCGTGGGGTGAAGCCAAGGCGGGGCTCACCCCCACCACCGAGGACCAGGTGGTGGCCCGACTGCCCGCGAGCACCGGGGCGGTCTTCGCCTATGGAGAATACCTGCCGCCCGGCTACCTGACGTCCACCACGAACTACCCGGTCATCGTCCACCTGAACGGGATGGGGGAGTTCGGGACCTCGACGACGGAGGCGGACCTGCTGAACGTGGTGACCCGACACGGGGCGCTGAGGAACATCCACTTCACGAGCCAGGGCAAGGCGTACTTCGGGCAGCGACAGGTGATGGTCTTCACGCCGCGCGCCCCGACGAGCTGGCCGGCGGCGGACATCGAGGCGTTCATCAACTTCCTCGTGGCCAACTACCGCGTGGACACGACGCGCATCTATCTGACGGGCATCAGCGCCGGAGGCCACGGGGCCTGGCGGTACGCGTATACCTACGGCAGCCGGCTGGCCGCGCTGGCGCCCATGGCCACCAGCATCGGCGCGCCGGGCCCCACCATCACCCAACTGAAGAACGTGCCGGTGTGGGCGGTGCATTCGTACGGGGACAGCCTCTCGTACACCGCCGACCGCTCCTGGTTGACGGGCGTGACCAAGAACTACGGGCTGAGTCAATCGCTCCAGGTGCCAGCGCCGTCACAGACAGTGACGTACCTCTTCCCGGGCGCCAGCAGCCCCGCTTGGACGTCACAGCCCGGCGTGGTGGCCACCGGGAACGCCATCGCGCGCTTCACCGTGCTGCCCGGCACCGCGCACGACTGCTGGACCCAGCAGTATGACAACTACGCGTTCTGGGACTGGCTGCTCGCGCAGCATCGTTGACGCGGGGCGCAGTTCCCGCCGGGATGAGTCGGCTGCGCGCCTGTCTCATCGCGGCGCGCGCCCGAGGGCCTATTCCTTCAACGCCTTCACGGGATAGCTGCCGATGTAGGAACGGAATCGCTGCTCCAGCTTCCCGGGCACGAGCACGCCCGTGTCGAACAGCTTCAGCAGGAAGTCCTCGTACGTCGTCCACTGGGAGAAGTCCGCGCGCCGGAGTTCCTCGTAGAGCACGTAGGCCAGCACGTGCATTCCATCGTCGTGGTCGCGGAAGAAGGCCGCGCCCGTGAGCGGCTTGCCATCCTTCGCGCGGAGCAGGCCCTGGCGCTCGCTGACGAAGACGTCGATGGCCTCGGCGCAGTCCTCCTCCGTCAGCCCCTTGGCGGTGGTGTAGCCGAACGCGGGGTCGTGCTCGCGCACCAGTCGCTGGAAGTAGGGGTCCGCCTCCAGGGCCGTCAACCGCGCGTCGATGGCGCCCTCGCGCTTGAACGGCGGGTGGAGCAGTTCGTGGACGGCGGTCTTCACCGTGACGCTCAGCGGGTAGGTCAGGTCGGTGAGGAAGTTCCAGCCCGTCACCCGGATGCCGTGGGGCTTGGCGAACTTCAGCACGTGGGCGTTGAGCTCCTCCACGTGGAGCGCCCGGCCGAGGACGTCTTCGTCCCAGCCCACCACGTCATGGGGCGCCACCTGGACGCCGAGGCGCGCGATGGCCTGCTCGACCTGGGGCAGGTATTCCGCGCGCCAGATGCGCGAGAAGCCGATGCGCTGGAGAAAGGCGAACAGCACGCCCAGGTCCTGGCGCACGTCCTCCATCTCGGTGAAGTCGGAGTCCTCGGCGTAGCTCGTCGCCTCGAAGCCCCGGCGCATCGCCGTCCAGGCGGCATCGTCCGACACCGTCCTGGCCAGGTCTTCCACGGTGGTGGCGCCCGTGACGGAGAAGACGAGCGTCAGGTAGGGCCCCACCATCTTCCCGGCCTGCTTTCCCATCCGCTCGGTGAGGTGCGCGAGCGCGGCCTTCTCCCCGGGCTCGAGCAGGGCGGAGAAGCGCTGAAACTCCTCGGCGTAGAACCGCGTGTAGAACGCGTCACCACGGAGCAGGTTCAGCAGGCAGAGGGCGTCGTAGGCCTCGGAGGGACGCAGCACCCAGTGCGTGCGTCCGGCCTCCACGCGGGTGACGGCCGGCGCGGGAGCTGTCGGGACCACCTGCCGTGATGCGCAGCCGGATGAGGCCAGCCACAGCGTGGCGACGAGGGCCACGGCGGGCAGTCCTCGTCTGGAGTCCGCGGCCGGGGAGGGAACGGGGGAAGCGAGCGGGTCCGGAATCATGGCGCTGAAGCTGCCCCGTCCGCGCGAGGACGTCTTGGACAGAACTCATTTCGTTGGACGAAACGAGCGGCCCCCGGGCAACCGCCGGTACTCGGCCGGGGTCAGGTGGAGGCGGCGGCTGAATTCGCGCGTCATGTGACTCTGGTCGCAGTAGCCCGCCTCCAGCGCGACGACGCTGAGGGGCCGCGCCGTCTCTCGCAGTGCCCGACTGGCGCGCTCCAGTCGGGAGCGGCGCAGGTGGTCGGCGGGAGTGCACTGGAAGAACTGGCGGAAGCCTCGGCCCAACTGCGTGGGGCTCACCCCCGCCTCGCGAGCCAGCTGCGCGAGCGTGGGAGGCGGCCCCCGGACCGCATCCAGCAACTCCCGCACGCGGACGAGCCACGCGGGAGGGGCCGACGCCTTCGGGGGCATCGTGGCGCGCACGGCCTCGGCCAGCAGCTCCAGCGCCAGCCCTTCGATGGCCAGCGCCGCCAGGTCATCCCCGCAGCGGAACTCCTGGTAGAGGCGCGCGGTCAACGAGAACAGTCGCGCCGACGCCAGCTCCCTCCGTCCGTCCAGCCGGGAGACGAGGGGGTAGCGCGACCGCCAGACCGACTCGGAGAAGTCGACGTTGAAGGTGCGGGTGAGTCGACCGGCGATGCGCTGCTCGTGGGCGACCTCGGGTTCCTGGAAGGCCACCGACCTGGGAGGACATTCCCGGGCACGTCCTTCCAACACGTCGGTGAAGCCGCCTTCCAGCGTGAGCCGGAAGCCCGCGTGACGGTGCCGGTGGAGGGGAAGGACGACGTCGGGAGCATAGGTGCTCTCCGTCAGGACGAGCCCTGCCACCTCCAGGCGCTGGAGCGGTGTGCCGAGATAGCGACCAAATCCAAGGACGGGTGCGGAGGACACGAAGTCCCTATGTACAGCCCGCGAGTCGATTGCAATCGCCAGGCTTCCTCCAGGAGCCCAGTTCCAGCGCGCCGCGCGAACCTGCTTTCGGGCGACAACCTGGTGCGGCAGGCCCGACAACGCCATGAGAGGCCGCGGACGTGGGCCCGGCCGGCGGTCCTCCAGTCCGTGTCCCCGCTTGCCCAGCGGCTCGTTCAAGTCCCCTCCCCCGGCCAGCTGGCTCCACCCCGGGGGGCATGCGAGAGTGCCCACCCCCTCTTGACGATGCGCCTGATGAACAAACTCTCCGTAGCCATTGCTGGAATGATGTGGGTGCTGGCCGCTTGCAAGACGACGGGCCCTGCACCCGCCCGCGATATCCCCACGGCAATGAACCAGGCCGCGACGACCCTGCTGCAGTCGCGACTGCTGCACGCAACGTCGATCGCGGTGGTCTATCGCGGCGAGGAGTTCATCCTGCATCGGGGTGAGCTGGAGACCGGCAAGTCCAATCCGCCCGATGATTCGACCCTCTATGAGATCGGCTCGGTGAGCAAGACCTTCGCCGGCCTGCTGCTGGCGAACGCTGTCCTCGAAGGCAAGGCGACCCTCGACGACCCGATACAAAAGTATCTGCCGTCCGCCTATCCGAACCTGCAGTCAGACGGCGAGCCCATCCGTCTGCGCCATCTGGTCACCCACACCAGCGGCATGCCGGGGATGCTGCCACTGCAAGTGAATGACGTATTGCGGGACTTCACCGCGCATGCCACCCCGGCAAAGCTCAATGCCGCCTATGAGGACTACGGGCAGCCGCGGTTCTGGCAGGACCTGCACACCGTCAGCATCAAGGGGCCGCTCGGAAAGGACTATGCCTACTCGAGCGCCGGCACCGAGCTGGTCGCGCACACCCTCGAGAAGATCTACGGGGCGCCCTACGAGTCGTTGCTCGCGGAGTTCCTGGCGCGGGAAGCCGGCATGCACGACACGTGGCTGCGGCTGCGTGCCCAGGACGCCCGCCGTCTGGCGCCTGGCTACCACAGCGACAACCCGGTCGGCACCACGCCGATGCCGCAGCTGCCCTGGGGCGCGGCGGGGGCCTTGAAGGCGACGATGCCGGAGATGGTCAAGTACCTGCGATTGCAGCTGAGCAGCCTTCCCGCGGTGACGGAGTCACACAAGCCGCTGGTGCGCTTCGCGGAGGACTTCAGCATCGGCTATTTCTGGAACATCGGCCAGAGCAGCCAGTTGGGCACCCACTACGTGCATCATGGCGGCGTGCCTCGCGCGCAATGCTACCTCTACCTCGTGCCGAAGTATCAGCTGGGGGTGTTCATCATCACCAACCAGAGCGGCGATGCGACCGCCAACGCCATGGAACGCGCGCTGGCGCCCCTCTTCGACAGGGTCGAATCCATGCAGGGTCGCTAGCACGGCGAACAACAGGGGGAGTGCGCGTCGAGCCCCCGCAGACGTCTCTCCGTTCGACAAGTCGTCGGAGAGCATGAAGCGCGTGGCCAAGCCCACAGCCAACACAGCCCGACAATGTCTCCCGCCACGTCGCTCGCCGGACGGTTACCACTGGCTTGCAACGTGCCCGATGTCGCGTGCACTCATTAGTTGATGTTGTGATGAATGAACGGCTCGGTGAGCGTTTCGAGCCTGTCGTAACGGAACCCCGTGAGGGACTCACAGACATCGACGAGGATCTCGAAACTGATGGGGTTGGAATCATCGTCGGGGGGCTGGGCGGCGAGTCGATTCTGGCGGATGGCCGCGAGGCACTCCGGCGGTGTTCCACTGACCCGGACATCTTCGTCGGAGTCAGGCCGGAGCTCCCAGCGCTTCGTGCCCGCATGGAATCCCTGGGCCAGGGGAAAGCCCCCCTCAGCCGAGACAAGGAATCTCACGACGTCACCCTCGGAGGAGAGCTCGGCGAACCATTCCTCGTTCGTAGGGAATACCACGTCATGCACGATGATGACGAGGTACCACCCGGATGGGAGCCTCGCGCATGAGATGTCAAATGCGTCAATGGCCTCCCAGTCCGCGCGCCCCGGGCCCACCCGCAGCTTCTTCATCAACTCCCGAGGGTGGATGCCCTTCGCGGCGATCCAGCCAGGGCTCTCCGTCATGACTTCCTCCTCGTGGGAAAGAGGGTGAGGCATGGATCGATAAGCTCAGGGATCATGTTGTAGCTGAAGCCCGAGAGGGCCTCGCAGACCTCGATGGGGACGGAGAAGACCGTGTCCACATCGAACGAGTTCTGGCGATGGTAGGCCTGGAGCTTCTCGAGGTTCGCCCGGAGAATGGCCGGGAGGCACTCCGGGGGAGTACCGTCCACCTCGAGGTGCTCACGACCTTCGGAAGGGTCGTGCCAGAGGGTCCAGAGCTGCTCGCCTCCGGAGAAGCCCCAAGCCTGCGAGTACATCGTGTGCTCTTCGACGAAGCAGCTCACGACGAGTTCCGCATGCGAGGAGGCCTCCGCCAGTATCTCCTCGTCCGAGACCTGGTAAGGGTGGTTCCGGAAGTAGATGATGAACCACCCGTAATCGAGTCGCGCGGCGGTGATGCCGGCCTCCTGGGTGTCGAGTTCCCAGGACATACCACTCAACGACAACCCCAGTTCCTCGAGCAGCTTTCGGGTGGAGATTCCCTTCGCTGCGAGCCAGCTGCGACTGACGCTCATCAACGCTTCCTCGTGATGTATCCAGCCCCGGAACGCCCAGAGGCATCGCTCCCGACTCGCCCGGGGTCACGTCCTCACGACATCGAACGTACCTGCCGGGAAGATGTCGCAAACGAACGCTCTGTTCCAGCCAGGTTGTCGGCGGCAGCCCCCATCATCCGCTGGAGCAGTTCGGGCCGGTTCCGCGTCTGCGCGAGGCACTGAGCGATGCCGATGAGCCCCTGGCCATAGCGCTGGAGTTGTGTGGGCTCCTTGCGGACGCTCTCGGGAACCGTCAACCACGCTGGGAAGTGCTCGAGGACCAGGGCTTCGTGCTCGGCACAGAGCCGGATGAGCGCGGCGTCATCCTGTGATTGCACAGCCTCGAGGAGGAGGTCGCGCACAGCCTCGGGCGAGGAGGCTGCCGGCCTGCCCACGCGACCGAAGAGACGATTGAAGAGGCCCATCAAGCAAGCATATGCGAGCGAGACCGCTTCCCGACACTCCGATGCACTTCTTTCCGACCCGTGCCACCCCAACCTCAGCCGCTGCGTCCCGAGCAGCTGTGCGTCAGTGCGAGTGAGCGCGCCACGGCCTTCTCCAGGCTCTGCTCCGCGAGGATGCCCTGACAGCACCTGACGAAAGTCAGGGTTGGACAGAAGGGGCATGGTCCCCGAACCCGCCCCGACGCCTGCCTGGGAACAGGTGGCTCCCCGCGGCGAGCCGTACCTCGAAGCCCCACAGGCCGAGCACCACGAGCATCTTCACTCGTGGCACCTCACGGCTCGCGGCCTTTGCCTCGTCACTTCAGCGAATCGGTGGTCGTCGCCCGCTCTTCGGACATCGTCACAGCGGCGCCCGTGTCATCGAATCGGAGGATGCGGAACTTCCCCCCGTTCGGGCCACGCACCGCCACGGAGTACACCGCCTTCACCTCGAAACCACCGTGGTACCCGGCCGAGGTGTGGACGATCTTGACCTCACCCGCAGCCTCTCGCACGCCGGCTTCGCCGGCCCCCACACGCGCCAGGAATTCGGCGCGGTCGTTCGGCGAGGCCAATCGGCGTTGGAGTGTCTGGGCTCCCCGCACCACGTCCACGGGAATATCCGGCCAGTAGACGCCCTCGCTGATCACCCGGCGCGCATTGTCCAGCGCGGCATAGGCGAAGGAGCCCTCCACCGGGATGCCTCCCACCGAGCGCTCCAGATGGGTCGTGTACCAGAGGAGCTTTGATTGGGCTGGCGACACGCCGCCGCTCACCGGACCGCTCCCCGCCATCGTGGTCGTCACGTGGGTGCCACTCACCTGGGCCACCGGGACTCCCGCCTCCAGGAAGTACGCCTTGACCACCGCCGAGTGCTCCGCCGGATTCTCGGTCAGCGGCCGAGGGTACTCGACGCCCAGTGTCCCCTTCGGGAGCCCCGGGGCCCCGAACGTCGGAACGACCATCGTCGCGCGGGTGACCGTATCGACGAAGAAGACGCCCCTGCCTCCGACAACCCGCTCGTAGCTGCCTCCGGCCTCACGCCGCACACCGGCTCCCGCGTCGAAGCGGGACCTCGCGAGCGCGTGCTGATAACCTGCGCCCTCCTCGTTGACCGTTGGCGCCACCGACTGCGGTTGCTTCGCCAAGGACGGCTCCTGCTCCGAGGAGCAGGCAGCCAGGACCAGGAACAAACCAAGACTCATCGTTCGCGGATTCATGGCAGACCTCGCTACGGGAGAATGAAGGGGTGGCTGTTGCAGTCGTAATTGCAGGTGAAGATCCAAGCCATCCATTGGTTTCCGAAGCTGTCGTTCCCGGGGTCCCGGAGCTGTCCCCAGTTCTCGGTCCGGTTCGCCCATTCCGCCCGTGCCTGGTTGATTTCAACCGAGAGGGCGATGTTGGCGCCGCAGCCGACGATGCCGTGGCCGCCTCCGCCAAACGCACAGCTGGTCCCGCCCGCCACCGAGTTGATGGATTCGGCCCAGGACGGGGCGACAGCCGAGTTGGGATTCGCGACGTAGCGGTCGGCGAAGGCCTGGCCGCGATTGGCCACGTCGGCGGTGTCGTCTCCAACGCGCGTCGGCATGATGAGCGCAACCGTGGAGACTCCCGCGAAGGACCCCAGCACATTGGGGAAGAACAGGTCCGGCGTGATGCCACAACTGTTGTCGATGACGGCGAGGTTGATTCCTCCATTCGTGCCGGCGCCGGCCCATCCACCCGCCGTGGGGCTCTCGCCCCAGGCCACCGGGCCACTGGAGTAGTTGACGGACTGGCAGGCACTACCAGTCCGGTCGACGACGATGCTTCGCGGGCGCGAATACACACAGCGCCCGGCCAGCGGGTTCTCGGAGAACCGCAGGCAACGCTTGTCGGTCCCCGCGACATCCGGGCAGGACGCTCTCGAGGTGCAAGGGGTGTTGCTGTGATCGTCGCAGGTGCCGTGCCCGCTGAAATAGGAGATGGCGTCACCGGAACGGTCGAAGTAGAGGGTGTCGGACCCTCCGCTCACGCGTTGTGGGTCGGTGAAGTCGGTGGGCCATACCAGGCCATCCGTGTACCGGAGGCCGGCCGTGTAACCCGGTATCGACAGCATCCGGTTGCGAAAGTTGTCGACGTTCGCGATGTTGTTGAAGAGTGTTCCGCACGAGTATCGATTGACCGCCTCGATGGTGATCCCCGTCTGCGCGTGGGCGGAAAAGAGACTGAGGCACAGGGTAGCGGCAACAATGAATCGTCCGACGGTGGTTCTCGGCAACCTCATGGTCATCCTCCTCTTGGGTTGATACAGGCGGTCTTGGTTCTCTCTTGCTCGTCACAGCGCCATGTCCCGCCATCACAGACACACGTCCACCGGATCGCCGGACCGGGAGAGGCCGTCCCCGGACAAGAATCCTTCGTCCACACCGTGCACGCGGCCCGGGTCGAGCACGGGCCGTGCGGCAAATCACGCAGCTGGTAGTGGTCCCACGACCCCTTCGGGCTGGAGATCACACACATCGTTCGCGCCGGAGCCGTCTCGAGGGGCTCCGGCCTGGTCTCCTTGTCACGCGTGCATCCCAGACACACGAGCGTCGCGGCAACGAGGGCCCGCGCCCGCAAGCATTTGTCTGGAGCCGTGGACGGGCCGGAAATCCCAAGACCGATAGACAAGCAGGTCCAAACACTAACATTCGGACTCAATAAACAGGTATCGCGCCTCAGGGAGCGCGGGTGTCTGCTCTTTCACAGAAGCCCTGCCCTACGAGCGCAGCTTCGCCCGCATCCGCCCCGCGACTGGGGACAGGCAATGACGGGCATCCGTTGCTCGAGTGCTCCGTCGCTGGGAGCCCCGCACCCCCAAGAGGAGCGCGTGGTCCAGCCCCTCACGCAGCGCCCCTGGACCTCGTCGACGGCGCCGAGAACGGCCTGTCGTGGAGGAGCGCCGCTCCGAGGGTTCGTCGACTTCATCCGGGCCTCAGCGGAGCAGGCCGGCCCCCAGCAACCTCACAACGCGACGTTGACCGCGACACCCTCGCGCCCGGTCGCCCACTCGCGCAAGTACGCGTTGAGCTCCCCGAAGAACGATATCGACACCAGGTCTGACACCGCGAAGAGCTCCCGGAGCAGCGCGCCCACGTGGTTGTTATGCGTTTCGGCCGCGTCAGCGTCCACGTACTCCTCGATGATCGAATAGTGACCGGGCTTCTGCGTGGTGAACCACTGGTAGCGCAGCGTCCCCGGCTCGGTCGCGGCGACGGTGGCCAATGCCCGCGCCGCTCGGAGGAACTCCGTCTCCCCTCCGGTCCGTGTCTTGAACTCACAAATCACCAGAAGGCTCATTCGACGCTCCTGCACAGGCTGCGGTTCGAGGGATGGCGCTCGTCGTACCATCCGACCGGCTCGAAGTCGTCAACGAACGCAGGGTGGAACCAGGTCATGTGCGAGCGCGAGATGCGGCACGCCCAAGCAGGTACTCCTCGCGCTTCCCCTCCGGGCACGCCGAACCGTGACGCGGGCTCAGTCGGGACGGCGGGTCGTGGTCTGCGCATCGCGGTCGTAGGACTCCTGGTGCTTGTGGATCGTGTCGATGTGCTCGAGGGTCCAATCGTACAGGGCCGCGAACGGCTCCTGGAGCGACCTGCCAAGAGGGGTGATGGAGTACTCGACGCCCGGCGGTGAGCCGCCGATGACGCGTCGGACAACCATCCCATTGCGTTCAAGCTTTCGCAGCGTCTGCGTCAGCACGCGCTGGGTGATGCCCTCGAGCTGTCGCTTGATGCCATTGAACCGCTTCGGCGAGGCCCGCAGCACGGCAAGCACCATCATCGACCACTTGTCGCCAATCTGGTCGAGGATGGTGCGGGTGGGACAGTCAGCTCGGTAGATGGGCTCGTCTTCAGTATCTCTCGGCATACCAAGGATGCTCCAGGTACGTTCTTGACCCTAGGTATGCAACATATACCTTCGTGACGTGACGACTTCGCCTCTCGCCACAGCGAGCGGCGCTGGGTCTGCGGCCACTCAGGCGAGCAGCCCGTTCGAGCGAAGGAAGCGTGACTCTGGCCGGACAGCAATCCCTGGCCAGCGACTCGTCACGACATGAACTGCCCATGTAGGAGAGAAAACGTATGAATCGTTTCAAGGACAAGGTCGTGGTCATCACCGGTGCAAGTGAGGGTATCGGGCTCGCGACGGCCAAGGCCTTTGCCGCCGAGGGCGCCAACGTCTACGTCACCGGGCGCAGGCAGGAGAGGCTCGACGCGGCGGTGCGCGAGATTGGCGGCGCCACCGTCGGCATCCAGGGAGACGTTGGCAATCTCTCCGACCTCGACCGCCTCTACGCGCGGATCCAGCGCGACCACGGGAGGGTCGATGTCGTGTTCGCCAACGCGGGTATCTCCGAAACGTCGGCGCTGGGTGAGATTGACGAGGCGCACTTCGACCGCGTGTTCGGCACGAACGTCAAGGGCATGGTCTTCAGCGTGCAGAAGGCGCTGCCGCTCATGACCCGCGGAGGTACGGTCATCCTCGCGGGCTCGGCCAGCGGCAGCAAAGGGTTCCCCGGGCTCTCGGTCTACAACGCGACCAAGGCCGCGATTCGCTCACTCGCTCGAACCTGGACGACGGACCTGAAGAGCCGAGGCATTCGCGTCAATGTGATTTCACCGGGGATGATTGAAACGCCCGCGATGCAGACGTACCTCCAGAACAACGCGGGGTTCGAGGACGTGCTGAAGCAGATGACGCCGCTCGGGCGAATCGGTCAGGCGGAGGACGTCGCGAACGCGGTGTTGTTCCTCGCAGCCAACGAGAGCAGCTTCGTCGCGGGCGTCGAGTTCTTCGTGGATGGAGGCATCATGGCGGTCTAGCCAGCCGCCCCCCCCCGATGGCGATACCGCGCTCAGCCCGCTTTGCGGCGGAAGTGGAGCGCCTGCGCGCCGGACTTGAACCGCTGCGTCGAGAGGAGTTCGAGCTGCCGCGGACTCGACAGGCCCTGAAACAACGTCGGCCCGTGGCCGCTGATGATGGGATGAACGACGATGCGGTACTCGTCGATGAGCCCCCACTCCTCGAGCGACGCCGCGAGCTTGGGCGCTCCGACCAGGACACCCTGCTCGGTCTTCGCCTTCAGCGCCGAGATGGCCTCGCGAAGTTCACCCTCCACCCTGACCGTGTTCTGCCATGGGAAGTCGCTCCGCGAGTTCGACACGACGTACTTCACCTTCGCCTCGAGCTTCTGCGCCCACTCGCGCATCGCGCGCGGCGCATTCTCGTCGCGCGCCACCGCGGGCCAGGCGCCCTCCATCAGCTCGTAGGTGTTGCGCCCGAAGAGCATCGCCCCGCTCTGCTCCATGCGCTCCCTCCAATAGTCGTGCAGCTCGTCGTCCGCGATTCCCTGGGTGTGGTCGATGCACCCGTCCAGCGTCACATTGAGACCGAAGGTGAGGAGGCCCATGGCGCGGGACTCTACGAGAAGCGCCCCCCGTGCGCAGCACACCTCGCCATCGACGCAATGCCCCATCTCCGGCGGGCCCCACCGCCACCCGAGGTCGCGACATGCATCAATCCCCGCCGCCCGGCCGCGACGACAACAGGCCCTTGAGGCCATCGAGGATGCTCCACGCGCTGAGCGCGCCTTCGACCCGCTCCCCGACACTGTCGGGCTCACTGTCGAAGCCGAGGTCGCGCTCGGAGCCCTCGATGCCGATACAGCCCTCGACGACCAGGTCGGTTCCGTTGAAGACCTGCACGGCATGGGCCCTCTTCGAGGGCAAAGGCTGGGTGAGGTCGTACGACCAGAGGCGCCTGCTGAGCTCCCATGCGAGGAAGGACGGGTGGGCGGCCGCACCTCCTGCCTGAGCGCCCAGGGGCATGATGACCGAGTCCGTGCGGGCATCGCCTTCAGCCGTTTCCAGGTCGCCATTCGCATGCACCCGGAGCCACAGTCCGGGCCGCTTCTGCAGCCGCAGCAGGAGCGGACTGCCGCTGCGTGAGCGCTTGGGAATGTCCGGCACCGCCAAATCACTTTCGAGGTCCGTGTCGCCGAGGTCGTGGACGACCAGCTCACCCTTCGAGGTGCCCACCGCGACGAAGCGGTCATTCGGAGACACACTCAGGCACGTGACGTCCCACGGGGACATCTCGCATGGCAGCACCCCGAGCACCCGCCCGCTGCGACTCGAAATGAGGGTCACGCCCTCCGGGCCGCAGGCCGCGAGCCAGCGCGTGCTCCGGGCCATCGCCAGCAGCGTTTCCTGCCCATGCCCATACCCCAGGATCTCCGAACTCCAGTCCGCCCCACCGGTCTCGTGGTCCCACCTGTAGAGGCGCGGCCGGACCGCGTCGTCATCCCGGTTGAGGCGTGACTTCACGCCCACCACGCGAGGCCCGGTCGGCAACACGAAGCCCGGCCCGATGGCCTCGTCCCGCGCGCCCTTGAACCGGGAGAGTTCCTGCCCTGTCCGCGCATCGAGCACCACGAGGTCCCACTCGAAGAAGCACCACAGCTTCGTCCCGTCGTCGGAGAGCGCCAGGCCACAGGTGGGCGCGAAGGTGTGGATGTCCTTCAGGAGCGGCTTCGGGGTCGAGCCCGGCGTCCACGACCAGACCCTGTCGCCCTGGGAAGCGTGGCCCGCCCAGTACACGGCGCCATCCGCGGAGACCACCAGCGCCCTGGGACGCGTCGCAAGGGGAGCGCTCTCCAGCATCCTGCCGGAACCCAGCGCATACACCCGGGCGACCTGGTCCTCGAAGGTCGCGGCCAGCACGTCACCGGTCGGGAACAGCCGGACCTTGTTGAGCCCCTCGGCGACCGTGAGCGTCGACACGGTCCGCGGGGCCGCGACGTCCCACACGCGAACCGTGGAGTCTCCCTCCGCCGCCGAGACGAGCCGGGACGAGTCCGGGAGCCAGTCCGCGGCGAGGATGGGTGTGGAGTGGCCCTCGAGTCTCTTGCTCGACCTGCGAAGGTGTCTGTCCTGCTTCACGGTGTGCCTGCCTCCACCCTCTCCACATACCCCGCGGGAGGGCTCTCCGCCCCGCCGTGGGGGGCCACGACAAGAACAAGCTCCCCGTCCTGGGGAAGGTCAAGCGCATCCGCCTCGAGCGCTTCGTCGCCCCCGACCGCGGACGCAGGGCGGACTCCGTCTGGAACCATCCCAACGAAATCCAAGCGGCCTGCAAGAACGCATGCATCGAGCAGCAGCAGAACCGCACGGACGAGGATGCGAAGCACGACAAGCCGAGCGCATCCTGATTCGACGCTCGAGGGATATCCCTTCGCGTGAGTCCGCGAAGACCGCCTTCGCGCTCGGCATCATCATCTGGTTCCACGCGCGCCCGCCGAGATAAGCTCCGGGATGTTGGCCCCTCGATTGCTTAGGGCCGAGCAGCCCCCGACTCGACACTGGAAGCCGAGCCCCCATGCGTTCCCGTCACTTCGTCCCCGCCCTCCCCGCCGCTTCCACCTCGTCTGTCCGCTCCCAGGAGGTGGCCCCGTGAGCCGCGTCGCGGGATGGGTGGTGCTGATGCTGGCGCTGGTCGTGTCGTACCACCCGGCCGAGGCCGCGCAGGCGAAGAAGGCTCCAGCGAAGAAGACCACGGTGGCGGTGCTGCGCCCCGAGGGCAGCCAGGCGGAGGCCCTGCGCAAGGTGCTGGCCGCGGAGCTGGGCAAGAAGGGCCGCGGGCGCGTGGTGCTGCCCGCGAAGAAGGTGGATGCCCAGGTGAAGCTCCTCCGCGGCGGGCCGAAGACGGATGAGCAGCGGCAGGCGCTGGCGAAGAAGCTCGGCGCGGACATCCTCATCCTCTCCTCGGTCAAGGGCACGAAGCGCTGGGACGTGCAGGTCCGCGCCTACTCCGGCCAGGACGGCTCCCTCATCGCGGAGGAAGCGTGGGACGTCCGCACGAACCGCGCCTTCCCCGACGTGCGGCGCGAGCTCGAGCCCAAGCTGGGCGCGGCCCTGAAGGAAGGCCCGCCGCAGAGCCTCCCGCCCACCGCCGTCACGCCTCCGACGCCTGTCGTCTCCGAGCCGGAGGTCGCGCCCCCGGCCCCCATCGCGGAGGCACCTCGCCAGGCGGTCGTGAAGCCTCCTCCGCCCACGGTGACGAAGAAGGAGGAGCCGCCCGCGCAGCCCGAGCCCAAGGCCGCCGGCCCTCGCGACCTGGACGGCCCCACCCTGGAGGCGCTGCTCTCCGGCCAGGGCCTCTTCCGTCGCTTCAACTTCTCCGGCAGCAACGCCAGCCAGCTGCCCGACTACAGCCTCAACAGCGCCGCGGCGGCGAGCCTCGCGGTGAGCTACTTCCCCCTCTCCCACTTCACGGATGGGATGGTGCACAACCTGGGGCTCGTCGCGCGGGGCTCACGCTCCTTCGGGCTGTCCACGCGGCTCCCGGATGGCTCCAGTCACCCCACCACCGCGCAGCTCATCGAGGGCGGCCTGCGCTTCCGGCTGCCGCTGCGGTGGCTGGAGCTCTCCGTGGGCGCGCTGTACGGCACCCACTCCTTCGCGGTGGAGCTCCCGCCGGAGAGCACCTTCGCCCTGCCCGACGTGGACTACCGCTTCGCGCACGTGGAGCTGGGCCTGCGCAAGGCGCTCAACGAGCGCTGGGCCATCGCCGCGCGCGTGGGCTACCAGCACGTGCTGAGCGGCGGCGAGCTGTCCTCGGACGACTACCTCCCCGAGCTGAGCGGCTCCGGCATCGATGGCGAGCTCGCCGTGGAGTTCGCCCTCACGCGCGTCCTCGGTCTGCGCGTGGGCGGAGAGGTGCGCAGCTACTCCTTCACCGCCGGCGCCGCGGAGGGCACCCCGGTCTTCGCCGGCGGCGCCAAGGACCTGTACTTCAGCGGCCAGCTCGGCCTGTACGTCAGGCTGTAGCACCCGCGCATTGAGGGGGTCTGTCCCCCACGCCTGTGGCGCCTCCTCCACACTTTCGCCCGAGGCCCGCATGGAAGATGAAACGCGCATGCATGCGTGACACGAGTTTTTCAGTATCCGTGTCACCGGGCCATCCGACCGATGCGTGCGCGTCGCGGCTACATTGACAGGACCGCGTCATCCAGCCGATTGGTATGTCTCCCAATGATGGAGGCGCTCGTGCCGAGGATGCGGTCACAACGGTTGTCACGAGAGCCAGCGGAGCGGGGACGGTGGTGGCGCCCGGTGGTGCTCGGGTTGCTCTTGAGCGGGGCTGCTGGCTGCGAAGGAACCCTCTCCAACCCGGAGGGCCCCGGTGGAGGACCCGGTCCCGGCAATCCCCCGCCCCCCGCCGTCGAGAAGCCCGCCCCTTCCGTGCGGATGGCGCGCCTGACGCACGTGCAGTGGACCCACAGCGTGCAGGAGCTGCTCCGCCTGGACGCGCCGCCCACGACGCTCGCGGGCACCTTCCGCGCGGACCCCGCCCAGAGCGGCTTCCTCTTCGACAACGATGCGCGCGCCCTCTCCGTCGACGAGGCCCTCTGGGGCGCCTACCAGCGCGCCGCCGCGGAGCTCGCCGGACAGGTGACGACGGACGCGGCGAAGCTCGGGCGCCTGGTGCCCGCGTCGACCGCCACCGGCGAAGCGCGCGCCCGCGCCTTCGTGGAGTCCTTCGGCCTGCGCGCGCACCGGCGCCCGCTGACGCCCGATGAGGTGGAGAGCTACCTCGAGCTGTACCGCAAGGGGCCCCAGGCCTACGCGGACATGGCGGCCTTCGAGGGGGGCCTCCGGCTGGTCATCGAGGCCTTCCTCCAATCGCCCCACTTCCTCTACCGCGTGGAGCGCAGCACCCAGGCCGTGCAGGACCGGGTGCCGCTCGACGACTACGAGGTGGCCTCGCGGCTGAGCTATGGCCTGTGGAACGCCATGCCGGACGACGCCCTGTTCGCCGCCGCGAGCGAGGGCACCCTGCACTCGCGCGAGGGCGTCGCCACCCAGGCCAGGCGCATGCTCCAGGACGCGCGCTCGAACAAGGTGGTGGAGGCCTTCCACCGCACCCTCTTCGACGTGCCCCGCTATGCCGCCATCCGGCCTTCGCTCACGCGCTATCCCCAGGTGACCGAGCGGCTCGGCGAGTACGCGGCCCGGGAGACGAGCCTCTTCGTCCAGGACGTCGTCTTCTCCCGCAAGGGCGGCTACAGCGACCTGCTCACCTCGCCGTCCACCTTCGTCAACGACGAGCTGGCGCGCGTCTACGGGCTGAGCGGCGCGTTCACCGCCGACTTCGTCCCCGTGACGCTCGACTCGCGCGAGCGCAAGGGCGTGCTCACCCAGGTGGGCTTCCTGGCCTCGCACGCGACGTCGGTGGACCCGGACCCCATCCACCGCGGCGTCTTCGTCTCCGAGCGCATCATCTGCCGGAAGATTGGCGCGCCGCCGGCCAACATCCCGCCGCTCCCCGCCCCGCAGGGCCGCACCAATCGCGAGGTCGTCGCCTCGCACACCGAGGCGCCGGGGAGCGCGTGCGCCAGCTGCCACTCGCACCTCATCAACCCGCTCGGCTTCCCGTTCGAGAACTTCGACGCCATCGGCGGCTTCCGCACCACGGACAACGGGCATCCGGTGGACGCCAGCTCGACGCCCAACATCAACGGGGAGACGGTGCCGGTGCGCGACGCGCTGGATTTGGCGGACGCGCTCGCGGCCAATGAGTCGGTGCACGCGTGCTACGCGAAGCACTGGGTGGAGTACCTCCACGGGCGCCCGTCCGCCCACGAGGACGCGCCGCTGGTGGAGCGGCTCGGGAAGCTGTCGAAGGCGGGCAACCTGTCCATCGTCGACCTCGTGGTGGAGGTCGTCACCAGCGAGGGCTTCGTGAATCGCCACCCGGAGGAGCTGCCATGAAGCTGAGTCGCCGGATGGTGTTGAAGGGCCTGGGCGGGACGATGCTGAGCCTGCCGTTCCTCGAGGGGTTGATGCCGAGGACCGCCCTCGCGGCGGACCCGGTGGTGCGGCCGTACGCCATCTTCTTCCGCCAGGCCAACGGCGTCGCCTCGGCCCAGACGACGTCGGAGCTGGG
This sequence comes from Myxococcus sp. AS-1-15, assembly GCF_020037055.1. NCBI lineage: Bacteria > Pseudomonadati > Myxococcota > Myxococcia > Myxococcales > Myxococcaceae > Myxococcus > Myxococcus sp. AS-1-15. Next base: position 16,245 of record NZ_JAIQDF010000031.1, on the reverse strand, counting down.
CGCGGAGCCGGAGCGCTTCTGGCCGCGCACCCTGGGGGCGCTCACCGCGGACAGCATGGCCGGGCGGGCCGTGGGCGTGCTCGAGGCCCACCGCGCGCACCTGCTGCTCGTGCGCAACGTCAACATGCGGGACTACAACTACGGGGACGGCCACGCCCGCGGCGCCATGCAGGGGCTGACCGCGCGGGGCCCCGTGGTGGAGGGCGCGGGCGGCGGCTCCGAGTCCGCGGGCGAGTCCATCGACCACCGCATCGGGCGCGAGCTCAACCCGCAGCAGCGTGACTCGCTCGTCTTCTACGCGGGCCGGCGGGGCGGCTGGCTCGGGGGGCCCTGCCTGTCCTACCGGAGCAGCAACGTGCGCCGGGCCGCGCTGCATGACCCGTGGAATGCGTACCAGACGATGATTGGCGGACCGGGGGGACTGACGCCCGAGGCTCGCGAGCAGCTCCTCGTCCGGCAGCGCAGCGTGAACGATTTGGTGAAGGCCCAGCTCCAGTCGCTCAAGCAGCGGCCCGAGCTGAGCGCGTCCGACCATGAGCGCGTGGACCTGCACCTGTCGAACGTCCGGGACCTGGAGGTCGCCCTGAGCTGCCGCATGCGCGCGGACCAGGAGCTCATCCTCCAGCAGCAGGCGCCCGGCTATGACAGCACGGACGGCACCGAGGTGCTCGCCACCGCCCGGCTGCACATGGACATCGCGGTGATGGCGATGGCGTGCGGCACCAACCGCGCGGCCGTCATCCAGGTGGGCAACGGCAACGACGGCGACACGCGCTACCGCAACCCGGAGACGGGGCAGTTGATGGAGAACTTCCATTACGTGTCCCACCGGCGCACGTCGCACGACGCCAGCGGCGGCATCATCACGGGCTCGGACCTGCTGCACCACCACGTGGACGTGCAGTTCGCGAGCACCTTCAAGCACCTGCTGGACAAGCTGGCGGCCTACCAGATGCCGGACGGCAAGCGGCTCATCGAGCACGGCGTGTCGGTCTGGTACAACGACCTGGGCAACGGGCCGGCCCACTCGGCGCGCAACGTTCCGTTCGTGCTGGCGGGCAGCTGCAACGGCTTCCTCAAGCAGGGCGTCTACGTCGAGGCGTCGGGCGGCGGCAATCCCAACCACAACCGGATGCTGAACACGATTGGCACCGCCGTGGGGTTGAGGAACGCGGCCGGCGGGAACCTGGACGACTTCGGCGACCCGGCGCTCACCAAGGGCGTGCTCTCCGAGCTCATCGCATGAGGCGTTGATGGCGGCCTGCTCCCGTGTCTCGTCCGGGAGCAGGTCCCCGAGCGCGGTCCGTGGAGTGGGGCAGGTGCACACTGCTGACACGCCCTGTCAGCACCCCTCGGGCACAACCTGGGGATGCACGCACCCAAGCGACGTACGACCCGCCCATTCACTCTCTCCATTTCCGACGCCGAGCTGGATGACCTCCGCGCGCGGCTGAAGGCCACCCGCTTCCCCGCGACGGTCGAAGGCGTCGGCTGGGACGATGGCACCGATGCCGAGCTGCTCCGGCGGTTCGTCACCCACTGGGCGGAGCGGTTCGACTGGCGCGCCGCCGAGCAGCGCCTCAACGCGGTTCCTCAATTCATCGAGGAGGTCGACGGCGAGCGAGTCCACTTCGTCCATGCACCGGGTCAGGGCGGGACGCGCGTCCCCATCGTCCTGGCCAATGGCTGGCCCTCGAACTTCGTCGAGTTCCTGCCGCTCATCCCGCTGCTCACCGCCGAGCGCAACGGGGTGTCGTTCGACGTCATCATCCCCTCGCTGCAGGGCTTCGGCTTCTCGGGCCGGCCGACGAAGCGGGGAATGAACATGAGCCGCATGGGTCATCTCTGGGCGGAGCTGATGACCCGGCTGGGCTACGAGAAGTTCCTCGTGGCGTGCTCGGACCTGGGCTCCGGGGTCTGCTTCAGCCTGGTCCGCAACCACCCCGGCCGACTCCTGGGCGCGCACTACCTCAACGTCTTCTCGGGGTACCCGCGGCCGGCGGCGCCGACGCCCGAGGAGGTGGACTACTTCCGGCGCGTCGACCTGTGGACCGCCACGCAGAGCGCCTACGTCATGATTCACGGCACCAAGCCGCAGACGCTCGCCGTCGGCCTCAACGACTCACCCGCGGGCCTGGCGTCGTGGATCCTCGAGAAGTTCCACGGCTGCAGCCACCTGCGGGACGGCCGCCTCGAGTCGGTCTACTCGCTCGACGACCTGTGCACCCTGCTCTCCGTCTACTGGTTCACCCAGACGATTGGCTCATCGGTCCGGCTGTACAAGGAGGCCTTCGCCGACCAGGAGCTGCTGGCGCCGATGCCCCGCCATGACGTGAAGCAGGGCGTCCTGGTGCCCGCCGACGTCGACAACCCCGCGCCGCGCGCCTGGGGCGAGCGGCACCTGCAGAACCTCGTCCACTGGACCGAGGCGCGGCTGGCCGGGCACTTCCCGGCGCTCGAGGCTCCGGAGCACTACGCGGCCGACCTCCGCGCGTTCCATGGCACCATCCGGTGAGCCCCGGGCGCGCATGGACAAGACCGAACGCCTCTTCGCAGTCATGGACGCACTTCGCCGGCACCGCCGCCCCGTCACCGCGGCGGCGCTGGCCGAGGAGCAGGGGGTGTCCCTGCGCACGCTCTATCGCGACGTGCGGACGCTCATCGGTCTTGGCGCGCCCATCGTGGGCGAGGCGGGCGTGGGCTACATGCTGAAGCCGGGCTTCTTCCTGCCGCCGCTGATGTTCACGGCCGAGGAGCTGGAGGCGCTGGTGCTCGGCTCCCGCTGGGTGGAGGCCCAGCCGGATGCCGGCCTCGCCGGGGCGGCGCGCAATGCCCTGGCCAAGATCGCCACCGCCTCGCCCGAGGACTTGCGCGACCGGATGAACGACACCGGGCTCTGGCCCATCCTGATGCGCGGCGGGGCCGCGCCCGTCCCGGTGCTCGGCCTGGTGCGCCGGGCCATTCGCGAGGAGAAGGCGCTCCTCATCGTGTATGCCGACGAGAAGGGCCAGCCGAGCCAGCGCGACATCTGGCCCGTACAGCTCGCGTTCCACGAGGGCAAACAGCTCGTCGCCGCCTGGTGCTGCCTGCGCCAGGCCTTCCGCCACTTCCGCGTCGACCGCATCACCGCGGCCTCGGCGACGGAGGCCCGCTACGGCCGCCCCCGGTCCACACTGGCTCGGGAATGGCGGGAGGAATGGAAGCGCCTGTATCCCGATTGAGCGCGGCCACCTGCGTGAGGCGCGGTTCCTTGCGCGTCACCCGTTCCGGTGGCGCTCCCGCACTTCGTGTGGTTCCCCGGCCGGCCCAGCACGGCCCGTCGCGCGGTGTCACCGTGGCGCGATGCTCATCCGGTAGGCCTGGGGTGTCACGCCGTACCAGCGACGGAATGCCCGGAAGAAGGACGCCTGCTCGACGAAGCCGAGCAGGTATGCGACCTCGGCCAGCGTCAGCGCGGGCTGCTTCAGGTACCCTTCCGCCAGCGTCTTGCGCGTGTCGTCCAGCAACGCTTGGAAGCCGACTCCGAATTCGCTGAGTCGGCGCTGCAGCGTGCGCTCGCCGAGCCCCATGACCCGGGCGACCTGGCCCAGGGTCGGCGCGCCCTGCTGGAGGTGGTCACGAATGACGGCCTGTACCGAGACGAGCAGCTCAGGTGCCTCGTCTGGCCTTGGCAGGGCATCCTCGAGGACCCCGCGAAAATAGCCCTCCATCTCCGCGTCTGCCTTGCGCACGCCAAGGGCCAGGACCCCCGGCTCCAAGACCAGCTCGGCGAGGGCGGCTCCCGTCGTCACGGCCGCGCCGAGTGTCTCCTCATAGAGCGCGCGCTCCCTCGCTGGCATCCGCGCCCGGCGGCTGTACATCGCCCGCACGGGGATGGGGGCGTCGCTCAGCAGGGAGAGCAGGCGGATGGCCACGAGCAGGGTGTAGTCGGAGATGAGCTCACTTCCGAGACTCGGGTCCTCTCGCTGCTCACGGATGTACAGAGCGTCGTCTCGGAGCCCCGTCGCGTATGTCGCGGTGCGGTTGGTCAGCTTCTGGAATCGGGCATGACACGCCATGGCGACGCCGATGTTCGGCATGGTCTTGCATGCGAGGCCCACGACGCCGAGGCTCTTGACGTCATAGGCTCGAACCGCGGCGATGACGAACTCGGCATAGCGGGGCTTCGAGTACATCAGCGCCATGTGCTGGTAGGTCGACGCACCGCTGACCCGCGCGTCAGGCTCGAGCAACGCCTTCCGGCGCCAGCCAATCCGGTCGGCCAGTTCGTCCTCGGTGGCTCCGAACCGGAGCGACGCTTCGAACGCGGGCAGGACGTTGCACGCGGCGATGTCGCCCTCGGACAGTGGTTTGGCGGCCTGCGACATTGTTGGCGACTCCCAGGGTGCTGCACCATCTTCACATGAACCGGCGCTATTCGTTGCTCTTCGCTGTTTGCGGAGTCGTGGGCTGTGGGCACGCATCCATCACCCCCGTTCAGGCGGCGCGGCTGGCGACACCGGCCGCGAACCACGGTGAGTTGATCTACGTCGGGACAGTGACGCCCGAAGGGAGCCCCACACCCGCGTTTCGCTACGAGCGGCGCGTCATCGAGCGTGCGAACGGTGAGCGCGTCTCGACGCACATCACGTTCGCGGACGACGTGCCTGTCGTGCTGCAACAGGCGACACAAGACGAAAACGGTCGGCTGATTGCCTTCGAGGAGGTCCACGGTCAACGCGGCGAGGCACACCACTTCGCGGGCGGTGAGGGCGGGGATGCGAACATCGTCGTCGGACCAACGCTGTTCGGGTTCGCGCGCACCCACCTGCGTGAGCTGCGTGCGGGGCAGGCCGTCCCCCTGGTCTTCTGGGACCGAGGCAGCGAATACGCCTTCGAGCTGACCTTGACCGGCGACACCGTCCAGATGCGTGCGACGAGCTTCTTCGTCGCGCTGGCGGTCTCACCGATAGAGTTCCGTCTGGGTCCGGGCGAGCAGGTCGTAGCGTATCGCGGACGCGTGCCTCCACTGCGAGATGGCCGTGCCACGGACGCTGACGTGACCTATGTCTATCTTGCGCCGTTTCGCTAGCCCCCTTGCCGGTTTCGTGGCGGCGCGTTCGCGTTGTCCATGTCCGAGACGATCAGCCACGGCCCACCGGGTGCACGACGCAGGGTGAGGGTGAACTTCCCCGTGTCGTCGGCTTTGTTGCCGTAGCCGTATGCGCCGATGATGTAGCCACTCGTCTCTTCAGCGGCAAACGCGAGCGCGCGCAGTTGCAATGGCCCGCCGGCTTGCCCCTCATAGGCGGCTCGAATGGCCGCACGACCACGGACAGGCGGGCGATTGCTCTGCAGTACGAACCCGTCCTCCGCGAACAGCGAGGCAAGCGCAGCCGCGTCGCCCGCGCGCCAGGCACGCTCATAGTCGCGCAGCACGCGGTCCAACGCAGGTGGCAGTGCGACATCGGGGAGGCGCACGGCCGCGGCGGGAGCAGGAGCGCTCTGAGCCAGGATGGGCTCGGTCACCAGCATCGAACCAAGGACGACCCAGGGAAGACGATAGCGGCTCATGGACCTCGGGCACCGGTGGATGTCGAGCTGGGGAGACGCCCTTACTTCGGCGCCACCGTCTTGGTCGCCGTCTTCACCGTCGTCACGGTCTTTGTCGTCGCCTTCGTCGCCTTCGTCGTCGACGTCTTCGTGACTATCGTTGTCGCCTTCGAGGCCGCCGCCGCCTCGGCCGTCGACACCACGCCATTCGAATCAAAGCCCTTCATGAAGAGCGCGACGACCGCAAGAACAGACAAGACACCTGCCAGTTGTTTCATACGACCTCCTGTCGACAGCGTGTCATGTGGAACCCGGGAAATCAAGGAGAGGAGCCGTCCGAGACCTACTCCCAAGGCGCAAGCGGATTGCGTGGGAACCAGAAGAAGAACCACGCCAGGACGCCTGCGCAGAATGTCAGCGTGGCCCCGCGCGGCAGTTTCGAGAGCGCCAGCGCCGACAGGATGCATTGGCCTGGCATAAACAGCAGCATGTAGAACGGATAGGTGACGCGCACGTGCGCGACCAGGAGGAAGAGCAGGTACGGGATCCCCACCAGCAGCGAGGAGAGGAGCGCCAGCGGCTGTCGCGCCCGGATGTCCGGCCACACGAGCGGAATGGCGAGCCAGATGAACAGCAGAATGACCAGGTTGGGCTGGTCCATGTACTGCAGGACATCTCGAGGGATGCTGCCGTCCTCGGCCTGGATGGACGTGACGAAATACGGCGAGTTCGGGAAACCCGAGAACCAACGCAGCGGATGCACGCTGTCGCTCATTCCCGGCGAACCGATGGTCTGATGATAGCTCGCCATGCTGGCGAGGTGATGCAGCGGGCTCGGAAAGGCTTGATACACGAGGTCGTAGAGCCCCAGTCCCGCGAGAAAGGTCAGGGCCGCGGGGATGCCGACGCTGAGACCGACCCGTGTCGTGACCGCCAGCGCGGCCTTGGAGTACCACCGCTCCTGGCTGAGCAAGGCGTAGAGGACCAGCGCGATGAACACCATCGCCACCACGCCCTTGGCCAGCATGCCAACGCCGAGCGCGAGTCCAGCGAGCCACCACCTCTGTCCCGTGAACAAGTAGACGCCCAGCATCGCGAAGAAGAACGCCGGGATGTCGAGCATGGCGATCGACGAGTGGACGAACCAGAGGTTCTCGAAGCCGAGCAGGAAGGCGGCGAGGAGCGCGACACGGCCGTCCGTGAGCCTCCGCGCGAGGAGGTAGAGCAGCACCAGCGTGAAGCTGCCTGCGAAGACGGAGGGCAGGCGCCAGCCGAATCCCCGGTCACCGAACGCCTGGATGCTGAGTGCGATGAGAACCTTGGCCAGAGGTGGGTGCTCCTCGTTGCATCCCGTCCCGGCCATCAGACACCTGGCCGCCGGTACGTAGTGGGCCTCGTCGAAGACATAGGACAGGGTCGGCTGATCGATGATGAGCAGATGAAGCAGCAGGACCCCCGCCACGAGCGCCACGAGTGCCCAGCCCTCGCTGGACGTCGAGGGCTTCGGCGGCGTCGAGCCATCCCACCGACGCATCTTGAGACTCCATCGAGAAGGTGCGTCCATGATTGATGGCCGGAGGATACTCACGGACCTGTCTGAAGCGAGCACGAAGGACGGCTCCCTCGGGCCCTGAGACACGGCTCGAAATGGACTCTTCCCCGAGTATCGGAGGAGCTATCCTGGCGCGATGCGAAGCACCGACCTCGACCTCTACGCTCCGATTCCGCGCGGGCATCGCGTCCGCCTGATGGGCCTGAAACGCCCAGGCAGCTTCCTGGTGGGCCCCGTCGACGTCACCCTCGTCATCGACCTCACCACGGGCACGTACTACATCCCCCACGCGCTGTTCCCCGACTTCCAGACCTGCACCTCGCCGGAGATGCTCGACGCGCTGATCCACTCGGGCAAATGGGGCATCACCTACACCTACGAAGGGGAAGTGCTCACCTCGGCGGTGACCCTCAAGGAAGCAGGCAAGTACAACTACGCCGTGACCCGGCTGTTCGTCTCCCCGTGAGCTCCTTGGAAGACCTCGCGGGGGCCTGACTCAGCGCAGCGGCAATCCCAGCCGCATGGCCAGGAAGGACTGCATCACGTCGGCCGCGGCCTGGGTGTACTCGTCCGTCATGCGGCCATGAAGGTAGAAGGACATCCGGAGGCTCGCGGTGCCGAACTCCACCGCCAGCGCCGCGATGTCCGGCGCCCCCCGCGGGATGTCGATGCCGTGCGTCGCGAGCAGGTTGCGCGCGAGCGTGCCGAGCCGCGCGATGGTGGACTCGAACGCGCGAAAGCTCACATCCGAGACCGGCCCGCTCAGCAGGACCACCTGCGCCGCCGGATGCGCGCGGTAGAAGTCCGCCGCCGCATGCACCATGCGCGTCATCGGCTCCTGCCAGTCCTTGGCCCCCAGCAGGCTCTGGGCATAGCGCGTCAGGTGCGCCTCCAGCGCCGCCAGCTGGCGCTCCGCCAGCTCGTTGAGCAGGGCCTGGGGGGTCGGAAAGAACTTGTAGATGGTCGACCGCGGGTACTCCAGACGCTCCGCCAGCGTCGGAATCGAGAACGCCGAGAGCCCTGATTCGAGCAGCAGCCCCTCCGCCGCCTGGAGCACGGCATCGACCCGGACCTTGGCGCGCTGCTGCTGCGGCTTGCGCGCCACGAAGTCGGGGTGGGGGGCGGATTGACGCGCATCGTCAGCCATGGCTCGTGACTCCATTGCGTTCGTCGCGGACGCGAAGTCGGCACCGCGCGTTCTTCCACGCCGGGGTTCGCTCGACAACCCAGCGGTGGCGGCCAGGACATGCCTCGGACTGGATGCCCGCACGGGCCCCACCTGGCTCCGGTGTCCCCCAAAACGTCAATAAGCAGCAAAAGTCGCCCAAGGCACTTTCGCGACAAATGTCCCTTATTGGCGACAAATGTGAACTATTCTCACACCGAGCGTGCGCCCTGAAACGGACGTCTTCGAGCGCATGCCCACCGGTCGGACCGCGACCCCATCCGACCGACCCACAGGCAGACAGGAGGAGGGACGTCATGGCGGCACGTCTGATTCGAAGCGGTCTCGTCGCGATGTGTTTCGTATTTGCCGGCAGTACACCGGCGGCAGCGCAATCCGACCTGCTCGGCAGCAAGCGCGGCGGGCACTATTGGTTCGAGTTCTGTACTGGCAAGTCGGATGCGACGCCCCTGCCGGCGGATCCACGCTCACTCGTGACGCCGACGTCGAACAAGAACGTCGTGTTCAACGTGGGATGGAACTCGTGCATGAACCGCACGCCGCAGACGTGCGGCGAGCTGCGGTCGGTCAACGCGGCGGGAGGGCGGCTGCTCGGGGGAAATGGAGACCCCGACGCCGGCTGGGAGTTCAGCGGCCACTCCGCGTGGAGTCTCTGGTCGATGTCCGCGGCCCAGTACAACGCGCTGTGGCTCAGGTGGGGCCTGCCGTTCCGCCCTTCCGACTTCGACAACCTCGTCGCCGAGCGTTACGGCGTCCCGCTCAGTCAGCAGCGCAATCCGTATCCCCTCCCCTTCGAGGACCCGAACCGCACGAACGGTGGCTCCGGCCAGTTGCCCATGGCGCTGACACAGACACGCAACGCCGACGGCTCGTGGAGCGGACAGATTGGCGTCACGTGCTCGGTCTGCCACAGCGGCCAGATTGGCAAGCCGAGCGACGGCGCGGGCCTGGGGGCGCTGCACGGGACCAACGGCCTCACCGACGCGACGCTGTTCCTGGGCGAGCTGGGAGGCCTCAACCCCGCCTTCACCATCGCCTCCCTGAACCGCATCCGCGGCACGGGCAACATCACCAACTTCCAGCTCTTCGCCCTGCTCACCATCTTCGACCCCGACGGGACCATCCCCGGCGTCATCCTCAATCCGAGCATCTGGGCGGCCGGCTCGACGGGCACGGAGGACCCGCCGAACTGGTGGAACCTCGGGCACCGGCCGGTGAAGTTCTACGACGCCGGGATGAGCAGCGACGCCACGCGCATCGAGCTCTCCTGGTACATGCCGGGCGCCGCGCTGCCGACCTACCAGGGCGGCTACGAGTGGATCCTCGAGAATGAGTACCAGGCGAACACCTGGATGCTCGGGCTGAAGTCGCCGGCCTACCCGCTGCCGGTCAACACGGCGCTCGCGCAGCAGGGGGCGGTCCTGTTCCACACGCTCGACTTGTGGGCGCCGAGCCGAAACAACCCGGTCGCGAAGCCGCAGCAGGCCGGCAACGGCTCGTGTGCGAGCTGCCACGGCGCCTATGCGCCCCGCTACGTGAACGACCCGAGCTTCCTCGCCACTCCGTTGTTCGAGGGCATGGCGGCCAACGTCACGCCCATCGACATCATCGACACCGATGACGCCCGGATGCTCGCCAACGACGGCGCCGTCGAGACCCAGGCGAAGTACAGCTTCTTCGGCTACAACGGGCAGGAAGGCTGCGCCGAGAAGTACAACATGATCGGCTATCTCGCGCAGCCGCTCTACGGCATCTGGGCGTCCGGCCCGTACTTCCACAACGGCTCGGTGCCCGACCTCTGGAGCCTGCTCAAGTCGTCGGACCGACCGCGCATCTGGCGTCGCAAGTCGAAGCCGGCGAGGTTCGGCGTGGTGATGGGCTTCGAGACCGACCTGGCGAAGGGCTATGACCAGGGCAAGGTCGGGTGGAAGTACGACACGATTCCGTGCAGCTACCTGACCTTCTCGCCGTTCAACCACTGCAACCCGTGGGACCCGAACGAGACGCCGCTCATCGAGGGCGGGCTGTCGCTGCTGTACGGCAACGGCGCGCTGGCCTGGAACCTCCTGGGCAGCATCGTGGCCCCGAGCTTCACGAACTCGGACATCGAGGACCGGAAGATCTACAACACCCGGATGTTCAGCCAGTCGAACTCGGGCCACACGTTCACCGACGTGCTGACGGACGCGGAGCGCACCGCGCTCATCGAGTACATGAAGACGCTGTGAGCCGTCCGCTGGAGCGTGGCGGGGATTCGCTCGCCACGCTCCGGCACGCTCCGTGGAGTGGCCCCCGCGGCGCTCCCCTTCGAGGCCCCGCGAGCGCATCCGTTCAGGGGTCCGGGCCAAGGCGAGGCCCATGGTCGTGGCGCCTCAGGAGGGGCCGCTCCCCTGGGGGCTGGCGCGACGGGCCATGGCGGCTTCACGCGCGTCCGGGAAGGCACGCTCGATGCTGGCGTCCAGCAGCGAGAGCTGTCGCTCCAGCTCGGCGCGCCGGAAGGGGGGCGCCACGCGCAGCAGGTCCTCCAGCAGGAAGCGCAGGCGCCGGACGACCTGGACGGAGCGCTCGCCATACTGGCGAAGCTCGTCGATGGCGAGCCGGAGGTAGGCGCTCCAGTCCGGGCGCGGGCAGAGCAGTCGGAGCGCGCCCTCCTCGTCTTTGCGTGACGGGGCGGGAAAGCGCCGATGGACCATGCGCCGCAGCAGGTCATGGAGCTGGTCGATGGCCTGCACGGCCGTGGTGGGGTCATTGATGCCCGGAGAGAGGGCCCGCTCCGCGACGTCGACGAGTTGGCGGAAGCCGAACGCGGTGTCCTGCTGGAGCGTCCGCTCGGGGCCGACGACCACGGCCTCCGTCAAGGCCTTCACGTCGAGCTTCGCGGCGTCTCCCCACACCTCGAAGAGCGGGCCGCCGTGGGGGATGAAGTCACCCATCATCGGCAGCAGGGCCAGCAGGACGTCGGCCTCCCGGGCACAGGCCAGCAGACGTGACTCGTCGATGACGACGAGGACCCCGGACGGCCCGTCATGGGGGACGAGGAGTGATGCGGGCGCCACGGGTCGCTCCAGGCGCCCCTCCTCCGCGTCCTGGCCGATGCCCTCCGGGTACATCCGCTCCAGGGTGCGGCAGGTCTCCTGACGGATGCGCTCGAGGATGACCACGGCGCGGATGGACTGGGCGACATGGTGGATGAAGTAGATGAACGTCGCCACGCAGAGCAGCGCGAGGACGACGGCGAGCCAGACCGAGAGCGAGGGCACGTAGCCCTCGTTGCCCCGCCATTCCGTCGCGCCTCGGACGCCTCGCAGCGTCAGCAGGGCGTAGACGAACGTCCCCACGAAGATGCCGAGGGCGAGCTGACTCCGCCGGTCCCCCAGGAAGGTGCGCATCACGCGCGGAGAGAACTGATTGCTGGCCTGCTGGAGGACGAGGATGGTGACGGAGAACACGAGGCCCGCGAACGTCATCATCGAGGAGGCCACCGCGGTGAGGACCGAGCGGGCGCCCTCCGGCCCGCCTCGAAAGAGGTACCAGGCGTGCTCCGTCTGCTCCAGTCGCGAGTCGATGGCCTGGGCGAGGTAGGAGAGGCCGATGGTTCCCACGACACACAGCGCGGGCACCAGCCAATAGCTCATGTTCAGCCGCTCGGTGAGGCGCGCGAATCGAGGCGTCATGATGGTCGCGACGAGCACCGGGCCGCGGACGCGGCGCCGCGAGCCCGGCTGGCGGGAGGAGGCTCGGCCTTCCTGCTCGACTCAGGCAATACTGGGCACGCCGCATCCGGACGGAAGGGACCGCGGCACGGCCAGACAGGAGGAGACAGGGCTCCGTCGGGGGACCGCCAGGCGACCATGCGTCAGGCCTGTCGGCGCGGGTGTGCCCCTGAGCCGCGGAACGCTCCTTGACCCGCCGAGGGGTCAGAAGAGGCTGACCTGCTGATACATCAGGCCCGAGAACCCAGCCCGAGCCCACGGCTCAGCCATACAGCTCGCTCAGCGGCCCCGGCGCGATGCGCGTACTGCCCTCCTGCCCGAAGGTGTTGAAGTCCGCGTCCCCGAACGCGTGGCCGAGCGTGTTGAAGAGGTTGGAGACCTGCCGGTTCCGGGCCGCGTCGAACTTCGGGTACACGACGGTGCGCCCGTCGGTCTTCAGGCCCAGCGCGTTGCCGCCGACCACGAGCTTGGGCCACTCCCGCGAGGTCGAGTGGTGCTGCTCGCCGTTGTCGGACATGAAGACGATGGCGGTGTGGTCCAGCATCGAGCCGCTCGCGCCAATCTCCGGCGTGGCGGCCAGCGTCCTCGCCAGGTTCGCCACCAGCTGCACGTGGCGGCGGGTGACCTCGGCGACGCGGTCCCAGTTCTGCCCCGCGTCCAGGCCGTGCTGCAGGCTGTGTCGCGCGACGTCGGCCACGTCCGCGCCGTAGGCCACGTCGAAGCCCGAGCTTCCCGTCGCCAGCACCACCGTGTTCGTCAATCCACCCAGCAGCGACGCCGTGGCGATCTGGAACTGCGCCTCGAACCACTTCAGCGAGTCGGGCGGTGAGCCCGCGCCGGTGATGAGCGGGTTGTCCTTCGGCGCCGGCGGCAGGTACGGCCGCACGCGGTCCGCCATGCCCGCGAGCTGGTCCTCGCGCGTGCGCAGCGACTCGAGCGAGGAGAGGTAGCGCTCCAGCTTCAGCCGCTCGTTGGAGTTGCCCTTGAACTCCGCCAGCGCCTTGCGCGAGTCGGCCAGCGCGAAGTCGAAGAGCATCTTCCTGTCCCGCCCGTTCGTCGAGCCACCGAGCAGCGAGCCGAAGGTGCTGTCGAACGCGAGCGACGGGTTCACGATGATGCCCGCGGGCTTGCGAGGCCCCAGCGCGCACGTCTCGTACACAATCGACACGCGCGCGGAGCTGGTGCCCAGGCGCAGCACGTCGAACGGGGCCCCCCGGCGCAGGCGAGGCGCGATCACCGCGTCGAAGGTCGCGCCCGCGCCGTTCACCGCGCAGCTCAGCGCCCCCGTCCCGCTGGAGTGCCCGCCGCCCGCGATGAGGCTGGAGAGCCCCAGCAGCACGGCGGAGCGGTTTACCAGATCAATGTTGCCGGAGGACGCCGCCAGCGGTCCGAGACAGGTCGCGGTGGCGAGATTGTCGCCTTCACGCACCAGCGCCGTGTCCTTGTACGCGTCCCAGAAGATGCGGTCGGTGGTGTTGGCGCGCCCCCCCAGCGCCGCGCGGGTGCCCGCGCTCAGGAGCGCGCGGGGATAGACGCCGTTGCACTCGAGCACCAGCACCAGGCGCGCCGGCGGCTTCGACGACGACTGGGCGTAGACGTCGTGGAAGTAGGGCGCGAAGAGGCCGGCGGCCATGCCCTTCAGGACGGTTCGTCGCGAGAACATGGCGGTCACTCTCCAGCCCGCGGCACGCGCCGCGTCTTCCAGGTGTCACTGGTCATCAGCGTGGTCAGCATCTTGGAGAACGAGCCGTTGTTCTGGTCATAGGCCTGCTCCATCTGCGTCAGCGTGCAGGCGTCGCTCGGGTTCTCCGGGCGCCCCATGAAGTAGCGGAAGGTCTGTCGCAGGAAGCAGCGCTTCACGTGCCGCGAGGTCGCCAAGCGCTCGCTCAGCTCCACCGCGTCGCGCACCGGGCCGTCCAGCGCGGGGTCCGGCATCGACGTGAGCGTCGAGCTGCCGTCCGGCGTCGTCCACCCTCCGCTCGTCGAATGGTCCCTCGCGCGCAGGAAGCCCGCGTGGTTGTAGATTTCGAACGGCAGGCCGAGCGGCTCCATCAGGCGGTGACAGCCCTGGCACTGCGCGCCGGCGGTCGCCTCCTGGAGGCGGCGGCGCGCGTTCTTGTCGGGAGCGTGGGCGCCGACCTGGGCCGCCACCTGCACGGTGCTCAGCGGAGGGACGAAGCCACACAGGAGGTTCTCCCGCACCCACTTGCCGCGGTGGACGATGGACGGGTCGTCCTCGAAGTTGCCGCCGTGCGCGGCCAGCCACACCGGGTGGGTCAGCACGCCCGCGCGCTCGGTGGCGGGCAGCGTCTTCCAGCGGCCCGCGACGGTCGCCGGGAGGATCTCACTGACGTTGTAGGGATGCGACAGGCCCTTGTGCGAGTCATAGGCCGCGTTCTGCATGGAGGGCACGTAGAAGGTGCGCGTGGTGAGCAGGTTCGCCAGCACGTCCTTGTCCTCGACGACCACCCGGGCAATCAGGTCGTCGAACTGCTGGATGAAGGTCGGCTCCAGCGGATGGAAGTTGGTGAGCAGGTTGTCGTAGGAGACGGAGCTGATGTAGCCGAGCCCCTCGATTTCGAAGCGCGAGGTCGCCGCCGGGGACTCCTTGAACACCCCCGCCACGTGCCCGTAGCCGAGCCACTCGCGGAAGAAGCCCGCGACGCCGTCCCCCAGCCAGTACTGTCCACGCTTGGCGCGCTGCTCCTCGTTGTAGTCCTGCACCAGGTCGAAGCGCGGGGTCCCGTTCTGGTTGGCGTCGACGCCGCCCAGGTACTTCTGGATGAGCGCGGTGGTCGTCGCATCCTGCGTGAGCGAGCCATCCTTCGCGGCCGTGGCCACGTCCGCCAGGTGCCCTTCCAGGGGCGCGGAGTAGTGCGGCCACACGAAGCTCGGCGTGGCCGAGGGGGCGCGCCCTCCCAGGGCGTAGGCCAGCTGAGAGCCCAGCTCGAGGCCGGTCAGCTCCACGCGGCCGTCCACCGGCTCGCCGCCCATCTCGCGGCGGAACAGGGCGCCGGTCATCATCCACGCGGCGTTGGAGATGCGCGTGATGGAGTCCGCCCGGATTTGCGCGGACTTGCTCGGCTCCTGCGCGATGACCTCGGTCGCGAAGGCGGTGAGGCGGGTGAGCTCATCCTCGGTGGGCGGGCGGAAGAAGACGCCGAACTCGAGCATCTGGCCCAGGTGGAAGCGCTTGCAGGTGTCGCTCGGGTTCGCGTCGTTGAACATGCAGCTGAAGCGGCTGTTGGTGAAGACGCGCTCCATCCGGTTGCCGTCCGGGTAGTTCATCGTCCACGGCGAGGCGGCCTCGCCGACGACCGGCAGGAACAGCTCCACCGTGGCTTCGTCCAGCGTCTCGTCCGTGGCCCAGGAGCTGTACTGCTCGATGGCGCTGGGGTCGAGCGGGTTGTCGTAGAAGCTGAACCCCGTCCAGCTGCGCTCGACCGAGCCACCGACGTTGCGGGTGAACTCGCGCCGGTTCATGCGGCGGATGCGCGTCGGCGCATCCGAGCGCACGCCCGCGGTGCAGCTGAAGAGCGTGGACTGGTCGAGCAGGTTGGGCTCGGCCACCTCCGTCACGGGCGGGCCCCCCGTGCCATTGCAGAGAGGCATCCCCTCCCCTATCCAGGTCTCGAGCGCGGTGAGCTCGGCGGTGCTCGCGCGCGCATGCGGCGCCGGCGGCATCGGAGACGCGTTGTCACGCATGCGAATGAGCGCTCGTTCGGCGTTGCTGAGCCGCCCGTCCATCGACGAGCTCACCCGCATGTCGTGCAGGGTGCGCAGCGGCATCGTCGCCCCCTGGCTCGGCATCGCGCCGTGACAGCTGGCGCAGCGCTCGGCGAGCACCGTCTGCACCACGCACGCGGCGGCCTGGTTCCCTCCGGGCCCACCATCAGGGTCACCTGGGTTGTGGGGGCCTGCGTCGGGGGTGTCGTTGGGCCCGTTGGAAGAGCCCTTGCACGCAACGAGGCTCAACAGTCCGGCCAGCAAGAGGACGCGGTTCATGCGGCCAGACTGGCACGGACGGCGGGTGGGATAGCAAGCAAGCTCTGCAAAGCAGGCTCAGCTCCGTGAAGCGGCTCGCGTCCAACGCGACGGGCCCGGCGCGAGGAAACGCACCGGGCCCGCCGTCATGTTTCACGATGTGGCGAGGTGCTTCAGGCGCCGAGCGCCACGTTCTCCAGCACGCCCAGCGCGTCGGGGACGAGCACGGCGGCGGAGTAGTAGGTGCTCACCAGGTACTGGGTGAGGGCCTGGTCGTT